>NZ_JAGQBX010000016.1 GCF_024345855.1 Synechococcus sp. GreenBA-s | reverse complement strand
GTTATGGCCGGGCTGCGGCCCCGGTCAAGGGGGCGGGGTAACGGTGGGCAGCTGGCGGTTCGGCGGGGGCGGCGGGAGTGCCGGCCCGGGGATGGCTGTGATGGCCGGTGGAACCAGCCTTCTTCGTCTTATCCCAGCGCAGGGTTCGATGCGATACGAAGCTCGACCCGCGTCAGGGGTTCCCGACGTGGGATGGCCGGGACGCGGGACGGACGGGGTGGCGCTCCAACCTCCTACACATTTGCTTCCACTTTGCACCAGGGACGCCCCCATGCGTGGCTCCGCGGCCGGTGTTCCCTACATGGTGCGCAGGCAAGCCGCCACGCTCACCACCTCGGGCAGGGCCTCGATCGCGGCCAGGGCGGCGCGGAAGCGGGCCTCACCCACCTCATGGGTGATCACCACGATCTCGGCGGCGCCGCCGGTAGCCGCACCGGCTCCAGCGCCGGCCGCCGCCCCGCCCTTGGCCTCGAACTGCACGATCGACTGGATCGAGACCTGCTGATCGCCGAAGCAGGTGCCGATGCGGCCGATGACCCCCGGCTCGTCGCTGGTGCGCAGGCGCACGTAGTTGCGGTGCTGGGTGAGGCCGGGATCCACGAGGCGGCACTGGCGCCAGCGGCTGGCCGCCAGCAGTGGATCCAGGCCGGCCTCACTGCCGCCCACCTGGCGGATGCCGGCGATGTTGAGGATGTCGGCCACCACGGCGGAGGCGGTGGGCCCCGCGCCGGCGCCCGGGCCGTAGAACATCACCCGGCCCACCGGGTCGCCCTCCACCAGGATCGCGTTGTTGACCCCATGCACCCCGGCCAGGGGATGCTCCTTCGGCAGCAGGGTCGGGCTGACGCGCACGTCCAGCTGCACGGTGCCATCGGCGTCGGTGCCGAGGAACTGGGCCGCGGCCACCAGCTTCACCACGAAGCCCAGCTGGGCGGCGTAGCTCACGTCGCGGGAGTCGAGCCGATCGATGCCCTCGGCCGGGATGGCGCTGCGCTGCACCGAGCCGCCGTAGGCCAGGCCCGCCAGGATGGCGATCTTGTCGGCCGCGTCGCCCCCCTGCACGTCGGCGGCGGGATCGGCCTCGGCATAGCCCAGCCGCTGGGCGTCGGCCAGCACGTCCCCGTAGGCCGCACCCTCATCGGCCATGCGGCTGAGGATGTAGTTGGTGGTGCCGTTGATGATGCCGCTCACCCGCTGGATGCGGTTGCCCCCCAGCGACTGCTTGAGCGGCTCGATGATCGGGATGCCGCCGCCCACGGCCGCCTCGATCAGCACGTACACGCCCTGCTCGGCGGCGGCCGCGGCGATCTCCTCGCCGTAGCGGGCGATCACGGCCTTGTTGGCGGTCACCACCGGCTTGCCGGCGGCGATGGCGCGCAGGATCAGGCTGCGGGCCGGCTCCAGGCCGCCCATCACCTCCACCACGATGTCCACCGCCGGGTCGTCCACCACGGCCTCGGGGTCGGTGGTGAGGATCGCGGCGGGCAGGTCCACCGGCCTGGGCCGCTGCAGGTCACGCACGGCCACGCGCCGCAGGGCCAGATCGCCCACCAGGGGGTGGCGCCCCTCAGGGGTGGCCAGGATGCCGGCAACGCCTGCCCCCACCGTGCCGAGCCCGAGCAAGCCGATGCCGATGGTCATGCCTGTGTTGCCGTCGTGGAGCCGATCCTAGAAATCGGCCGGCGGGCCTCAGGCGCTGACGGGATCCGCACTGCTGCCGGCGGCCGCAGCCTGCTCGCTGGCCCCGGACGCCAGGGCCAGGGCCTGGGCCTGCATCGTCCGCAGGATGTTGAGGAAGCCGTTGGCCCGCGAGGGGGTGAGGCTGGCCTGCAGGCCCATCGCGCCGAGGAAGGCCGGATCGATGGCCGCGGCGGTGGCGGGATCCAGGCCCTCCAGGCCCTGGATCAGCAGCGCCAGCAGGCCCTTGGTGATGGCGGCGTCGGAATCGCCCTGCCAGTGGAGCCTGCCGTCCAGCAGCTGCCCCACCACGTACACCTGCGAGACGCAGCCCTTCACCTTGAAGGCGTCGTTGCGGAACTCGCCGGGCAGGGGTTCCAGCTTCTTGGCCAGCCAGAGCACGTACTCGTAGCGGCGCTTCGGATCGGCGGTGCCCTTGAGCCGCTCGACGATCCGATCGAGGGCTTCGCTGCCGGTGGCCATCAGGACTGGTGCCCCTCGCTGGAGGACGGGCCCCGCAGGGACCGGCGGGAGCGGTGCCGCAGCAGGCCGGCACCGCCGAGGCCCGCCAGACCGGCGACGGCTCCGAGCAGCAGCCGATTCAGGTCTGGCCCGGCTTCAGCGAGCAGGCCGCGGAGCCCGGGCGAGCGGGTCTCGCTGAGGCGGTCCAGCTCGGGGCGGCCCTGGGTCACGGGCATCTCCAGGAAGTCGCGGTGGCCGGGGCCGCCGTCGACCTGCAGCTCCCAGTCGCCGCTGGCGCCCTTGGGCAGGGCGAAGCTCAGCTGCCCAAGGGCATCGGTGCGGCCCAGCTCGATCGGTGCGCCGCTGGGGGGCACCAGCCGCACCACGGCATCGCGGGTGGGTTCGCCGCTGGAGAACTGGCTCTGCAGCAGCAGGCCCTCGCTGAGGGAGGGCAGGCGGCTGAGGCTGGTCTCGATGCCATGGGCCCGGGCGCCGCTGGGCGCCAGCGCCAGGGCCGCCGTGATCAGGACCAGGGGAAGGGAACGCGCCATGGCAGCGGTGGAACCAGCCGTTGCAGGGAGGCTATCGAGTCGGCTCCAGGGACCGCCAGCCCCCGTGAAGCGGGAATTCAAGAACGGGAGGCCTGAACAATGAGCTGATGAACCTCGGGGGCCGCGTACGGGCCGGGCCGGTGGGCGGCAGGAGCGCTCAGGAGGCGGACCAGCGGCTGCGGCTCGCCTTGCCGGCCTGCACCATCGACACCATCGAGTTGACCATCATCGCCAGGGCATCGCTGGGCTGGTTGCGGTGCTTGAGCTCGGAGGCGATCACGTGGTGCACGGCGGAGCCGCTGCTGGCGCTGTGGTGGCGGCTCGCCGGGCTGGGGAGCGCTGAGCCGCCGTTGGAGCTGCCGAAGGCCGTGCTGCTGAAGGCGTTGTTGCCGGAGGTGGTGCCGCGGAAGAGGTGCGAGGAATCGGCCTGGGGTTCCACGGCGTCTCGGGGGAGCAACGTTCCGATCTTGCCAAACAGCCCACAGCGGCGCGTGGCCCGGCCGCCGCGCGACACAGCTTGCAATCAAGCCTCCAGGGCCGGCCCGGCTCAGAACCAATGCAGGCTCGTCTCATCCAGCCAGCCCTGCAGTGGGATGTCCCAGGGGTCGCGGGGCAGGGCGGGCAGCCGGCAGGCCGAGGGCAGCACCGCCAGGGTGGGCACGGCGGCCCAGGCCGGGTCGGCGCGCAGCCGGTCGAACCAGCCGCCCCCGTAGCCCAGGCGGATGCCGCCGTCATCGCAGGCCAGGGACGGGGCCAGCAGCAGCGCCATCCGCTCCGGCCCCAGCGGCGCCTCGTCGCCCTCGCCGGGCTCCGGGGCAGGAATGCCGCAGCCGTCCGGCCGCAGGGGCCTGTCCGTTTGCCAGGGGCGGTAGACCATCCGCGCCTGATCGGGCGAACCGCCTTCGATGGCCGGCAGCGCCAGGCGGTCCGCCAGGGAACCGCCGAGGCGGCGCAGATCCGCCTCGCCGGCCAGGGGCCAGTAGAGCCCCAGGAACGCGTCCGCCGGCACCAGCGGTGCCAGGTGACGACGGGCGTTGGCCTGGATCGCCGCCTCGACTCCCGGCAGGGCCTGCAGCCGGCGCTCCCGGAACCGCCGGCGCAGGTCGGATTTGCTCGCGGAACTCACGGCCACGGCCGGGACCGGTGCCCTCGGTTGGTCATCGCCCACCGTTGACTTTGGTGGTGTAACGGGTATCGATCAGGTCCTTGAGCACCTGCTTGATGTCGGTGGTGGCCGGAATCACGCCCGTCTTTCTGAGCACATCCCCGGCGGCCAGGATCGAGGCCTTCTCGGCGGCACCGATGCTGGAGTGGCGCAGGTCGGTGCGTTGCAGCTGGCGGGCGGCCACGGCGTCGCTGAGCTGCGCTTCCCTGATCAGCACCTTCCGGAGTTCCTGGGGATTCTTCAGGGCCCAGAGGCGTGCCTGTTCGTAGGCCCGCAGCACCGTCAGCACCGTGGCGGGGTTCTCCCTGGCGAACTGTTCCCGCACGTTGAGGATCCCGTAGGTGTTGAAGTCGGGGTTGCGGTAGAGCAGCGTCGCCTTGCTGTCGACCTCGGCCTTGGCCATCAGCGGATCCAGGCCAGCCCAGGCGTCCACGGAGCCCCTCTCCAGGGCCGCCTTGCCGTCGGCATGGGAGAGCTGCGCGATCGTCACGTCGCGGGGCGCCAGGCCGTTGCGATCCAGGGTCCGCAGCAGAAAGATGTAGGGATCGGTGCCGCGGTTGGCCGCCACCCTTCTGCCCTTGAGATCCCTCACGGTGCGGAGCTTGGAGCCGTTGCGCACCACCAGCGCCGTCCACTCCGGCTTGGAGTAGACGTAGATGGCCTTGATCGGGGCGCCGTTGGCCCTGCCGACGAAGGCCGCCGCACCCGCGGTGGAGCCGAAGTCAATGCGGCGGGCTGCAAGAAATTCCAGGGCCTTGTTGCTGCCCTGGCTGAGCACCCACTCCACCTGGATGTTCTGCTTCTTGAGTGCCTGCTCCAGGATGCCGCGCTCCTTCAATACCAGACTCACCGGGTTGTAGGCGGCATAGTCGAGGCGCACGCGGCTGGGCCCGCGGGCTGCGGCTATGGCGTCCCGGGAGCCGGCCACGCCCAGGAGCGCCGTCACGGCCACGCTCCCCGTCAGGACCAGGCCACCCAGCAGGGCCCAGCGCAGCACGGCGCGGCGGGCTGGCGGCAGGACGCGGATCGGCATGGGCTTCGGCAGCTTCCAGCCCCGTTGTAACCGCAGCGCCCCGGCTCAGCGCTGGAACCAGCCGGTGAGCGCCACGGCCAGGGCATCGGCGGCGTCGTCCGGTCGGGGGGGCACCACTAGGTCCAGCTCGCGCATCACGGCGGCCAGCACGTCGTCCTTGCCGGCGTGGCCGTGGCCGGCGAGGGCCAGCTTGATCTGCATCGGCGGGAACTCCACCACCGGGATGGCGAAGCGGGCCAGGGTCATCATCAGCACGCCGCGGGCCTGCACCACGGCGATGGTGGTGCTGGAGCGGTAGAAGAAGAACTTCTCCACCGCCGCCAGCTCCGGCCGCCAGGCCCGGATCAGCTGGCGCAGGTCCCGGGCGATCTCCACCATCCGCTCGCCCTCGCTTCGGCCGGGGTCGGTGCGGATGATGCCGCAGTCGAGCAGGCGCTGCTGGCCGCCGTCCGTGTCGATCACGCCGTAGCCGACACGGGCCAGGCCCGGATCCAGGCCGAGGATTCGCATGGGCAGGCGGCGATCGGCCCAGTGTGCAGGAGCCGGCGCGGGCCGGCCGCCGCTCAGGCGGCCAGGGCCAGCTCGAAGGCGCTGCGGTCGCTGACCTCGGGCCGCTCGAACACCTTGCAGAACACCTTCACCACCCGGTCGCCCGAGTCGATCTGCTCCAGGGGGTCCTTGCGCAGGCGGTGGCGCAGGCAGCAGGCGGCCACGCGGGCCACGTCGTCTTCCGTCACCTCGGTGCGGCCCTCGAAGGCGGCCAGGGCGCGGGCGGCGCGGTTGGTCACGATGTCGCCGCGCAGGCCGTCCACATCCAGCTCGCCGCAGATGGCGCTGATGCGGATGCGCAGGTCGTCGTCGATCTGCACCTGGGGCAGGCGGTTCTGGGCCTCCACCACCCGCGCCTGCAGGGCCTCCTGGGTGGGCTGAACGGCGTCGTTGAAGCGGTCGGGGTCGTTGTCGAAGCTGGTGCGCTGGTCCACCACCTGCACCCGCAGTTCGGGGTCGCGCACGGTGCGCACCTCCACGCTCATGCCGAAGCGATCGAGCAGCTGTGGCCGCAGTTCACCTTCCTCGGGGTTGCCGGAGCCGATCAGCACGAAGCGGGCCGGGTGGCGCACGCTCACACCCTCGCGTTCCACCGTGTTCCAGCCTGAGGCGGCCGAGTCCAGCAGCACGTCCACCAGGTGGTCGTCCAGCAGGTTCACCTCATCCACATAGAGCAGGCCGCGGTTGGCCTTGGCCAGCAGGCCCGGCTCGAAGGCCCGCACGCCCTCGCTGAGGGCCTTCTCGATGTCGATGGTGCCGCAGAGGCGGTCTTCGGTGGCGCCCAGGGGCAGGTCCACCATCGGCACCTGGCGCTGCTCGATCGGCAGTGCCTCGCCGTCCTCGGCCCGCTGGCGCACCTCAGCGCTCTGCAGATCCGGGTCGCTGGGGGAGCTGTTGTAGGGGTCGCCCCCCACCACGTCGATCTCGGGCAGCAGATCGGCCAGGGCCCGGATCGTGGTGCTCTTGCCCGTGCCCCGGTCGCCCATGATCATCACGCCGCCGATGCGCGGATCGATCACGTTCAGCAGCAGGGCCAGCTTCATCTCCTCCTGACCCACGATGGCGGTGAAGGGGAAGACCCGGCGCTTGCGGGCTTGCGTCACGGTTGGCTGCTGGCTGGGGGAGCAGGCGATTGTTTCACAGCCGCTTGAGGCGCCGGGACGGCCACTGGCAGCAGGCTCAGCACCTGGGGCGGGGTGGCATCGGCCGGGTAGATCAGCCGCACCCGCAGCTGCCGCTGGCTGCCGGGGGCCAGGCTCAGCGTGCCCAGGACCGGGCCCTGCTGGCCCGCCCGCTGGATCAGGTGGAAGCTGCGGCGGCCGGCTGCCTTGCCGGCGGGATCATCCAGGCCGCTCACCTCCACGCTGCCGCGGAACATCACGGCCCGCGCCGGGCTGGTGTTGAAGCGCAGGCCCCCCACGGGCGCATCGGTCTTCAGCGGTGATTCCAGGGCCAGCTGCAGCTGCAGCGGAGCCTTGGTGTCGTTGCGCAGGGGGATCGCCAGGTCGTACTCCACCCCGTAGTTGCCGTGGGCGGCCCAGGCGGTGCCGGGGTAGTGGGCCTGCAGCTCGGCGGTCTGCACCTGGCCGGTGCCGAGGCTGCCGCGCTCCAGGGAGCTGATCGGCCAGGAGATCGGGGCACGGCTGGCGCTCAGCCAGCGCCGGCCTGGATCGGTGAGGGTCGTGCGCCACACACTGCCGATCTGCACCCCGCTCACCCGCGAGTAGATCAGCTTGCCCTTGCTGCCGCGGGGGGTGGGCTGGTGCTCCTTGGGGCTCAGGGGACCCTCCAGCAGCGCTGCCCAGCTCTCGGGCGACGGCGGCCGATCGCCCGTGCCGAAGGCCGCCAGGGTGGCCAGGCTCACGGGGCCCTGGCTCTGCAGCCGCAGCTGCAGGTTGCGGCCGTTGAGCAGCGGATCGAGCCCCTTCACCGGCAGGGGCAGCACCACCAGGGTGGTCGGCGCTCCGGGCTGCAGGGTCCAGCTGGCGGGCAGCAGCGGGCTGCGCTGGCGCTCGAGCAGCTCGGTGGCCACGCGGCTGCCGGGGCCGGAGAACACCGAGCCGTCCTGGGGCAGCAGCTCCGGCAGGGGCAGGAAGGGGGCTGAGGGCTGCACCGCGTCGGTGGCCTGGGAGAGGGCGGTGGAGCCGGCCAGCAGCTGCAGGCTCACCGGCTGGCTGCCGCGGGGCTGGGCCAGCACCGCCAACCACAGCGTGGAATCGAGGCTCTCGGGCCGGCCCGCATACACGTGGTGGCTGAACAGGTCGAAGCGACCGCTCAGCGGCACATCCAGGTGGGCCTCCGGCACGCCCCGGCCCGGCCGGGGGAAGGTGGAGAGCAGGATCCCCGGCGCCGTGATCAGCTCCGGGTTGTTGTCGTTCACCAGCAGCACCGTGTCCAGGCTGCCCGGCAGGGGGGCCACGGTCTGGGGGCGCAGCAGGGTGGTGGCGGCCGGTGGAGTGGCCGCTGCCGGAGCGGGGGTGGCCACGGGGGGCGGCAGGGCGGCGGCCAGCAGGACGGACAGCATCAGCGGCGGTCGAAGGATGGTGTCGTGGCAGACGGGGGTGCGGACGGGGTGCCGGGCTGCGCGGCCGCGGAGCCGCGGGGCACCAGCAGCTTGGCCGCCTCGGCGGCCATGGCCCTGATCAGGTCGGTGGAGCGGGGGTCGTTGAAGGGGCCCTTCACCATGAAGGCGGCCACGGCCCGCTGGCCATTGGGCAGTTCGATCAGGCCGCCGTCGGCGTAGGCGATGCCGATGTCGCCGGTCTTGTTGAGCACGGTCACGCCGTAGGGCATCAGATCGGCATCGGGATCGGCCGAGTCACCGCCGAGGCCCTGGAGCAGGCCCAGGGGAAGCAGGGTGTTGGTGCGCGATGTGCCCATGACCTGGCGGAACAGGTCCCGGGCCCGCGGGCTGAGTTTCTCGCCGGTGTCCACGAGGGCGATGGTCCGGGCCAGGTCGTGGGCGCTGGTGGTGTTGGTCCCCTCCAGGTCCGGCAGCCAGTTGTTGATCACCGTGCCCGGCAGCCCCAGCGCCTGGAAGCGGGCGTTGAGGGCCGTCTTGCCGCCGAGCCGCTTGATCAGCAGGTTGGTGGCGGTGTTGTCGCTCACGCGGATCATCTCGGTGGCGGCCTCGTGGAAGGGGAAGCGCGTTCCCACCGGCTTGTTCGCCATCCAGCCGGCCCCGGCCCCCACCACCTCCTTGGTCATGGTCAGGGGCTGGTCCCAGCGCAGCCGGCCGGCATCCAGATCCTCGAGGGCCGCCAGCAGGATCGGCGTCTTGATCGAGCTGGCGGCCGGCAGGGGCAGCTCGCTCTGCAGCTGGGCGAAGCGACCGTCATCGAGCACCAGCAGGTAGCCGCTGGCCTTGAGGTCCTTGTGGGCCGCCGCCAGGGCGGCCCATCTCCTGCTCAGGCCCGTGAGTTCCCGGTGGGGCTCGATGCGGCCCAGGGGGATGCCCCGCGGCAGGGCCTGGAGGGGCTGGCTGGCGGGGCTGCCGGTGATGCGGGGGGCATTGATCGAGCCCTGGGCCAGCCGTGGCGCCAGCAGCTTCAGGGCCGTGCCGCTGATCAGGCCCAGGCCGATGCCCATCACCAGCAGCCGCAGCAGCAGGCGCAGCGGCCCCCAGGAGCCGGAGCGGGCGGGGCGAAGGGAACTCACGAGGCGGGCGGATCCGGGCAGGGCCAGACCTTAGGGGCTTCGCCGCTGTGCTGCCCAGCGCAGCTGCCGGACCATGCCCCGCACCAGGGCCACCTCGGCGTCGCGGATCTGGGCGCGCTGCAGCAGGCCCCGCAGCTTGGCCATGCGGGCGTGGGCCGTGTGGGGGTAGAGGAAGCCCACCGCCAGCAGCAGCTCCTCGGCGTCCTGGAGCATGGCCTCGATGGCTCCGCGGGGGGCCGGATCCCCGAGGGGATCGTCCGGGGAGGCACTGTCCCGCGGAGCCGCCGCTGTCTCCCCGGCCGGCTCTGGCAGGGGGGAGCCCGGGCCCGGATCGTCCGGGTTCGCCTGCCGCAGCCGCGCCTGGTGGAGTTCGTGCAGGCAGATGGCGGCCGCCTGGGCGAGGTTCAGGGAGGCGTAGGCCTCGCCGGTGGCGATGCGCAGCACCCGGCCGGCCTGCAGCAGCTCATCGGTGCTCAGCCCCCGGTCCTCGCGCCCGAACACCAGCGCCGATGGCGGCTGTGGTTTCCCGGCCGGCAGGCCGCCCCCGGCCAGCAGCCAGTCGAGGGCGCCGGCGGGGCTGTGCAGGGGCAGGCTGTCGCGCGCCACCTGGCCGCAGCTGGCCACCACGCGCCGGCAGTCGGCGAGGGCCGCGGCCAGGTCGGGGAACAGGCGGGCCCGCTGCAGCAGCGCGCCGCCGTGCACGGCCATGCGCAGGGCCTCCTCGCCGAGGTGGTCGCAGCGGGGGGCCACCAGCCGCAGCTCGGCGATGGCGAAGTTGGCGCAGAGCCGGGCCACGCCGCCCACGTTCAGCGGGCCGGCCGGCTCCACCAGCACCACCACGAGGGGCGCCAGGGGGCGGTCGCAGGGCCGCTCCGCTGGCTCGCTCACGCCAGTGCGTGCAGGTAGGCGAGCAGGTCGGCCATGGCCTGGGGCTCCGGCTGGAAGCGGGGCATGGGCGGCGTGCGGCCGCTCACCACCTGCTGGATCAGCTGTCGGTCGTTCTTGCGGCCCACCACGCCATGCAGGTTCGGGCCCACCAGGCCCTGGGCGGCGATGCCGTGGCAGCCGGCGCAGTTGATCATGAACAGCTGGCCGCCCCGCTCCTCGGACCCCGCCAGCTGCAGGGTGCTGCGGGTGTAGGGATCACTGCGGGCCGCCGGCAGGGCGCCGAGCAGAACCAGCAGGATCGAGGCGATGGCCGCCAGCACCACCAGGGTGCCGATCAGGCCGCGGCGCGACTGGGCGGCGGCCGCTGGGTCCGCGCTGGCGCCGGCGGCGCTGTCCACGCCAGCGCCGGGACCCGCCATGGGAACGGCGGCGAGGGCCGGTGTGAGCGCCGATGCCGAGGGGAGCGGCGGCGGCGGAATGGCGTTGGGCTCGGCGATCACGGTTGCTCTACGGGCGTCTCGGTGGCCGCCAGGGCCGTGGGACAATTCTGCAACGCCATCCCGTTCCAGCGCGCCATGATCGAACCCCTGCTCTGCGGCATCGTGCTCGGTCTGATCCCGGTGACCCTGGCGGGTCTGTTCGTGGCCGCCTGGAACCAGTACCGCCGCGGCGGCGCCCTCGGCGGCTGACGACTGCTCAGCCCTCCTGCCTGAGCCTCAACAGCGTGCTGCTCCCGTAGCGGCGCTGCTCGTGCAACAGCCAGCTCTCCGGCAACTCGGGAACGGCACTGGAGGCGCACTCCATCAGGAGCTCTCCACCGGGGGCCAGCCAGCCCCCCGCCGCCACGGCTCGCGCCACTGGGCCGTAGAGGCCGGCTGCGTAGGGGGGGTCGGCGTAGATCAGCTGGAAGCCGCCGTTCCAGTGCCGTCCCTGGCCCCTCTGCCCAGCGCCAGCCTGCAGCCAGCGCAGCACCTCCTGCTGCACCACCTCCACCTGCGCAGGGCTCTGCTCGGGGCCCTGGGCTTGGCCGGCCAGGCCTCTTGCCACGGCCTCCAGGTTGGCGCGGCTGGTCGCGGCCATCTGCCGGTCCTGATCGACCGCCACCACCGCCGCCGCGCCGCGCTGCAGCGCCTCGCAGCCCATCACGCCGCTGCCGCTGAACAGGTCCAGCCACCGGGCCCCTGGCAGCTCGGTCGCCAGCATGTTCATCACCGCCAGGCGCAGCCGTGAGGGGGTGGGACGGGCGGTGGCGCCGGGGGGGCTCTGCAGCCGGCGACCACCGCTGAGGCGCAGGCTCATGGGCTGAGGCGCTCCGCCGCCAGCCAGTCCAGCCAGCGGCGCAGCATCGCCTCCCCCGTGCCGCTCGATTTCTCCGGGTGAAACTGGCAGGCGGCGATGCTCCCCTGCCACACCGCCGCGGTCACGGGGCTGCCGGCGAAGTCGACCCGGGCGGTGGTGCAGGCCGGATCGCTGGGCTCGGCGGCATAGGAATGCACGAAGTAGACCCAGCTCGCCGGGGTGCCCCCCGGCAGCAGGGGACTGGGCTCGGCGGGCAGCAGCGGCGCCCAGCCCATGTGGGGTACCGGATGCCCCGGGCTGCGGGGCAGGGCCCGCACCCGGCCCTGCAGCAGGCCCAGTCCGGCCGCCTGGCCCTCGTCGCTGGCCTCGAAAAGCAGCTGCAGGCCCAGGCAGATGCCGAGCAAGGGCTGGCCGGCGGCGCACCAGTCGGCGATCACCGGCACCAGGCCCGAGCGGTGCAGCCGCTCCATCGCCGGATCGAAGGCGCCCACCCCCGGCAGCACCAGGGCCCGGCAGTCGGCGGTGTCGGCGGCGCCGTGGACGGCCACCACCTCGGCCCCCAGCCGCTCGAAGGCCCGCTGCACCGAGTGCAGGTTGCCCATGCCGTAGTCGATCAGGCCGATGCGGAGCGGGGTCGGGCTGGCCATGGTCAAGCCGGTCGCAGGCAGGGTCCCCATCCTCAGGCGGCGCTGACCCCGAGCCGTTGGCACGGCTGCTCCAGGGCCGGTGAGGCCGGCAGGGGAATGGCGTTGATCCGATCGATCAGCTGATAGAGCCGGCCCATGCGGCGCCGATCCAGCTGGAAGCGCAGGCAGGGCCGCAGGATCCCCTCCTCATCGGAGCTCTCGCCGGCACTGATCGTGCCCTCGCTCACCACATCGGCGAACTCCCGGTTCAGATCCGGCAGCAGGTCGGGCGGGATCGGCACGTGCAGCAGCAGCTCCATGCGGTCCTCGCCGAGCTGGGCGCCATGGAACACCCGGTAGAAGGTGCAGATGTGCTCCATCGCCTCAGCGGCGGTGGTGGCCTGCTTGAGCAGGGCCGTGTCCTCGGCTGAGATCAGGCCGCGGGCCGCCAGCCCCGCCTGCACATCCCGCATCAACGTGGGCCAGAAGTCGTCCCCAGGGGGAGCCAGCATCACCAGCGGGATCGGCGGGGTGCGGCCGGTCTGGATCAGGGTGAGGGACTCGAACAGCTCATCGAAGGTGCCGTAGCCACCCGGCAGCACCACCAGCGCATCGCTCTCGCGCAGGAAGAACAGCTTGCGGGTGAAGAAGTAGCGGAAGTGCAGCAGACGCCCGTCGCAGCCGCTCACGTAGCGGTTGGCGTGCTGCTCGAAGGGCAGATCGACGTTGAGGCCGATGCTGTTCTCGCAGCCGGCGCCGCGGTTGGCCGCCTCCATGATGCCGCCGCCGGCCCCGGTCATCACGTCGAAGCCCTGGGCCACCGCCTCGGCGGCGAGCTGCTCGGCCAGTTTGTAGGCCGGGTCCTCGGTGGCGGTGCGCGCCGAGCCGAACACGGTGACCTTGCGGGTCTGGCGCCGCGGCCCGAACACCGCCAGGCCGTCGCGGATGTCGGCCAGGGCCCCACGGATCAGGCGCCACTCGCTGGCGTCGGTGCTGCTGCGGCTGATCTCCAGCAGGCTGACGATGGTCCGCTCGATCTCACGGCGCTGGGGGTGGCCCCGCAACAGGGACCCCAGGGCATCCAGCGGACTCTGACCTGTGGAGTAGGCGGGCGAGAAGGCGGAACTCAGAGCTGCGGATTCAGAGGTACTTGGAGATGGTGCCCGACAGGGTGGTCTTCGGCACGGCGCCGACCACGGTGTCCACCTTCTGGCCGCCCTTGAACACCATCAGGGTGGGGATGCTGCGGATGCCGTACTGGCTGGCGACGTTGGGGTTCTCGTCGGTGTTGAGCTTGAACACCTTGATCTTGCCCTCGAACTCCTTGGCGATCTCATCGACGATCGGGGCCACCATGCGGCAGGGGCCGCACCAGGGAGCCCAGAAATCCACCAGCACGGGCACCTCGCTCTTGAGCACGTCTTGCTCGAAGGATGCGTCGGTGACGGCGGCTGCGCTGGACATCCGAAGGAGGATCAGGATGGCTGAAATCTAGCAATGCCCCCCGGGTTTGCCCCGGTGGCGCAGGGGGCTCGTAATGAAGACAAAAGGCCCGGACGCGCCGGGCTTGGGGGTGTGAGGAGTGTGTGGGCCGAAGCCCGCACACCCTCAGATTAGGTCCTGTGCCCCGGGGGGGGCCTGAGGCGGCTCCGGGGCTGGGATCCTCCCTACTTGCCCATGCCCAGTTGCTGGGCCTTCTGATACACCTTGCCCTCGGTGAGCAGCGAGGGGGCCACGACCACGTCCACCTGCTGCATCTCCTTGAGGGTGCGGGCGCCGAGGGTGCCCATCGAGGTCTTGATGCAGCCCAGCAGGTTCTGGGTGCCGTCGTCGAGGCCGGCGGGGCCGCGCAGGATCTTTTCCAGGCTGCCGGTGGTGCCCACGTTGATGCGGGTGCCGCGGGGCAGCACCGGGCTGGGGGTGGCCATGCCCCAGTGGAATCCACGCCCAGGGGCCTCGGCGGCGCGGGCGATCGGCGAGCCGATCATCACGGCGTCGGCGCCGCAGGCGAGGCACTTGCAGATGTCACCGCCGGTGACAATGCCGCCGTCGGCCACGATCGGCACATAGCGGCCGCTCTCGGCGAAGTAGTCGTCGCGGGCGGCGGCGCAGTCGGCCACGGAGGTGGCCTGGGGGATGCCGACGCCCAGCACGCCGCGGCTGGTGCAGGCGGCACCGGGGCCGATGCCCACCATCACGCCGGCGGCGCCGGCGCGCATCAGCTGCAGGGCCACGTCGTAGGTGACGCAGTTGCCGATCACCACGGGCACGCCGAAATCGCGGCAGAGGGCCGCCAGGTCCAGGGTTTCCTGGCCCTCGGGGCCGATGTGCTCGGTGCTGACCACCGTGGCCTGCACGAAGAACAGGTCAGCGCCGGCCTCGGCGATGGCCTTGCCGAACTTCAGGGCCGCCACGGGAGTGGCGCTCACGGCGGCGATGCCGCCCCGCTCCTTGATCTCGGCGATGCGCCTGCGGATCAGGTCCTCGCGCACCGGCTGGCTGTAGAGCTCCTGCATCAGCGGTACGAATGCATCTTTGCCCACCGCTGCGATGCGATCGAGCACCGGATTGGGGTCGTCGTAGCGGCACTGGACCCCCTCGAGGTTCAGCACCCCCAGGGCGCCGAGCTTGGTGAGCTCCACCGCCACGCCCACATCCACCACGCCGTCCATGGCGCTGGCGATGATCGGGATCTCGCGGGTGATGCCGCCCAGGCTCCAGCTGCTGTCGGTGACGGCTGGATCCACCGTGCGACCGCCCGGCACCAGGGCGATCTCGTCGATGCCATAGGCGCGACGGACGGTACGGGAACGGCCGAGCTGAATGTCCACCGGGAACGTTGACGCAATCGGGCCAAGCTATCAACCGGCCCGATGGCGTCCGCTCCAGGCCGGTGTCTGCAGCCCCGCTCAGCCCTGGCCGCGGAAGGCGTTCCAGCGGCTCTTCAGGCCGGCGATCACCTGCTGGCGGTCGCTGCTGCGCACCAGCCGCGTCAGGGCGAAGCGCACCACGGTGATCACGCCCGCCAGCTCCAGCAGGCCAGGCACCAGGGGAAGGCCCTCGAGTACATCCAGCAGGGCGCTGTAGATCTGCAGCACCAGCACCGCCACCACTAGATAGGCCAGCAGGGTGAGCGGCGTGCGGGCGGTGTCCACCAGCTCCCGCAGCTGGCCGCTGGCGAGCCACTGGCGGACCTTGGCGACCAGCAGCTCCCACTCACCGCCTTCGCCGGGCTCGAGCGCTGGAATCTCGATCGTGCTGGCGACGCTGGCTTCGGCCGGCGCGGCGGCTGCCACGGGGCTCGCCGCCGCTTCGGAGGCCGCCGCTGGAATGGGCTGGGGCGCTGGCGCGGGCTCGCTGGACTCAGGTGCCGGCGCGCTGAAGGCGCTGGCCGTGGCCTCGGCGGGCTCCAGGGGCTGGGGTGGTTCGCCGGCGGGGGCGACCAGGGCCGCCTCGTCGCTCGCCGTCGGTGCCTCCACGGCCATCGGTGCGTCGGTGCTGACGGGTGTCTCGGTATGCCTGAACAGGGGGATCGGGGGCTCGGGCGGGGTGTCGCCCTGGTCGGGACCTGCCCCGACCTCGGGGCTGGAGTCGGTCGGCTGGAGGCCTTCGTTCGAGGCGGCGAAAGCGTCAGCCATGGATCCGGAGCACGCAGGTCGGTGCGGGAGTTTACGGCCGTTTCCCGGCTTCTGGGTGCCCTCAGGGCCGCCGCCTGGACCGCTCCCGCCCTCCCCCTAGCCCTCCAGGGGAATCAGGCCGGGGCGCTCCCCCAGGGGCGCCAGGGGCAGCCGCAGCGGGAAGCGGCCGTCCTGCAGCTGGGCCACCAGCTCGGCGGCGATCTCGGCGGCGATGCGCGGGCTGTGGGCCGGGGCGCAGCGCAGCCTGCGGCCGTCCACCTGGATTTCGCCCGCCAGCAGCTGGCTGTAGGGCACGCAGCCGAAGCTCGGCTTGATCCGCCGCGGGATCGAGAAGTCGAGCACCGGCGCCTCCAGCTCGTGGTCGCCGGCGGCGGCCTGCCGCGCCACCGCCAGATCCAGCAGTGGCACCGGCGCCGCCACTCCCACGAGCAGGCCGCTGCCGTGGCCCTCGAAGTGGGTGGCCCGCACCCAGGCGGGCCGCAGGCCCTGCAGATCCACCGCCAGGGCGCAGACGGCGCCGGGCACGCGGGCGTGGCCGCTTGGCAGCCGCCGGGGGACGGGGTTGTGGCCGCTGCCGGGGCCCAGCACCCAGCCCAGGGCTCCCCCCACCAGCACCGGTGAGCCCGGCCCCAGCAGCGACAGGCCCGGCATGGTCAGGCCGATGCTGGCGCTGCCGCCGCAGTTGTAGAGGGCCGTCGTGTAGGGGCCCAGCAGGGGGCCCAGGGGGCTGCGGGTCAGGCCCTCGGCGCTGCTCACCGCCACCACGCCGTTCTCGCCGATGCCGCGGTGCAGCAGCAGCCGGCCGCTGCCGATGCGCTCCAGGTCGAGGCGGCTCTCGAGTTCGCGGCGGGGGTGCAGCGGCGTGGCCTCGCCACTGGCCGTGAGCGGCAGCTCCGCCCCCGCCAGCAGGTCGGCCAGCACCTGGGCGCCGCCGCGGCGGCCCGGGTCCGTGGGTCCCCCGCCGATGGGCAGCACCAGATCGGTGGCGCCGCTGCCGCCCAGGCCCGCCACGCCCCCCAGCCGGAACTCGCGCACGCGGATGGGCGGATCGCTCGGACCCAGGCCCAGCAGCAGCGAGGCCTGGTCGGTGAACTCGGCGTTGGCGGCCACCACCACGTCGGTGGCGGCGTAGGCGGCCTCCAGGCCATCGGCCGCCACCCGCTCGCGAAAGGCGGCCCCGCTGCACACCCGCAGCTCCCCCCGGCGCTGCCGTTCCCGCAGCTCCGTCTCGCTGCGGGGCTCCAGGAGGCGGGGCTGGGGGGTCATGGCCGCAACACTCGATAAAATGGCGTCAACTCAGGCGGTCATCGATGGCGGATCCAGTAGGGACCGGTCCCACAGGTCCCGGCGAATCCGGCGACAACGGCGATTCCCGGATCATCCAGGCCGACCTCCGCAACGAGATGTCGCGCTCCTATCTGGAGTATGCGATGAGCGTGATCGTGGGCCGGGCCCTGCCCGATGCCCGCGACGGCCTCAAGCCGGTGCATCGCCGCATCCTCTATGCGATGTATGAGCTGGGTCTCACCAGCGACAGGCCCTACCGCAAATGCGCCCGTGTGGTGGGCGAGGTGCTGGGCAAGTACCACCCCCATGGCGACACGGCCGTCTACGACGCGCTGGTGCGCATGGCGCAGGACTTCTCCATGCGCATGCCGCTGATCGACGGCCACGGCAACTTCGGCTCGGTGGACAACGACCCGCCGGCCGCCATGCGTTACACGGAATCGCGGCTGCAGGCCCTCACCACCGACAGCCTGCTGGAGGACATCGAGAGCGAGACCGTCGATTTCATCGACAACTTCGACGGCTCCCAGCAGGAGCCCACGGTGATGCCGGCGCGCATCCCCCAGCTGCTGCTCAACGGCTCCACCGGCATCGCCGTGGGGATGGCCACCAACATCCCGCCCCACAACCTCACCGAGCTGATCGACGGTCTGCTGGCCCTGATCGCCGACCCTGACGTCGACGATCGCGTGCTGACGTCGTTGATCCCCGGCCCTGACTTCCCCACCGGCGGTCAGATCCTGGGCCGCCGCGGCATCCGCGAGATGTACACCACCGGCCGCGGCTCGGTGACCATGCGCGGCGTGGCCTCGATCGAGACCATCGAGGCCAAGGGCCGCCCCGATCGCGATGCGGTGATCATCACCGAGCTGCCCTACCAGACCAACAAGGCGGCGCTGATCGAGCGCATCGCTGAGCTGGTTAACGACAAGAAGCTGGAGGGCATCGCCGACATCCGCGACGAATCCGACCGCGACGGCATGCGGATCGTGATCGAGCTGCGCCGGGATGCCTATCCGCAGGTGGTGCTCAACAACCTGTTCAAACTCACGCCGCTGCAGAACAACTTCAGCGCCTACATGCTGGCGCTGGTGAAGGGTGAGCCGGTGCTGCTCACCCTGCGCAAGATGCTCGAGGTGTTCCTCGAGTTCCGCGTCGAGACGATCGAGCGGCGCACCCGCTACCTGCTGCGCAAGGCCGAGGAGCGTGACCACATCCTGCTGGGCCTGCTGATTGCCCTCGACAATCTCGACGCGATCATCGCCCTGATCCGCGGCGCCGCCGACACCGCCACGGCCCGCCTGGAGCTGCAGGAGCAGTTCGGCCTCAGCGAGATCCAGGCCGACGCGATCCTGCAGATGCAGCTGCGCCGGCTCACGGCCCTCGAGGCCGACAAGATCCGGCTCGAGCATGAGGATCTGCTGGCCAAGATCACCGACTACAAGGACATCCTGGCCCGCAAGGAGCGGGTGCTCGGCATCATCACCGACGAGCTGCAGGCGATCCGCAGCCGCTACGACTCGCCGCGCCGCACCGAGATCCTCGATCTCGAGGGCGGCCTGGAGGACATCGACCTGATCGCCAACGAGCGCTCGGTGGTGCTGCTCACCGAGAACGGCTATCTCAAGCGCATGCCGGTGAGCGAGTTCGAGGCCACCAGCCGCGGCACCCGCGGCAAGGCCGGCACCCGCAGCCCCGGTGCCAAGGGCCAGGGCGAGGAGGCCGTGAAGCTGTTCATCAGCTGCAACGACCACGACAACCTGCTGCTGTTCAGCGATCGCGGCGTGGTGTATTCGGTGCCCGCCTACCGGGTGCCCCTGTGCAGCCGCGCCGCCAAGGGCACGCCGATCGTGCAGCTGCTGCCGATTCCCCGCGAGGAGCTGATCACCTCGCTGCTGGCGGTGGGTGCCTTCGAGGACAACATGGTGCTGGTGATGCTCACCAGCGGCGGCTACGTGAAGCGCACGCGCCTCTCGGCCTTCGCCAACATCCGCTCCAACGGCCTGATCGCCATCTCCCTGGAGGATGGCGATGCCCTCACCTGGGTGCGGCTGGCCCTGCCCGGCGACAGCGTGCTGATCGGCTCGCGCAACGGCATGACGATCCACTTCCGCCTCAGCGACGAGGAGCTGCGTCCCCTGGGCCGCACCGCCCGCGGCGTGCGGGCCATGAACCTGCGCGAAGGCGATTCCCTGGTGAGCATGGACGTGCTGCCGGTGGAGCTGGCCGACCGGGTGGAAGGTGCCGCCGCCGCTGACGACGACAGCGACGCCGAAGGCGATGAGGTGACCCCGAGCGAGGGGCCCTGGGTGCTGGTGGCCTCCGCCAGCGGCCTGGGCAAGCGGGTGCCGGTGGACCAGTTCCGGCTGCAGAAGCGGGCCGGCATGGGCCTGCGGGCGATCAAGTTCCGCCGTGACGGCGATGTGCTGGTGGGCCTCAAGGTGCTGGGCGCCGGCGAGGAGCTGCTGCTGGTGAGCGAGCGGGGCGTGATCGTGCGCATGCAGGCCGATGCGGTGCCCCAGCAGTCCCGCGCCGCCACGGGCGTGCGGCTGCAGAAGCTCGATTCCGGCGACCGCCTGGCCGAGGTGGTGCTGGTGCCGCCGGCGCCGGAGGGTGAGGACGACGAGGCCCCAGCGGATGCCGCTTCATCGGATGCCGCACCAGCGGATGCCGCTTCATTGGATCCCGCCCAGGCCGAGGCTCCCGAGCCCGATGCCTGATCGCAGCGGCGAGCTCTGGATCGCCAACAACATCAGCGACCTGATCCAGGGGGATGTGAAGGAGCATCTCCCCCTGGAGGCCATTCCCCTGCGGGGGGATGTGCTGGGGCTGGGCACCACCACCAGCGTTGACAACGGCGAGCTCACCTTCCTGCGCAACGCCGCCGGCCACACCACCATCTGGAAGTGCCAGGCCGGTGACGGCGGCATCCGGGCCCTGCGGTCCGGCGATGGCAGCGGCCACTTCCCCTACGTGTGCTTCAGCGGTGATGCCACGGCGCTGCGGGTGCCGCTCGATCCGGACGCGCTGGGCCCGGTGGAGGGGCGACCGCTGCAGGAGCTCGTGGCCGAGGCGATCGCCAGGCTGCGCTCCGACGGACGGCTGGTTGAGGCCCCCATCTACGGCGTGCGCCTGATGGCCCACTGGCACTCCCTGGTGATCACGGTGGCCTCCAAGCTGTGCATGGGCCAGCAGCGCCGCAACACCGCCGTGGCCAGCAGCGCCGCCTGCGAGGGCACGGCCGGTCGCAGCCTCTACGACCTGCTGCAGCACTACCGCCTCGCCCCCGAGGATCCCGGCGACCCCGCCGATCCGATCCGGTTCCTCGGCCGCTCCCTGCACTGGGATTGCTGCGGCTTCTACGACACCGACCCCGGCAGCGGCCGGGTCACGGTGCCCCAGGCCGGTGCCCATCTGCACCTGCATGGCTGCAGCACCGATCTGCGCCATGGCGGCCACCTGCACCACGAGCATCCGGGAACCCGTCTACGCAGCCTCGAGTCCCTGGCGATCTATCCGCTGGGGCAGCTGCATCACCTGGCCAGTGATCTGGCGGTGGAGGGCCTGCGCTTCGAGGCTGGATCCGTCTGGTTCACCGTGGCCAACCGCGGCTCGCTGGATGTGAACGATGTGGGGGTCGCCGTGGTGATCGACGACCGCTACGCCGGCCATCGCTACCTGCGCCTGCCCTGGCTGGCCGCCGGCGCGAGCGAGCAGTTCAGCGTGCCCCTGGCCCTGGCGGCCGGCGCCCATCGGCTGGATGTGATCGCCGACCCCGAGGGCGAGATTCTCGAGGCTCCGGAGCTGCAGGCCAACAACCGGGCCGCCCTGGATGTGGTGGTGTGATGCCGGCTGACGTGCTCGTGGTCGGTGCGGGACCCGCCGCCCTGGCCATCGCCACCGCTCTGCTGGAGCAGGGCCTCACGGTGGAAGCCCTGGTCGCCGCCGATCCCGAGGCGCCCTGGGCCAACACCTACGGCATCTGGGGCCCGGAGGTGGATGCCCAGGGCCTCGAGGCCCTGCTGGGTCACCGCTGGAGCGACACCCGCAGCGACTTCGGCGCGGCGCTCAACCCAGCGGCCGTGGCGAACGGGGCTGTTGCCCCCGGCTCTGGGGACCCCGGCGCTGTGGCCCATGGCATCGACTACGGCCTGTTCGACAAGACCAGGCTTCAGCAGCACTGGCTGCAGCAGTGCCGCGCCGGTGGTCTGCGCTGGCATCGCGGTCTGGCCGCCGCGATCCGGCATGGGGCGCAGCAGTCCACTGTCACCACCCAGGAGGGCCTGGAACTGAGGGCCCGGCTGGTGGTGGATGCCAGTGGCCACCAGCCGGTGTTCGTGCAGCGCCCCGATGACGGGCCGGTGGCGGGCCAGGCCGCCTACGGGGTGGTGGGCACCTTCTCGGCCCCGCCGGTGCAGCCCGGCCAGTTCGTGCTGATGGACTACCGCTGCGATCACCTCACGCCGGAGGAGCGCCTGGAGCCGCCCACGTTTCTCTACGCCATGGATCTCGGCGGCGGTGTGTTCTTCGTCGAGGAGACGTCGCTCGCCCTGGCACCGCCCGTCCCCTACGACACGCTGAAGGAGCGGCTGCTGCGCCGGCTGGCCCATCGCGGCGTGCAGGTGCTGGAGGTGCAGCACGAGGAGTTCTGCCTGTTCCCGATGAACCTGCCCCTGCCGGATCTCGGGCAGCAGGTGGTGGGCTTCGGCGGGGCGGCCTCGATGGTGCATCCCGCCTCCGGCTACATGGTGGGCTCTCTGCTACGACGGGCCCCCGAGCTGGCGGCCGCGATCGCCACCGGCCTGCGCACTCCTGGACTCGACTCCGCCAGCGTGGCTGGACTGGCCTGGGCGGCGCTGTGGCCCCTGGAGCTACGCCGCAAACATGCCCTCTACCGCTTCGGCCTCGAGAAGCTGATGCGCTTCCCCGAGGCCCAGCTGCGGGCGTTCTTCGCCAACTTCTTCGCCATGCCCACGGCCCAGTGGTATGGCTTTCTCACCAATACCCTGCCCCTGCCGCAGCTGATCGCCGCGATGCTGCGGCTGTTCGTCACGGCCCCCTGGGGCGTGCGCTGGGGTCTGCTCGAACCCCGCGGCCGGGAGCTGGCGCTGCTGAGCCGTCTGCTCTGGCCCTGAGGGGTTGGGCCCAGCAGCGGCACCCCGGACAACTACCCAGCTGGCGGTGATCGGAGCGGCAGGCTGGCCCAGTCGGCGGCGTTCACCAGCGGAAACAGGCCGTCCTCCCGCTGCACCGCCGCCAGCCAGTCGGGCGGCGGCGTGGCGCGGCCATCCACGGCGGCCAGCAGCCGCCAGAAGCGGTTCAGGTGGCGGTGGATGCGCTCGCGGGCCAGCTCGGTGGTGGTGCCGGCCCGCAGGATGAAGCTCCAGTCGGAACTCTGGGCCAGCAGCAGCTCGCGGGCGGCCTGGTTCAGCAGGTCGCGGGCCTGGGCACTGGCCACGCCTCGGTTCACCCGGGCCACCATGGCGGCGGTGGCGCGGTGCCACTCGGGAACGATCCAGGCGTTGGTCTCGTTGAGCCAGTAGTTGTGGTAGCCGCCCTGGCCCCAGCTGGAGGGGGAGGGCTGGCAGAGCTGCAGCGACTGGCCGCCGCCCAGGCTCTCCCGCAGGGTCACCAGGCCCACGCCGGCCGCGGGCGCCTGGCGGAACAGCTCGGCCAGGAAGGCCGGCCCCTCGTACCACCAGTGGCCGAACAGCTCGGCGTCGAAGGGGGCCACCAGCAGCGGCCGCCGCTCCATGGCCCCGGCCAGCTGCTGCAGCTGCTGGCGCCGCCCATCCAGATAGTGGCCGGCATCGGTGGCGGCGGTGGCGGCGGCCCGCTCCGGTTCGTAGGCCTGCTTCTGCTCCAGGGGGCAGTCGCGGCCGCTGACGCGGTGCAGCTTCAGCCCCAGGGGCCGGGGGCTGCCGATGCCCCGCTCCACCAGCGTGCTGGCCGGCAGGTCCCAGCCCAGGTCGCGGTGGAATTCCCGGTAGGCGGCCTGGCCGGGGTAGCCGTCGCGGGCGCTCCACACCGGCAGGGTGGAGCCACTGTCGCGGGCGAAGAAGGCCATGCCGCCCGGGCTCACGATCGGCGCGTAGACCCCGAAGCGGGGCCGCGGCAGCCCGTGCAGCAGGCCATGGGCATCGAGGATCGCGTAGCGCAGGCCCGCCCCCGTGAGGATCCGATCCAGCCCCTCGTAGTAGGCGCATTCCGGCAGCCAGATCCCCTGGGGCCGGACCCCCAGCAGCCGCTCGTGCTCGCGCACCGCCGTGAGCAGCTGGCCCCGCACCGCTTCGGGGAACTCGCGCAGCAGCGGCAGGTAGCCGTGGGTGGCGGCACAGGTGAGCAGATCGAGGACGCCGGCCTGCTGCAGGCGGCGGAAGCGCGGCAGCAGGTCGCCGCCACAGGACCGCCAGGCGGCGATGGTGGCCTCCAGGCGGGCGGCCTGGGCGCTGGCGGCGGCGGCGTGGCTCGGGGGTGCCTGGGCCAGCAGCTCCAGGCGCACCTCCAGCCAGGGCACGAAGCGGGCAGCCAGCTCGGCACTGGCCAGCAACGACAGCAGCGTGGGCGAGAGCCCCAGGCTCAGCCGCGGTCGCTGGGCCGGATCGGCGGCGGCGGCCTCCAGCACCTCCAGCAGCGGGATGTAGCACTCCAGCAGGGCCTGGAAATACCAGTCCTCCTCGAGGGAGCCGGGCTTGCTGCTGTGGACGTAGGGCAGGTGGGCGTGCAGGACGATCGCCAGGTCGCCGCCGCTGGGCCGAGGGCCATCGCCGGCCACCGCCGCTGGACCGATCGGCAAGGCCGCAGGCCCGCCGGCCAAGGCCGCTGGGCCGCTGGCCAAGGCGGCAGGGCCGCTGGCCTGAGCCGGATCACCAGTCGCTGGTGCCCGTTCGCCGCCGGCCACGGCTCTCCCCCGGATTGGAGGCCAGCTTAGGCGCTGCACCTAGGCTGAACCCCGCGATGGAGCGCCGATGCAGCTGGCCCTGGCGGTGGATGGTCACAGCATGTTCTATGCCCAGCAGAAGCTGGGCTGGTTCTTCGATCCGCGCCGGCTGCTGGAGTACGCCACGGCCACCCCGGGGGTGGAGATCGGCAGCGCCTTCTGGTACACGGGCCTGAAGGATCCCACCGACCAGCGCCCGTTCCGCGACGCGCTCACCTCCCTGGGCTACACGGTGCGCACCAAGCCGCTGCGGGAATTCGGCCATGACCCTGAACAGCGCCAGTTCGCCCGGGCGAACCTGGACGTGGAGATCGCCATCGACCTGATGGCGGTGGCCCACCGCAGCGACGAGCTGTGGCTGCTCAGCGGCAGCCGTGATCTGGAGCGTCTGGTGGAGGTGCTGCGGGCCCGGGGGCTGCGGATCACGGTGTTCAACACCGACGGCATGGTGCCCCGCGAGCTGCGCAACGCCGCCGACCGCTTCGTGGATCTGGCCACGCTGCGGCCCCAGCTGGAGAAGGCCGAGGCGCTGCAGGCCCCCGTGTTCAGCCGCACCTGAACGCGCGACCAGCCGCCCCCTAGGATGGGGCTAAGTCATATCCATTCCGCTTTGTAACCGCCATGGCCCGCGATCCCGGCCGGGTATTGATCTTCGATACCACCCTGCGCGATGGGGAGCAGTCCCCGGGTGCCAGCCTCAATCTCGAGGAGAAGCTGGCGATCGCGCAGCAGCTGGCCCGGCTGGGCGTGGATGTGATCGAGGCGGGTTTCCCCTTCGCCAGCCCCGGCGACTTCAACGCGGTGCAGCGCATCGCCGCCAGCGTCGGCACCCCCGACGGCCCGGTCATCTGCGGCCTGTCGCGGGCCGCCCGCGGCGACATCAAGGCCTGCGCCGACGCCGTGGCCCCCGCCGCCCATCGGCGCATCCACACCTTCATCGCCACCAGCGACATCCACCTCGAGCACAAGCTGCGCAAGAGCCGCGCCGAGGTGCTGCAGATCGCCGCCGAGATGGTGGATTACGCCCGTTCCCTCGTGGACGACGTGGAGTTCTCCTGTGAGGACGCCGGCCGCTCCGACCCGGAATTCCTCTATCAGGTGATCGAGGCGGCCATCGCCGCCGGTGCCACCACGGTCAACATTCCGGACACCGTGGGCTACACCACGCCGGCCGAGTTCGGTGCCCTGATCGACGGCATCAATCGCCATGTGCCCAACATCGATCAGGCCGTGATCTCCGTGCACGGCCACAACGACCTGGGTCTGGCCGTGGCCAACTTCCTGGAGGCTGTGAAGAACGGTGCCCGCCAGCTGGAGTGCACGATCAACGGCATCGGTGAGCGGGCCGGCAATGCCTCGCTCGAGGAGCTGGTGATGGCGCTGCACGTGCGCCGCAGCTACTTCAACCCCTTCCTGGGCCGGCCGCAGGACAGCACCGAGCCGCTCACCCGTGTCCGCACCGAGGAGATCTACAAGACCTCGCGGCTGGTGAGCAACCTCACCGGCATGGCGGTGCAGCCCAACAAGGCGATCGTGGGGGCCAATGCCTTCGCCCACGAATCGGGCATCCACCAGGACGGTGTGCTCAAGAACCGTCTCACCTACGAGATCATCGACGCTCGTACTATCGGCCTGGCCGATAACCGCATCTCCCTGGGCAAGCTCTCCGGCCGCAGTGCCTTCCGCGCCCGCCTCGAGGAGCTCGGCTACAACCTCGATCGCGAAGACCTCGATGAGGCCTTCAGCCGCTTCAAGGAGCTGGCCGATCGCAAGCGTGAGATCACCGACCGCGACCTGGAGGCGATCGTGAGCGAGCAGGTGCAGCAGCAGGATGAGGCCCGCTATGTCCTCAAGGCCGTGCAGGTGAGTTGCGGCACGGCACTGCTGCCGACGGCCACGGTGACGCTCACCACCGCCGACGGCGCCGAGCTCAGGGAGGCCGCCATCGGCACCGGCCCGGTGGATGCCGTCTGTCAGGCCCTCAACCGCCTGGCCCAGGTGCCGAACGAACTGGTGGAGTTCTCCGTCAAGTCCGTCACCGAGGGCATCGACGCCATGGGCGACGTGACGATCCGCCTGCGCCAGAACGGTGTGCTCTACTCCGGCCACGCGGCCGACACCGACATCGTGGTGGCGGCGGCCCAGGCCTTCGTGAACGCCCTCAACCGTCTGGTGGCAGGCACCCAGCGCAGCCCGCTCCATCCCCAGAAGGCACCCCTGCCGGTGGCCGACATCCCGAGGCTCTAGGACGATGAGCCGCGCGCTGCTGGTTCTTCAACGCTGGAGCTCACGGGTCCTGCGTCTCCTGCTCTGGGCCGCGGGGCTGGCCTATCTGGCGCTGGAGGCCAGGGAGGTGGCGAGCCAGCGGCAGCTGACGCAGATCACCGTCTTCGCGGTGCTGTTTCTGGTGGCCAGCTTTCAGCTCAGCTTCGCGCGCTACCTGGCCCAGGGACCGGATCCGCAGGACTCCCGGCGCGTCCTGCAGGCGGCCCTGGCCATGGTCATGGCCTCGCTTTTCTCGGTGCTTGATGGGGCTTTCGACTATCTGTTCGCCTCCCTGCAGCAGGGCCTGGCCAGCGGGCTGCTGCCGGCCCTCTATCTGTTCAGCTGGATGGTCAATCTGCTCAGTGTCGTGCTGGCGCTGGCTTCGATGGAGGTGTTCCTGCGCAGTGTGCAGCGATGGGTCGCCCAGCCCTGAGACGGCGCCGCCGCAGTTAGCCTGACCCCGATGCCTGATCCCGCCAGCGGCCGGCCCCGCCCCCCTCTCGCCAGTGCCCTGCAGCTGGCCTTGCTGCTGCTGCTGGCGATCGCCATGCTGGTGCCCTTGTTCTGGCTGGTGAGCACCTCGCTCAAGGGGCCGGCGGAGGACATCTTCACCATGCCGCCGGCCCTGCTGCCGGTCCAGCCCAGCCTGGAGGCCTACGGCCGGCTGTTCGGGGAGAACCCGATCGGCGCCTACATCCTCAACAGCACGATCGTCAGCGGGCTGGCGGTGCTGGCCAACCTGCTGTTCTGTTCCCTGGCGGCCTACCCCCTGGCGCGGATGCGCTTTGCCGGCCGGGGGCTGGTGCTTGCCCTGGTGGTGGCCACGATCCTGATCCCCTTCCAGGTGGTGATGATCCCGCTCTACCTGCTGATGGTGCAGCTGGGGCTGCGTAACACCCTCTGGGCGCTGATCCTGCCCCAGGCCGCCACGGCCTTCGGCATCTTTCTGCTGCGCCAGAGTTTCGCCGGGGTGCCGGTGGAGCTGGAGGAAGCGGCCCGCATCGATGGCTGTACGCCCCTGGGGGAATGGTGGAACGTGATGATCCCGGCGGCGCGGGCCGATCTGATCACCCTGGCGATGTTCGTGTTCATCGGCACCTGGAGTGATTTCCTGTGGCCGCTGGTGATCCTTGACGACCCCAAGCTCTATACGCTGCCGCTGGGACTGCAGCAGCTGGCCACCAGTTTCTCCCTGGATTGGCGCCTAGTGGCGGCCGGTGCGGTGGTGTCGATTCTGCCGGTGCTGGTGCTGTTCATCGGCCTGCAGCGCTACATCCTGCCCAGTGCCACAGGTGATGCGGTGAAGGGCTGAGAGGGCAGGTGGGATCGCCTTCCCTAGGCGGAGAGTGGCGGCTCTTTCCGGCTCGGGTCGGTGCAATGCCCTCGCTGAGGCATCTCGTCGGCTGAGCGTCTACCTCTCTTTGAGTATCTCAGTGGAGGGTGTGTCGATTGTGCGATGAGCCTGAATTCCGGTCAGCCGTCATGTCTAGCGTCAGGGTGCGATGTGCAAGGTGGCGATGAAGCTGCTCTCTGGTCTGACCGCCTCCCTGCTCGGTCTCGGCGTGCTGGGAATGGCGCCTCCAGGGCTGGCTGACACGGTCGATGCCCGCTGCGATGTCTTCCCTGCCCGAGAGGATCGGGCCACCTCCTCAGGGCTGTGTACCTTCTCCCAGCGGCAGGGCTTTGTGAGCATCCGACTCAAGAACGGCAAAACCATCGAGCTCAAGCCCAACGAGAGCACGGCCAACGCCTTCTTTGATGCCCAGGGTGAACCCGCCAAGCGCGAGATCCTGGACGGCAAGCGCGGCCATGTGTATCGGCTGGCGACCCAGTCGATCGTTGTCTTCTGGGATACGGCTCCCTACAAGAAGGGTGTGAACTCCGGCAAAGGCTACGCGGTTCCTGGTAGCGGGACATCCGCGCCAAAGCCTCCCGAGCTTGTCCGGCTGCCACTCGGCAACTACCAGGTGAAATTTGAGGGCACGTGCCGGGTTTATTTCACGAAGGCGGGCAAGCGCACGCTCAACACCTCCGCCTGTGATGCCGCCAAGGTCCAGGCTGCCGAGGAGGCCGTCAAGAGCTACTTCCGGGAGCAGGGGCTCTGAGTCCGGAATAGGGCCTTCTCTATAACCAGCAGAGCAGCTGTTCAGCCAGCGGCCAGCTGCTCCAGGCCCCGGGTCAGCCGCACCAGGGCCTCCGCCAGGTCCGCCGGCCCCAGCATCCCGTAGCTCAGCCGCAGGCAGCAGCCCGCCAGCCCGAAGCTGCCGCCGCTCACCAGCGCCACCCGGTGCTCGCGGATCAGGCGCTCCATCGCCGTGTCGGCGGTGAGCGGTGCCTGCAGTTCCAGCAGGGCATAGAAGGCGCCCTCGGGCTGCACCATCAGGCGCCAGGGGGCACCGGGGATAGCCAGGGCCTCCAGCACCTGCCGGCGCCGGTCGGCCAGGCCCGCGATCCGCTCGCGGCACCAGTCGCCACCGACCTCCAGGGCCGCCACGGCCGCGTGCTGCACCGGCCGCGGCGCGCAGATCAGCACCGTGTCCTGCACCTTGGCCAGGGCCGGCATCAGGGCCTCGGGTACCACGGCCCAGCCCAGGCGCCAGCCCGCCATGCCGTGGCTCTTCGACAGGGAGCCGAAGCTCACGGTGTGGGCGCCGCTGCCCGGCTGGCTGGCCGGGCTCCAGGGCTGGACCCCGCCGTACCCGAACAGGGCATAGGCCTCGTCGTGCAGGTGCAGCAGGCCCCGCTCGGCGCAGAGCCGGTTGATCGCCTCCAGCACCGCCCGCGACAGCACCGCCCCGCTGGGATTGTTGGGCGACACGGTCACGATCGCCCGGGTGCGGGGCGTGATCGCCGCCGCCAGCCGCTCCGGGTCGGGCACGACCCCCGCCGGCACCGCCACCGGCACCCCGCCCGCCAGCTGGATCGCCATGGCGTGGTTGAAGTAGTAGGGCACCGCCAGGATCAGCTCATCGCCGGGGTCGCAAAGCACCTGCACCACGGCGTTGAAGGCCATGTTGCTGCCGGCGGTCACCAGCAGGGCACTGCCGCCGAGGTCGATGGTGTGCTCCCGGCGCAGGTGGCGGGCGATGGCGGCGCGCAGCTCGGGCTCCCCCTCCACCGGCCCGTAGGCGTTGAGGTCGGGATGGCTCCGGGTGGGAGCGGTGCCCGGCGGGTCGCGCAACAGCGCGTCGCCCAGGGCCGCCTGCACCGCCGGCGGTGGCCCCCAGCTCACCATCCCCTGGCCCAGGGAGAGGGTGCCGGGGGTGTCCCGGATCAGGGCACCCATCACCGGGATCACCGGCGTCTGCACCGCGGCCAGGCGCTGGGCCGCGGTGGCTCCAAGGCTGGCGCCGCCGCTCACGGCTGGGTCGGCGCCGCCGGCCGCGCCGGGGACGGGCCGGGGGCCAGGGGCGTCAGGCCGCCGCCCAGATCCTCGCGGGGCAGCAGCGGCTGGGCTTGCGGGCCCGGCGTTGCCGGGCGCTGCCGCAGCTGCTGGCGCAGGCTCTCCTGCTGGGCCTGCAGCTCCTCCACGGCGCCCTCCAGGCCATCGAAGCGGTGTAGCCGCTGCACCGTGGAGCGCAGTTGCTCCTCCAGGGCATTGGTGCGCTCCAGGTCGCGGGCGTTCTCCAACGACTGCACCCGGCCCTGGAGGACCTCCAGCCGGCCGGCCTGCTGGCGCACCTGCTGCAGCAACACCAGGAACAGCACCGCCACCATCGCCGTGAGCCCCGTGCCCAGCCAGCGCATCCAGGGGGGCAGGGGGCTGGGGTCCAGGGGCCGGGCGGCGGCGGGCGGCGGCGAGCTGGGACTGGCGGACATGCGAGAGGCGCTGGGGGCGGCCCGGGGGCTGGCAGGCCAAGTCTGGGGGCTGGCTGCGCTGCTGGCGAGCGATCCGGACCGCCGTGGGCCCCTGGGCGGCGGCGGCGTCCCCAAGTCTCCGCTGCCAGGTGGGCGCACCGGTCGCTAGGACAGGGCCACTGCGCCCCGATCCCTTGTCCCTCGAGCAACTCGACGCCTTCCTGGCCCACGCCCGCCGCAGCCCCAGCCTGATGGAGCAGTTGCAGCAGCCCCTGGAGCTGGAGGCGCTGCTGACCCTGGCTGCCGCGGAGGGCTTTGCGGTGAGCGAGGCGGATGTGATCGCCGCCCAGGCCCGTGAGGAGGAGAGCCTCAGCGACGAGGAGCTGCAGCGCCGCGCCGGCCAGGACGCCCGCAAGCTGCGCACCTTCATCCCCGGCTGAGGCCGGCTCAGCTGGCGCTGCTGGACTGCGCCGGCGCGCTGAAGCGGGCGTACTGGCCTTCGCCGCGGAACCAGAGGTCGGGCTCGGGGGTGAGGTCGGGGGCCACCAGGGCCCAGCGTTCGCCCAGATAGCCGGCGAAGTCGGGAGCGGTGCTGGCGGGGGCGCCATCCCAGTAAACGACCGCGAAACTCACGGCCCGCACCCGATAGCCGCCCTGCTCCAGCCCTTCGGCCTCCTCCACCAGTTCGGCCAGCAGGTGGGTGTGGAAGGGCCCGTCCTGGCCCTGGCCCTGGCCCTCCAGGGCGTACTTGCGGAAGTAGAGCTGGCGGGCCCGGGGAAAGATCGGCCCCGGCGCCAACCGCAGCAGGTCCGCGAAGGCCGCTTCAAAGGCGCTGCTGGCCTGGGTTTCAGGGTGGATGCTCATGGCTCCATCCTGCCGGCGCGGCAGTCGGGGCCGGCGGCCCTTAGGCCTTGCCCAGCAGGCGGCAGCCGATCTGGATGCTGCCTTCATCCAGAAGCCGGCCCAGCTTGAGGGCGAAGGCCTCCTCCTGGCGGTCGAAGCCGCTCTGGTGGCTGGTGATCCAGGCGATCTCCTCGGCGGTGATCACGCCGGTGGCGACGCTCTCCAGGTAGATCTCCCCGACGATCATGGCTCCCTTGGCGGTGGGTCGACCCTATCGGGGTCTCCCGCTGCAGCCAGGGGGTGCCATCACTTGTTAACGCAGCGGCCTTGGGGCCTCAGCGGGCTGGGCGATCGGTCGGCTCGCGGTGGATGGCGAAGGCGGCCAGCACGCCGCCGGCGAACCCCGCCCCATGGCCGATCCAGCTCACCCCCGGCGGCGAGGCGAAGGGCAGCAGGCTCGGCAGGATGCCGCCCCAGGTCACCAGGCAGAACACGGAGAGCAGCAGGCTGAGGGGGTGCTTCTCCAGAAAGCCGATCACCATCAGATAGCCCAGCAGCCCGTAGACGACTCCGGAGAGGCCGTGGCTGCCGTTGGGCCAGAGCAGCCACACCGGGATGGCGGTGGCATACACGCCGATCCACACCGCCAGGTAGTCGCGCCGGCCCTTGGCCAGCACCAGCCAGGAGAGCGGCAGAAACAGCAGCGTGTTGCTGAGCAGGTGGCCGAAGCCGCTGTGGCTGAAGGGTGCGGTGAACACGCCCAGCAGGCTGCCGCCGGCCGCTGCGGGCAGCATCGGCAGGTTCCAGCGCCCGCCGAACAGCAGCTGGTCCACCAGCTCCTGGGCCCAGGCCACACCCACCAGCAGGAGCGACAACTGGAAGCCGGTGCGCAGGCGGCGCGTGATCACCGCGGCGAAGCAAAGCGGCACCAGCCTGGCAGGCCTGGGGCGGCAGCGGGGTGGCTGGGGTCGGGCCGGCCGGCGCGGGCCCCTGGCCGTCCCTGCCAGCATCGGCGCCTCCCTGCCGTCCTGCCCCGTGGTCGTGTCCCAGCCGAACGGATCGGCGCCCAGCCCTGCCCCGCCCAGCCCCGCCGAGCCCAGCCCCCAGCAGCGCCGCCAGTGGCTGCTGGGGCCCAATGCCGGCGCCTGGCACGGCACCTTCATCCGCTGCGGCGCCGATGGCGTGGAGCAGGAGCGGTTCCCCACCCGCCTGGCGGTGGAGGAGCAGAACGGCACGATCGACGCCTCCCTCACCTACGTCCACACCGGCCAGGTGCGCAGCATGCGCTTCGCCGAGCCGCCGCCGGAGATGCAGATCAGCCCCGCGGGCCACTGGAGCCTCGGGCCGGATCGGATCGGGCCCTGGCCGTTCTTCGCCGAGCTGTGCCTGGTGCATGGCGATCGTCGCCGGCGGGTGGTGCTGCGCCATGGCAGCGAGAACCCCGAGAGCCTGGTGGTGGTGATGGAGGCGCGGCCGGGCGTGGCGGATCCAGCGCCGGCGGTGCCCCTGGTGGCGGCCCTGCTGGGCCCGGGCCACTGGAGCCCCGAGCCGGGCCTGGAGATCGCGACAGCCAGCGGCCGCTGCCTGGGGGATCCGGTGTGCACAAGCCTGCGCTGGAGCCCTGAGCCGGGGCTGGTGCTGGAGATCAGCCGCCGCTACGGGGCCAGTGGCCTGCTGGAGCCCCTGGCCGGAGCCGGAGGCTCGATCGGTCCGGCATAGGATATTGCAACTCACTTGCAATAAGCGGCGTCGATGCGAACGCCTCCCCGGCTCGCCGATCTGGTCCCCGGCCAGTCCGCCACCATTGGCTCCCTGGCGGCCGACACGGGCCTGGGCCAGCGCCTCGCCGCCCTTGGTCTGCGCCCCGGCCAGCGCGTGGAGCTGCTGCGCCGGGCCGGCTGGGGCGGGCCCCTGCACCTGCGCGTCGGCATGACCGAGCTGATGCTGCGCCGCCGTGACGCGGCCCGGGTGGACCTCATCGCCCTGGATGGGGCCGCGTGAGCCACTGCCAGAGCCCCGTCTGGAGCGCCCCCGCCGGCCAGGCCACCATCGCCGTGCTGGGCATGCCCAACACGGGCAAGTCGACCTTCTTCAGCCAGCTCACCGGCAGCCACGCCCATATCGGCAACTGGCCGGGCCTCACCGTGGATCTGCTGCAGGCCGACCTCGACCTGGAGGGTCGCCCCGCCCAGCTGGTGGATCTGCCCGGCATCTACGACCTGCGCGGCCACTCCGAGGACGAGGCCGTGGTGCGGCGCTTCCTCGAAGCCACCCCGATCGACCTGGTGGTGGTGATCCTCAACGCCAGCCAGATCGACCGCCAGCTGCGCCTGGCCCTGCAGGTGCGCCAGCTGGGGCTGCCGGCCGTGCTGCTGCTGAACATGGCCGATGAGGCCCGCCGCTTCGGGGTGAGCATCGATACCGAGCGCCTGAGTTCTGAACTCGGGCTGCCGGTGCTGCTCGTGAGTGCCAAGTACCGACGCGGCCTGGCCCAGGTCCGCCAGGCCATGGTGCGCCAGCTCGGCCCCGCAGCAGACCCCTCAGCCCTCGCAGGGGCCTCCGCTGCTTCCGATGCCGAGGCCCAACCCGCGCCGATTCCCCTGCTGGAGCCGATCCTGCAGGCCGGCGAGGCGGAGCTGCCGGAGCGGATGGCGCTCCTGCTGGCCGCGGCGGTGCGCCTGCCGCCCCAGTGGCGCGACCGGCTCACCCGCCGGCTCGATGCCCTGCTGCTGCACCCGTGGCTGGGGCTGCCGCTGTTCTTCCTGGCGATGGCCCTGATGTTCCAGGCCATCTATGCCATCGGCGTGCCGCTGCAGGAGGCCCTTGGCTCCCTGCTCGACGCCTTCGGCAAGGGCGTGCTGACGCCACTGCTCTCCGGCCTGCCGCCGTTTCTGAAGGGCTTTCTGCTCGATGCCCTCTACCAGGGCCTCGGCACCGTCACGGCGTTCCTGCCGGTGATCTTCCTGTTCTTCCTGGCCATGGGCGTGCTGGAGGACAGCGGCTATCTCTCGCGGGCCGCCTACCTGATGGATGCCTTCATGGAGCGGCTCGGCCTCGATGGCCGCAGTTTTGTGCTGTCGCTGATGGGTTTCGGCTGCAACGTGCCGGCGATCCTGGGCACCCGGGTGATGCGCAGCAGCGGCCTGCGGCTGCTCTCGATGCTGATCATTCCCTTCTCGCTCTGCTCAGCCCGGCTGAACGTGTTCCTGTTCATGGCGGCGGCCTTCTTCCCGCCGCTTCAGGGCGGCCTGGTGATCTTCGGCCTCTACCTGATGAGCTTCGCGGCGGCGATTCTCACGGCCCTGCTCTTCAAGGGACGCTTCGCCAGCGACGAGCCGCTGGTGCTGGAACTGCCCCCCTACCGCTTTCCCACCCTGCGTCAGATGCTGAACCGCGCCTGGGCGGAGGTGCGCCATTTCTGGTTCTGGGCCCGCCGCTTCATCATCTTCGGCGTGGTGGCGGTGTGGCTGCTCAACACCCTGCCGCTGGGGGTCGCACCCGCCTCGGCCGCCTCGCTCTCTGGGCGGCTGGGGGAACTGCTGCAACCCCTGCTCGGGCCCATCGGCATCAACCCCAAGCTCACCGTGGCGCTGCTGTTCGGCTTCATCGCCAAGGAGATCGTGCTCGGTGGGCTGGCGGTGATCTACGGCCAGGCCGACCCGGCGGCCCTGGGCCGTGCCGTGGCGACGGACGTGAGCTGGACCCAGGCGGTGAGCTTCATGCTGTTCACCCTGCTCTATACCCCCTGCCTCTCCACGGTGGCGGTGATCCGCAGTGAGTCGAAGCGGCTGGGCTTCACGGTGTTCAGCGTGCTCTGGTCGCTGCTGCTGGCCTGGCTGGTGAGCTTCGTGTTCTTCCAGGGGGCTGGGCTGCTGCAGCGCCTGGGGGTGCTGGGGTAGGGCACGGTCAGGACTCGCCTCCCCCACTGGGATCGCAGCCCACGGTCTGCTTGAGGGTCTCCAGCCGGTCGATCTCGGCCTCGGCGCTGTCGATGCCCAGCTCCACGGCCCGGGCGTAGGCCACCTGGGCCAGGTAGAAGACGCTGCAGGCCCGCTGCTTCGTCTGGGGATCCGGCTGGCGGGAGAGCTCCAGGCCGCTGCGCTCCATGGCCTGGCCGGCGGCCAGGGTGCGCTGGGCCAGCTCACGCGTGGCTGCGGGCGGCAGCGGCGGCGGCTCCACCTGGGCCCTGGTGGCGCCGATGGGGAGCCAGCCGCCGAGGCTGCCGGTGGCCAGAACAGCCGCCACCACCATGGCGACAGCGGCCGTCCGGTGGCGCCAGTGGCGTTGGCGGCCCACCGGGGGTCCATAGATTGAGGGGGCTGCCGGAGGCACCATGACCTTCTACGAGCTGCTCTGGGAGGGGGAGGGCTGTGGCGATGCCGCTGATCTTGCCGAAGCCCTGGCGTTCTTTCAGGACCTGAAGCCCAAGGAGCTCAGCTGGCAAGAGGTGTGCGCGGATCCCCGCTACGCCCCAACGATCCGCCGCTACCGCTCCTTTGAGGCCTTCCTCGACAACGAGGACGAGGTGGAGACCATCCTGCCGACCCTGGAGATGCTGGAGGCGGCGGCCCCTGAGGCCGCGATCGATGCCGCCGCCACTCCGGAGACCGACGGCCCTGCGTGAACAACTTCCCGGAGGGTGTCGGTTAGCACCAGCTGCGGGATGGTCCAGTCGTCAAACTTGAGGAGCGGCGATCGTCCCGCCAGGGACGCCGGCAGACCTGCGGCCGCCAGCGTCCGATGCACGCCCTTTGAGGCCCGACATCCGATGGGATCCCAGCGATGACTTCAGCGAATCCGGGCCTGACCATCGGCGAACTGGAGGCCAATTACTCCCTCTACTGCAAGGCCCTCAAGCTGCTGCTCCTGGAGGGCCGCAGCCTCACCCGCATCCAGCGCACCGTCTGCTGGGAGCGGCTGGAGATCCTGCACTCCTGCCTGCCCAACCGCTACCGCGCCCCCGACTATCTCGCCGCCCTGCTGCGCCGCGAGATCACCGAGCAGACCGAGGCGGCGAGCCAGGCCGTCGGCTGATGGGCTCCCGGCCCAGGTGCCGGGCGTGTCGGTGCGCGCTGGTCGGCCAGAGTGGCGGGGCATGGTTCCGGCGCGATGCAGGTCAACGAGATCGATCTGGCGGCGGCCAGCCCGGTGAACGACCTCTGGTCGGCCCTGGTGGAGTCCCTGGGGCTCGAGCGGGGAGCCCGGGCGGCCCGCCAGGCCCTGGACCTGCAGGCCATGCACGGCACGGCCTCCACCGTGCCGCTGCTGCTGGTGGAGACGTGTGGGATTGCCCTGATACAGCGTCAGCAGCTGCGCGCCGCCACGGGCCTGCCGGTGCCGGAAGACCCAGGGATTGTGCTGTTGTTCAGTCGTCGCCAGGCCGCGATCCAGTTGCTGCAGTGGCAGGGCTGAGCTTTCTCTCGCGTGGCTCCTAGCCTGGACCCCATCACTCCCCTCTCCGATGGCGATCCCTGCGCGCTCCCTCCCCGGCGTGGCCGCCCTGGCCCTGGGGTCCCTGCTGCTCGGTGCCGCCCCGGCCCGGGCCGCCATCGACAGCGATCGGGTGATGGGGCTGTGCCTGGCGGGCTTCAATGCCGCCATGACGGCGGCCCGCAAGACGGCCCCTCCCGGCATGGGTGATTTCACCTGCAAGTGCTTCCTGGAGCAGGTGAGCAGCAATGCCAGCCTCGATCAGGCCCGCGAAACCTGCAGAACCCGGGCCGCCGCCAAGTTCACCGTGAAGTGAGGGCTAGCGCTCGCTCCGGCCCCGCCGCTGGCGGTAGGCAGGATCGGGGTTGCCCTCCTGCAGTTGCTGCACCGCCGCCAGAGCCATTCCGGCCGTGGCACAGCCCGCCACCAGCAGCACCAGCAGCCAGAACTGGCTGGCGGTGCTCAGCTCCACGGTGCTCTGGCGGATCACGGTCCGTAGCAGCAGGGCCACTGTCAGGCCGACGCCGGCCCCCAGCAGGCCTGTGCGCACCACGGCCCGGCCCCGCAGCCTGGTCATGGGGCGGTCTCCGGCGTGAGCGCGGGCGACGGCTCGGCGGGCGGCGCCGGTGGCGCCAGCCACTGCTTCATCACCACATAGAACACCGGCACCACCAGCAGAGAGAGCACGGTGGCCACCAGCAGGCCGCCGAACACCACGGTGCCCAGGGAGGCCTGGCTGCGGGCGCCGGCGCCACTGGCCAGCACCAGCGGCAGGAAGCCGAACAGGGACGAGATGGCCGTCATGATGATCGGCCGCAGGCGCGATTCGGCGGCCTCCTGGGCCGCCTGCAGCGCCGTGGCGCCGGCGGCCATGCGCTGGTTGGCGAGGTCCACGATCAGGATGCCGTTCTTGGCCGCGAGGCCGATCAGCATCACCAGGCCCACCTGGGCGTAGATGTTCAGCACCTCGCCGCGGGCCGCTAGGAACACCAGGGCGCCGAGCATGGCGGTGGGCACCGTCATCAGAATGATCAGGGGATCGCTGGTGCTCTCGTACTGGGCCGCCAGCACCAGGTACACCACCAGGATGCCGAAGGCGAAGATTACGGCCGCCAGGGCGCCTGCCTTCACCTCCTCGCGGGAGAGGCCAGTCCAGTCGAAGCCGAGGCCGTTGACGTCCAGGTCGCGGAAGCTGGCCTGCATCGCCTTGATCGCCTCGCCGGAGCTGCGGCCCTCGGCGGCGGTGCCCTCCAGCTTGATCGAGCGGAACAGGTTGAAGCGGGGGATCACGCTCGGGCCGGTGCTGGGCTCCACCGTGAAGAACTCCGCCAGGGAGATCGGCTTGCCCTCGGCGTTGGGCACCTCCAGGCTGCGCAGCCGGTCGGCGGCGGCGCGGAAGCCGTCGTCGGCCTGCACGTACACCCGCCGCACCTTGCCCTCCTGGAAGGTGTCGTTGATGTAGGCGCCGCCGAAGTTCACGCTGAAGGCCTGCATCGCCTGGCCGAAATCCACCCCGAGCGAGGCCATCGCCTCCCGGTTTACCCGGATCGCCAGCTGGGGCGCCTCCGGGCTGAACTGGGTGAACACCCGCGCAAACACCGGGTTGGCACGGGTCTGGTCCAGCAGCCGGTTGGCGGCATCGAAGAACTGGGGCAGGCTCAGGGCACCGCCGCTGCGGTCGAGCAGCTGGAACTCGAAGCCGCCCGACATGCCGTAGCCGGGGATCGCCGGCGGCTCCACCACCACGATGCGGGCGCCGTCGATGGCGGCCATGCGCCGGTTCAGCCGTTCCACCAGCGCGCTGGAGGCCTGGTCGGGGTTGGGCCGGTCGTCCCAGTTCTTGAGGCCCACGAAGAACAGGCCCTTGTTGGGGGCGTTGCCATCGAGGCTGAAGCCGCTGAAGATCGCGGCGCTGGCGACGCTGGCCGAGCTGCTGGCTGAGCCCTTGGCGTCGTTGCCGCTGGAGTCCTTGGCGAGGTCGCTCTCCTCGCGCAGGATCTGGGCCACCTGGCGGTTGATGGCGCTGGTGGTCTGGACCGACACGCCGTCGGGGGCCTGCACGAAGCCGATCAGATAGCCCTGGTCCTCCACCGGCACAAAGCCAGAGGGGATGGCGTTGAAGGCCACGGCCGTCAGGGCGATGCCCCCGGCCAGCAGGGCCATCACCAGTTTGCGGCTGCCCAGCACCCAGCCCAGGGCGCCGCGGTAGCGCTGCTCGAAGCCGGCATAGAAGCGGTTGAAGCCCGCGAAGATCACCGGGGTGAACCAGCCCACCAGCAGCCCCAGACCCGCGAAGATCAGCACCTTGATCGGCTGCTCCACACCCCCCAGCAGCACGCCGGCCACGGCGCCGCCGGCCGCGAATGGCAGCCGCAGCGGCAGGCCCGTGGCCAGCAGCAGGCCATAGCCCACCAGGACGCCCACCAGCGTGGCCACCAGGGCGGGCAGGGCGCCGCCGCCCGAGGCCAGCAGGCCGTAGACGAAGCCGATGCTGCAGCCGGCGATGGCGTAGGTGCGGCGTGCCGGCGGCCGACCCTCCTGGGCCAGCAGCAGGGCCGAGAGCATCGGTGAGAAGGTGAGCGCGTTGAAGGTGGAGACCGCGATCGAGAACAGGATCGTGGCGGCGAACTGCTTGTAGATCGTGCCGGTGGCGCCGGGGAAGAACAGCACCGGCAGGAACACCGCGAACAGCACCAGCGAGGTGGCGATCACGGCGCTGAACAGTTCATCCATCGTGGCCCTGGCGGCCCCGATGGCGCTGAGGCCCTCGCCCTTCTTGGTGGTGGTGTCCTCGATCACGGTGATGGCGTCATCCACCACCAGGCCGGTGGCCAGCACCAGGCCGAACAGGGTGAGCTGGTTGAGCGAGAAGCCGAAGGCCTTCACGAAGGCGAAGGTGCCGATCAGGGCCACCGGAATGGCGATCGCCGGCACCAGGGTCGCCTTCCAGTCCTGCAGGAACAGGAACAGGATCAGCACCACCAGCACCACCGCATCCCGCAGCGAGCCGGTCACGCCCTCGATCGAGGCGTTGATGAAGTCGGTGATGTCGTAGATCTTCTCGAGCCGCACCCCCGGCGGCAGCTGGGCGGCGAACTCATCCAGCACCTGCTCCACCCCCTGGGACACCTGCAGGGCGTTGCTGCCGCTCAGCTGGTACACGGCCATGCCCACCGAGGGCACCTCACGCAGGTCGGTGGTGCTCACGTCCGAGCTCTCACCGCCCAGGCTCACGCGCCCCACATCCCGCAGCCGCACCAGGGCGCCGTTGTCCGTGCGCTTGAGGATCAGGTCCTCGAAGTCCTCCAGATCCACCAGGCGGCCGGGCAGCTGCACCGTGAAGGTGTTTGGCTGGCCCTCGGGGGCCGGCGCGCCGCCGATCTGGCCCGCCGGCACCAGCCGGTTCTGGCTCTGCAGCGCGGCCACCACCCTGTTGGCATCCAGGTTGAAGGCGCTGAGGCGGTCGGGGTCCAGCCAGATCCGCACCGCCAGCTTGCGGTTGCCGAAATACGCGAGACTGCCCACCCCGCGCACGCGCCGGATCTGGTCGGTGAGGTATTGGTCCAGCAGGCCGCTGATCGTCTCGATGCTGTAGGGATTGGCGGGATCGTCGCTGGTGATGTTGTAAAGCAGCAGGATCGAGTTGGAGGCCTTGTTCACCGTCACGCCGGAGGCTCGTACCTCCGCCGGCAATTGCGGTTCGGCCAGCGACACCCGGTTCTGCACATTCACCTGGTTGATATCGCCATCGGTGCCGCTGGCGAACGACACGGTGATCGCACTGGTGCCATCGGCGGCGCTGCTGGAGCTGATGAACTCCATGTTCTGCACACCGTTGATCTGCTGCTCCAGCACGCTCGTCACACCCTCCTCCACGCTCACCGCGTCGGCGCCCACGTAGCGGGCGCTCACCTGCACCGTGGGCGGAGCGATGTCGGGCAGGTTTTCGATCGGCAGCAGCGGGATGGCAATCAGGCCCGCCAGCACGATCAGCACGCTGCATACGGCCGTCAGCACCGGCCGGAGGATGAAGGTGTTGGAGGGGGACATGCGGTGCGTCGGTCAGCGCGGAGGATCAGCGGCTGGTCGTGGCTGGGTCGGGCGGGTGGCTCAGTTCAGCTGTACCGGTGCGCCGTGGCGCAGGCTCAGCAGGTTGGTGACGATCACCTGCTGGCCGGCGCTGAGGCCGCGCAGCACCGGGTAGCGGTTGCTCTGCAGCGGGCCGAGCTGCACGGGTGTCTGCAGGGCGAAGCGCAGCTGGGGGGCGGAGGCGACCCGCTCGCGCAGGGCCTGCAGCTGCTCCTTGGCGATCCTCCCGGGCTGCCGTTCCAGCTGCTCCAGTGTGCCCACCGCGAACACGAAGTTCTGGCCCGAGGTCTGGGTCACGGCGGCGAACGGAACCGACAGCTGCTCGTTGCTGCCGAGCACCAGTCGGCTGCGCAGCCGCTGGCCGGTGCGCAGGCTGCCGTCCGGGTTGTCGATCTCGGCCTTCACCAGCAGGCCCTGGGTGCCGCTGCTCACCCGCGGATCGATGGAGCGCACCTGGCCCTCGGCGATCGTCCGGTCGGCCACGGGGTCCTGCAGGATCACGGCCTGGCCGATGCGCAGCTGAGGGCCGTAGCGGGCCGGTACCTCGACGCGGGCCAACAGGCGGTTGTTGCGCTGGATCGTGGTGAAGGGATCGCCGGCCTTGATCACATCGCCGGGGTTCACCCGCACGTCGCTCACGTAGCCATCCACGGGGGAGCGCAGGTCGCGGTAGGCCAGATCCGCCTGCTTGGCCTTCAGGGCCGATTCGGCCGCGATCCAGTTCTGGCGCAGGGCATCGCGCTGGATCACGCTGGCCGCGCCGGTGCGGGCCAGGAACTCGAAGCGCCGGTAGTTGAGCAGGCTCTCGTTGCGCTGGCCCCGCAGGGCCACCACCTCGGCCTGCAGCTGGGTCTGGTCGAGCACCACCAGCAGCTGGCCCCGCTTGACGCGATCCCCCTGGCGGATGCGCAATGCCTCGATCCGGCCGCCGGCCTGGGCGGCCAGGTTCACCTCATCCGGCGCCTCCAGGGTGCTCACCGTGCCCACCTCCTGGCGGAACACCGCCGGCCGGGCCGGCTCGCTGCGCACCGCCAGGGGCGGTCGGGGCGGGGGTGCCGGCTGGCCGCAGCCGGCCGCCAGCAGCAGGGCCAGCACCGCGCCGCCGCTGGGCCAGAGATGGCTTGGCCCCCAACCGCTGCGCCGGTGCCCGCTGCCCAGCCCCGGCCTCCCGTGAAGCCTGCCCGCGGCTGGGATCTGCTTCGGCCTCGGGCCTGGAGCCATCAGGGGCGCTGGGGCTGACATTGGGCGCATTGTGATGGCTGAGGAGGTCCTTGTCGCCTGCCCGGGGCGCATCCGTTGTGGGCCGTTAGGCCCCCTGGTCATGCCCGTGTTCGACGCCCTGGCCTGGCCCTGTCGCCGTGCCTACGGTTCCAGCACGGCCCGCTGCCCTGGCGATGCTCTCCGAATTCGACACGGCCGTGGCCGTGGCCCGCGGTCTTGGGCTTCTGGCTGCAGACCAGCGTCCCGATGAGGAGCGCAGCCACCTGCAGCCCGATGGCTATGCCCTGCTCGATGCCCAGGCCGATCGCCTGGCCCTGGTGTCGCCGGAGGCCCTGCGCAGCTGGATCCCCTCCCATCCAGCCCCGGCCCATGGCGCCCAGCCCCTGAGCATTGAGGAGGTGGTGGGTCTGCCCAGCGGCCCGCGCTGGCAGTACCTGGTGATGCGCCTGGATCTGCTGGACGACGGCTCCACCACCGCCCTGGAGCGGGTGCGGATCAATGGCCTTCCGTTCGATCTGGGGGCGCCCGATGGCGTGCAGGTTCACCAGTTCCACGAGCTGCTCGATCTGCTCGGCGATCGGGGCTGGGAGCTGGTGATCGCCACGGTCAGCCGTGCCGCCGCAGGTTCGGGCAGCGCCCCGGCTGGCGCGGACATCCCCGCGGCCGATCCCGCGGGGATGAGCCGGGAGTCCTACCGGATCACCTTCAAGCGTCCCCGTCCTGCCTGAGGTCCTGCGGGGGCTGGCCAGGGTCGTTCGGCCCGCTGCCATCCCGGCTCCGGCTCGGGCCCAGGCGCTGCGCCAGCTCCTCCACCGCGATCAGCTCGCCGTAGCCCCGGAAGCAGTCGAGGGCAGCCCCGTGCCGCTCCACGCTCTCGGCCATGCAGGCATCGGTGAGGCAGATCACCCGATAGCCCCGGTCGGCGGCATCCTTCACGGTGTGATCGATGCATTGATCCGTGAGGATGCCGGCCACCATCAGCGTCTCGATGCCGATGTTGCGCAGCAGGTAGTCGAGCACCGTGGAGCTGAAGGGCGAGGAGGAGCTCTTGGCCAGCACCAGCTCGTCGGGCTCCGGTGCCAGTTCGGCGATCACCCGGGTTTCCACGGAGCCCGGCGGGAAGCCCATGCCGCAGCGCTTGTAGTCGAGGCTGCGGTCGCGGCCGTCGGCCGTGAGGTTGGCGATCACGGTGTGGATCACCTCGATGCCCTGGCCCCGGGCCAGGGCCAGGGCCCGTTGCAGGGCCGGCAGGGTGCGTTGGCGGAACAGCCCGTGAAACCCAGGCCGCTGCCGGGCCTGCTCCGCGCCGCAGGTGCCCTCCTGTAGATCCACCAGCAGCAGGGCCGTGCGGCGCGGATCCATGGGCGGCGCGGGAGCGGAATCGCGGCAATCATGGGGCTGTTCGCCCGTTCCGGCCTGCGCCGGAGGCCCGGCTTGAGCACTGCCGACCTGCCCTCCGGACCGCTGTCCGAATCGCCGCCCGAGTCGCCGCCCGAATCGCCATCCCAATCGCCGTCCGAACGGCCAGCTGATCGGCTCCCCGATCCAGGCCCGGAATCAGGCTCGGATCCAGGACCCGAGCCATGGCCGGATCTGTCTGCTGATCCACGCCTCCAGTCCCGCTCGGGTCCATCCCTCGCCCCGCCGCTGGCGGAGCTGCAGCAGGGGTTGCTCGATCAGGGCCTGCGCCGTCTGGCGATCACCTTCGTGACCCATGCCGGTCTGCCCCTGGTGAAGGTGGTGCCCGTCAGCCAGCTCCAGGCCGTGGCCCGCCAGGGGGTGGGCTTCTCGCCGGTGTCGGATGCCTTCCGCATCGATGGGGTGATCGATCCCGGCCAGCGCCTGGCCCGCCCCGATGGCGATCTGCGCCTGCTGCCCGATCTGGCGGCCCTGCGGCCGCTCGAACCCTCCAGCGGCTGGGCCTGGGCACCGGGCGACCGCCGCGACCGCGACGGCCAGCCCTACCCCGCCGACCAGCGCAGTTTCTGCCGCCGCCAGCAGCAGGCCCTGGCCGCCCAGGGGGTGGAACTGCGGGCTGGCTTCGAGCTGGAGTGGCTGGTGGCCGTTTCCGGCCCCCACGGCGAGGCGCACCCGGCGATGGCCGGCAGCCCCTATGGCGCCGATCGCTTGGTGGTCGCCCTCGACTACGCCGCAGCCATCACCGACGCCCTCGACGCCGCTGACCTGGCCTGGCTGCAGTTCCATCCCGAGTACGGCGCCGGCCAGTTCGAGCTCTCCCTGGCGCCGGCCGAGCCCCTGGTGGCCGCCGACCAGCTGGTGGTCGCCAAACTGCTGATCCAGCGGGTCACCGCCCGCTTCGGCTGGCGCTGCAGCTTCAGCCCGCTGCCGGCCGTCGAGCGGGTGGGTAACGGGGGCCACGTGCATCTGAGCGTGCGGCGTGCTGGCGTGCCGCTGCTGCAGGGCGGCGACGGCCCGGCGGGCCTCACGGCCGCCGGGGCCGGGGTGCTGGGTGCCCTGCTGGAGGCGTTGCCGGCACTGCTGCCGCTGGCCTGCCCCCTGGGGGTGTCGTACCGGCGGCTGGGACCCGGGCGCTGGTCGGCGCCGTTCCAGGCCTGGGGGGTGGAGAACCGGGAGGCGGCCCTGCGGCTGATTCCCACGGGCGGCGATGGGGCGGCGGCCCACCTCGAGCTGAAGGTGGCCGATCTGGCCGCCAACCCCTACCTGCTGCTCGGCGCCCTGCTGGCGGTGATCGGCGATGGCCTGGTGCACCCCCGGCCGCTGCCCGATCCGGTGCGGGGTGATCCCGCCGCGCTCGGCCCTGCCGCGCCGCCGCGCCTGCCCGAGGATCTGGGCGCCGCCAGCGCGGCCTTTGCCGCCAGCCCGCTGCTGCGCCAGGCCATGGGCGCCCTCCTGCACGACACCCTGGTGGACAGCCAGCAGGCGGAACTGGGGCGCTGCGCCGGTCTGGACGCCGATGCCCTGGTGGCCTCCACGCGCTGGCTGCCCCTGGGGGGCGACCCCGGGGCTGGCTGAGGCAGGGGTCGGATCAGGCGTCGAAGCGGCAGCTGGGGGTGAGGCCCGGCACGCTGAATTCGATGAACCAGTGGAACTCACGGCTGCGCCAGCCCAGATCGAAGGGGGCCACCGCGCTCCAGTCGTCCGCCCCCAGGCCGTAGGTGCTCTCCAGGTAGGGCCCCACCAGCTCCTGCACCGCCTCCTGGCCGGCCTCGCCCTCCTGGAACAGCCGCTCCTCGTAGACGAGGGCGAACAGTTCGTGCTCCTCGTCGCACAGATACACGGCGAACGTGCCGGGCCCGTCGCTCGGCAGGGGCTGGAGCTCCAGGTATTCATCGCGGGCCAGGGGATCCTCCGGCGCCTCCTCCAGCAGGGCGGCCAGGGCCTGTTTGAAGCGATCCAGGGCCATGGGCTGCCGCGCGCTGTTGCCCGCAGTGTGGCGACGCCGACCCGGCCCCGCCGCATCCCCCTGCGCCCTTAGGCTCAAGGCAGCGGATGGGAGTTTCGGATGTCGCCCTTCCCGGACTACCCGATCCCGGCCGACGAGGAACAGCGCCTGCGCGACCTTGAGCGCCATGGCGTGCTCGACAGCCCGTCGGATGAGCACATCGATCGGATCGTGCGTCTGGCCAGCGCCGTGCTGGGCGCGCCGATCGCCCTGGTGTCACTGGTGGACCGCGACCGCCAGTGGTTCCTGTCCCGCCTGGGGCTTGAGGCCCAGCAGACTCCGCGGGAGATGGCCTTCTGCGCCCACGCCATCGCCGGCGATGCGGTGCTGGTGGTGCCCGATGCCCTGGAGGACGAACGCTTCCGCAACAACCCGCTGGTGCTGGAGGAGCCCCGCGTGCGCTTCTACGCCGGCGCTCCGCTGCGCTCGAGCGAGGGCCACAACCTCGGCACCCTCTGCGTGATCGATCGGCAACCCCGCCAGCTCAGCCCCGGGCAGGTCCAGGTGCTGCACGACCTGGCGGAACTGGTGGTGCGGGAGCTGGAACTGCGGCGGCTCACCGGCATCTGCCCGGTGACGGGGCTCTACAACCGCGGCACCTTCTTCCGTCTCTGCGAGCGGGAGGTGGAGCGGGCCCGCCAGGAGGGGCGGCCCCTGTCGCTGCTCAACATCGACATCGACGACTTCCGCCAGATCAACAACCGCTGGGGCCATGAAGCCGGCGATCGGGTGCTGCTGGACATCTGCCGGCTCTGCCGGGCCCGGCTGGGGGAGGCGGACCTGTTCGGGCGCATCGGCGACGAGGAGTTCGCCCTGCTGCTCGTGGGCCGGGACAGCAGCGCGTCGATTGACCTGGCCGAGACGATCCGGACGGAGATCTCTGCCATGGGCGGGGTGTTCAACCACTCCGGCTATCAGCCGCACGTCAGCGGCGGTCTCTCGAGCCTGGCCCCCTCCGATCGCAGCTTCGCCGACCTCTTCTACCGGGCCGATCAGGCCCTCTATCTCGCCAAGGGCAACGGCCGCGATCAGATCGCCACCGTGCTGGGCTCCTGACCACAGCTGGCCGTGATCGCCGACCCGCTCGTGTGGCACCAGGGCGGTGGCCTGCTGGTGGTGGAGAAGCCGGCGGGTCTGCTCTGCCAGCCGGGGCTGGGGCCGGCGCTGGCCGATTCCCTGCTCACGCGGCTGCGGCGGCACTGGCCCGCGGCGCAGCTGGTGCACCGCCTCGATCGCGACACCTCCGGCCTGCTGCTGCTGGCCACGGAGCCTGAGCTGCACCGCGCCCTCAGCAGGTTGTTCGCCGAGCGGCGGGTGCTCAAGCACTACCGCGCCGATGTGCAGGGGGTGCCGGCGGCGGCCGAGGGCTCGATCCGGCTGCCCCTGGCCAAGCGCTGCCGGCGGCCACCGCTCTACGGCCCGGATCCGGCCGGGAAGCCCTGCCGCAGCGACTGGCGCCTGCTCAGCGCCCAGGACGGCTGGAGTCGGTTGGAGCTGCGGCCCCACACCGGCCGCTCCCACCAGCTGCGGGTGCACCTGGCGGCGATCGGCCATCCGATCCTGGGGGATCCCCTCTACGGCCCGTCGCCCGAGGCCCCCCGGCCGGAGGGGCAGAACCCGGACCCGCGGCTGCGGCTGCACGCCACCGAGCTGGCCTTCCCCGATCCCCGCAGCGGCGAGCCGCTGCAGTTCCGCAGCCCCTGCCCGTTCTGATTTCGGTCTGCGGAGAGGGTCGCCGCGCCGCCCGGCCTGGGGCCCCCTTGCCCCCTGGGCCAATGCCCCTACGCTTTTTCCAGCACCGCGGAACCGGCCATGTCGCTGATCCTCCTGGGGCTCGTCGCCGGGGCCGGCCTGGTGGTGGTGCTGCTCTACAACCGGCTGGCCCAGCTCGGCGTGCTGGCCGACAACGCCGAGGCCGACATCGCCGTGCAGCTGAAGCGGCGCCACGATCTGGTGCCCAACCTCGTGGAGACGGTGCGGGGCTACGCCAGCCATGAACAGGCCACCTTCCAGGCCGTGATCGAGGCCCGCAACGCGGCGGTGGCCGCCACGGGGATCGCCGAGCAGCAGCAGGCCGAGCAGCGCCTCGGCTCCAGCCTCCGCCAGCTGTTCGCCCTGGCGGAGGCCTACCCCGCCCTGCGGGCCGTGGAGAGCTTCCAGGCCCTGCAGGCCAGTCTGGCCTCGATCGAGGAGGCCCTGCAGAGCGCCCGCCGCTACTACAACGCCGTGGTGCGGGACCTGAACACGGCCATCGTGCAGTTCCCCTCCAATCTGATCGCCAGCTCCTTCGGGTTCCGGCGGCGGCAGTTCTTCGAGCTGGAGGATGCCGGCGAGGCGGCCGTGCCCCAGGTTCGCTTCTGATGGCGGGCGCCGCCCGGCCGGGCTCCAGGCCCTCCACCGCTGGGTCAGCCGCCGACCACGGCGTTCCAGGCGGGCGCCCCACCGGCCGGCCCCGCGGGGGCTTCCCCCGCCCGTGGCGGCTGATCGGGCTGCTCGGCGCCCTGCTGAGCCTTCTGCTGGTGGCCTGGCCGCTGGGGCACCCGGCCCTGGCCCAGGCCGCCGGCCGCCAGCTGCGGCTCACCGACTTCCAGATGCAGGCGCGGGTGGACCGCTCCGGCTCGGTGGAGGTCACCGAGACGCTCACGGCCCGGTTCCAGGGGTCCTGGAACGGCCTGGTGCGCGAGATCCCGCTGGTGGCCCAGCGCCCCCAGGGGCCGGAACCCCTTGGCTGGCGGCTGCTCTCGATCACCGATGGCGAGGGCCACCCCTACCGCTACGAGACCAGCACCCAGGGCAGCGATCGCCAGCTGAAGATCTTCATCCCGCAGGCCCACGACGCCAGCCGCACCGCCGTGATCCGCTACCGGGTCAGGAACGGCATCCGCTTCTACCCCGACCACGACGAGTTCTATTGGAACGTGACCGGGAACGGCTGGCGGATTCCGATCGAGCGGGCCGAGGCCCGCGTGCTCCTGCCCGAGGGCGTGAAGGATCTCCGGGCTGCGGTGTATACCGGCGCGGAGGGCTCCACCGCCCGCGACGCGCGTCTGCAGATCGGAGGGGATGCGGTCAGCGCCGTGACCACCCGGGGGCTTGGGCCCGGCGAGGGGCTCACCCTGGGGCTGGGCTTCGCCAAGGGGCTGGTGGCGGCGCCGACGCCGTTGCAATGGGCCCAGCGCTGGCTGCAGGCGCGGCTGGCGCTGCTGCTGCCGCTGCTGATCGGCCTGCCCCTCTGGCTGCTGTGGCAGCGCTACGGCCGTGATCCCCGCCTGGGGGCGGTGCCGGTGGCCTACGAGCCCCCCGAGGGCCTGGCGCCAGCCGTGCTGGCCAGCCTGGTGGCCGAGGGAGTGAGTTCCGAGGCCCTTGGAGCCACCCTGGTGGACCTGGCCGTGAAGGGCCACCTGCGCATCGAGGCCCTGCCGAACGCCCTGGAGACTCTCGCCAAGGACGTCGATCCCCGCTTTCAGGCCCAGACCCGGGCCGTGCTGCAGCTGTTTTGCACCACCTCCTATCGCTTCACGCTGCTCAGTGATGCCCAGCGGCAGCGGGGGCTCCGGCCCCACGAGCGCTATCTGCTCTCCACCCTGTTCCCCTCGCAGGAGCCCGGCGCGAGCATCGACACCGACGCGCTGCGCAACACCTACTACGTGCATGTGCCCGGCTTCGAGCAGCTGGTGCGCGAGGCCCTGCAGGGCCTCAAGGCCTACCGGGCCTGGCCCAGTGCGGTGCGGGCCGCCACCTTCTTCGGCTCGATCGCCGCCGTGGTCGTGTTGCCGCTGCTGCTGCGGCTGCTGCTGCCGGACGACATCGTGGCCCTCCAGGGGAGGGCCGATCCCTGGCTGATCGGCGTGGCCCTGGTGGTCTCCCTGGGGCTCATCGCGGTGTTCAGCTGGATCATGCCCAGCCGCACCGTCCGGGGCACGGAACTGCTGCGGCAGACCCTGGGCTTCCACGAATTCCTGGGCCGGGTGGAGGCGCCCCGCTTCCAGCGGATCCCGCTCACCCCGGAGCTGTTCGAGCGCTACCTCCCCTATGCCATCGCCGCCGGCCAGACCCTGGCCTGGAGTGCGGCGTTCCGGGACATCCTGGTGGCGCCACCCAGCTGGTACGGCGGCGATGGCGCGGGCTTCAGCGGCGACAGCTTCGATGCCGCCGACTTCGGCCGCAGCCTCAGCAACTGCTGCAGCAGTGCCAGCAGCTCGATGCACACCTCCCCCAGCAGCTCCAGCTCCGGAGGCAGCTCCGGCGGTGGCAGCTCCGGGGGCGGGGATGGCGGCGGCGGCGGCGGCGGGTTCTGAAGCCAGGGCCTCGCAGCAGGACCGCCGCAGCGCCGGATTCAGCCTCGATTGCGCGGCGGCTGCCCCGTGCCCCGCTGCAGCTGCTCCAGCCACCGCCCGGCCTGCCGCTGGGCCAGGGCCACCAGCGCCACCACCCCGAGGGCCGCGGCGCCGCCGGGGCTGGCCCCCAGCCAGGCTGCCGCCGCCAGGCCCGCCAGCAGCACACCCCAGCCCAGCTGCCGCCCCAGCCGCAGCCGCCGCTGGGCGGTGCGACAGCTGCGGCAGTGGCGGGTATGGGTGTGCTCCCGGTCCATCAGGGCCTCCAGGGGCAGGCGCGCGGGGAGCGGTTGGCCGGCGAACGGCTCCCCGCCGGTGCTGTCGATCCAGTCGTGCAGGGCCTTCACGTAGAGATCCGCGTCGGTGGCCAGGTGGAAGGCGCGGCTGGCGGCCGGGCTGCCGCCCCGGGCCTCCAGGGCCCGTTCCTGCCAGTGCAGGAACAGCTGGTCGTCCTCCAGCACCGTGTGGTTGGCCAGGTGCTGCAGCCATTCGGGCCGCAGCTTCAGCAACCGGCCGGGCCAGGGCGACGCGAACTGGAAGGGAAAGCGGGCGAACAGGCGGCACTCGCCGCGGCGGATCGGCGTGGCGTAGACCACCGTGAGGATGCGTGCGAACCCCTTGGCGGTGAGGTCGTGCCACATCAGGCCCGGCGCCAGGAACCGCGTGTGCTGGCGGCCGAGCTTGCCCCGGCGCGGACCCTCCTCCCACAGCCCCGTGAAGCCCTCCGGTCCGAAGCTCTCCAGCTGCAGGGCCACCGGGCCGGCGTTCTCCCGCCGGCCCACGGTGGCGTGGTGGGTGAAGGGCACGTGGCTCACATCGAGCACGTTCTCCAGCAGGGTCAGGGCGTCCATGGGCAGATCCCGGAAGGTGTCCTGCACCGTCCAGGAGCCGGCCTGGGCCGGATCGTCCAGCACGGGCACCAGGGGCAGCGGCACCTGCTCGGCCCGCTCCGTGTCTCCGGCGAAGACGAACAGCAGCCCCTGGCCCTCGGCGGTGGCGTAGCTGCGGCACTGGCTGCGGCGTTCACTGGGGTTGGTGCCCGGGGCGGCCTGGGGGATGGCGGTGCAGCGCCCGTCGCCGTTGAAGGTCCAGCCGTGGTACGGGCACTCCAGCTCGCCGCTGGCGTTGAGCCGCCCGTCCGAGAGCGGCACGAGCCGGTGCGGGCACACGTCCGCGAAGGCCCGCCACTGCTGCTGCTGGCGATCCCACCACAGCACCAGGTCCTGCTCCAGCAGGGTGAAGGGGGTGGGCCGGGTGCGGTCCAGGTCCTTGAGGTAGGCCACCGGGTACCAGTGCGCGCTCCAGTCCATCGATCGCCGCCGTGGGGGTAGCGATGCTGGCAGTTCCGGCAAGCCTTCAGGCGCTGAAGCCGCGCCGCGCCGGGATCGGGTAGGGGATGCGCCGGTGGCGCATGCGCCGCCACACCCGCACGAAGGCCCGCACCAGCAGCTCCAGTTCCGCCAGGCCCAGCCCGCTCTCGCTCAGCTGGCCGTCCTGCCAGCGGGCATCGAGGATGCGGCGCACCATGGTGCGGGCCTGGTCCTCGCTGGTGTCCGGCGGCAGGGAGCGCAGGGCCGCCTCGCAGCCATCGGCCAGCATCAGCACCGCCGTCTCGCGGCTGCGGGGATTGGGGCCGCGGTAGCGGTAGGCGCCCTCCGGCACGGAGGGATCGCGGCGGCGCGCCTCGTGCAGGAAATAGCCCATCTTCAGCGTGCCCTGGTGCTCCGGGATGAAGTCCGCCAGGGGGCGCGGCAGCCGGTAGCGGCGTGCCAGGCGCAGGCCCTCATCCACGTGGGCCTGCAGGATCGCGGCGCTGGTGGCCGGATCGTCGAGGGTCTCGTGGGGGTTGACGCCGCTCTCCTGGTTCTCGATGAACCACTGGGGCCCGTGCAGTTTGCCCACGTCGTGGTACAGCGCGCCGGTGCGGATCAGGTCCACGTCCGCCTGGATCGCCCGGGCCCCCTCCTCGGCCAGGCCGCAGATCATCAGGGTGTGTTCGAAGGTGCCCGGGGCCTCGCAGGAGAGGCGCCGCAGCAGCGGCCGCTCGAGGTCGGCCAGCTCCAGCAGGCGCGTCCGGGTCAGCAGGTCGAAGGAGCTCTCCACCAGCGGGCTCAGCAGCAGGCCCGCCAGCAGCAGGCCGCCCATCAGCAGGGCCTCACCCGGCAGGTCGCTGCCGCTCGGCAGACGGCCATCGCCGCCGCCCGTGGCGGACACCACCTGCAGCAGCAGCCATTCCGCCACCAGCGCCGCCACCGGCAGCAGCACGGCCAGCTGCAGCAGCTGGGCGCGGGTGCGCTGCCGGCCAGCCAGCACCGCCGCCACCGCCGCCACCGCCGCCGCCACCAGCACCCGCTGGTTGGCGAAGGGGTCGAGCGGTTCGGGCCAGAGCAGGCTGGCCACCGCCAGCCAGCCCAGGCCCGCCGGGGTGCCCAGCCCCTGGGTGAGCAGCAGCGTGGGCGGCACCAGCAGCGCCAGGGGGATGGCGGCGCCGCCGAACCAGAGCTTGCAGCCCTGCACCACCAGCAGCATCGCCAGGGCCAGCAGGGCCTGGCGGGGCTCCAGGCTCGGCCGCCAGCGCCGCGTCAGCAGCAGCATCACGATGCAGGCCGCCAGGGCTTCACTGAAGTGGCCCAGCCAGGCCCCCACCAGGGGCCGCCGGTTCACCAGCCCGAAGTAGTCGAGCACCGCGAAGGCCTGGGGACTGATCGCCTCCCCCTGGCGGGTGATCACGTCGCCGGGGCGCACGTTGATCGTGGGGATGCCCTGCTGGGTGAGCAGATCCTCGATCAGCCGCTGGCTGAGGGCCGCATCGATGCGCAGGTTGCTGCCGCCGTGCAGGGAGCTGGCGATCAGGCGGCTGCCGAGGCTGCGGTCCAGGTCCGGCTCCCCCTCCAGTTGCAGGGCGGCCGCCTGCTGCAGCTGCCGCTCGGCCACGTTGGTCACCAGGCCCTGGTGCAGCATGCGCCGCTGCACCAGGCGCAACTGCTGCTGCCACTGGGCCAGCTCCTCCGGCCTGCGCTCGGTGAGCCAGCGGCGCTCCGTCGGGCTCAGCTCCAGTGCGGTGACCCGCCGTAGCGGCGCCGCCGCGATCTGGTTGATCTCGCGTAGCTGCCGCTCCAGCCGCTGCTGCAGCTCCTGGTTCAGGCGCGGATCCACCACCTGCACGTGGGTGCGGGGCCCCAGCTGGGAGCGCCGCTGCTCCAGGGCGTCGGAATCCACCACCCGGGCCGCCTTGGGGGCGCGGGCCGTGAACGGGGCCGGGATGCCGGGCCGCAGGCTGGGCTCCACCAGCCAGGGCCAGCTCGACACCAGCGCCACCAGCACGCAGGCCAGCAGCACCCCGGCGCGGTCGCGCCAGCGCCAGGGCGACAGGGCCTGGCGGGGCAGCTCCAGCCGCAGGAGCTGCTGCCAGAGCCTGTGCAGGGGGCGGATGGGGGCGGGGCCCGGGC
>NZ_JAGQBX010000015.1 GCF_024345855.1 Synechococcus sp. GreenBA-s | reverse complement strand
GGGGGTGTTCGCCACACCGTGAAGATCGGCTGGTGGGCCTATCGCCTCTGGGACCGGCAGGACTGCATCGATCTCAGCGCAGCCTTTGCCTACCACAGCCTCCAGTCGTTCTTTCCGGTTCTCCTGATTGCGCTGGGTGTGGCCAGTCGTCTGTTGGGGCGGCAGGACGGATTGGTCGAGGACATTCTCGCCTGGGCGGATCAAGTGCTGCCCCCGGCGGTGGTGCCCATGGTGGGCTCCACCCTCGCCAAGTTGGTGCGCCAGGGGGTGGGAGCCGGAGTGGTGGGTGTGTTGTTTCTGCTGGTCACAGCGAGCAATGCCTATCTGAGCTTGCATCGCGGGGCTGACAGGCTTTGGGGCTTCCGCCCCGTGCCGGTGCAGCCGCTGCCCTGGTCGGTCCTGATCTGGCGCTTCCTGAGACTGCGCGCCAAGGCCTTCGGATTGGTGCTGTTGATCGGTCTGCTGATCGTGCTCGATCAACTGCTGACAACCTTTCGTTTTCTCAGTGCAGGAACCTGGCGGGCCGCCCTGTCGGATTGGCTGCCGCCGGGCCTTCAGCTCTGGGTTCCACTCCCTGTTGTGGTGGACCTGCTGCTGTCCCTGGTGATTGCCTGGCTGCTCGCCCTGGCGTTGCTGCGGGTGCTGCCGTCACGCCCCATTCCGCTGCGGCCTCTGATCCCCGGTGCCCTGCTGATTGGCACCGCCCTGACGGGCCTCAACCTGGCCCTGGGGCGCAGCCTGCTCTCCCTCAGCAATCGCTTCCAGGCCTATGGCGTGATCGGCGGCGTGCTCGTGCTGACCCTGTGGGTGTGGCTGGTGGGGCTGATCGTCTATTACGGCATGGCCGTCAGCGTGGTGCTCAGCCGTCAGGGTGTTGGGGGGCGATCCACACCCTGGTCTGTGGGTGCAGAGCCGCCCGGGGCTGCAGGATAAGGAGATCCGCTGTTCTGCCTTGGGCAAGCTGATTCCTGCGATCCGGCCCCTGCCGGCCAGCCTGCTGCTGCTGGCCACAGGCGTCGGCTCGCTGGTGCTGATCACGATGGCCACCCTGGCCCTGGTGCCGGTTCTGGTGACGGTGGGTCTGGTGGCGGCGCTGGTGCTGGCGGCCCTGTTCTGCGGCTGGGCCGGCATCGAGGGCCTCGCCGCCCTGGAGCGCTGGATGGAATCGGACCCGCGCTTCAAGCGCTGATGCAGCGGCCCATCCCCTGGATCTGGATCGCCCTGGCGGCGCTCCTGCTGCTGGCCCCGGGCCTGGCCGGTCGTCTGTTCCTCGACGTGCTGGAGGGTGTCACCCTGCTAGTCGTCGTCGGCCCCCTGCTGCTGGCCGGCGCCGGGTTCGTGGCCTGGCAACTGGCCAAGCGGCGTCTGACCACCTGTCCGGCCTGCGGCAGCGTCAGTTTCGGCCAGTCGGTCTGCCCCGCCTGCGGGTTTGTGCTGGATCCCTCCGGTCCTCCGGGGGCGACGGCCAACCCGCCCGAAGTGACGGCCAGCGATGCCACGATCGACGTGGTCGCCCAGGTGGTGGACGACGAGTAGGCCACGCCCCGCCGGCCCTGAGACATTGGGCTGGGGGCGTCGTTCCTAGCCCTGGCTCTGCAGCTCGGCCAGGCGCCGCTCGCGCAGGAACAGGAACAGCGGTGCTGCACAGGCGAAGGCGATCGTCACCGAGCTCAGCAGCACCACCCACAGGTGGCGCATGCCCAGGCGGCGACTCTCCACCACCATCCAGATCGTCACCGCTGAGGCCCCCACCAGCAGATCGCGCGACAGCGACTGGGCGGCCGGGTTGGCGTTGGCCTGGGCCACGAACAGGGCCAGATCAAAGGCGTTGCCGGACAGGCGGATGAACTCCAGGTTGGCCAGCCAGGGCAGCACAGCTCCGGCCATCGCCAGCGCCAGGTAGACCCAGGCCAGGCGGGGATCGGGTGCCGTTCCGGCGGAGCGGTTCGGGGGGCCTGACGGGGCAGTCATGGCGCAGGGGGGGCGAGGGTCTGGGGGTCCCATTGGATCACGTCCTGCTCCACCTGCTGCAGCACGGCCTCGCAGCGCTCGGCGTAGGCCTGGGCGCGCCGGTACAGCCCCGCCATCTCCTCCACTTCCAGGGCGCTGGACTGCAGTTGGGCCAGGGCCAGTTCCAGGGCCGTGCGGGCCTCCTGGTAGCTGAGCCTGGCGATGTCCGCCAACCAGTCCTCCGAGGGGGCGTCCCCCTCCCGGGGGGAGGGTGCGGTCTCCGCCGCGGCCCTTCCCCGGGGCCCGGCACCCGCTGGACTGGCCTCGGCCTCGGCCTTGGCGGCTGCGCGCGTCCGGCGCGGCTTGGCGCTGGCGGGCTTGCGGCCGCTCCCGGCAGTGCTGGGAGCGTCGGGCTCCCCGGCGGCGGTGTCTTCGAGGCGGGGATCGGCCACAGGTTTGGGATGGGGGGGTGGGGGATCGGGCTGGCCGCAGCGGCGGCTCAGGACTCCCGGGAGCTGGGCCGCACCGCGGTGACCTGGGCCTCGATGCTGCCATCCGCCAGCTCGACCTGCAGGCTGTCGCCCGCGTGCACCTGCCCCACCGAGCGCAGCAGCTGGCCCGACCCCCCGCGCACCAGCGCGAAGCCCCGCTCCAGCAGCCGCTGGGGTGAGAGGGCCCCCAGCAGCTCGAGGCGGTGGCCCAGCTCCCGGCGCCGCTCCTGCAGCAAGCGGCTGGGATGGCAGCGATCCAGCAGCTCCTGGCGGCCCCGCTGGCGCTGACGCTCCGCCTGCAGGCGCAGGGCCACCAGCTGGCCCAGGTGGGTGCGGAGCTGCCCCAGGGCCTGGCTGATGGCGCTCCGCTCCGGGAGCAGCGCCACGATCGCCGCCGTGGGCGTCGCCGCCCGGTAGTCGGCCACCAGATCGGCGATGGTGGTGTCGTCCTCATGGCCCAGGCCGGTGACGACGGGCAGCGGGCAGACGGCAATCAGCCGGGCCAGCTCCTCGCCGTCGAACACGGCCAGATCCTCACGGCTGCCGCCGCCGCGGGCCAGCACCACCGCGTCCAGGCCCAGCCCTTCGGCCTGCAGGATCACGCTGGTGAGGGCCTGGCAGATCTGCTCCCCCACCGCCCCCTGCACGGGGATCGGCACCACATGGATGCGGGTGGCGGGCCAGCGCTCGGCGGCCGTGCGCAGCATGTCGGCCAGGGCGGAGCTGGGCACGCTGGTGAGCAGGGCGATGGCGGCCGGCAGCTGGGGCAGGGGCTGCTTGCGCTCCGGCGCGAACAGCCCCTCCGGCTCCAGGGCCTGGCGCACCTGCTCGAAGCGGCGCAGCACTGCGCTCAGGCTGGGGCGCAGATCCAGCACCTGCACGCAGAGGCTGGCCCGGGCGGCCCAGAAGTTGAGTCGCCCCACCACCACCACCCCATCGCCTTCGGCGGGCTGGTGGGCGAGCTTGGCCAGCTGCGACGCCCAGACCACCGCCGAGATCGAGGCCTGGTCGTCCACCAGGGTGAGCCAGAGGTGGCCCTTCTTCAGCTGGGGCCGCGACACCGTGGCATCCAGCAGGAAGCGGGGTGCAAAGCCCCGCTCCAGCAGCGTGCCGATCGCCTGGTTCAGCTCGGCGACGCTGTAGCGAGGCAGCCCGGACTCAGCGCTCAAGGCGGCGGTAGCAGCTCCAGCAGTAGAGGCTCACCAGGCCCCCCAGCCCAGCGACGCTCCAGCCGAAGGGGTTGTGGGCGATCAGGCCGATGCTGGTGATCACCAGGGCACTGCTGAGCAGGCGGGCACCGTCGCGGCGGTTCTTGGGGTAGGGCAGGGCCAGGGCCGGCACTCTCGGATCGGTCCAGTCTTGCTGACGCCCGGCCGCTCCCGAGGCGGGCTGACCTGGCTTGACGGGCCCAGGGGATCTGGCCTACGCAGGAACCACCGCCGCCGCCCACCCCATCGCCAGTCCCCGCCAGCGCCTCCAGGACCAGCTCGCCGCCCCCCTGCCCGAGAGCCCCGAGCTGGTGTTGGTGACCGACCTGGATGGCACCCTGCTGGAGGGGGAGCGGGAGGAGCGGCGTCGCTTCTACGCCTGGCTGGCCTCGTGCCGGCAGCAGGTTCTGCATGTGTTCAGCACCGGCCGGTCGCTGGAGTCGATCGCCGAGGTGCTGGAGCAGGACGAGCCCACGGGCCTGCACCCCCCGCATCTGGTGATCGGCGATGTGGGCTGCACCGTGGCCTGCGGCCGCAGCCTGCAGCCACTCCCCCTGGCCCTGGAACCGATCGAGTCCCGCTGGCAGGGCCTGCAGGAACGGCTGGAACCCCTGCTGCAGGGTCAGCCCGGGTTGACGCTCCAGCCCAGGGCCACCAACCGCCGCCTGGCCTATCTCGTGGATGTGGAGGTGTTCGATCGGGCCCTGATCCCCCGGCTGGAGGCCGCCGGTGCCGACTGTGTGCTCTCGGGGGACCGCTACTTCGACGTGCTGCCGCCGGGGGTGAACAAGGGCTCCACCCTGCTGGCGCTGCTGGAGTGGCTGGAGCTCGATGGCCGCCAGGTGGTGACCGCCGGCGACAGCCTCAACGACCTGGCCATGTTCGAGACCGGCCTGGCCGGGGTGATGGTGGGCAATGCCGAGCCCGATCTGGTGGCGGCGTTGCCGCGCCTGCCCTCGGTGTACCGGGCGCGGGCGGAGGGCTGTGCGGGCATCGCCGAGGGCCTGGTCCACTTCGGCTACGGCCACCTGCTCAGCGGAGGCGGCGGTTGGTGAGGGCCGTGGCCTGGAACGTGGTCGGATCCTCGGGCCAGGGATGGCGCGGGTAGCGGCCGCGCAGCTCCGCGCGCACCTGGCGGTAGGCCCCCTGCCAGAACCCCGCCAGGTCCCGGGTGATGGCGGCCGGCCGGCCGGCGGGGGAGAGCAGGTGCACCGTCACCGGTAGGCGCCCCTGCAGCACGCTGGGGCCTTCGGCCAGTCCGAACAGCTCCTGCAGCTTCACCGCCAGCACCGGCTCGCCGTCGCCGTAGTCCAGGCGGGCCTGGCGGCCGGAGGGGATGGGAATGGCCTCCGGCAGCAGGGCGTCGAGCTGGCGGCGCTGGTCCCAGTCCAGGCCGCTCCAGAGGGCCTCCACCAGGTTCAGACGCTGCAGGTCGGCGGCGCTGCGCAGGCCAGGGAGCTGGTCTCCCAGCCAGCCCTCCGGATGGCTCAGCAGCGCTGCCTCGCTGCGATCGGGCCAGGGGGCGCCCAGATGGGTGTGGGCTAGCTGCAGGCGCCGTTGCAGCTGGTGGCTGGCGCTGCACCAGGGCAGCAGCGCCAGCCCGCCGCTGGCCAGCCCCTCCAGCAGCGCGGCCTGCACGGCCTCGGCCGGGGCCTCGGGCCAGGGGCGCCGCTCCAGCACCAGGGCCCCCAGCCGCAGCTCCCGCTCGCAGCGCACCCGCTGCTGGCGCGGATCCCAGTCCACCAGCTGCCGCTCCTCGCCGGCTTCCGCCGCCAGGGCTTCGAGGCTGCCGCGATCGATGGGCAGGGCCAGGGCGATGCGGCAGTCGGCGCCGGCCCCATCGGCCCGGGCGATCGCCAGCACCTCGCTGCCGAGAAGGGGATCACTGGGGTGCAGCTGGGCGCCCCGGCCGCTGCGCAGCAGGTAGCGGCCCTGGCCTTCGGGTCGCAGCAGGGCCACCCGCTCCGGGTAGGCCAGCGCCACCAGCCGGGCGGCCGCCGTCGGGTCGGTGTGGGGACGGGGGGCGGCGGAAGGCCTGGTGGGCTTCGACGCTGGCGCGGAGCCTGGGGCCGCGGTGGAGGTGTCCAGAGCTGCCACCGGCTGCGGCAGGCCCGCCAGCTGCCGCTCCAGCTGCTCCTGCAGGCGCTGCAGCTGCTGGCGGCGCGGATCGCGCCCGCCCCGCTCCAGCCAGTCCAGCCGGCGCCTCAGGTCGCAGCCGTCCTGCTCGCGGCTGAGGGGATCCCGCTCGCTGAGCAGGGTGGCGATGGCGCAGCCCAGGCGGGTTTCGCCCAGGTCCCGGGCCCCCAGCAGCAGGTGGGCCAGGCGCGGATGCAGGCCGAGGCCCGCCATGGCCCGGCCGTGGGCGGTGAGGGTGCCGCTCCCGTCCACCGCCTGCAGCTGCCGCAGCAGCTCCTGGCCCTCCCGCAGGTGGGCGCGCGGCGGTGGCTCCAGCCAGGGCAGCGCCTCCCCCAGGCCGGCGCCCCACTGGGCGAGCTGCAGCACCAGGGGGGCCGGATCCGCCTCCTGGATCTCGGGGGGATCGAAGGCCGGCCGGCGCTGCTGTTCCGCCGGCGACCAGAGCCGCAGGCAGCGCCCTGGCCCCAGGCGTCCGGCCCGGCCGGCCCGCTGTTCGGCGCTGGCCAGGCTGGCGGGCACCGTCACCAGGCTCTCCATGCCGGTGTTGGGATCGAAGCGGCTGCGACGGCTGAGGCCGCTGTCGATCACCAGGGTCACCCCGGCGAGGGTGAGGGAGCTCTCGGCAATGGCCGTGGCCAGCACCAGCTTGCCGGCCGGGCTGCGGGCCGCGGCGATGGCCTGGCCCTGGGCCGCCAGCGACAGGTCGCCGTGCAGCGGGCTGAGCTCCAGGTCCGAGCCCCAGCCGGTGGAACCGATGGCGTCGAGGCAGTGGCGGATCTCCCGCTGCCCCGGCAGGAACACCAGCACCGTTTCTCCGGGGCCGCGGCGATCCAGCCAGTGCTGCTCCAGCCCCCGCACCACCTGCTGGCCCAGGGATTCGCGCTCCCTGGGCAGCTGGTGGCTGATCTCCACCGGGAAGGCCCGGCCCTCGCTGGTGAGCAGCTCCGCTTCGGGCAGCTGTTCGGCCAGGGGCTGCAGGTTCAGCGTCGCCGACATCACCAGCAGCCGCAGCTCCGGGGCCAGCACGCCGCGGGCTTCCCGCAGCAGGGCCAGGGCCAGGTCGGCCTCGCTGCGCCGCTCGTGGAACTCGTCGAAGATCACGCAGGCCACGCCCTCCAGGGCGGGATCGGCCTGGAGGCGACGCAGGAACAGGCCGTCGGTGAGCACCTCGATGCGGGTGGCCGCCGAGGTGCGCGCCTCCAGCCGCACCCGGTAGCCCACCCGCTCCCCGACCCGCTCCCCCAGGCCCTGGGCCAGCCGCTCGGCGGCCGCCTTGGCGGCCAGGCGCCGCGGCTCCAGCATCAGGATGCGCCCATGGTCCGGACCGCCCGCGCAGGCCAGGGCCTCCCGCAGGGCCAGGGGCACGCGGCTGGTCTTGCCGGCGCCGGGAGGGGCCTGCAGCAGCAAAGTGCCGCCGGCGGGCAGCCGCTCCACCAGCTCGGGGAGCAGCGGCTCGATCGGCAGGGATGGACTCGCCAGGGATGGACTCGCCACGGATGGAAGCGGCGGCAGTGGGGAACGCAGGGCCCCGGCGGCCGAGGGCCTCAGCGCACGTGGCGGGCGCCGTCCACCGGGTGGTAGGCCTCACCGGTGGTCTCCTCGTAGACGATGGCCGGCAGCCCGGTTTCGAACATCGTCTGCAGGGCTTCCTTGAGGTAGGGGTTCCAGCCGCCGGTGCTCACCTTGCCGTGGCGCACGGTCCAGTCCCAGGTGCCCTGCAGGTCGCGGGGGATGCGGCCCTCGCGGTCGCGGCGGGCCACCAGATCCTGGGATTCCACCAGGCCCACCAGGATCGGATCCTTGCCGTAGGCCGGGGTGATGCTCAGCTCCAGGCGGATCGGATCCTCCTTCACCAGCTTGAGGCGGAAGCGGGGCGGCAGCTTGAGGCCCTTGAGCACCGCAGCCACGATTCGGGTTCTTTGGTCCACCGGTCTGTCTCCGCCGAGTTCTCAAGCACGCATCGTTTGTAACAGCCCGCGGGCCCGAAGTAACAGCCCGGGGCCCGATGGGGCCCGGCCGTGTCCGCCTGAAGGTGGTGGGCCCGGCCGTTGGGCGATTCCGCCAGGGGTGGTCAGAGCTGCGGGGCTTGCCTGCTCAGCCGGGTTCGTTCGGCCGGCTCTTCTGCTCGCTGTCGTCGCCGAAGCGAACGGTCAGCAGGTCATCGCGGGTCAGCTCCCCATCCGCATCCAGCAGCTCAGGGTGGATGGTGAGACGGCCGGTGCGATCGCCCGTCGGCGGGCTGGGGCGATCCCCCGGGCGGGGCACGGCGCTGTAGCCGCGGCCCATCACCTTGAACGCCTGCCAGAGCAGCGCCAGAAAGCAGACCCCATACAGGAGGGGCAGCAGTTGGGAGACGATCACGGGCATGGCAGGGGAGGCGAGGGCAGCTGGGGGCGGCGATGCGGAGGCTGCGGGGGTGGTGAAGCAGGAACTGTGATTCCACCATCATTGCGCCGATCCGGCCGGGGTGATGGCGGTGATCCGGCCCCTTCGCGGGGCTTCCCCTGGCCGGTCAGGGCTCCTACGGTCCTGGCTGAGCGTTTCCGTTGGCGCGATGGTCGCTTCCCTTCGCCGGGCCCTGCCCCTGCTGCTCGCCTCCTCCCTTGCCGTGGGGGCCGCAGCCAGCCCAGCCCTGGTCCGTCCGGCCCGCGCCCAGGCCGCCGCTGGTGCCGCCGCCCTGTCGCGTCAGTCGTTCGTGGCCGAGGCTGTGCGCCGCACGGGCCCGGCCGTCGTGACCATCGACACCGAGCGCACCGTGGTGGTGCCCGGCGGCCGAGGCGGGCCCCAGGGGCTGCTGCTGGACCCCTTCCTGCGCCAGTTCTTCGGCCTGGGTCCCGGCCTGGCGGCACCGCCGTCGCAGCGCACCGAGCGGGGCCAGGGCAGCGGCGTGATCTTCCAGGCCGATGGCCTGATTCTCACCAACGCCCACGTGGTGGAGAAGAGCGACCGGGTCAGCGTGGGCCTGCCCGACGGCCGCCGCACCGAAGGCAAGGTGGTGGGCCTCGATCGCCTCACCGATCTGGCGGTGGTGCGGCTGGAGGGCGGCGGCCCCTGGCCGGTGGCGCCCCTGGGCAATTCCGAATCCGTGCAGGTGGGTGACTGGGCCATTGCCGTCGGCAATCCCTTCGGCCTCGATAACACCGTCACCCTGGGGATCGTCAGCAGCATCAACCGCAACGCCAGCAAGCTCGGCATCACCGACAAGCGCCTGGAGCTGATCCAGACCGATGCCGCCATCAATCCCGGTAACTCCGGCGGCCCGCTGCTCAACGCCAACGGCGAGGTGGTGGGCATCAACACCCTGGTGCGCTCGGGGCCGGGAGCGGGCCTGGGCTTTGCGATCCCGATCAACCGGGCCCGTGGCATCGCCCAGCAGCTGATCAGTACAGGCAAGGTGAGCCACGCCATGATCGGCGTCGGACTGGAGCCCACCCGGGGACCTGGGGGAGTGGCCAGCGGCGGCGGCGCCGTGGTGCGCTCGGTGATGCCCGGCGGCCCGGCGGCCCGGGCTGGCCTGCAGGCCGGCGATGTGATCGCCGCGGTGGGGGCGGAGGCCGTCAGCGGCCCGGCCCAGCTCACCCAGATCGTGGAGCGCTCCGGAGTGGGGCGGCCGCTGCAGCTGCGGGTACTACGGGCGGGAGTGCCGCTGCAGCTGCAGGTGGTGCCGGTGGAACTGTCAACCCTGATGCCCGGCTGAGCCGGGGCCCTCGGCCTGCTCCGGCAGGCTCGAGAGCAGGGCCGCCGGATCGACCCCGAAGCCGGGCGGTCCGTTGAGCTGCTGCCGCATCACCCACTGGGTGGCGGCCCGCTGGCTTTGCCAGGCCTGCAGCAACTGCTTGGCCAGGTCCTGCAGGGTCTCGAGGTCGGCGGTGGACTCGATGACGCGGTTCATCCGCTCCAGCTCGAATTGCTGGCCGAGGCTGAGGGCGAGCGGTTCTGTCATGGCGGGCATCGCGACGGAGCTCTGAAACCGCCCTAACGCTACGAAGTGTTTCCAGTCACCGCGTATCGGTCGCCACCGGGCTAAGTGGTTTCTGTCAGGTTTCGCCCACCGCTGCGGTGTGGCCGCCCCCGGCTCAGCCCTCCTCCCGCAGGACCTCCACGCAGCGGGTGACGCACTCGCCGTCGTCGATCGAGCAGGAGGTGATGCACTCGAAGTAGGTGCTCACCGCGTCGTTGCTGGGATGCAGGCTGCCGTGGTCGCTGCGACCGGGCTCCGGGCTGGATGCGAGCGGCTCGGCGAAGTAGCCAAAGATGGTGCCCATGGCCCGGTCTGCAAGCTGGTGATGTCAGCCTATGCAGACAAAGCTGGAGGGTCCAGGGAAATGGGTCTTCCTGCCTAGGGCTCTGTGAAGTTGTTTGTGCGGCCCTGGCCTGGGGCCGGTTCTGTCTGGGGTTGGGGCCTGCGCTGCGTGGCGTGATCAGGCCGCGGCGGCCTTGCGGGCGGACTCCTTGGCCTTCTGCTTCTCGCGGTTGGACTTGCGCTTGGCGTCGGCTTCGGTGGCCAGCCGCCGGGCCTCGGCCTCCGCGGCCTCCTCCGCCTTCTTCTCCTGGTAGTAGGCGTAGTCGCCCCGGTAGAGCACCAGCTCGCCGTCGCGCAGTTCCACGATCCTGTTGGCCACCCGCGCGATGAAGTAGCGGTCGTGGCTCACCACCAGGGCCGCCCCGTCGTACTCCATCAGGGCGTCCTCGAGCATCTGCTTGGCGGGGATGTCGAGGTGGTTGGTGGGCTCATCCAGCACCAGCAGGTTGCAGGGGCTCAGCAGCATCAGGGCCAGGGCCAGGCGGGCCTTCTCGCCGCCCGAGAGCTTGCCCACCTCCTTGAACACGGCGTCGTTGCTGAAGCAGAAGCTGCCCAGCAGCGAGCGCACCTGGGTCTGGGTCCAGTCGGGCACTGCCTCGAACAGGGTGTCGATCACGGTCTTGGAGAGATCCAGGGCCTCGGCCTGGTTCTGCTCGAAGTAGCCGGCGATCACGTTGTGCTCCCCCAGGGCGGCGCGGCCCGCATCGGGCGTTTCGGTGCCCATCACCAGCCGCAGCAGCGTCGACTTGCCGGCGCCGTTGGGGCCCACGAAGGCGATGCGATCGCCCCGCTCCACCTCCAGGTTGGCCTCGAGGAACAGGATCTTGTCGCCGTAGCTGTGGGTGAGCTCCTCCATCACCGCGATCTGGCGGCCGCTGCGGGGTGCCGGCGGGAACTGGAAGCGCGGGCCGCCCACGCCCTCGATCGGAGCCTCGATCCGCTCCACCTTGTCGAGCAGCTTCTCGCGGCTTTTGGCCTGGGTGGAGCGGGTGGCGCTGGCGCGGAAGCGGTCGATGTAGGCCTGCTGGGTGGCCAGCTCCTTCTGCTGGCGCTCGAAGGCCGACTGGCTGGCCTCGCGCTCGAGGGCCTTCTGCTCTAGGTGCTGGCTGTAGTTGCCGAGGTAGCAGCGCGATACGCCCCGCTCGGTTTCCACGATCTGGTTGCACACCCGATCGAGGAAGGCCCGGTCGTGGCTGATCACCACCAGGGGCACGCTCTGGCTGCAGAGGTAGTCCTCCAGCCACTGGATCGTCTCCACGTCCAGGTGGTTGGTGGGTTCGTCGAGCAGCAGCAGATCGGGTTCCTGCAGCAGGATCTTGCCCAGGGCGATGCGCATCTGCCAGCCGCCGGAGTAGTCGCCCACCAGCAGCTCGGCGCCCTCGGGGGTGAAGCCGATCGTGGGCAGCAGCTTGTCGATGCGGGCGTCGAGCTCGTAGCCGTGCAGCGCCTCGAAGCGGCTGTGCAGCCGCCCCAGTTCGTGGATCAGTTCATCGAGGTGGTCAGGGTCGCTGGCGGCCCTCTCGCCGGCCATCGCCTCCTCCACCTCGCGCTGGCGGTTGAGCACCGTGGCGGCCTCCCCGAAGGCCTGGAACAGCTCCTGGCGCACCGTGTGGCGCACGTCCACATCGAACTCCTGCTGGAGGTAGACGATGCGGGGATCGCCCTGCTTCACCACCTGGCCGCTGCTGGGCTCCTCCAGGCCGGCGATGATCCGCATCTGGGTGGACTTGCCGGCGCCATTGACGCCCACCAGGCCGATGCGATCGCCCGCCTTCACCTCCCAGGTGACATCCCGCAGAACCTCGCCGGTGGGATAGATCTTCGAGACGCGTTCGAGGCGGAGCACGGGGGGGGTATCGGAGGGCGTATGGGTTGAACGGCCGCTCGGTCGACGGCCGGCCTATCCGGCGGCCGGATGGTCAGGGCCGCCGCCGGGCCATGGCAGCCGGAAACCGTTGCAGAGGGTCATCATCCCCCCTGGCCGGCAGACTGGCGGTTCCGTTCCGCCCGGTTCGCCGCCGGTCCGCCGCCGCGTGACATCCCCGGAGCGCCTCAGGCGCGTTGAACTGGTGAAGCGGCTGGAGCAGGTGGTCGCCCTGGTGTCGGCGGCTGGTCTGGCGATCGTGAGCTACTGGCTCTTCTTCAGCTGGATGGGGGAGGACCGCCGCCCCCGGCCGGCCCACTCCGCCGTTCCGGCGCCTGCCTCTGCCCTAGAGACCGCCGCGGGCCTTCACCAGCCACTGCTTGCTCTCGGCGTCGTCGAGGGAGGCGATGTGGGCGCGGATGGCCTCGACGCCCACCGGCAGCCCCCAGCTCTCACCGAGGGCGGCGATCCGGGCCAGGGTGCCTGAGGGGTCCTGCAGGGCCTGGCGGAACAGATCCTGGGTGAGGGCCTGGTCGCTGCGGATGCGGTCGTAGAGCTGGGCTGCGAGCTCGGCGGCCTGGTCCGAGGGGGCACCGGCGTCGGGATGGCCTGCGGTCATAGCGGGGCATGGGCTCTGGCGTCACCCTATGCAGCCCGCCTGGCGCTGGGGCCGCTTCGTGGCGCTTGTTGATGCGGCGCTCAGGCGGCCTGGTGGTCGCCGAGCTCGCCGCCGGACCCAGGGGGCTCCATGCTGCGGGCGTCCAGGCAGAGCAGCTGGCGCAGCTGGGCGTAGTTGGCGGCCTGGGTGGTGCGTCCCTCCTGCTGGGCCCCGAATTCAGCCCGCTGCAGCACGTGGTGCAGATGCGTCAGCAGGTAGGTGCTGATCACGGCCGAAACCAGCACGTCGCTTGTCTCGGCCCTCTGCTGGGGGCGCTTCTTCTCGACGCGCCGCTTGGCCGGGCGCTTGCCGGGGGTCGGGGCCCCGGCGGACGGGGATGTCGCCATCGGGGGGAGGGCGGAACTGCCGTCACCTTACTGCTGGATACTATCCGCAACACGCTCGGTACACTCCGGAGTATCCGGTCCGCCCGCTGCCATCCCATGGCCACCCGCCAGACCTCCTCGAGCGGCCGGCCCAAGTCGCCCCGGATCCAGGTGGTGCTGCCCGAGGAGCTCTGCGACCGCCTCGCGGCCATGGCCGAGGCGGAGGCGCGCACCGTGAGCAACATGGCGCGCGTGCTGATCCAGCAGGGGCTGGACCGCTACGAGCAGCAGCAACGTGAGAGCCAGCAGCGGCTGGGGGCCTCCGAGCTGCCGGCCGCCGGCCTCGGCCGCTTCCGGGCGGCCCTGGAGCAGCAGGGGCAGCAGGAGCCCCGCCGCCTGCGGGGGGCGCCCAGGCGCCTGCGGCTGCAGCGGCCGCGGGCCTGAGCACGGCACCCGCGCCCCGTGGCGTGGCCGGGCTCGCGCCGCCAGCGTCAGCCCGGGAGGGCGCAGACCCCCAGCACGGCCGGCCGCTGGGCTCCGGTGACCGAGGCCAGGGAGCCGGGATGGCCGAGCCGGTGCCACCAGGCCAGCAGGGCGAAGGCCAGGGCCTCGCGCTCGCTGGCGTCGATTCCCAGCTCCGTCAACGGCCGCACCCACAGGCCGCGGCAGCGCCGCTGCAACTGCTCCAGGAGCAGTCCGTTGCGGGCACCGCCCCCGGCCACGAGCAGCTCCAGCGGCACTACCGGCGCCTGGGCCAGGTCCTGGGCCACGACGGCGGCGCTGAAGGCGGTGAGGCTGGCCAGGCCATCGGCAGGATCAAGCTGGTTTGCGCCTGGGCCTCGGGCTCCGGCGCTGGTCTCCAGCTCGCTCAGGCGCCGCTCCAGATCGGCGCCGCCGAACAGCTCGCGGCCGGTGGACTTGGGCGGCCGCTGCTGCAGGTAGGGCTCCTGCAGCCAGCGCTGGATCAGGGTCTCGTCGCTGCGGCCGCTCCTGGCCCAGGCCCCATCGGCATCGAAGCTCTGGCGGCCGCCGCTGAAGCGCTGCACCGCCAGGTCCAGCAGGGTGTTGGCGGGGCCGCAGTCCCAACCCAGCACCGGCGCTCCCCGATCGGGACCGCTGGCGGGGGGCAGCAGGGTGAGGTTGGCGATGCCCCCCAGGTTGAGCAGGGCGCGCCAGCCACCGATCGGCGGCAGCAGGGCGGCGTCGGCCGCCGGCACCAGCGGCGCCCCCTGGCCCCCCAGGGCCAGATCGGCGGAGCGGAAGTCGAACACCACCGGCTGGCCCAGCAACTGGGCCAGCAGCGGACCCTGCAGCAGCTGCCAGCTGGCGCCGCGCCGCCCCTCCGCGGGAGGCCGGTGCCAGAGGGTCTGGCCGTGGCAGCCCACCAGCTGGGCCCGCCCATCCGGATCACAGCGCCGCGCCGCCTCGGCCTGGGCCTCGGTGACGGCCTCCGCCAGCTCCAGCAGTTCGGCGGCGGGGATCCGCTCGCCCTGGCCGACGGCGATCAGCCGGCGGCGCAGATCATCGGGGTAGGGGGTTGCGGCGCTGGCGAGCAGGCGCCAGCGGGGCCGCTGCGGCGGGCCCTCGAACTGGGCCAGCACCGCATCCACGCCATCGGCGCTGGTGCCGCTCATCAGACCCAGAACCCGCATGGCGCCATGCCCTGTTGCGGCCGGTTATAGGAGCTGGCCAGCAAAAAGCCCCCAGGCCGGAGGCTGGGGGCTGGGGATCAGGCCGCAGGCCCGGATCCGGAGTCGCCTCTGCAGGCGGGGCTCACTTGTTGGGCTGGGGGGTGGTGCGCAGGTAGGGCTTGATCTCGGTCACGCCCTTGGGGAACTTGGCGCGGGCGTCCTCGGTGGAGATCGAGGGCACCACCACGCAGTCCTCACCGTCCTTCCAGTTCACCGGGGTGGCCACGGAGTGGTGGTCGGTGAGCTGCAGGGAATCGATCACCCGCAGGATCTCATCGAAGTTGCGGCCGGTGCTGGCGGGGTAGGTGATCTGCAGGCGCAGTTTCTTGTTCGGGTCGATGATGAACACCGAACGCACCGTCAGGTTGTTGAGGGCGTTGGGGTGGATCAGGGTGTAGAGGTCACTGACCTTCTTGTCGGCATCCGCGAGGATCGGATAGTCGACGATGGTGCACTGGGTCTCGTTGATGTCGTTGATCCAGCCCTTGTGGCTCTCGGCGGTGTCCACGCTCAGGGCGATGGTCTTGACGTTGCGCTTCTCCCACTCGGGGCGCAGGCGCGACACTTCGCCCAGCTCGGTCGTGCAGACCGGGGTGTAGTCGGCGGGGTGGGAGAACAGCACCACCCAGCTGTCACCGGCCCAGTCGTAGAAGTTGATCGGACCCAGCTGCGAGTCCTGGGTGAAATCGGGGACGGTATCGCCGAGAAGCAGAGCCATGGCCGGGTCGTGCGTACGAGTAACCAACGAGGTTGATGCTGCCATGCCAGCAGCGCCGGTGACCGTGCACTGGGGCTGTCCATGTGGCGATGGCTACACGGCCTGGGCTTCCCCTGGCGTCGCGAGGAACAGCCAGTCGCACAGGTGCTGCAGCCCCAGCCCGGCGGTGGCCGACACGAACAGCACCTCGGGATCCAGCTGGCGGGCCTGCTCCAGGGCCGCGGCGGGGCAGCGGTCGATCTGGTTGCCCACCAGCCGGCGCGGGGCCGTGCTCTCCAGCGAATCGAGGATGGCGTGCACCGTGGTCACCTGCTCCGCCCAGCCCGGATCGGACAGGTCCACCACCAGCAGCAGCTGGTCGGCCTCGAGGGTTTCCTCCAGGGTGGAGCGGAAGGCCTCCAGCAGCGGCGGCGGCAGGTCGCGGATGAAGCCCACGGTGTCCGTGAGCAGCAGGGTCTGGGGCGGACCGCCGGCCGGATCGGGGCGGCTGATGCGGCGGGTGGTGGGATCGAGGGTGGCGAACAGCTTGTTTTCCGCCAGCACCGCCTGCCCCTCCGCCGGCCTGCTGAGGGCATTGAGCAACGAGCTCTTGCCGGCGTTGGTGTAGCCCACCAGGGCCAGGCGCCGCTGGCCGCCGCGGCTGCCGCGGATCCGTGCTCGGTGGGCGCTGAGCTTCTGCACGTCGCGCTGCAGTTTGTCGATGCGGCGGGCAATGGCGCGCCGGTCCTTCTCGAGCTGGGTCTCGCCGGGGCCGCGGGTGCCGATGCCGCCCCCCTGGCGCGAGAGGCTCAGGCCCCGGCCGGTGAGGCGCGGTAGCCGGTAGCGCAGCTGGGCCAGCTCCACCTGCAGCCGGCCGGCGCCGCTGGCGGCCCGCTGGGCAAAGATGTCGAGGATCAGCTCGCTGCGGTCGCTCACCGGCAGATCCAGCAGCCGCTCCAGGTTGCGGGCCTGGGCGGGGGTGAGCTCCCGGTCGGTCACCACCAGGGTGGCGCCGAGGCGCCGGGCCTCCAGGGCGGCCTCGCGCAGCTTGCCCTCGCCCCAGACCGTCTGCGGGGAGCCCTGGCCGTGGCGCTGCATCACCAGCCCCACCGGGGCGGCGCCGGCGCTGCGCACCAGCCCCTCCAGTTCGGCCACCTGGCGCTGGGACTCCTGCGGATCCGCCGGGTTGAGCACCAGCAGCAGCACCCGCTCCACTCCGGGGGTGGCCCGGCTGGTGCCAGCGGCCGGGGCCTCCGGCTCGGATGGGCTGTAGTCGCACAGGGCCTCAAGCTCGCCCTGCTCCAGGCAGGCCCAGGGTTGCTGTGGATCGGAGCCGGGGCCATAGGCCCCCGCCAGCCAGCGGCCGCCGGCGCCGGGGCTGTCGCCGTAGCGCAGCCACAGCCGCGGCTGCAGATCCAGCCCCACCACCGCCTCACCCCCCTGGGGCTCCAGCTGCCTGGCCCGGCCCACGCAGGTGATCAGCCGCAGGCCGCCGCCGGCCCGGCGCGGGCCGCCCGGCAGCCGCTCCAGCAGCCGCCCGGACTGTTCGAGCGGCCCCACCCACAGCAGCCGGCAGAGGCCGCGGCCGTCGAGCACCAGGCTCAGGGGCAGCTCCAGTTCGCGGCTCTCGGCCGCCAGGCGCTGCAGGGTCAGCAGATCGGCTCCATCGGCCTCGGGGTGGCGCCGGTGCGCCAGCCGCTCCAGCCGCCGCAGGGCCGAGGGGCGCAGGCCGGCGGTGCGGCCCAGCAGGGCGGTCTGTTTCATCGTGCGCCGGCCCCGGGGGGCGTCGGGTCCGCGCCTCGGGGCCGGCGGATCAGCACCGGCCGCACCCCGGCAGCCCTGGCCCCGGCCTCATCCTCGGGGCTGTCGCCCACGTGCCACACCGCCTCCGGCGCCAGACCCAGGGCCTCCAGCGCCAGCCGGAACGGCCGCGGATCCGGCTTGGCGGCCCCCGCCGCGCTCGACACCACCACCGCCGCAAAGGCGTCCGCGAGGCCCAGACCCTCCAGCAGGCCGGACAGCCGCTGGTCGAAGTTGCTGACCACCGCCAGCCTCAGGCCGCGCCGTTGCCACGCCTCCAGGGGGCCGGCCACGTCGGCGTAGACGTGCCAGAGGTCCGGCTCGGCGAAGCGATCGAACAGCGCCCCGGCGAGCTGGGGCGGCAGGGGCCCCGCCTGGCCGCAGGCGGCGAAGGCCTCGGCGATCCGCACGCCCCACCAGTTCCGCTCCGCCGTCAGCAGCTCGGCCCCCGCCAGGCCGGGAAAGGCCAGCGGCGGAGCCTGGCGGTAGACGGCCGGGAACACCCGATCCAGGTCGCCGGCGTCCACGGCCAGCCCGTGGCTGGCCGCCAGCTCGCTGTAGACGGCCCCCACCGAGCGGCGCAGGCCGATCAGGGTGCCCATGGCGTCGAGCAGCAGGCCCCGGGGTGCCACGGCCTCAGCCCCCGGCCGCCAGCCAGCCGGCCGCGACCCGCAGCTGATGGGGCAGCCCCGGCAGGCGGGCCAGGTAGGCCAGGCGCCGCAGCCGGTCGGCTCCCGGACCGGCCAGGGTCAGCCCCAGGCCGGTGAGGGTCGCCTGGCCGATGCCCAGGCCCAGCATCTCGCCCAGGTCGTTCCACTGGAAGGGCAGCAGCGGCTCGCCAGCCAGGGAGCGCAGCACGTTGTCCGCCACCCGCTCGGCCTGCTGGTAGGCAACCTGGGCGGTGGCGGGCCAGGCCGGTCCGGTGCTGCCCTCGTCGCCCGCGGTGGACGGCCCGATCGCCGCATCCCCCAGGGCGAACAGCTCCGGCAGCCCCTCCACCTGCAGTGCCGCGCCGCAGCGCAGGCGGCCGCGGGGATCAAGGCCGGGGGCCGGCGTGATCGGCGGCACGGCCCCGGCCACACCACCGGTCCAGATCACCCCATCGGCCTTGAGCTGCTCCCGCTGGCGCTCGCCGGAGTCGCCGGCGGCTCGGGAGAGGCTCACGCCATCGGCCTGCACCGCCTCGACGCGGGTGCCGGTGCGCAGGCGGATGTCGCGGCGCTGCAGGGCCAGCCCCGCCTGATCCCGGTTGAACGACTTGGAGAGTGGCAGCAGATCCGGCCCCTGCTCCACCAGCTCCAGCACGGTGGATCCCTCCAGCAGGTCCGCCAGCTTGCAGATCAGCTCCACACCGCTGGCGCCGGCTCCCACCACCACCAGCCGCTGCAGGGGCCGCGGCCGGGTCTTCAGCTGCTGCACCAGGGCCTGCAGGCGCTCCACATCGACCAGGCTGCGGAAGCCGAGGGCGTGCTCGCGTACCCCGGGCACCCCGTAGGTCTCGGGCCGGCCGCCGGTGGCCAGCACCAGCCGGCTGTAGGCGAGCGTGCGGCCGCCACTCGTCTGCAGGCTGCGGGCGCCGGTGTCGATGCCGCTCACCCGCTCCTGCAGCCAGGCCACACCCCGGCCGGCCAGCAGCTGTTCGTAGCGGGGCGCGATCTGCCAGCGGCGCAGTTCACCGCTCAGGAGTTCGTAGAGCAGGGGCAGGAACAGAAAGCGCTCCTGGGGCTCGATCAGCAGCAGGGGCGGATGGCCCGGCCGCGCCGAGAGGTTCAGGGCCGTGCTCAGGCCCCCGAAGCCGCCACCAACGATCACAACCGGTGCAGCAGCGGACATGGGCAACCGGGCCGGACCGAGGCCGGGTGGGACTGGCCGAACCCTAACCAGACCCACCGGCAGGAGAAGATGGACTCCATGACGACGACGACCGCCGGCTTCGACCTCGACAGCGCCTGCCTGGAGCTGAGCGCGGCCGATGCCCAGGGTCGCCTGCGCTGGGGCCTGGAGACCTTCGGCGACGGCTTTGCCCTCACCACCAGTTTCGGCATCCAGTCGGCGGTGCTGCTGCACATGGCCAGCCGATTGGACGCGCCGATCCCGATCCTCTGGGTCGATACCGGCTACCTCCCCCCCGAGACCTATCAGTACGCCGAGACGCTGATGGGGCTGCTCAGCCTCAACGTCCAGCCGGTGCAGGCCCCGATGAGCCCGGCCCGGATGGAGGCCCTGCACGGCCAGCTATGGAGCACCGGCCGCCTCGAAGATCTCGAGCTCTACCACCGCATCCGCAAGGTGGAGCCCCTGGATCGTGCCCTGCTGGATCGGCGGGTCCAGTGCTGGGCCAGCGGCGTGCGCGGCCGCCAGACCGACCACCGCAAGGCGATGGAGCCCCTGCAGCGGGTGCGCGGCCGCTGGGCGTTGCGGCCGCTGCTGGATTGGACCAGCAAGGACGTCTTCTATTACATGCAGGAGCATGACCTGCCCCAGCACCCCCTGTTCGAGCAGGGCTACTCGACCGTGGGCGACTGGCACTCCAGCGGCCCCGATGACGGCAGTTCCAGCGGCCGCGCCACCCGTTTCGGCGGCCTCAAGCAGGAGTGCGGCATCCACCTGCCCGGGTTGGGCGGCGAGGGGATCTGAGTGGCGCCGGGCGGGCGGGTGTTGCTGCTGGGCAACTCCCGCTGGCACTGGGCCGAGCGCGATGGCACGGGGGCACTGCGCTGCTGGCACCGGCCGGCGGCTGAAGCGAACGGGCCGCCGGCGGATCTGACCGCCTGGGCGGCGGTGGGGTCCGTGCCCGCTGCGGCGGGGTTGCCGCCTGAGCGGCGGATCGGCCTGGCGCAGGTGCCCCTGGCGGCGACCCCGCCCTGGCTGGGCATCGATCGGGCCCTGGCGGGCTGGTGGGCCTGGCGGCAGCAGCCGGACGGCGACCGCGGCGGTGTGCTGGTGGCCGATGCGGGCACGGCCCTGAGCTTCACCCGGGTGGATGGCGCCGGGGCCTTTGCCGGCGGGCGGCTGATGGCTGGGGTGGGCCTGCAGCTGCGCAGCCTGGCGGCCGGCACCGCCCTGTTGCCCGAACTGCCGGTGGGTGCGGCGTTGGCGTTGCCCCCGGATCCCTGGCCCCGGGAGACGCCGGCGGCGATGGCGCGGGGCTGCCTCGAGGCCGCGGCGGCCTCGATCGCGGCGGCCTGGCGCGATGTGACGCTCACCGGCGCCCCTGGCGAACCGGCCGCCGGGTCCGGCGCTGGTGTGGCTGCTGAGCCGGCCAAGGCCCCCTGGAGCCTCTGGCTCACCGGCGGCGACGGCGGCGCGCTGCTGCCACTGCTGCAGCGGCAGGACCTGCCGGCGCGCTGGGCCCCCGAGCTGTGCCTGGAGGCCCTGGCCGCCCTGGCGGACCTCTGAGGGGTTCAGGCCAGGCCCAGGTCCCGCAGGATGTCGTCGGCCATGGTTTCGGCCTTCACCTTCAGGTAGACCCTTTCGATCCTGCCCTCGCCATCCACCACGAAGGTGTGGCGCATCATGCCCATGTACTCGCGGCCCATGAACTTCTTGAGGCCGTAGCTGCCGTAGCTCTCGGCCACCGGGCACGGCTCGGCGTCGGTGAGCAGCGTGAAGGGCAGGCTGTATTTGGCGATGAACTTGGCGTGGCTGGCGGCGGCGTCCTTGCTGATGCCGAGCACCTGGATGCCGTGCTGCTCGAAGGCAGTCCACTGGTCGCGGAAGTTGCAGGCCTCCTTGGTGCAGCCCGGGGTGTCGTCCTTGGGATAGAAGTAGAGCACCACCCGGGTGCCGCGGAAGTCGCCCAGGCTCACGTCCTTGCCGGTCTGGTCGGGCAGGGTGAACGGGGGGGCGACATCGCCGATCTGCAGGGCCATCGCGGTGCGTTGGAGACAATGGGCGCGAGCCTAGGGGGAGCCCCGATCGCCGCGCTGCCCGCCGTTCCCCACTACTGGCTGCTGCCGCTGACGGCCCCGCCCGGCGGCCCTGCGGGGCCAGCGGCAGGACCCTCGCCGGCTCGCTTCGCGGAGGCCCCGCTGGATCTGGGCCCGGAGGGTGCCCTGCCGTTGAGCGATCGGGAGCGGGCCTGGTGCGGTGCCCTCGCCGCCCCCCTGCGGGCCCGCTACGCCACCAGCCGCGCCCTGGTGCGCCGTCGGCTGGCCGCCCTGCTGGGCGGCACCCCCCGCGACCTGCCGCTGCACAGCCCCCCCGGCGAGCCGCCGCGGCTGGCCGCTGGCTGGGGCCACCTCAGCCTCAGCCACAGCCGCGACCGCCTGCTGCTGGCCTGGTCGCCGCGGCCGATCGGTGTGGATCTGGAGGCGGCGGACCGCCGGCTGGATGGGCTCACCCTGGCGCGGCGCTTCTTCCCCGCCACCGAGCTGGCGCAGCTGCTGCAGCTGCCGGAGGCTCGCCGGAGGCGGGCGGTGCTGGAGAGCTGGGTGCGTAAGGAGGCGGCGATCAAGTGGCGGGGCTCAAGCCTGGCCAGCGAACTGCGCCACTGGCACTGGGACCGGGAGCGCGGCGCCCTCGTCCAGCTGCGCGACGGTCTCACCCCCGAGTGCCTCTGCCGCGAGCGTGACGGCTGGCTCTGCGCCGCCGTGGGTGAGGCTGTCGGTTCGGGACTCTGGGCCTAAGGTCGCCTCGACTGGCAGCCCGATCACCGCCGCCCGCCATGGCCCTTGCCCTGCGCCTCAGCCTGATGTCGGTGCTGGCCCTGATCGGCCTGGCCGGTCTGGTGCAGTTGCCCCTGGCGCCGCCCCTGGCCAGCCGCCCCGGTGCCGGTACCGATCGCCTGCTGGCGGATCTGGAGGGGCAGGAATCGGCCCAGGAGGCCCGCGAGCGGGCCTCGGCGGTGCTGAGCCGCTTCGTGGGCGGCCAGATCACCCGTTACTTCTGGGGGGGCTTCAGCGGCTATCTCGATGTGCTGGGGGTCGAGGCGCCGGAGGACATGGAGCCGGTGCTGCGCAGCGAGGGCGACTGGGTGCAGCTCACGCTCGTGCCCGAGGAGGGGGACGAGCGCTACGTGGCCCGGGTGGAGGCCGTGGAGAACGTGCCCCGCGGGGTGGCCTGCGTCGGCCGCGGCGAGCCGGGGCCCTTCCCGCTGCGGGCCGGTCGTCTGGGCTGCCCGCCGGGCTGGTGGGACCTGCCCCTGGCCGCCCCAGGACGGCGGGCCGCGGCCGGGCCGTCCTAGGGCAGGCCTGGCTTCCGCGTCAGGCCTGTCCGCCAGGGGCAGTTCTTGTGACGATCGGCACGCCCCCCGGTGAAGTCGTTGGCAATTGGGAGGTCGATGTCTATGTTGCGGTTGACGAGTTCCCTACTCACCCGTGCTGAAGCGTATCGCTGCTGGCCTCTTCGCTGGCGCGGCTCTAACTGCCGTTGCCCTGCCGGCCTCTGCGGCCGTCGACAATGACCTGCCCATCCGTTGGAACACCGGCGGTGCCGTGTGGTCCACCGATCAGAGCGAGGTCGACACCTTCCTCAAGACCGGTGACATCACCGATCGCGGCCTCTCCAGCGGTATCTCTCGCTCCGGCTGGACTGCCGATGAGATCCGCAATGGCATGAACAAGACCTACAGCGTGGATCTGGTGGGTGTGTCCCGCTTCCTCTACTCCGACGCTGGGGTGAAGTTCCTCAAGAACCAGACCCGCAGCTACTTCCCCTACTGGACCATGTCCACCTACGGGGTGCAGGGTCTGCGCTCGGCGATCATCGCCGATGCCCGCGACGGTCAGATCTCCTCGGCCGGCATCATGGCCGCCCTGCCGACGGACTTCCGCCTGGCTGACACCTGCAACACCTACGACGGCAAGCAGAACGTCTGCGCCGAGGGCAAGTGCGTGGGCGATGCCCAGTGCACCTCCCTGCTCTCCTGGTACGTCTTCCTGCCCGCCTGCATCCAGGCCAACCAGGTGGCAGACCCCATCGCCGCTGCCCCCGCCCCGGCACCTGCCCCCATGCAGGAGCCCGTGCGCGGCCTCTGGTGATCCTCTGGCCGAAGCCCTGCGCTTCGGTGCTGTTCGATCGCGTGGGCCCCGGCATTGCCGGGGCTTTTTTCATGGGCGCCGCTGGGCCACCAGCCGCTGATGCTCCAGGTCCTGGGGGAGGCGCCGGCCCCGCTGGCGCTCCATCAGGGTGGCGGTGGCCTGCGCCGGCTCAGGTCCCAGCTCTGCTTCCATCTGCTGTCGGTAGCGGGCGCCCGGGCCGAACCAGCGCCGCCAGAGTTCCGGTGTCAGCTCCAGATCCAGCGGTTCCCGCCACGGGTCCAAGTCCACGCTCCAACCCAGGGCGGTCAGCGCCTGCTCCAGAAGCGGCGGTGGAGGGTCGGGCCGCAGCCAGTCGGTTTCCAGGCGCTGCAGGCTGGCCAGCAGGGCGCGATCCGCTGCGCTCAGATCCGCTCCGCTCTGCAGCAGGGCCCCCGCCGGGCCGAGCCGCGGTGCGCTGAACAGCAGCCGCAGCTCGGCTTCCGGGGCGGCCAGGGCCGTGAGCCGGGCGAGGTCCTCCGCCAGCTGCCCGCCCTGGCGGCCCCGCAGGGGCTGGCGGGCGGCAATCCACTCGAACCGCTCGCCGGGCTCCAGCTGGCCGGCCAGCTCGGCCAGGCCACCGGTGCTGCCGGCGCCCGTGCCGCCCTCGCCGGCTGCGCCGACGACCCGGGGCTGGCGCAGGCTGTCGAGCACCTGCAGCTGGGCCGCCAGCCGCTCGGCATCGGCCGGGCTGGCGGCCTGGATCACCACGCCCCCCTCCGGCGTGGCCGCCAGGGGATCGAGGGCCCAGAGCAGGGAGCGGGCCTCCAGGATCAGCACCCGGTCGTGGCGCCGCCAGCGGGCCCCCTTCCAGAACCGCTGGCGCAGGCCGTCGAGTCGCTGGCCCTCGGCCCCGAGCTGCCGCTGCAGCCAGCGATCCAGGGCCGGATCGTCGGGGCCGCCGCTTAGGGTCGGCCCCAGTTCAGCCTCGTGCTCGGCCGCGGCGGCCAGCTGGGCCGCGCGCCGCTGCTGCATCCGGGCGCGCCGCTCCCCTTCCCAGCCCAGGGCGCCCGGCTGCCAGAACACCTCCCCCTGCAGCTGGCTGGGTAGGTATTGCTGCGCCACCCAGTGCTCGGCGTAGGCATGGGGGTAGCGGTAGCCCACCCCATCGCCGAAGGCCTTGCCGTCGCGGTTGGCATCGCGCAAGTGGGAGGGCACGTCCTGGCGGCTGGTGGCCTTCACCGTCTTGAGGGCATCGAAGAAGCCCAGCAGGCTGTTGCTCTTCTCGGTGCTCGCCAGATAGAGGGCCGCCTGGGCCAGGGGATAGAGCCCCTCCGGCAGGCCCACCCGCTCGAAGGCCGCGGCGCAGGCCTCCACCACCACCATCGCCTGGGGGTCGGCCAGGCCGATGTCCTCGCCGGCGGAGATGAGCATGCGCCGGAAGATGAAGCGTGGGTTTTCGCCCGCCTCCACCATCCGTGCCAGCCAGAACAGGGCCGCATCGGCATCGCTGCCCCGCAGCGACTTGATGAAGGCGCTGATGGTGTCGAAGTGGGCGTCGCCCTGCTTGTCGTAGAGCACGGCCCGCTGCTGGATCGACTCCTCGGCGATGGCCAGATCGATGGCGATCACGCCCTCAGCGTTTGGCTCCGTCGTCTCGACGGCCAGCTCCAGGGCATTGAGCAGGCTGCGGGCATCGCCGCCGGCCACATCCACCAGGTGGGCGGCGGCCTCCTCGCTGATCGCCACCGTGCGGTTGCCGTAGCCCCGCTCCGGATCGCTGAGGGCCCGCAGCAGCAGCTGGTGCAGGTGCCGGGCCTCCAGGGGCTGCATCCGGAACAGGCGTGAGCGGCTCACCAGCGCCTTGTTCACCTCGAAGTAGGGGTTCTCGGTGGTGGCGCCGATCAGGGTCACGGTGCCGTTCTCCACCCAGGGCAGCAGCGCGTCCTGCTGGGCGCTGTTGAAGCGGTGCACCTCATCGATGAACAGCAGGCTGCGCAGGCCGTGCTGCTCCAGGCGTCGCCTGGCCTCGTCCACCTCGGCCCGCAGGTCCTTCACGCCGGCCAGCACGGCGTTGAGGCTGCTGAAGTGGGCGCGGGTGGTGGCGGCGATGATGCGGGCCAGGGTGGTCTTGCCGACCCCCGGCGGCCCGTGCAGGATCAGGTTGCCCACCCGATCGGCGGTGATGGCGCGGCGCAGCAGCCGGCCGGGCCCCAGGATCGCCTCCTGCCCCTGGAACTCGTCGAGCGTGCGGGGGCGCAGGCGATCGGCCAGGGGAGCCAGGCGCTGGCGCAGCTGCTCGCCCCGGTGGCTGAACAGGTCGGTCACGGTGTGATCGGGGGCTCGGAGGACTCGGGGACGCCCGGGGAACCCAGGGGGGCATGGGGCACCCGGGCCGTTGAGGCTTCCTGGCGCAACCTCTATTCTCCGTCAGTTCCAGGGCTCTACCTCAGATGGCGTTCCCCAGGCTCCGGCGCTCCGCTGGTGCGGCCATCGCCATGGCCATTCCCCTGGCGGCCTGCAGCCTGCCCAAACCGCCGGTCCCGCCGCCACCGCTGGTGAGCCTGGCCTCCCCCGCGGTGGACGACTTCGCCGACCAGGCCATCTACCAGAGCACCCTGGAGGCGATCCGGGAGCTGAAGCTCGAACCGCAGATCGAGGGCCGCATCGTGGCCATGCCCATGGCCGAGGGGCAGCGGGTGCGGGCGGGGCAGCTGCTGTTCCGCCTGGACCAGGTGCAGCAGCAGGCCCAGGTGAACGCCTCCAGCGCCGAGGCCCGCAAGGATCGGCTCAACGCCGAGCGCTACATCTTCCTCAACCAGCAGGGTGCCGTCTCCACCAAGGACCGCGACGCCTACGTGACCCAGGCGATCGAGAGCCGCGACCGGGTGATCGCCAGCTCGGCCACCCTCGGCTACAAGGACGTGCTCGCGCCGATCGCCGGCGAGGTGGGCAACATCAACGTCAAGCTCGGCGATGTGGTGCGCCCCGGCACCGTCGTCACCACGGTGGTCGACAACTCGCGCCTGTGGGTGCGCCTCGACGTGCCCTCCGAACTCTCCTGGCGCCTGAAGCCCGGCCTGCCGGTGCTGCTGGAGGCCCCGGGCCGCCCCGGCCTGCTGGCCCGCGGCAGCCTCAGCTTCCTTGCCCCCTCGGTGGACAAGAGCAGCCAGACCCTGCTGGTGAAGGCCACCTTCGCCAACCCGGACGGCACCCTGCGCAACGGCCAGCGGGTGAGCGCGACCCTGGTGTTCGAGCGCCAGGCCCTGCCCTCCATTCCCCAGCAGGCGGTGCTGCTCCAGGCGGGCAAGACCTTCGTGTTCCTGGCGGTGCAGCCGGCTGAGGCCAGTCGCCTGCTGGGCCGGCCGATCACGCCGGAGCCACCCGCCGGAGCCCTCGTGGCCCTGCAGGTGCCGGTGAACCTGGGCAGCCTGCAGAACGGGCGCTTCGCGGTGCGCAGCGGGATCGCCGCCCGGGATCGCGTGATCGTGGGCAACCTGGCCCAGCTGCGCTCCGGTGCCGTGGTGCGGGTCGCGCCCGCCGGGGCAGGCGCCGGGGGCAGCGGCTCATGAGCCTTTCGGACACCTTCATCCGGCGGCCGGTGCTCAGCACCGTCTGCAGCATCCTGATCCTGATGGCCGGGATCATCAGCCTGCCGCTGCTGCCGATCGAGAACCTCCCCAACATCGCGCCGCCCACGATTCAGGTGACGGCCAACCTGCCCGGCGCCGATGCCCTCACCGTCGAGAGCGCGGTGACCGGCCCCCTGGAGGAGCAGATCAACGGCGCACCGGGGATGGATTACATCACCTCCACCAGCTCCAGCCAGGGGGTGAGCCAGATCAATGTCTACTTCAAGGCCACCACCGATCCAGACATTGACCAGGTCAATGTGCTCAACCGGGTGCAGACGGCCTCCTCCCAGCTGCCCCAGCAGGTGAATGCCCAGGGGGTCACGGTGGAGCAGACAGCCTCCAGCTACCTGCTCGTCTACAACCTCACCTCGACCCGGGGCCAGTTCGACCGCAACTATCTCAATGGCCTGTTTCAGCTGAACCTGCTCTATCCCCTGAGCCGCGCCGATGGCGTCGGTCAGGTGAACGTGTTCGGGGCCAGCAACCCCGCCTTCCGGCTCTGGGTGGATCCCCTCAAGCTCACCCGCTTCAACCTCACGGTTGACGACGTGATCCAGGCCTTGCAGAGCCAGAACCAGGTGGTGATCGCCGGTAGCATCGGCGGCCCTCCGGCCCCGGCCCAGAACCGCAGCACCTACCCCCTGCTGGTGAACGGCAACCTGGAGACGGTGGAGGAATTCGAGGATCTGATCCTCAGCAAGGGCCCAGCCGGCAGCCAGACCGCCAAGGGCAGCGACGGCAGCCTGATCCGCCTGCGCGATGTGGGCCGGGCCGAATACGCCTTCCAGAACTTCTCCCAGTCGGCGATCAACGCCCGCACCGGCTATCCCTGCGTGGGCTTCGGGGTGATCCAGCTGCCGGGCAGCAACGCCATCAGTACCGCCACAGCCGTGGATACGGTGCTTACCCAGTTCGAGAGCACGTTGCCGCCGGGGGTGGTGCTGGAGAAGGTGTTCGACCAGACCGACTTCATCAACGGCTCGATCAGCACCGCCCTCGAGGCCCTGCGCGACGCGGTGGTGCTGGTGCTGCTGATCATCTTCCTGTTCCTGCAGGACTGGAAGGCGACCGCCGTGCCGGCCCTGGCCCTGCCGATCGCCCTGCTGGGGGCCCTGATCTTCGTGAAGGCGTTCGGCTTCTCGATCAACGAACTCACCCTGCTGGGCATCATCCTGGCCACGGGTCTGGTGGTGGATGACGCCATCGTGGTGGTAGAGGCGGTGGCGGCCCGGATCGAGGCGGGCGACCCCCCGTTCCTGGCGGCGTCCAACGCCATGAAGGAGCTCACCGGCGCGATCCTGGCCACGGCGCTGGTGCTGCTGGCGGTGTTCCTGCCGGTGACCTTCTTCCCGGGCGCCACCGGCGTGATCTATCGGCAGTTCGCGCTCACGATCGTGTTCTCGATCCTGGTGAGCACCTTCAACGCGATCACCGGCAAACCGTTGCAGTCGGCACTGCTGCTCGGTGGCGGCAAGACCGACCCCCGCGGCCTGAAGTGGACCCTGATCGGCCTGGGCCTCGGCGCCGGCTACGGCTGGATGGCCTTCGGCTGGGTGGGATCGCTGCTGCTGGGGGCACTCGGTGCCCTGGTGGGCTCCAACCTGGTGCCGATCTTCGCGGGCTTCAACCGCGGCTTCGATGCGCTCGCCGCGGGCTATGCGCGCCTGCTGCAGCTGGTCATCCGGCTGCGGCGTCTGCTGGTGGCGATCCTGCTGGGCGGGGTGGTGCTCACCGGCATCGCCTTCGCCGCGATTCCTACGGGCTTCGTGCCCAGTGAGGACCAGGGCTACGGCCTCGGCATCATCCAGCTGCCGCCCCAGGCCTCGCTTGAGGCCACCATGCTCGTGGCGGACCAGGCCCGCCAGATCATCGCCAAGGAGGAGGAGATCGTCTCCGGCGAGATGATCGGCGGGGCCGGCTTCAACGGTGGCGCCCTCAACCAGGGCATCTTCTTCTTCGGCCTCAAGCCGATCGAGGAGCGCACCGCTCCCAGTCAGTCGGCGAACGCGATCATCAAGCGCCTCAACCAGGAGTTTCGCCAGATCCCGGGCGCCATCGTGCTGGCCCAGCCGCCGGCGGCCGTGCCGGGCTTCAGCGCCCAGGGCGGCTTCTCGCTGCAGTTCAACGACCTCAGCAATGGTGGCTACACCCCCACCCAGCTGGCGGGTCTGGCCGATCAGCTGATCGGTGACGCTAAGAAGACCGGCGAGTTCTTCAACATCTACACCCAGTTCGTCGCCGATGCCCCGGTGTGGCGCCTGGATGTGGACCGCGACCGCATGGCCTCCCTCAACGTCAACTACGGCGATGCCATGGCCACCCTCGGCGCCCTGGCCGGCGGCCGTTTCGTGAATCCCACCTACGAGAACGGCCAGTACCGCCAGGTGTACGTGCAGGCCGAGGGCGAGCGGCGCAATGTGGTCGAGGATCTTGCCAACCTCTACGTGAGCAGCGCCGACGGCCAGCTGATCCCGCTCTCCAACATGGTGAAGGCCCAGCTGGACAGCGCCCCGCCGATCGTGAGCCACTTCAACCTCTACCGCACGGTTCTCGTGCAGGGGGTGGAGGCCTTCGGCAAGAGCAGCGGCCAGGTGATCGACACCCTGGCGGACACCTTCCGCCGGCTCAACTTCACCAACATCGGTATGGACTGGTCGGCCCTCTCCCGCTCGGAGGTGCAGGCCGGCTCCCTGGCGATCCTGGTGTTCGCCCTGGGGATCGTGGTGGTGTATCTGGTGCTGTCGGCCCAGTACGGCAGCTACATCGATCCGCTGGTGATCCTGATGACGGTGCCCCTGGCCATGCTCGGCGCCCTGGTGTTCCTGGTGCTGCGCGGTCAGGTCAACAACGTCTACGCCCAGGTGGGGCTGGTGACGCTGATCGGCCTGGCGGCCAAGAACGGCATCCTGATCGTGGACCTGGCCAACCAGCGCATGGAGGCCGGGGCCAGCGCCGCCGAGGCCGCCGCCGGCGCGGCCCAGTCGCGGCTGCGGCCGATCCTGATGACGGCGATGGCCGCCCTGGCGGGCTTCTTCCCGCTGCTGGTGGCCAATGGGGCCGGTGCCCTCAGCCAGCGCTCCCTGGGGGCTGTGATCTTCGGGGGCCTGCTGGTGGCCACCGTGCTCAGCCTGTTTGTGGTTCCCTCCTTCTATGTGCTGATGAAGAACCTGGAGGCGGCCTGGTTCCCCGATAGCCGCGACACCGTCGATCCCCTGGCCCCCGAAGCCTGATCACCCCTGATCGCCATGCCCCTGCCACCTCCTCCTGGTTATGCACCCCGCCGTCAGCGGCGGGTGGATCGTCGCCGGATTCTGTTCAGTTCCTCTCTGGCGGCCCTGGCGGCCACCGTGCTGATGCTGCTGGCGCATCGGGCGGCCCATACGCCGGGAGAGCCGATCAAGCCCATCCCCCTGTTCGGAGCCATCCTGGTCGTGGCGGGAGCCGCCAGTTGCGGCGCCTGGGGTGAAGCCATGCGCCAGCTCGCGCTCACCCAGCTGGGCAAGCCGGATGCTCCCGACAAGCTCTGAGCGGCCCCGTCTGATCGGTTGACCGGTTGATCTCTCCCCTGCATGGGATCCGTGGAGCAGGCTGGGGTGGCCCATGCCGCTGCGGTCGGTGAGTCGGCCTGTCGCCGCAAGGCCCGGTTCCGGTCACAGCCGGGATCGTTGAGCTGATCGAGCCTGCAGCGACGGCAAGCGATGACCTACTGCATTGGCTACTTGCTGGAGCAAGGCCTGCCCCTGACCGGCTGTTCGTGCTGCTGGCGGCGGGAAGCCTGGCCACACCACCCAGGCCGTGATCAGCTGGATCCGCCGCGATCTCGACCGCCCTGCGGATCTGGAGATGGGAGTGGGAAAGGATCTGCGTCACCGCGATGATCTCTTCGAGGCGGCCGCCTCTATCGGCCGCGTCAGTGTGGCCGTTCAGAAGGAGAATGAGGCAGCACTGCGGGAGGCGGGGGCCAGCGGCGGGGCTTCCTTCATCCTGGGCGGGCAGATCGGCGGCGAACCCCACGGCCTCCATCTGATCTACCCCCAGGGCAACGCGATCATGGCCACGCGCGAGACGCCATACCTGCAGATCGGTGAAAGCAAATATGGCAAACCTCCGCTCGACAACGTGGGCCACACCAACCTCTCCCGCGAAGATGCAGCTCGGCTTTGCCTGATCTCGGAGGTGCTCACCCAGCGCTCCAATCTCACCGTGGGCCCCCTTCGAGCTGGTGCTGATTCCGGCGGGGAGCCTCACGATCGCCCACCAACTCAGAATCGAGGCCAGCGATCCCGAACTCACCGCCATGATTGACACTTGGAGTGCGGCCCAGCGGGAGGCCCTGTACCGCCTGCCACAGTTCCCATGGGAGAGGGCATAAGAGACGGAGGTGCGGGCTACGCCTGAGGCGATCCCTGATTCAGAGGTGGTGCAGGAAGAAGGGGATCAGCACCGCGTTGAGCAGATCAATGAAGAACGCTGACACCAGGGGCAGCACAATGAAGGCCTTATGGGAAGGGCCGAACCGCTGGGTGACGGCGGTCATGTTGGCCATGGCGGTGGGGGTGGAGCCCAGGGTGAAGCCACTGAAGCCGGCGGCGATCACGGCGGCGTCGTAGGTGCCGCCCAGCAGGGGAAACACCAGGAGAAGATTGATCACCAGGGCGAGCAGGAACTGGGCGATTAGGATCAGCAGCAGGGGGCCCGCCAGATCCACCAGCGTCCAGAACTGGATCGTCATCAGGGACATGGCCAGAAAGGCCCCGAGGGAGATCTCGGCGATCAGGGCTAGGGCCGGGGTACGGGAGGGCCACCGGAACCTGATCTTCGAGATTGTTCTCGGCAACAGGTTGCTGAGCAGAATGCCCACGATCAGACAGGGCACGAACAGTGGTAGAAACAGCCCGATATCCCTGATCATTTCCTGCAGGATCGAGCCGAGGATGATGCAGATGTGGATAGCCAGCACGGCTCCAAGAAAATCCAGGGACTCCATCACCTCCCCGCCGGCAGGAGCCCCCTGGGCCGCAACGCTTCCCATGGCCGACGCGTGTTTCGGGTGCCCCTGCCCGGGTTGTTGTTCGCAGCCGGGCACAGCCAGACGATGGCGGCGGATCAGGTAGCGGGCAATCGGCCCCCCGCTGGCGCTGGCGAGGATCAGGCCGAAGGTGGCCGCGGCAATGCCGATCTCCAGTGCGTTGGCCACGCCCTGTTCGGAGGCGAACTGCGGTGCCCAGGCGATCGTGGTGCCATGGCCGCCGATCAGCGACACCGTGCCGATCAGCAGACCGGTGGCGGCAGGCAGTCCGCTCCAGCGGGCCAGGGTGATTCCCAGCAGGTTCTGCGCCAGCATCAGCGCAATGGTCAGCACCAGCAGCACCACGAGGGAGCGACCCCCTCGCCGCAGGTCGGCAAAGCTGGCATTCATGCCCACCGTGGTGAAGAAGTAGACCAGCAACAGATCACGGGCCCGCATGCCGAAGTTGATCTCGAGACCGAAGACGAGATGCAGCAGGGTGATCACCAGAGCCACCAGCAGGCCGCCGCTGACCGGCTCTGGAATGGTGTATTCCCTCAGGAATCGGAGGCGACCGTTGAGAGCCTTGCCGAGGAAAAGAACGAGAATCCCCAGGGTCACCGTGAGGAAAGACTGCACCTCGAGATGCCCATCGACAATGTTCATCGTCGGCGACCCGGGAGACTGCGAACCTGGCCGTCGGGAGCCTACCCCACGTGAGCGGTCCTGGCCCTCGTCGGGGCAGCTGGGCCCGCTCAGGCGGTTCGAGGGCTCAGAAGCGAAGGGTGGCGCGAACCAGCCCTGCCCAGACGCCGAAGCTGCCGGAATCGTGCGCTGGTGGTGAGCCAGCGGCCTCACTGAGGCTGGAGGTTCCCGCCATCGCCCCCCGCGGACGGGTGAGCCAGAACACGGCAGGTGTGAGGCTGAAGTTGTCGCTGAGGTGGATCCGGGTGGCCAGTTCGAAGGCGAGTCCGGCATCGTTGAGGCTGGATCCCCCCAGGCCTTTCAACTGGGTGACATGGGCGGGAGCCCCCACCGCCATCGAAAGGCTGTTGCCGGCGCCGAAGGCGTCGCTCCAGCTCAGGCCCACAGACCAGGAGCTGGTGTGCACCCCGGAGAGTCCCGCCACCGGATAGGTGGCGAAGGTAAACCGGTCGTGCCCCAGGCCGGCACTGATCGAGGGGATCCAGCCCGCCGCCGACGGCTGCCAGTAGCCGGCCAGCGACCAGGAGCCGATCGCCCCGTTGCGGGACCCGGCGGCCAGCCCGCTGGCAAGGGGGGTGCCCCGCAGCAGGGCCTGCTGGCCATTGCGGGTGTACGCAGCCGTGAGATTCCAGTTGGGCCGGGTGTAGGCCACCTGCACGGTGCTCGTCTGGGCGGCGGCGGCCGTGAACAATCCGCCCTGGCCGGGTGCGCCATTGTTGCCCCCACTGGCCACGTAGGCGTAGGCGATGGAGACGCCCCGCAGCGTTCCCCTGGGCTGCCACCAGGCACCGAAACCGCTGCCGACCCGGCGGTTGTAGGCCCCCGCCGCACCAGAGCGCTGAAACAGCTCGAGAATGGGCGCGTCGTTGTAGACGCTCGGCCACACCGGCAGCATGTCGCCTTGCATGATGCGGCCCCCGACGCTGACGCGAACCTCGGGGCTGAGGGAAAACTGCAGGTAGGCCCGGTTGACACTGATCCGGTTGCGGCTGCAGGCGCCATCGTCTGCTGCGCAGAGCGGTTCCTCGAAGGCGAAGTCCAGTCGCGTCAGCGGGGTCGGTGGATTGGAGAAGAAACCCGAAGGGCCGAAGTTGCCGCTTCGCAGGCGGATCCTCAACAGGTCCTGGCCCGTGAAGCTCGTGTCGATCGTGAGCCGGGCGTCGTGGCTGAGGCTGAGGCCGTTGAGCAGGGGGAAACCGGCGGCCGCGTTGGCGCCCCCGTCCACGGCGCTGCCCCCATAGCGGAGGGCTCCCATCGCGGCGTTCACCTCTGCGCGAACGCGGCTGGTGGGTGCGAAGGCCTCCGCTTCCTGTGCCCTGAGCGGCTGGATGGCTGTCGAAGCCTCCAGCCAGAGGGCTGCCAGCCAGAGCAGCCCGCGGAGTGGGCTTGCGTCCACGGCGACCCGTTCACGGGGCTCGAAGGTGACCTTGGCCCCCGTCAGGACGGGGATTTGCCACCACCAGGGGTGCCGGCAGGTTGGCGGGCGTCGAGGCCCGGGCCGCAGTCCCCGGGATCGGGCCCCGTTCGGCCGGGCTAACGGCGCCATGCTCAGGGTCAGGTGATCACCGTGGGAACGCCCATCCCTGTGCGCAGCTTGATCTCGGCCAGCTGATCGGCGGCTTGGATCAGATCGGCCAAGGCGAGCTGCGGATCCTGCTGGAGCTGGCCCTCCGGCGACACGTAGCTCTCGAGGTAGACCCGCAGGGTCGCGCCCTGGGTGCCGGTGCCCGAGAGGCGGAACACCACGCGGCTGCCGTCGTCGAGCAGCAGGCGCAGCCCCTGCCCCGTGGTGAGCGATCCATCGACCGGATCGGTGTAGCTGAAGTCGTCGGCGGTGGCGATGGCGCGGCCGGCGAAGCGCTCACCCGCCAGGGAGGGCAGCAGGCCCTTGAGGCGGTCGTAGAGGCCGTGGGCCCGGTCGCTGGCGATGGCCTCGTAGTCGTGGCGGGAGTAGTAGTGGCGGCCGAAACGGCTCCAGTGGTCCGCCATGATCGCGGCCACCGAGGTGCGCTTGCGGGCCAGCAGCTGCAGCCAGAACAGCACCGCCCAGAGGCCATCCTTCTCGCGGATGTGGTTGCTGCCGGTGCCGAAGCTCTCCTCGCCGCAGAGGGTGATGCGGCCGGCGTCGAGCAGGTTGCCGAAGAACTTCCAGCCCGTGGGCGTCTCGTAGCAGGCGATCCCCAGCTGCTTGGCCACCACGTCCACGGCGGCGCTGGTGGGCATCGAGCGGGCCACGCCGGCGAGCCCATCGGCGTAGGCCGGGGCCAGGGTGGCGTTGGCGGTGAGCACGGCCAGGCTGTCGCTGGGATTCACGAAGCAGCGCCGCCCCAGGATCATGTTGCGGTCGCCGTCGCCGTCACAGGCGGCCCCGAAGCGGTAGTCGTCGCCCTGGAGCAGCAGCTCCGCCAGCTCATGGGCGTAGGTGAGGTTGGGGTCGGGGTGGCCGCCGCCGAAATCCTCCAGGGGGACGGCGTTGCGCACCGTGCCCTTCGGGGCGCCCAGCAGCCCCTCCAGCAGCCGCTTGGCGTAGGGTCCGGTCACCGCGTGCATCGCATCGAAGGCGATCGGGTAGTTGTTGCGCAGCAGATCGCCGATCTGATCGAAGTCGAACAGCTGCTGCATCAGCGCCAGGTAGTCGTCCACCCCGTCGATCACCTCCAGCGTGAGCGCAGCGATGGCGTGCTGGCCCGGAGCCTCCAGGGAGATGGACGGGGCCTCGACGATCCGGTAGCCGTCGAGGGTCTGGCTGCAGGCGTAGATGGCGTCCGTGAGCGACTCCGGCGCCGGGCCGCCGTTGGCCCCGTTCACCTTGACGCCGAAATCGCCCTCGGGGCCGCCGGGGTTGTGGCTCGCCGAGAGGATGATGCCGGCCACCGCCCCGTGCTTGCGGATCAGGTTCGAGGCCGCCGGGGTGGAGAGAATGCCATCGGTGGTGGTGATCAGCCTGGCCACACCATGGGCGGCCGCCATGCGGCTGATCACGTCGATGGCGCGGAGGTTGCCGTAGCGGCCATCGCCACCCACCACCAGCGTGCCGCCCGCCACCCCGGGCACGGTGCGCAGGATCGCCTCGATGAAGCTCTCCAGATAGTGGGGCGTCTCGAACTGGCGACTGCTCTTGCGCAGGCCCGAGGTCCCTGGTTTCTGATCGGCGAAGGGCTGATCGAGCGTCACGCGCAGCACGCTGCTGGTCATCGGGTAGGGCCAGGGGGCCCCAAGCTAACTCCGCTGTTTTGTCGTGCTCGCTGCACTGTTCGCCCAGGCTCCGCCGGGCTGCCGGGATCGCCAGTGCCGGCACCGGCACTGGCGGCTAGCTTGCGGCCATGCCTGAGGCCGCCCCCGTGTCGCTCTCCCGCCGCGTTCTGCCGCTGCACCGTTCCCCCTCCCGTGCGTCCCGCCGCGCCCTGGCCGGGGCGGCCTTGGTGCTGCTCTCGGGCCTGGGCGCCCTCACCCTGCCCCGGGCGGCGGCCGCCGTGATGGGTGGGGCGCGCAGCAAGCCCTATCCGGAGGCGGTGGCCACCACCAAGCTGGCGGCCCAGGCAGTTCTCGATCGCGACGGCGCGGAAAGTTGCCTGCGGGGCAAGCTCACCAACGCGCTCCTGGGCCTGTCGGCCAGCTGCGAGGCCGCCGGCGAGCGCAACCCCCTCTGCCAGCTGGCGGATCAGGCCGCCGCCAGCACCGGCTGGAGCATCGCCTTCATGGACAGCACGGCCCAGCAGCTGCTGGCTCTGATCGATCCCGCCCGGGCCAGGCCCTGAGGGCTGGGGCTCGGCCCCCGCCCAGCCGCCACCGCTGGCCTAACGGCTCGGGCTGCCGGAGCCAGCGCCGCTCCGGGGGCTTCTCACGGGTGCGGCAGACCGCCAGCAGGCTCTGGGCCGGTGCCACCAGCGCCTCACGGCGGCTGAAGCTGTTGCTGGCGGCCGGGGTGGAGCGCTCGCTCAGGCTCCAGAGCAGGTCCTTGCAGCTGACCGGCAGGCGCGGGTGATCCAGCAGCGGATCGGCCAGGCTGCGGGAGCGGGCGCAGGCCTCCGCGGTGTTCTCCCGGGCGCAGGCCAGGGCCGCCAGTTGCACCTCCCGCAGGCTGGCCTGGCTGGGGAAGGGTACCCATCCCGCCTGGGCCCGGGCCGCGGGTGGGCCGGCTGCCGCGGCCAGCAGTCCCAGGGCGCTCGCCACGAGCCAGTGGGGGCCTGGCAGCCGGATCCGGTGGGCTGGGGGCATGGCGGGCGCGGAGACGGGCTTTGGCGCCATCATCGCCGCATCCGCCCGCTGCCGCAGAGCTGCCGTCCGCGCTCCAGCCGCCGTTGCAGCCGCGGGTTGAGGCCCAGTTCCGCATCCCGCCAGAGCCGATCCATCTCGCGGCTGAAGTGGGCCGCCAGCAGGGATGAGTCGATCACGAGCAGGGTCTCGTCGTTCTGGTGCGCCGCACTGGGGCTCCAGTTGAAGGAGCCCGACACCACGGTGCGGCCGTCGATCACGGCCAGCTTGTGGTGCAGCTTGTCGCCCCGGGCCAGGCGTGGCATGCCCACCCCCTCCAGGGGCCTGGCCAGCGGGCGGTTCCCCGCTTCCAGGCCGCAGTCGCGATCGGGCAGGGCCGCACCCAGCAGATCGAGCACTTCGGAGAAGGGCCGGCTGGCGAATCCCGGGTCGGCCAGCACCCGCAGGGCCACGCCCCGCTGCTGCAGCTGGACCAGGCTGGTCGTGAGCTCCTGGGCCGAGAACACGAACAGGGCCAGGTCCGCCCGGCGACGGGCCTCGGCCAGCACCGAGGCCAGCAGGGTCAGGCCCTGGTTGGGATCGCTGCGGCGATGGGGGGCGAACAGCAGCCGGAGGCGACTGGGACCCACCCACAGCTCCTGCACCCCGCCCGCCTGCTTGGCCAGCCCGAAGCGGCTGTCGGGCCGGCCGCCCGGACCATCCCCCCACATCCGCCTGAATTCCACCCCAAACGCGGCTGCCAGGGGTGCGCTCTCGATCCGCAGCAGGTGGTTCACGTTGCCGCGGGTGCGGTCGTCGTCCGGATCGCCGTGGATGCAGGAGGGGGTGAAGTTGGCCGAGCCGCTCACCACCAGGCGCCGGTCCACCACCAGGAACTTGGAGTGCATCAGGCCGCTGCCGGCGCTGCCGTCGGCGGTGTCATCCAGCAGGGGCACGCCGGCTCGCTTCAGGATCGCCACGGCATCGCCGCGCTGGCGCTCGTCGCCACTGAGCACGCCGTCGTGGTTGCGGTCCGCCAGGGCCATCAGCTGCTGCTTGCGCTGGCGCAGGTGCGGGTTGAGCTCGGCGTCGTGCTGCTCGCTCCAGGGTTGGCTGTAGGTGTTCTCCAGCACCACCCGCACGGTCACCCCGGCCCGCTGCCGCTCCACCAAGGCCTCGGCCACCGCCGGCAGCGACAGCTCCTGCACCGCCACCAGCAGCTCGCGCCGGGCCGAGCGGATCGCCTCCAGCAGCAGGGCTTCCAGGTCGTCGCCGCTGCGCCACTGGCCGCTGATCGGGCTGCGGTAGCGGGCCTCGGCCCGGTGGTTGAACGCCACCGTGATCCCCGGCGGCAGGGGCAGGGGATCGGGGCTGGCTCCGCTCAGTCGGCCGGTGGCGCTGCAGCCGGCCAGGCCAGGCACCAGCAGCAGGGCGGACAGCCACCGGAACGGACGGTGAGGCGCAGGCCGGATCAGGGCCATGGGCGGCCAGGCGGGAAGCCTCAGGGTTCCCGCGCCGGTGGCATTGGGGCCCCAGGCAGGCAGAGAGCCTGCGCGAACCTCAGTCGTGCTGGGGCATCTCGGCGGTGCGCAGCATGGTCACGAACCAGAGGCTGCTGAGCAGCACCGCCGCCGCCACACCGGCGCCGATGCCCACCCGCACCATCAGTAGCGGCACCACCAAGGGCACCGCCAGGGTGCCGACCAGGGGCGTGAACGCCACCAGCTTGCGGACCAGGCTCAGGCGCGGGGCCGCGGAGTCCTGCGGGGTCGGCTCAGGGGATGTCAGAACCACTCGGCCACGGCCTGGTCGCTGGGGTTGCTGTTGTCCTCGGGGGTGCGCCGCTCGAACTCCAGGGTGATGTGGCGCTTCTGCTCGCCATCGGCGGCCACCGCCTGGATCGCATAGACCTGCTGGCCGTCGCGGAAGGGCACCTGCACCCGGAAGGTGCCGTCACTGGAGAGGGGCACCTCCTCATCGCCGATGGTGAGCCGGGCCGAGGGGTCGGTGGCGCCGTAGACGATCAGTTCGGCGTCCGCCACCAGCCAGAAGGACCGCTGGCGCGGGGCCACACCGCCGGCGCCCGACTCATTGCGGCCACTGGCCCACAGGCCCACGCCGGAGGCGTTGAGCCCGCTGCTGTCGCTGTCCTCCAGCTCGTGGAAGGCCTCGGAGCCCCGGCCCAGACGGCGCCAGCCGGTGGTGGCCGTCTGATAGAGGCGCTCGTGCAGGTTGCTGTCACTGCTGACGCTGGGGGAGGCCACCGACGGGAAGGTGGCGGGGGGCGTCTCCAGGGAGAAGGGCACGAACTGATCGAGGATCTGCTCGCTGGGGTGCAGGGCCGGCACACGGGCCACGGCCGAGCTGGCCAGGGCGATCCAGCCGCCACCGGACTTGCGGTAGCCGAGCTCCACCCGGTAGTCGCGGTCGCTCAGGGGCACGGGCAAATACCACTCGGTGGCATGGCTGTCGACGGGCACCTCCTGCAGGGTGTGCGGGTGGGCGCCGCCGTTGCTCAGGCCGGTCACATCAGCCACCCGCAGGCAGAGCTGGCTGGCGCCGGCCCGCTGGGCCTCCTGGCGGTCGGCTTCGGAGATCTCCCAGAACACATAGGCCCACTGGGGATCGCGGGGCAGGAACACCACCCGCGTCTCCGAGTCCGGACGGGAGGGCGGGGGCAGTTCGGCCTCCAGCACGGCCAGGTTGGTGGCCGTCGCCGACGCCGTCAGGCCGGTGGCTGCAGGCATGAACCCGACGCTGCCCGTCTCCGTTGCGGCTTCCGAGCCGACCTGGCGATGGCTGATGGCACTGACCAGCTCCTCCTTGGATTTGCGGCTGTAGAGGCTGACCCCCAGGTCGCTGGCGATCTGGCGCAGTTGGCGCAGAGTCATCCGAGCAAGCGAGGAAAGGGTCTGACTCACAGCGCCTCCTGATTGTGTTTGGGATCAGTGTGGGCAACTATCCCTGCAATCCTCTGCGAGCGGGACACGCCGTCAGCATCTGCTGACCCCTGCCGGAGCGCTGGGCACAAAAAAGCGGCGGGGTGACCGCCGCTGGGGGGAGGCTTGGGCTGGGGGATGCCGAAGCGCCCAGGGTGCTGGGATCAGCGGCCCAGGCTGCGGTAGGGCACCTTGGCCAGGTAGTCGATGCCGGTGTTGCCGGAGGAGCCGCCGCGGGTGCGGAGGGCCGGCAGGCTGCGCACCCAGGGCAGGTAGTCCTGCGGGAAGCCGCCGCGGCGCTGGGAGGCGCGCTCGGGCAGGGTGCGGGCCGTGCCGGTGTACACGATCTGGGGGAAGCCCAGGATGCCGCGGTAGTAGGACTCGTAGCGGGGGGTGGTGATGTTGAAGGGGGTCTCACCCAGATCCCGGCTGCCCACCACGCGGTTGCGGTGGAAGGGCACGGTGTCGTAGCCGAAGTTGTCGAGGTACTCCTGGCTGTTGAGGATGTCGTCCACGGCGCCGCGGATGCCGCGGGTCATGATCACGGCGGACCAGGCGATCTCCTCGGACTTGCCGTAGGTGGGACGGCCCAGCAGCTTCTCCACCAAGTGGCGGGCCACCCGGTAGTTGCTGTTGAGGTTGTAGAAGCTGCGGGTGAAGGTATCCGAGAGGGCCAGCGAGCGGATGAAGTCCCGCACGGTGATCTGGCCGTCGCGCAGCTGGGACTCCAGGGTGCGATCCCGGTCGACCTTGAAGGCGTGGAAGAACAGCTGGCGGTAGGCCGCCTCGATCACGAAGTTCTGGTCTTCCCGATCCATGGCCTTGTCCATGGATACGGCTTTCGGATCCTCATCCGAACCCACCCGCAGGGCCGCCACACGGGAGTTCTGCGTCGTGGGCGCGTACTTCAGAAGAGGAAGGGCCACTCGAACTTCGTCATCCGTCGTGGCTGATCGTAGAAGTGCGGATCAGGGCGGCCCGCCGGGGCCTGGTCAGGGCTCACAGTCCGTAACGTTGCCTACCGCCGCGGGGATTGCGGATGGCGGATGGCTGATCGCCCGGCTGCCGCAGGCGCCCGCTCACCAGCCCAGCGGCGAGAGGGCCGGCTCGACCCCACGGCCGGCCTCCGGTGCGCTGGCGCCGCCGGCCTCGGCTGGCGCCGCCGCTTCGTCGTCGGCAGGGCAGCGGGTCTCGACGCAGAAGGAGGCTGTGTTGGAGAGCCCCTCCACCGTGCTGGTGCGCAGCCGCACGTCCGGCCCGGCGAAGCTGAACCGCTCGAGCGAGCTCATCGTCTCGTAGTCGGTGGTGAGCAGCAGGTGGTCGCGGGCGTCCATGGCGAAGTGGCCGGCCACCGGCGCGGTCTCGGCATAGCCCCGGTCGCGCAGCAGCAGCCCGGCGCGGCCCCGCCCATCGGTGGGGATCAGGCCGAACAGGCTCTCGCCCTCGTGGGCCTCACCGGCCTTGTCCCAGGCCATCGAGCCGCTCCAGCGCACCCGGCAACCGCCCACCAGCCCCGCCGGATCCTGGCCGTGCAGTTCGGCGATCGCCCGCAGCCGGTCATCCCCGAGCTCCAGCTCCTCCACCACGATCAGCGAGCCGCCGGCCTCGGCGCGGCGGTGCAGCAGGTGGTGGCTGCTGCGCTGGGAGCGCCAGCGGCCGCAGCTCAGCCGGAAGAAGCTGAGGGCGTCGGCGATCGGGGTGGTCACGGGCCAGCGTCGTCTGCAGCGATGATCGCAAGCCAGCGCCTCCCCCTGCCCGGTCGAGTCCACCGTGTCGAGCCTCTGTGTTGAGCCGGCCGTGCTGCGTCCGCCGTGTTGACGGGAGCCCTGGCGGCCCTGGCCGCCGCCCTCTGCTGGACCGTGGCCAGCAGCCTCTGGCGCCGCCTGCCGACCTCGCTGTCGCCCGTCCGGCTGAACCTCTACAAGAACCTGCTGGCCCTGGCGTTGCTGGTCCCGCTGGTGGCGCTGCGGCCCTGGTCGGTGCCGGCCGGTCCGCTGGCGCTGCTGCTGCTCAGCGGCGTGCTCGGGATCGCCGCCGGTGACAGCTTCTATTTCGCCGCCCTGCGGCTCCTGGGCACCCGCCGCACCCTCACCCTCGATGCCGGCGGGCCCGGCCTGGCGGCGGTGGCCGGTGCCCTGCTCCTGGCGGAGTGGCCCACGGCCGGCCAGTGGCTGGGCCTGGGGCTGATCAGCCTGGCGGTGCTGCTGGTGGCCCGGCAGCGGCCCAGCGACGGGCTGGCGTTGCCAGGTCCGGCCGCCAGCCAGCGGCGCGGCATTGCCCTGGCCCTCGCCGCCCTGGTCTGCGGCAGTGGCGGTGCCCTGCTGGCCCGGGCCGCCCTGCGGGCCAGCGCCCTGGATCCACTGCAGTCGGCCACGCTGCGGCTGGCGGCCGCCGCCCTGGTGCTGCTGCCCTTGCTGCGCCAGCTGCCGCCCCTGGGCCAGGGCCCGCGGCCCGCCGGGCGTCGCTGGCCCCTGGCGCTGGCGGCCACCCTGCTGGGCACCAGCCTCGGCATTGCCCTGCAGCAGACCGCCCTGCAGCGGCTCCCGGGGGGCCTGGCGGTGGCGCTGATGGCCACGGCCCCGGTGATGGCCCTGCCCCTGGCGGGCCTGGAGGGGGACCGGCCGGGCCGGACCGGGGTGGCCGCCGCCGTGCTGGCCCTGGCGGGCGTCAGCTGTGTGGTGGGGCTGGGCGCGGGCTGAGGCCCGGGTCGACGGCGAGGCGGGCATCGGCCTGACGGCGGCCCCAGGTCACCAGGTCGGCGATCGTGAGCTGCAGGGGAGGGCGCTGCTGCTCCCGGGCGATCGCCTCCAGCTGGACGGCGGCCTTGCCCAGCTGCTCCAGCAGCACCGGGGTGAAGCCGGGGTCGGCCTGGAGGCCGGGCTGGCCGGCGGCCCAGCGGCCCAGGGCCTCGGCATCGGGGAGGTCCGCCTCCGGCAGCTCCGCCCCAGGGGCGTCGGCCGATGCCGGGGCCGCCTGCTGCAGGCAGCGCAGGCTGTGGGCGAGCAGGCGCAGGTGGTGGCGCTCCAGGGCCGGCAGCAGGCTGCTCTCCAGCTCCTGCAGGTCCTGCAGGCTCAGCACGGCTCGGGAGTTTGGGGCTGCAGGCGGAAGCCGCAGGCGTGGCTGCCCTCGAGCAGCCAGTGGATCCGCTCTACCTCGCAGTCCGGGAAGGTGTGGCGAATCAGCTGCAGTTCCTGGTCGCAGACGCAGGGGAACTGTTCGGCGATGCGCATCACCGAACAGTGGAATTCGCTCATCAGCCAGGCGGGTCCCTCGCCCTCGCGGCGGAACTCGGCCACGTAGCCCTCGCGCCGGCGGAGTTCCACCAGGCGCTCGAGCCGCTGGGGCAGGGGCCCGCCGCCGATCTGCTGGCGGTAGTCGGTGGCCTTGTCGGCGGCCTGCTGGCGCAGCATCCCCCGCACCATGTCCGGCGGCAGGCTGGCGGCCATCGAGCTGAGCAGGCCCAGGGCGAACTGCTCGCTGCCGTCGGGGAAGTGGCCGCGTCCTGCCGGGGTGAGGTGCCAGCGGTTGCTGGGCCGACCGGGCCCCTCCGGTGCCGGACTGGCCTCCACCAGGCCCTCCTCCTCCAGGCCGCGCAGGTGGCGGCGCATCACCTGCACCGACACGCCGAGCTCCTCAGCCAGCTGGCCGGCCGTCCGTTCGCCCTGCCGGAGCAACAGGGTGAGGGCGGCTTCGCGGGTGGGGGCCTGGGTGGAGGCGCTCATGGCGGCGACCGATCCGCTACACCCTGCCACGCCCGAACGGCAGTTGTGGGACCGGCAGGCGCCACAATGGCTGGTCCCCACCCAGTCGCCGGCCGACCTGCCCTAGGCTCCTGGATACGAAACGCCATTGTTTCGTAACTCCCGTGATGGCCTGGGCCTGGCCGCACCCGGTTCGCCCCGTTCTCCCGACCCCATGTCCGACGCTCCCAGCACTCCGGCGGCCCCGGCGACAGCGCAGGCCTCCGACAGCCTTGAGGTGATCCGCAAGTTCGCCGAGACCTACGCCCAGCGCACCGGCACCTACTTCTGCAGTGATCCCGGTGTGACCGCGGTGGTGCTGGAGGGGCTGGCCCGCCACAAGGATGATCTGGGCGGTGCCCTCTGCCCCTGCCGTCACTACGAGGACAAGCAGGCCGAGGTGTCCCAGGCGTTCTGGAACTGCCCCTGCGTGCCGATGCGCGAGCGCAAGGAGTGCCATTGCATGCTGTTCCTCACGGAGGACAACCCTTTCCGGGGCGAGAAGCAGACCATCGGCCTCGACGAGATCAAAGCCCTGACCGCCGGCTGACCCGGCTCTACCCCGCACCTCCCATGAGCAGCCCGCAGGCCGTTGGTGATCTGGTGAGCCAGCCATACAAGTATGGCTTTGTCACCGATATCGAAACCGAGAAGATCGCCAAGGGCCTCAGCGAGGATGTGGTGCGGCTGATCTCCAGCAAGAAGCAGGAGCCTGCCTTTCTGCTCGACTTCCGGCTGCGGGCCTACCGCCACTGGCTGACCATGGCCGAGCCCGACTGGGCGGCCCTGGGCTACCCGCCGGTCGATTACCAGGAGATCATCTATTACGCGGCGCCCAAGCAGCAGGCCAAGAAGGCCAGCCTCGATGAGGTGGATCCCAAGCTGCTGGAAACCTTCGACAAGCTCGGCATCCCGCTCAGTGAGCAGAAGCGCCTCTCCAACGTGGCCGTGGATGCCGTGTTCGACAGCGTGTCGATCGCCACGACCTACAAGGAGAAGCTGGCCGAGCACGGTGTGATCTTCGGCTCGATCAGCGAGGCGGTGAAGGAGCATCCCGAGCTGATCGAGCGCTATCTCGGCACGGTGGTGCCCAGCAACGACAACTACTTCGCTGCCCTGAACTCCGCCGTGTTCAGCGACGGCTCCTTTGTGTTCATCCCCAGGGGGGTGGAATGCCCGATGGAGCTCTCCACCTACTTCCGCATCAACTCCGGCGATACGGGCCAGTTCGAGCGCACCCTGATCGTGGCCGAGGAGGGCGCTTCGGTGAGCTATCTGGAGGGCTGCACCGCGCCGATGTTCGACACCAACCAGCTGCATGCGGCGGTGGTGGAGCTGGTGGTGCTGGATGACGCCTCCATCAAGTATTCCACTGTGCAGAACTGGTATGCCGGTGATGAGAATGGTGTGGGCGGCATCTACAACTTCGTGACCAAGCGTGGCCAGTGCCGCGGTGCACGCAGCAAGATCAGCTGGACCCAGGTGGAAACGGGCTCCGCCATCACTTGGAAATACCCCAGCTGCGTGCTGCAGGGGGCCGATTCGGTGGGCGAGTTCTATTCCGTGGCGCTCACCAACAACCGGCAGCAGGCCGACACCGGTACCAAGATGATCCATGTGGGGCCCCGCACCCGCTCCACGATCGTGAGCAAGGGCATCAGCGCCGGCCATTCCGCCAACAGCTACCGGGGTCTGGTGCAGATCGGTCCCAAGGCGGTGGGGGCCAAGAACTACAGCCAGTGCGATTCGATGCTGATCGGCGACCAGGCGGCCGCCAACACTTATCCCTACATCCGCTCCCAGCAGCCCCAGGCCGCGGTGGAGCACGAGGCCAGCACCTGCCGGATCTCGGAGGATCAGCTCTTCTACCTGCAGAGCCGTGGCATCGGCTTCGAGGAGGCCGTGTCGATGATGGTGAGCGGCTTCTGCCGCGATGTGTTCAACCAGCTGCCGATGGAATTCGCGGCCGAGGCCGACAAGCTGTTGGCCCTGAAGCTGGAGGGCTCGGTGGGCTGATCCCGCCCCCCAGGCCGATGCCTCCGGGTACACGCCTCCGGGCCGCCCGCGCCGGCCCGTGCCCAGCGATCCCATTCTGTTCTCTTCCTCTCCATTCCCCGATCTGCCCGTGATTCGTCCCGATGCCCCCGTTCTGCTTGAGATCCGGGATCTGCATGCCCGGGTTGAGGCCAAGGCGATCCTCAAGGGCGTGAACCTCACGATCCGCGCCGGCGAGATCCACGCGGTGATGGGCCGTAACGGCAGCGGCAAGAGCACCCTCTCCAAGGTGCTGGCGGGCCACCCCTCCTACACCGTCACGGGCGGCAGCGTGACCTACCGGGGCGAGAACCTGCTGGAGCTGGAGCCCGAGACCCGCGCCCGCGCCGGCGTGTTCCTCGGCTTCCAGTACCCGGTGGAGATCCCGGGGGTGAGCAATCTGGAATTCCTGCGGGTGTCCACCAACGCCCGTCGTGTGCACCGCGGTGAGGCCGAACTCGACACCTTCGAGTTTGAGGATCTGGTGCGCGAGCGCCTGCAGGTGGTGCAGATGGATCCGGCCTTCCTGGAGCGCTCGGTGAACGAGGGCTTCAGCGGCGGCGAGAAGAAGCGCAACGAGATCCTGCAGATGGCGCTGCTGGAGCCGCTGGTGGCGATCCTCGACGAGACCGACTCGGGCCTCGACATCGACGCCCTGCGGATCGTGGCCGGCGGCGTGAACCACCTAGCCACCCCCGACACCGCCACCCTGCTGATCACCCACTACCAGCGCCTGCTGGATGCGATCACGCCGGATTATGTGCATGTGATGGCGGCGGGTCGGATCCTGCGCACCGGCGGCAAGGAGCTGGCCCTGGAGCTGGAGCAGCGCGGCTACGACTGGGTGGATGCGGAACTCGCGGCCCTGGAGGGTGCCGAGGCCGATCGCCTGCCCGCGGAGGTGGCCTGATGGTGGCCAGCGCCACGGCCCAGGTTCCCGCCGCCAGCGGCGGCCTGGAGGGCTGGACCCGGCAGCTGCTCGAGTGCCTGCCGGCGGCGGCAGGACCGCTGGCTGCGGTGCAGGAGCGGGGGCGGGCGGCCCTGGTGGCGCTGCCGGTGCCCTCCTCGCGTCAGGAGGACTGGCGCTTCACCGATCTCTCCCTGCTCACGGGTCTGGAGCCCGCTGCGGCTGGCGCACCGGCCCAGACAGCGGCCCAGACTTCGGCCCAGGCAGTGGCCCAGACTTCGGCCCAGGCAGTGGACGCTCTGCCCCCAGCAGCCCCCGGCGTGGTGCGCCTGCTGCTCGATGGCCGCAACGACCCCCTGGCCGGCGTCGCCCTGCCCCCCGGCCTCTCGGCGCTGGGCCCGGCGGAGCTGGCCCAGGCCCTGGGCCACACCCTGGCCGCCACCGGCTGTGAACAGCACTGGCCTGTGGAGCTGAACCATGCCGCCAGCGAGCAGGTGCTGGCCCTGCGGGTGGCCAGTCGCCACCGCGTGACGCTGGAGCTGGTGAGCGCCGCCGGCGCCGGCCTGCTGCCGCTGCGGCTGCTGCTGATCCTGGAGGAGAAGGCCGAGCTGGACCTCTCCCAGCTGGTGCAGGCCCATGGGGCTGGCCTCACGTCGCTGGTGCTGGAGGCGCACCTGGCCCGCAGCGCGAGGCTGCACCACGGTCTGGTGGCCCTGGGCGTGCCCCAGGCGGCGCTGCTGGCCCACCTGGCCCTGGAGCAGGAGCCCGAGAGCGCCGTGACCCTCGTGTCGGCCACGGCCGGCTGGGGGCTGGCCCGGCTGGAGCCGCGCGTGCGCCAGGTGGATGGCGGCGCCCGCACCACCCTGCGGGGGCTGCAGCTGGTGGACGGCCGCCAGATCGCCGACACCCACAGCCATGTGCTCTTCTCCGGCCCCGAGGGCGAGCTGGACCAGCTGCACAAGGCTGTGGCCGACGGCGCCGGCCGCAGCGTGTTCAACGGCGCCGTGCGGGTGCCGCGACCGGCCCAGCGCACCAATGCCGCCCAGCTCAGCCGCAGTCTGCTGCTCTCCGACCGGGCCCGGATCGACACCAAGCCCGAGCTGGAGATCGTGGCCGACGACGTGAAGTGCGCCCACGGCGCCACCGTGAGCTGCCTGCAGACCGACGAGCTCTTCTACCTGCAGAGCCGGGGTCTGGCGGCGAGCCAGGCCTCCGATCTGCTGCAGCGCGCCTTCTGCGAGGAGGTGTTGCGCGAACTCCCCGCCGCCGCCCGCAGCTGGGGCTCCTTCCAGGCCATGCTGAGCGCTGCCGGCAGCGCGGAGGACAGGCCATGACCAGCACCGTGCCCGCCACCGGATTCGAACCGACCACGGCCGTCCGCCTGGCGTCGCACGAGCTGGACCTGGCTCCCGTGTCCCCCGCGGCCAACCCCGCCACCGCCTTCGATCCCGCCGAGGATCTGGCCGCCCTCACCCGGCCCGACTTTCCCCTGCTGGCCCAGACCGCCTGCCTGGGTCAGCGGCTGATCTATCTCGACCACGCCGCCACCAGCCAGAAGCCGCGCCAGGTGCTGGCGGCCCTGCAGCACTACTACGACCACGACAACGCCAACGTGCACCGCGGCGCCCACCAGCTGAGCGCCCGGGCCACCGAGGGCTTCGAGGGCGCCCGCGCCAAGACGGCGGCCTTCGTGGGGGCGGCGTCGCCGAACGAGATCGTGTTCACCCGCAATGCCAGCGAGGCGATCAACCTGGTGGCCCGCACCTGGGGCGAGGCCAACCTGCTGCCCGGCGATGAGGTGCTGCTCACGGTGATGGAGCACCACAGCAACCTGGTGCCCTGGCAGCTGCTGGCGGCCCGCACCGGCTGCGTGCTGCGCCATGCGGGCCTCACCGACAGCGGTGAGCTGGATCTCGACGACCTGCGCAGCAAGATCACGGAGCGCACCCGGCTGGTGAGCCTGGTGCAGGTGAGCAACACCCTGGGCTGCCTCAATCCGATCGCCGCAATTGCGCCCCTGGCCCACGCGGCCGGTGCCCTGATGCTGGTGGATGCCTGCCAGAGCCTGCCCCATCTCCCCGTGAACGTGGCCCAGCTGGGGGCCGACTTCCTGGTGGGCAGCTCCCACAAGCTGTGCGGTCCCACCGGCATGGGCTTCCTCTGGGGCCGCGAGGCGCTGCTGGAGGCGATGCCGCCCTTCCTCGGCGGCGGCGAGATGATCCAGGACGTCTATCTGGACCACAGCAGCTGGGCGGGGCTGCCGCACAAGTTCGAGGCGGGCACGCCGGCCATCGGCGAGGCGATCGGCATGGGCGCGGCCCTGGATTACCTCAACGCCATCGGCCTGGAGCGGATCCACGCCTGGGAGCAGCGGCTGACGCGCCACCTGTTCGCGCGGCTGCAGGCGATCGATGGCCTGCGGATCCTCGGCCCCACGCCGGAGCAGCAGCCCGACCGCGGTGCCCTGGCCGCCTTCACGGTGGAGGGCCTGCACGCCAACGACATGGCCGAGCTGCTGGATGCTGCGGGCATCTGCATCCGCAGCGGCCACCACTGCACCCAGCCCCTGCACCGCCACTACGGCCTGAGTGCCAGCGCCCGCGCCAGCCTCAGCTTCACCACCAGCTTCGAGGAGATCGACCGCTTCGCCGAGGAGCTGCAGGGCACGATCGGCTTCCTGCGGGAGCACAGCTGAGGGGTGCAGGCGCCCTGCCTGTTCCTCGCGGTACTGGGCGGGCGCACCGACCGCAGCAACATCGAGCTCCACGACGTGCGCTTCGTGGCTGGCGACAGCATCGAGGCAACCTTCCCGGAGCTACGGCGGCAGTGGTTCGGACGGCGTCAGGGCCTGCACCTGGATGCCTTCATGGCCGTGCGGGCGATCGATGGCCACACGGTGCGCCTCGGGCGCGAGCCCGGCGCGCCCCGGGCCGAGCGGCTGTGGTTCGTGAACCTGGGCGCCTACCGGCCCGATTGCCTCGCCGAGCTGCACCACTTCGGCCTGGTGGTGGCGCCCACGGCGGCGGCGGCGAGCGCTGAGGCCCGGCGGCGCTGGCTGCGTGACGGGCTGCTGCAGCACAGGGACGACGTCTGCGCCGTGGATGACTGCCTGGCGCTCGAGCAGCTGGAGCTGTTGGACGGCGGGCGCTGGTGGGTGCAGCTGGAGCCCCATCCCGAGGGGCTGTGCCAGCCCCTGGTGCCCGACTGGTTCGGCTACCGACGCCTCGACTGAGGCCCCTCGCTGGGGCCGGGCTCAGCGGTGAGCTGATCGAAGAGGTTGGCCACGAGGCGCCGGCCCCGCCGGGCCACGCGCGCGCCCCAGCGGCCGGCATCGGCGCGGATGCGCTCCACCCCATCGGCCCCCAGGGCCTCCAGCACGTAGGTGCGGTCGTGCTCCAGCCAGCGCTCCAGCTGCCGGGGCTCCAGCTCCACGTGGAACTGGAGCCCCACCGCCCGCCGGCCGATCCGGAAGGCCTGCTCGCGGCAGTGGAGGCTACTGGCCAGCAGCTCCGCGTGGGCCGGCAGCACGCAGCGGTCGCCGTGCCAGTGCAGCACCAGCTCGCTGGCCTCCAGCCCCCGCAGCCAGGGGTCGGTGGCGGGATCGCCATGCCAGGTGATCGCGCCGTAGCCCACCTCCCGCAACGGTCGCGCCGGCTCTCCCACCTGCAGCGGTACGGCGGTGCCGCCGGCCGCCAGGGCCAGCAGCTGGGCCCCGAGGCACACGCCGATCAGCGGTACTCCCACTGCCAGGGCCTGGCGCAGCAGCTCCACCTCCCCCTCCAGCCAGGGGTAGGCGGGATCGCCCAGGTCGCCCACCCCCATCGGGCCCCCGAGCACCAGCAGCAGATCGGAAGCCTCCAGCCTGGGCAGGGCCTCGCCGCGATCGAGGCGCACCACCTGCACGGGCCAGCCCCGCTCCGTGGCCTCCAGTGCGAACAGTCCGGGACCCTCCGGCTCGAGGTGCTGCAGCACCACCAGCCGGGTGGCAGGCGCAGCGGCCGTTGGCGCCGGCGCGGTGGTCGGGGTCTCTGCTGCCGTCACGGGGCGATGGTCCCTGCCGAGGCGAGCATTCGACCAAGGGGCCCGGTCTTGGACGGTGGCAACGGCGACCGATCCCGCGCCGGAGATCGCGCTGCGCTCCCGTCAGACTGGTGCCAGCACCCCGTCACCCCTCCCCTGGGCTCCTCCCACGCCAGCACCTGCTTCGCCTTCGAGGCCGATTTCACGGCCGATCTGCGCTGCATCCCGATGGCGGTGCGGCGCAAGCTGGATCTGGCGGGCGTGAAGCTCAAGCTGCAGCACTGGAGCGAGCTGGGCGCCCAGGAACGGGCCGAGCTGCTGGCCTGGCCCGACGATGCCGGGGCCATCGAGGCCCTGCGGGCACACCTGCTGGCGCGCAGTGCGGCACTGGGGCCTGGCCGGGCCAAGGAGCTGCCGAGGCCGCTGGACGAACCCTGGCAGCAGGGGGAGCGGCTGCCGGAGCTGGTGGCCGCCTCGTGCCGGCAGCTGGGGCTGGCCGTGGGCGGCGCGGGCTGGGCCGGGCTGGATGAGCTGCAGCGCTTTGCGCTGGTGAAGCTGAGCCATCCCGGCCATGAACACCGCAACCTGCCGCGGGCCCTGGCCGAGTTCGGCCTGCTGGGGCAGGGCCCTGGCGAAGCCGCGGCGGCGGCTCCCTGAGCGGCGCCGGCCCTTCAGTCGCGCAGCTGCACCAGCACCTGGCGCTCGCGCGGGCCATCGAGCTCCACCAGCAGCACGGCCTGGTAGCGCCCCAACCCCAGGCGACCCGCCACGACGGGCAGGCAGAGGTGGTTGCCCAGCTTGAGGGCGATCAGGTGGCTGTGGGCATTGCGCGGTTCATCAGGCGGCACGTCGGGCCGCAGGTGCAGGTCGTTGTGGAGCCAGGGCCGATCGGGCGGCACCAGCTCCAGGAAGAAGCGCTCGATGTCGGCCAGCAGCCGGGACTCGTTCTCGTTCACCACGAGGGCGGTGGTGGTGTGCTGGCCGGCGGCCACCAGCAAGCCGTCGCCCAGGCCGCTCTCACTCACCAGCGCCTGCAGGTCGGCGGTGAGGTCGTGGCAGCGGAACGATCCGCCGGTCGCCACGCTGAGCCGGCGGGTGAGCAGGGTGGCCATCGGGTCAGTCTGCGCGCACGAGCACCGGCACCCGCTTAAAGGCCGGCGTGCCGCTCTCGGGATCCCGGTGGCCCCGCATCAGCACGTTGGCTTCGGGGTAGAACATCAGAGCCGCGCCGCGGCGGATCGAGCCGGGGATCAGCTCGATCCCGCCCAGGGCACCGGCCTCCCCCTGCACCGTGACGCGCTCGTGGGCCCGCAGGCCGCTGGCCACCAGGTCGTCGGGGTGGATCAGCAGCGTCTGGCGGTGGGGCATGCCGCGGTAGGCGTCGCCGTTCTTGTAAACCACGGTGTTGTGCTGGCCGTAGCTGCGGGCGGTGATCAGGCTGAGCACCAGCCCCCGCTCGCCGGCGGCCAGGCCGCCGAAGTGCTCGGCGGCGGGCAGGCTCAGATCCGGCAGGGGGGTGGGGGCGAGCTGGGCGCGGCCGCTGGCGGTGGGGAAGCGGGGCTCGTGAAACACCCGCCCGGCCACCTCGAACTCCTGCCGGCTCTCCGTGATCCCGGCGATCGCGGCATAGCCGGGCACGGTGCGGGCGATCAGCTCCTGCACGTAGGCCGGATCCTGCAGCCGCCGCCAGTCGATCGGATCGGTGCCGTGCAGCCGATGGGCCAGCTCGGCCAGGAAGGCCACCTCGCTGATCAGCTGGCCGCCGGCCAGGTGGGTGGTGCCGGGCTCGTTGAGGCGCACCCAGTTGTTGCCCGATTCCACCGTGGTGCGGTGCGGCGTCTCGAAGCGGTTGAACACCGGCAGCACCAGGGTCTGCCGGGCCGCCAGGCCGTGGAAGTGGCCGGTGTTGGGCTTGGTGGCCAGGTAGGCGATCGTGTCGATGCGGCCGAGGGCGCGGCGGGCCTGGCGGCTGTCGGGATTGGCGCCGTAGAGGTTGCCGCCCAGGCAGAGCAGTGCGTCGACCCGGCCCTGGTCGGCCGCCTCAATCAGGGCGCGGGTGTCGTAGCCGGGCACGGGGCTCAGGGGCCGGCCGAGCAGCTGCTCGAGCGCCCGCCGCATCGGCTCCTGCAGGTTCACGGTGACCCCCATGGAGCCGAAGCCCTGCACGTTGGAGTGGCCGCGGATCGGCATCGTGCCGGCTCCGGGCCGGCCCACGTTGCCGCTGAGCACGGCGGTGTTGGCGATCGCCTGCACGTTGGTGGTGCCGTTGGCGTGGTGGGTGATCCCCATCGCCCAGGCGAACACCACGGCGCGGCAGGCGGCGAGGCGGGCGGCGGTGTGCTCCAGCTCCTCGCGGCTGAGGCCGCAGCAGGCGGTGATCGCCTCCCAGGGGGTGGTTTCGATCTGGGCGATCAGGGCCTGCCAGCCGTCGCTGTGGGCCTTCACGACGTCGAGGGCGAGGCTGCCGCTCTCCAGCAGGGCCTTCTGCAGCCCCAGGAACACCGCCGTGTCGGAGCCGGGAATCGGCTGCAGGAACAGCGAGGCGATCGCACTGCCGCCGCCGAGCATGGAGCGGATCGGGAAGGCGGGGGAGCCGAACTTCAGCAGCCCGGCCTCGAGCACCGGGTTGATCACGATCACGGTGCCGCCGCGCTCCCGCAGGCGGATCAGCTCGTTCATCAGGCGCGGGTGGTTGGCCGGCGCGTTGGAGCCCACCAGCACCACCCCATCGGCGTGCTGGAGGCTCTCCAGGTTCACCATCGAGGTGCCGCTGCCGAACACCCGGTTGAGGCCGATGGTGGAGGGGGCGTGGCAGAGGTCGGAGCAGTCGGCCAGGTTGTTGGATCCGAGGGCCCGCAGCAGCAGCTGCAGCAGGTAGGCGGCCTCGTTGGAGGAGCGGCCGGAGCTGTAGGAGGCCACCCGCTCGGGGGGGCGGCGGAAGGCGGCTTCCACCAGCTCGAAGACGTCGTCCCAGCCCAGTGGCTCGTAGTGGCTGCGGCCCTCGCGCAGGATCAGGGGCCGGGCCAGCCGGCCCAGCCGGTCGGCCTCGCGGGAGCTGAGGGCCTGCAGCTGGGCGAGGCTGCGGCCGGAGAACATGGCCTCTGGAACCGCCGGCTGCAGCTCGGACGTGATCGCCTCCACGCTCTTGAGGCAGCGCTGCAGCGGCTCGCCCAGCTCATCGCGGAAGCCGCCGTTCTGGCCGCCGGTTCCCCAGGCGCAGGAGAGGCAGGCGCTGCGGTGGTTGAGGGTCTGCCAGAGCCTGGGGCCGCTGGGGGAGAGGCTGGCGCGGGCCCAGCCGTCGATCAGGGGCCAGCCGCCGCCGCCGCTGGCGTCCTCCGGGGCTGGGGAGGGAGTGGGGG
>NZ_JAGQBX010000014.1 GCF_024345855.1 Synechococcus sp. GreenBA-s | reverse complement strand
CACCCCGCCCTCGGCGCCCCGTCGCCCCGGTTTCCGCACGCCCCAGCCGCCCGGCCGGGCCCGTCGCCCCGATTGGGATGACAGCGCCAAGCTCGAGGCCCTGCGCAGCCGCTCGCCCCAGAAGCAGCGCACCAAGGTCCACATCATTGGTGAGAACGACGACGCGCTGACGGCCGAGACCGGCGGCTACGCCGGCGAATACGAGGCCCAGGTGCTGCAGGCCAGCCTGGCCCGCCCCGCCAAGCCCCGTGGCAAGGCGGCGGCCCCCGCCGCCAAGCCCGTGGCGGCGATGCGCAAGCGCAAGAAGGAGACCACCCGCCAGCGCCAGCGCCGCCGCGCCATGGAGCTGCGGGCCGCCCGCGATGCCAAGGCCGTGCGGCCCGACATGCTCGTGGTGCCGGAGGGCAACCTCACGGTGCAGGAACTGGCCGATCGCCTCGGCGTCGAGAGCTCCGAGATCATCAAGAGCCTGTTCTTCAAGGGCATCATCGCCACGGTCACCCAGACCCTCGACCTCTCGGCGATCGAGACGGTGTCCGAGGAATTCGGCGTGCCGGTGCTGGAGGACGACGTCCAGGAAGCCGCCAAGAAGACGGTGGAGATGATCGAGGAGAGCGACCTGGCTCACCTGATCCGCCGCCCGCCCGTGGTGACCGTGATGGGCCACGTGGACCACGGCAAGACGAGCCTGCTGGACGCGATCCGCAAGACGCGGGTGGCGGCCGGCGAGGCCGGTGGCATCACCCAGCACATCGGTGCCTACCAGGTGGAGATCCCCCACGCCGGGGAGCACCGCAAGATCACCTTCCTCGACACCCCGGGCCACGAGGCCTTCACCGCCATGCGGGCCCGCGGCACCAAGGTGACCGACGTGGCGGTGCTGGTGGTGGCCGCCGATGACGGCGTGCGCCCCCAGACCCTGGAGGCCATCAGCCACGCCCGCGCCGCCGAGGTGCCGATCGTGGTGGCGATCAACAAGATCGACAAGGAGGGCGCCCAGCCCGACCGCGTCAAGCAGGAGCTCTCGGCCCTGGACCTGGTGGCCGAAGACTGGGGCGGCAGCACCGTGATGGTGCCGGTGAGCGCCATCAAGGGCCAGAACATCGACCAGCTGCTGGAGATGATCCTGCTGGTGACCGAGGTCGAAGACCTCCAGGCCAACCCGGATCGGATGGCCAAGGGCACCGTGATCGAGGCTCACCTCGACAAGGCCAAGGGCCCGGTGGCCACCCTGCTGATCCAGAACGGCACCCTGCGCACCGGCGACGTGCTCGCCGCCGGCCCCATCCTCGGCAAGGTGCGGGCGATGGTCGACGACACCGGCAAGCGGGTCAAGGAGGCCGGCCCCTCCTATGCGGTGGAGGCCCTGGGCTTCAGCGAGGTGCCCACAGCCGGTGATGAGTTCGAGGTCTACCCGGATGAGAAGACCGCCCGCGCCGTCGTGGGCGATCGCGCCAACGAGGCCCGGGCCACCCGTCTGGCCCAGCAGATGGCCTCGCGCCGGGTGTCGCTGGCGTCGATGTCCGGCAAGGCCAGCGAGGGCGAGCTCAAGGAGCTCAACCTGATCCTCAAGGCCGATGTGCAGGGCTCGGTCGAGGCCATCCTCGGCTCCCTGGAACAGCTGCCCCAGGGCGAAGTTCAGGTGCGGGTGCTGCTCTCGGCCCCGGGCGAGATCACCGAGACCGACGTGGATCTGGCGGCCGCCTCCGGCGCCGTGATCGTGGGCTTCAACACCTCGATGGCCCCCGGCGCCAAGCGCGCCGCCGATGCCACCGGCGTGGACGTCCGCGACTACGACGTGATCTACAAGCTGCTCGAGGACATCCAGATGGCCATGGAGGGCCTGCTGGAGCCCGAGCTGGTGGAGGAGAGCCTGGGCGAGGCCGAGGTTCGGGCCGTGTTCACCATCGGCAAGAGCGCCGTGGCGGGCTGCTACGTCACCAACGGCAAGCTGCAGCGCAACTGCAAGGTGCGGGTCTGGCGTGGCAAGGAGAAGGTGTTCGAGGGCGACCTCGACTCCCTGCGTCGCAACAAGGACGACGTCAAGGAAGTCGCCACCGGCTTCGAGTGCGGCATCGGCACCGATCGCTTCGCCAACTGGCAGGACGGCGACCGGGTGGAGGCCTTCAAGCTGGTCACCCAGCGCCGCACCCTCACCGTCTGACCGTGACCACCAGCCGGGCCGACCTGCCCCAGGCCACCGCGCAGCCGGGTCATCCCGCCCGGTGCGAACCGCTGCTCTGGCTGCAGCTGCTCGGCCTGGCGGCCCTGCCCCTGGAGGCGGTGCTGCTGGTGCTGGTGCTCGGCGGCGCCGACCCGGGGCCCTGGCCGGCCCTGGAGCGGCTGCTGGCCTGGGCCCTCGGTGGCCTCGGCTCGGCCTTCCTGTTCTGGCGCCTGCCGCCCGATCTGTGGTCGCTGTTGCTGCTGCAGGTGCCGCTGCGGGGCCGGCGGCCCGATCAGCTGCGGCTCAGCGCCCTGCAGGGGGCCCTGCCGCTCAAGCTGCTCACCAGCGCCGGCGTGGCCCTGTCGCTGCCCCTGATCTGGTGGGCGGACAGCGCGGCGGGCCTGGCCTGGTCCTGGTCGCCTCTGGCCGGCAGTTCGCGCCTGGTCGGCCTGCTGGCGGCGGCCCTGGTGCTGGCGCTGCTGCAGTGGCAGTGGCACCAGCTGGTGCAGGCCCTGTGGATGGTCAGCCGCCGGTCTGAGCTCGTGGCAGCCACCATGCCCCTCAGCCAGGCCGAGGCGGCCGAGCGGCGCCTGATCCTGGGGCTGCCCCTGCTGCTGCTGGCACCCCTGCAATTGGACCCCCAGCCTCCGGCCGCTCCCTCCCCGGGGCGCGCCGCAACGGGAGGGGCTGCGGCCCCGGTCCAGGCGACAGTGCCCGAAGCCGCGCAGCCCCAAGGACAGAGCACAGACCTGGCCGCTGAGGCCCCTGCGCTAAGCCAGCCCGAGGCGCCCAGCGAGCTCGATGAGCCCAGCGACCCCGAGGAAGCCAGCGAGCTCGAGGCGTCCAGCCAATCGATCGCGACGGCTGAGCCCGCAGAGGGCCAGGAGCCCCATGACCCCGTTGCCGCTGAGGAGCCAGGCCAGGCCGATGGACCTGGTGAAGCCATCCCGAGCCCGGAGGCAGTCGAGCCTGACTCACTCCGTGAGCCCATGGAGGCCGTGGAGCTCGATCAAGCCAGCGAAGCAGCCGTGGACCCTGGGCCGTCCACGAAGCCCGAGCCGGCACCCCTGCCAGAGGTCACTGGGGCGTCAGCGCCCCTGGCTGCCGCCCCGGTCGACCTTCCCGTCAGCGACCCCAGCCCCATCGACGGGACCGCTGCGATCCTTCCAGAGCAGCATCCCGAACAGGCCGAGGGCACTGACCTGGATCAGCAGGTCTGAACCGGCCACCTCACCGCCGGCGGAGGCCCGCAGCGCCATGGCGGCGAGGCCCACGCCGGCTGATGCGGTGAAGGCCAGCCACAGACCCCGCCGCAGGCCCCGCCAGGGGGTGCGGGCCTCCTGCAACAGCCGGGCGCGCAGGGCTGGGTCCAGGGTGTCACGGGCGGGAGGAACCATCGACGGCCAGCGGGTGAGGGCCGAATGCTAAGTTCGTGGCCACGCCGGTGTAGCTCAGTGGTAGAGCAACTGATTCGTAATCAGTAGGTCGCAGGTTCAAATCCAGTCACCGGCTTTTGGCTCTAAAAGTTATCGCTTCAGGCCCAATCATGGATTGGGCCTTTGTTCTGTTCGGGGTCTGAACCGGTTGGCTTCGGGCTGATTGGTGCCAGCCCCTATCGGTGGTTGGATTCCCGTGGTGCCGCCCGAGCCCTGGTGGCGGAGCCAGCGATCAGGCGTCAGCGACCGGGCACAGCGTTGCAGCGTCCGATCGGCTCCAGATCTTTCCATCAGGCCGATGGCGCCCGATCACGCCGGCTGCCAACGCTCAGGGCTCAGAAACTCCTGGACCGGCCCCGGTCCCGCCAGGCGCTGCTCGGCCGCTGGATTCAGGGGGGCCTGCAGCAGCTCCGCGGTCTCGATCACGGCGCTCTCCGGCAGGGCCGGCTGATCCGGATCAAAGGCCGTGGGATGGCTGACGCTGCTGGAGAAGCCGCGGAAGATCAGCAGCTCGAAGGGTTCGAAGCCGTCCGCTCCCCCAGGCCCGCCCGACGTGGCGTCCGGGACCGGCAGGCGCCCCCGCAGCCGCAGCACCCGATCCGCCCGGGAGCGGCTCAGCTCCTCCAGGGCGGCCAGCAGCTCGGCGACGGTCGGGGGTTGGGATGGCATCACCGGCTCCACCGTCAGAAGCCGCCGGCCACGCGTCCCTGCTTCGGCAGCCGCACCAGCAGCCACTGCAGCAGCCCCACCACATAGGCCACCAGGCCCAGGTAGCCCACGAAGGCCGCCACGGCGGAGGTCCACTCGCCGCCGAACACGAAGGAGAACAACTTGGCAACATGCAGGTGCAGGCCCTTGGGGGCCTCCAGCCACACGGCGCAGACGGGCTGCTGCAGGGCGCCCGCCAGGCAGCGGAAGGCCGAGGCGCTCAGGGCCGCCCCCAGCAGCCCGAACACCGTGAGTCCCCAGCGCCAGGCCCGCACCGTGAAGGGCAGGGGCCGCCAGGGCGGCAGGTCGGCCAGCTCCTCGTTGAGGTCCACCCAGAACCACACCGAGGCCACCAGCAGCAGCTGGGCCACGGCCCCCAGCAGGTAGCCCAGGGGTCTGGCGTCGGTCAGCAGCAGCACCGTGATCGGCAGCAGGCTGGCCACCCGCCAGTAGAGGCTCAGCAGGCGCAGCAGGGCCTGCTCCCGCTTGAGGGCCGCCCAGATCAGCAGCACCAGCGGCAGCCCCAGGGCAAAGATCGCCGCCAGGCGGTAGTCGAGCCAGACAAGGGTGCGGTAGGGCAACAGGTCCGGCACGGGGAGGGCTCAGGGAGGTGCCATTATCCGCGGCCCGGCGCGCCCCTGCCCACCGGCGGGCCCACGGTAGGGTCCGCCTATGGCGGTACGTCTTCCGGCCCAGCTTGCGCGGCGTTGGTCCCTGCCCTGGCGAGCCCGCCGTGGGCGGGTGGCCCGCTGCCGCACGGCCCTCTCCCGGGCGGTGGCCCTGGAGCTGGCGGTGGCCGAGATCGTGCGCGATCTGAACCGGCAGGCCCCACGTCGCCCCCGTCTGCCCGGCCAGGCGCCCCAGCCGGCGGATCTCGCCCTGGTGTTCTGTTCCACGGCCTTCGCCAGTGATCTGCAGCGGCTGCTGCCACTGCTGCGGGAGGCGATCCCGGCCCGCCACTGGATCGGCTGCGCCGGCGGCGGCGTGGTGGGCACGGGCCCCGATGGCGTGCCCCATGAACTGGAGCAGCAGCCGGCCCTCAGCGTCACCCTGCTGGATCTGCCCGGCGCCGACCTGCAGCTCTTCCAGCTCGAGGGCGACGCCCTGCCCGATCTGGATGGCCCCGGCCAGCAGTGGATCCAGTGGGTGGGGGCCGATCCCGAGCGGGGGCGCTCGATGCTGCTGTTCGTCGATCCGGGCTGCCCGGCCATCAACGACCTGATCAGCGGCCTCGACTACGCCTACCCCGGCATCGCCAAGGTGGGCGGCATCGCCGGCCAGCACAGCGCCAGCCACGGCTCCCTGTTCTTCGACGACCGGGTGGTGGGCGGCGCGGTGGGCTGCCTGATCGGTGGCCGCTGGCGGATCGAGCCGGTGGTGGCCCAGGGCTGCCGGCCGATCGGCCCGGTGTTCGCCGTGGAGAAGGCCGAGCGCAACGTGCTCCAGCAGCTCAGCGCGGGCAACCAGCGCGGCACGCCTGTGGCCTGCCTGCAGGCCATCCTCGAGACCCTGGCGCCGGCGGAGAAGGAACTGGTGCGCCACGCGCTGTTCCTGGGGGTGGCCCGCAGCAGCTTCCAGCTCGGCGGCCCCGACGACGGCCTGCAGCGCCCGGCGTTCCTGGTGCGCAACTTGATCGGCGTCGATCCCCGCAACGGGGCGGTGGCGGTGGCGGAGCGGATGCGGGTGGGCCAGCAGGTGCAGTTCCACCTGCGGGATGCCGGCGCCTCCCGCCAGGAGCAGGAGCAGCTGCTGGGGGAACTGCAGCGGCGCGGCGGTGAGCCTCTGGCCGCGCTGCTGTTCGCCTGCCTGGGCCGGGGTGAGGGCCTCTACGGCCGCGCCGACGGCGATGTGGAGTTGGCGGGCGCCCTCTTCCCCCGGCTTCCGATCGCCGGCGCCTTCTGCAACGGCGAGATCGGGCCGGTGGCCGGCACCACCCACCTGCACGGCTACACCGCCAGCTGGGGCTTCCTGCTGGGGGATCCCGAGCCCGCGCCCGAGGTCTGAATCCGCCCGCGATGGTCCGTCAGCACGTCAACCCGCTCAGCCGCTTCTTCCAGCAGCCCCGGCCCCTGCCGCCGCCGGCCGAGCTGTTTGCGGAGCCCGATCGGACCCTGCACCTGGACATCGGCTGCGCCCGCGGCCGCTTCCTGCTGGCCCTGGCCCAGGCCGAACCCCAGCGCAACTACCTGGGGGTGGAGATCCGCCGCCCCTTGGTGCAGGCGGCCCAGGCGGACCGCGACGCCCTGGGGCTGGGCCAGCTGCACTTCCTGTTCTGCAACGCCAACATCAGCCTGCAGGACTGGCTGGCGGCCCTGCCGGCCGGGCAGCTGGAGCGGGTGTCGATCCAGTTCCCCGACCCCTGGTTCAAGAAGAAACACCACAAGCGCCGGGTGCTGCAGCCGGCGCTGCTGCTCAGCGTCGCCGGCGCCCTGGCTCCGGGGCGGGAGCTGTTCCTGCAGAGCGACGTGCCGGCGGTGATCGAGCCGATGCTGGCCCTCACCGAGGCCAGCGGCTGCTTTGAGCGCCCCGCCGACGACGAGCGCCCCTGGCGCCGCACCAATCCGCTGGCGGTGCCCACCGAGCGCGAGACCTACGTGCTCAACCAGGGCCTGCCGGTGTATCGGGTGCTGTATCGGCGCACCAGCGCCCCCCTGCCGCCGCTTGCGGATCTGGAGGAATGGCAGCGGGCCGCCGATAATCCGCCCGACGACCCGGCGACCACGCCGGCCTCCGAACCCCCCGCCGCATGACCCAGGCCATCCCGCCGGCCGAACCGGCCACCCCCTGGCTCCTGCGCTGGCAGGGGCTGCTGGCGGGGGCCGAGGGGCCGCTGGCCTCGCGGCTCAGCCTGGTGGCGGGCCTGGTGCTCTGCGCCCTGATGGCCTGCCTGCCGCTGGTCACCCGCAGTGGCCTCAGCCTGCTGATCACCGCCTCGGGCCTGCTCTGGGTGCTGTGGGCCCTGCGCACCCCGCCCGGTCGGATCGGCGCCATCAGTGGCTGGCTGCTGGTGATGCTCGGGGTGATGGTGCTGGCCACGGGCTTCTCGCCGGTGCCGGTGGCGGCGGCCAAGGGCCTGGCCAAGCTGGTGAGCTACCTGGGGGTCTATGCCCTGATGCGCCAGCTGCTGGCGGCCGCTCCCCCCTGGTGGGACCGGATCGTGGCCGCCCTGCTGGCGGGTGAGCTGGTCACCAGCGTGATCGCCATCCGCCAGCTCTACGGCGACACCAGCGCCCTGGCCCGCTGGGCCGATCCCAACTCCGTGGCCGACGGCACGATCCGCGTCTACGGCCCCCTGGAGAACCCCAACCTGCTGGCGGGCTACCTGATCCCGATCCTGCCCCTGGCGGTGGTGGCGCTGCTGCGCTGGCGCCGCTGGCCCCAGCGGCTCTATGCCGCCGCCGCCCTGGTGCTCGGGGCCGCGGCCCTGCTGCTCAGCTACAGCCGCGGCGGCTGGCTGGGGATGGTGGCGGCCCTGGGGGTGGTGGGGCTGCTGTTGCTACTGCGCGCCATCCGCCATTGGCCGGCCCTGTGGCGGCGGCTGGTGCCGCTGCTGGTGCTGCTGCTGGGCGTGGCGGTGCTGGTGGTCGCCGTGACCCAGATCGAGGCGCTGCAGGTGCGGGTGATGAGCCTGTTCGTGGGCCGTCAGGACAGCTCCAACAACTTCCGGATCAACGTGTGGCTGGCGGCACTCCAGATGGTGCAGGAGCGGCCCTGGCTGGGGATCGGGCCGGGCAACACGGCCTTCAACCTGATCTACCCGCTCTATCAGCAGCCCAAGTTCAACGCCCTGAGCGCCTACTCGGTGCCGCTGGAGCTGCTGGTGGAGGGCGGCATCCCCGCCCTGCTGGCGGGTCTGGGGCTGCTGGCGGCCAGCCTGCGCCAGGGCCTGGCCCAGCTGCGCGGCGAATCCGCCTGGGCCCTGCCGGCCCTGGCCGCGGTGGCGTCGATCGCGGGCCTGGGTGCCCAGGGGGTCACCGACACGATCTTCTTCCGGCCGGAGGTGCAGCTCACCGGCTGGTTCTGCCTGGCCACCCTGGCGGTGAGCCGGACGGCTGACGCCCCCTGATGGGCCCGGCTCCGACCCCGCTCCCCGGTGAGCCTGCCCCTGGCCACCTCATCGCCGGCTTCGATGCGGGCCAGACCCACACGCGCTGCCGCCTGGCCTGGGTGGGGGCCGATGGCCGCCGCCGGCCGCTGGCCGAGGGCGAGGCCGGCGGCGTGAGCCATCTCGCCGCCCCGGGCGGCCCGGAGCGATTCATGGCGGCCCTCACGGACAGCCTGGTGGCGGCCCGGGCGGCGCTGGTGGCCTCGGGCTCCGCCAGCGCGGCAGCGCTCCCCCTGGCGGCCGCGGCGATCGGCGCCAGCGGCATTGAGCACGGCAGCGCCGTGCAGCGTCAGGGCCTGAACCTGGCGGCGGCAGCCCTGGGCCTGCCACTGGAACGGCTGGCCGTCACGGGCGACGAGCGCACGGCCCTGGGCGGGGCCTTCCCCCGGGGCTCCGGCATCCTGGTGATCAGCGGCACCGGCTGCATCGCCCTGGGCTGCGACGGCGCCGGACGCACCCACCGCTGCGGCGGCTGGGGCTGGCTGCTGGATGGGGCCGGCTCCGCCATGGACCTGGGTCGCGACGGCCTGGCCCTGAGCGTGCAGATGGCCGACGGGCGGCTGCCCGAGACCCCCCTGCGGGCCCGGCTCTGGCAGGCTCTGGACGCCGAGGACGCCCAGGCGGTGAAGGCGGCGGTGGTGGATCCGGGCTTCGGGCCGGCGGGGTTTGCGCGCCTGGCGCCCCTGCTCGATCAGCTGGCGGCCAGCGGTGATCCCCACGCCCGGCGGATCCTGGCCCGCTCGGCCGAGGCCCTGGCGGAGCTGGTGGGCGGCGTCGCGGCGGCCCTGGGCCTGGAGCACCCGCCGGTGTGCGCCGTGGGTGGGGCCGTCACCCATCTGGCCCAGCTGCGCCAGGGTTTTGCCGAGCAGCTGGCCCGGCGGCTCCCGGCCGCCCGGCTGGTGCCCCCCGCCGGCGATGCCTGCGACGGCGCCCTGGCCCTGGCCGCCGAGCGCCTGAGGGACTGAAGTCGAGCCCCAGTGCCGGCCGGCGGCCTCAGGCGGCGTTGAGGTGCTGCTCCGCCAGGGCCGCCAGGTGCCCGGCCCAGTGGTCCACGTCGACCTGCTCGGCGGCCTCCACCATCACCCGCAGCAGCGGCTCGGTGCCGCTGGCCCGCACCAGCACCCGGCCGCGCCCCGCCATGGCGCCCTCCGCGGCGGCCACGGCGCTGAACAGGGCCTCGCACTGCTCCCATCCGGTGCGGCGCCCCCGGTCGGGCACGGTCACGTTCACCAGCTTCTGGGGGTAGGGCTGGAAGCTGCCGTCCATCCAGTCGGCCAGGGAGCCCCCCTGCTGGCTGATCAGGCTGGCCACCTGCAGGGCGGTGAGCAGGCCGTCGCCGCTCATGCCGTGCTGGGCCGAGAGGATGTGCCCCGACTGCTCTCCCCCCAGGGCCGCCCCCAGCTCCTCCATCGCCGCGTGGACGTACTGGTCGCCCACGGCGGTGCGCTCCAGCAGCCCGCCCTTGGCCTGCCAGGCCCGCTCGAAGCCCAGGTTGCTCATCACGGTGGCCACGATCCGGTTGGCGGGCAGCTGGCCATCCGCCATCAGGGCCTGGCCCCAGAGGTAGAGGATCTGGTCGCCGTCCACCACCCGGCCGCGGCCGTCCACCGCCAGCATGCGGTCGGCGTCGCCATCGAAGGCGAAACCCATCGCCGCGTCCCGCTCCAGCACCGCGGCCCGCAGAGGTTCGAGGTGGGTGCTGCCGCAGCCCTGGTTGATGCGGCTGCCGTCAGGCTCGCCGTGCAGCACGGTGAGATCCGCCCCGAGGCTGCGGAACACCGCCTCGCCGCAGCTGGTGGCCGAGCCCCAGCAGAGATCGAGCACCACCTTGAGGCCGTCGAGCCGGGTGCTGCCGACGCTCGCCAGCAGGGCCTCGCGGTAGTCCGCCAGCAGGTCGTCGCGCCGGTGCACGCTCCCGTTGCCCGGCAGCTCGGCGCCGGGCGCCGCACCGTGCAGGCCCGCCTCGATCGCAGCCTGCTGCTCGCGGCCGAGCTTGGCGCCGCAGGCGCCGAACACCTTGATGCCGTTGTCGTGGGGAGGGTTGTGGCTGGCGGACACCATCAGGCCGCCGCTGGCCCCCAGCCGCCGGATCGCGCCGGGCACCGCCGGGGTGGGGCAGAGGCCGATGTCGAACACCTCGCGGCCGGCGGCGGTGAGGCCCGCGGCCAGGGCCGCCACCAGCATCGGCCCGCTGCTGCGCGAATCCCGACCGAGCACGATCGGCCCGCCCGGCGGCAGCACCTGGCCGCACCAGAAGCCCAGCTGCAGGGCCAGGGCGGGGGTGACGACGCTGCCCACCCGGCCGCGGATGCCGTCGGTGCCGAAGCTGGCGCTGCCGGGGTCCAGGGGTTGACCGACCGGGAAGGGGGCCAGTTCCGCCATCGCGCTGCAGTGCCGAGCAAGCGGCCAGGCTAAGGGCTGGTTCCGGGTCGCCTCAGCGCCAGCGCCGCGGCCACCAGGCCCAGCGCAGCAGTTCGACCGCGGCCCAGAGCAGCAGGGCCCCCACCAGCCAGCCCGGCAGCAGCGCCAGCGGCCAGATCGGGCGCAGCAGCATCACCAGCCCGGCGGCCGCCAGCACCTGCAGGGCCCGCCGCCGCTGGGGCGCCCCGGGCAGGGTGCTGAGCAGGGGCGGCAGGGCGGGCAGCCGGCGCTGCAGGGGATGGAGCAGGCCCATGGCCCGGGGCGCGGTTCTCCCCAGAATGCCAACTCCCGCAGAATGCCCCCATCCGCCAGCGGCCCTTGCCAGCGCCGAGCCCGTCCGCCGCCCCTCCGCCAGCGGCCAGCCGTTCCGGTGCGACCCCCTCCGGCGCCCCAGGTGGCGCCCCCGCTCCTCGGGGCGCTTTGCTGATCGGCCTCACCTGCCTGGGCACGGGCCTGGCCCTGGCCGTCGGTCGCCAGCTGCTCAGCCAGAGGGCCGCCGCGCTCGATCCCACTACCCCGGCGGCCGAGCTGGAGCGGCTCCGCCACGTCAGCGCCGATCCGGAGCGGCGCCGCGAGGCTGCCCTGCTGCTCAGCGCCCGCCCCGAGACCCCGCCCGCCCGCCAGGTGCTGCTGCTACGGGGCCAGGGCTGGGGCCGCGACCCGCTGGCGGCGGTGGCGCTCAAGCGCAGCGCCGAGGCCGCGGCCGCCGCCGGTCAGGCGCCACTGGCGGAGGCCCTCTGGGGCGAGCTGCTGGAGCACTTCCCGCAGCAGCCCGCCAGCGCCGATGCCCTCTACGCGCTGGGCCGCGACCGCCCCCCCTTGCGCCAGCGGCTGCTGCGGCGCTTCCCGGCCCACCCGGCCGCCCTGGCCGCCGCCCTGGAGCAGGGCGCGGCCGTGCATCTGGCCCGCTGGGGGCCCCGCTGGCCCGGGGCCGAGCCGCTGCTGCGCCAGGCCTGCGCCGCCGAGGGGCCGCGCCCCTCGCCCGCCGAGCGCAGCCAGCTGGCGGCGGGCCTGGCCCAGCTCGGGGACGGTGCGGCGGCCGTGGCCTGCCTGCGGGGCACGCGCGGCTCCGCCCCCCTGGAGCTGAGCCTGGGCAAGGCCCTGCTCAAGGGCGAGGCCCCGGCCCAGGGCGATGCCCGGCTGCTGGCGCTGGCCCGCCGTCTGCCCGCCAGCCCCGAAGCCCTGGAGGCCACCGCGCTGCTGAGCCAGCAGCAGGATCCCGCCGCCCTGGCCCGCCTGGCCCAGCTGCCCCCCTCCCTGCAGGACAGCGCGCCGGTGCAGGCGCGCCTGGCCCTGGAGCGCCGCCGTCCCTGGCGGGGGGTGCTGCAGCGCTGGCCCCGCGATCCGGCCAGCTGGGATCTGCAGTGGGAGCTGGCCCGCGCCGCCGCCCTGAAGGGCCAGTGGGGCGAGGTCTCCACCCTGCTGGCGGCCCTGCGCCCCGACCAGCTGCCGGCCCCCCTGGCCGCCCGCCAGCTCTTCTGGCAGGGCCTGGCCGCCGAGAACCAGGGCGACCGGGCCGGGGCGGAGCGCTTCTGGCGGCAGGTGTTGCCCCTGGCCCCCGGCGGCTACTACGGCTGGCGGGCCCGGGTGCGGCTGGGGGAGCTCGAGGAGCGCGATCCGCGCGATCCGCAGGCCACGGCCGCGGGGCCCGGGGCTGCGGCTGGGGCCCGCGAGCTGCCCTGGCAGCCGCTGGCCAGCGGCGATCCGCTGCTGGATCGGCTCTGGCGCCTCGATCTGCCCCTGGAGGCCTGGGAGCTGTGGCGCACCCGCCGTGGCGGCCGCCCGCCGGAGGGCCCCGGCCAGCTTCTGCTGGAGGGCCGGCTGCGGACGGGCATCGGCGACGACTGGACCGGCCTGGGCCAGCTCGACCAGGCCGCCCTGCGGCTGCCGGCCGGTAGCTGCCGGGTGCAGTGGCAGCGGGAGCAGCAGCTGCACCCCCGCCGCTACGGCAGCGCCTTTGCCCAGGCCGCGGCCCAGGCGGGGCTGGATCCGAACCTGCTGTTCGGTGTGGCCCGGCAGGAATCCCGCTTCACGGCGGGGGTGAGTTCGGCGGTCGGCGCCGTGGGCCTGCTGCAGCTGATGCCGGCCACGGCTGCCGAGGTCGCCGGCGAGCCCCAGTCGCTGGAGGCGCTCAAGCAGCCGGAGCGCAACACCGCCCTGGGAGCCCGCTACCTGCGGCAGCTGCTCGACCAGTGGCAGGGCGCGCCCTTCCTGGCGGTGGCCAGCTACAACGCGGGCCCGGGCGCGGTGGCCGGCTGGCTGGGGGCGGGGCGTCCTGACCCGCGGCGCGAGCCCGAGCTGTGGACGGAGGCCATCCCCTACCCGGAAACGCGGCTGTACACCAAGAAGGTGCTGGGCAACGCCTGGAGCTACAGCCTTCCTGAGGAGCCCGGCTGCTGAGGGGCGGGGTCGGGATCAGCCAATGACGTGATCGAGGCTGACGTGGAGCTGCTTGCCGATCCACACGCCCGCCAGCACGAGCAGGCTGAGGGAGGTTACCGCCAGCCAGGCCGGCGGCACGATCCGCAGCCGCGTGAGGTCGAGCCGGGCCAGCAGCACGGCGCAGGCCAGCACCAGCACCTCGGCGAACACGCTCAGGTGCATCAGGTAGAGGCCGCCGGTGATCACCACCAGCAGGGTCACCACCAGGGTGAGGGCCTTGCTGGAGGACATCATCAGCGAGAGCTCCCGCAGCAGCAGGTCCGGCATGGTGCACAGCACCACCACCAGCACGGCCTGGGCGCACTGCAGGGGCCAGAACAGCTCGCGCAGGATCGCCCCCTCGCCCACCACCGCCGGCATGTTGGCCACCTGGCGGGCCACGTCGGCCCAGTGCAGTCCCTGGTAGATGCACACCAGCAGCAGCACCAGCAGCATTGGTGCCCGCAGCGGCAGGACCAGCAGGCGCAGCAGGGCCATCAGGAGAGGCTCCGCACGGCCGGCCGGTCGGCGCTGGGCTGATCCAGCACCAGGGCAATGGCCTCCAGCGGGCAGCTGGGGATGCACTGCTCGCAGACCAGGCAGCGCCGGGCGTCGAACTGCAGCCGCCAGAGGGGTGGCGTGCTGCTCAGGGCGCCGCTGGGGCAGACGCTGGAGCAGATGCCGCAATCGACGCAGCGGTCGAGGTCGACGCGGATCTGGCCCTGGGCGCGGTTGAGCGCCAGCCCCTGGCCTTCGAGCCAGTGCTCGGCGGCGTCGAGGTCGTCGATGTCGCCGGAGAGCTCCACCACCATGGTGCCGCTCTGGTTGGGGGCGATCTGGGCGCGCAGGATCTTGGCGGCCACGTCGAACTCCACCGCCAGCCGGTAGGTGATCGGCTGGTGCACCGCCTCGCGGGGGAAATGCAGGGTGATGCGCCGCTTCACGCTTCGGCTTCCGCCAGCTCGGACCGTAGCAACATTCGGCGGCCCCCACCGCACGGGCGCCGCACCGATCGCCTGGCGCTGGCAGAGTGAAGTCCCCCTCTGCGCTCCCACGCGTGAGCCCCGAGCCCTCCGCCTCCCCCACCCGTCCGCAGGCGCTGCCCCAGGACGGCCCGCTGCTGGATCGTCGGGCCCGGATGCTGCTGGCGGCCCTGGCGGCGCTGCTGGCCGTGGCGCTGTTCGCCCTGCGCGGCGGGCTGCAGCCGGCGGCGCCCCTGGAGAAGCTGGCGCGCCAGTCGCTGGATCTGCCGGTGGCCCTGGCCAACGGGCGCCCCACCCTGGTGGAGTTCTACGCCGACTGGTGCGAGGCCTGTCGGGCGATGGCGCCGGCGATGGAGGCGATCGAGCAGCAGCACCACGGTGCCCTCGACGTGGTGCTGCTCAATGTGGATAACCCGCGCTGGCAGCCCGAACTCGATCGGTTTGAGGTCAACGGCATTCCCCAGCTGGAGCTGTTCTCCGCCGAGGGCCGTCCCGTGGGCCGCTCCCTGGGCGCCCGCAGTCGCCCGGAGCTGGAGGCCCTCTCCGGCGCCCTGATCGCCGCCGCACCCCTGCCCCGGCTGGCCGGCGTGGGCACGGTCAGCAGCCTGGGCCAGGCCGCCGGGGCCGCCACGGCTGCGGCGGCCGGCCCCCGCAGCCACGGCTGATCTAGGTCCCCGCTGGGCTCACGCTGTCCTGCCGGCCAGGCGGTTCCTGCGGCCGCCAGGCCCCTCGCTCTCCGCCTCGGGTGTCCAGCGGCAGCGGACCTAGGGTGCCGCCGGCCCCGCCTGCGCCCACCGCCCCATGAACCGCTTCCGGGTCGAGCTGATCGCCGCCACCCCCAACCCCCAGCAGTGCATCTACGCCGCGATGCACCAGGACTATTCGGAGGGCTTCGTGGCGGCCGACCGGGCCGACTGGCCCGAGGAGGCCAAGGCCGGCGAGATCTGCGTGAAGCGGCTGCTGGCGGGGGAGCGCGGCCACTACGGCCCGCTGGAGCACGCCCAGATCGTGCTGAACGTGGGCTGGTTCCCCCACTCCGTGATGCAGCAGGCCCGCACCCACCGGGTGGGGGTGAGCTTCGATGTGCAGTCGATGCGCTACACGGGCGACCGCATCCGCCGCGCCGCCCGCGGGGACCTGGAGCTGGAGGAGGTGTTCTACCTGCGGCCGGTGGGCAGCTACAGCGACCGGCAGGGCAAGAAGTATGCGTACACCGAGGAGCAGCGGGCCAAGGACCTGCAGCTCTGCCAGGCGGCCGCCGAGCGCTACGCCGAACTGCTCGATGCCGGCTTCGCCGAGGAGCACGCCCGCGGCATCCTCCCCTTCGACTACCGCCAGCACTTTGTGGTGAGCTTCAGCCTGCGGGCCTTCCTGCACTTCATGGACCTGCGGGCCAAGCTCGATGCCCAGGAGGAGATCCGGGTGCTCTGCGATCTGCTCTGGCCCCACTTCGTGGCCTGGGCGCCGGAGATCGCCGCCTGGTACGAGAAGAGCCGGCTGCACAAGGCCAGGCTGGCGCCGTAGGACACCCTCAGGTGGGATCCCGCTCGGGATCGAACGCCCCCCGCGCCTCCGACTCGCCCCAGGGGGCCAGCCGCGTCAGCAGCAGCAGGGCCGGCAGCGCGGCCAGCACGGTGAGCAGAAAGAAGCCGGGCCAGCCCACCCGCTCGGCCACTAGCCCCGCCGGCGCCGAGAGCAGCGAGCGGCTCATGGCGTAGACGCCCGAGAGCAGGGCGTACTGGGTGGCGGAGAAGCGGGGGTTGCAGAGGCTCATCAGCAGAGCCACGAACACCGCGCCCACCATGCCGCCGCTCACGTTCTCCAGGCTCACCGCCGCAATCAGCCCGGTGAAGCCCCCGCCGAAGCGGGCCAGGGCCCAGTAGCCGAGGTTGCCGGCGGCACCGGCGATCGCGAACAGCCACAGCGAGCGGTTCATGCCCAGCCAGGCGAACAGGGTGCCCCCCAGCAGCGTGCCGACCATGGTGGCGCCGATGGCCCAGCCGCCCTGCACCAGGCCGATGTCCGCCTCGCTGAAGCCCTGCAGCTTCAGAAACGGGATCGCCATGGCGCTGAGCAGGCCGTCGGGCCAGCGGTAGAGCAGCACCAGCAGCAACAGCTGCCAGGTGCGGTTCGGCCCCGCCCGCCGCACGAATTCCCGCGCCGGCCCCAGCACCGCCTGGCGCAGGCTGGTGACGGCATGCTCCACCGGCCGCAGCTTCGGGGCCGTGAGCGTGAACGGCACCACGGCGGCCACCAGGGCCGCGGCGGCCAGGAAGGCGGCGGGCCAGCCGTAGCGATCGGCCAGCAGGAAGCCACCGGCCCCCACCGCCAGCATGGCGGCGCGGTAGCCCAGGGCCGCCGCCGCCGCCCCGGGTCCCCGTTCCGCCTCGGGCAGCAGGTCGGTGCGGTAGGCATCCACGGCGATGTCCTGGGTGGCGCTGCAGATCGCCAGCACCAGGGCCGCCACGCCGATGGCGGTGAGGCTGGCCGGGTCGGTGCTGGGCCGCAGCAGCGCCATGGCGGCGATCACGGCCACCAGCAGCAGCTGCATGGCGAGCAGCCAGCCGCGGCGCCGGTCGGGCCAGGGGATCGGCCAGCGATCCAGCAGCGGCGCCCAGAAGAGTTTGAGCGTGTAGGGCAGCTCCGCCAGGGGGATCAGGCCGATGAGGGCCAGGGGCACGCCGCTGGCCGTCAGCCAGCCCTGCAGCAGCTTGCTGCCCACCATCAGCGGCGCCCCGCTGGCCACGCCCTCGGCGGTCACGGCCACGAGCCGGCGGCTGGTGCCGGCGGGCCGCCCGGCTGGCTTGACCTGCGGGACCATCGGGGCGGCTCAAGTGGCGGCACGTTAAGGCCGTTCCAGCACCCCGGCCTGACGGGGCGATGGCGCGGAGGTGACGGGCGCGGCCAAGGTGGTCCGTTCTGTCCAGAGTGGGGACATTCCGCTGCTGCCTGCCATGGCTGTCCGCCGTTCTCTCCAGGGCCTCAGGTGGGCCGCCGCCACCGGCCTGACCCTCGCCCTCGGGGCGGACCTGCTGACGGCAGCAGCCCAGGCGCGCCCGGCCCGGGGCGGCTTCGGTGGCCCCGCCTCCGGTGCCGGGGTGCGCCCGGGGGCCGGCTTCGGCGCCCCCGGCGCCGGCCTGACCCCCCGCCCCGGGGTTGGGGCCGGTGGTGTCGGTGGTCCTGCCTCGGGTGCCGGCGTTCGCCCCGGGGCCGGCTGGGGGGCGCCCGGGGTGGGGCTCACCCGCGCCCCGGCCGCCGCCTATGGCGCCGCCGCCTATCACCCGGGCTGGGCCGCTGGTGGCTACTGGGCCGCCCGGCCCTGGACCACCGGCTGGTACGGCGCCCGGCCCCTGGGCTGGGGGGTGGCGGGCCTGGCCACGGGTGCCGCGATCGCCGGTGCCGTGAACAGCGCCGCCGACCAGCAGTCCACGGTGTTCGTGGTGCCCCAGACCAGCTACCAGCTCAACTACGCCACGGTGCTGGCCGCACCCCCCAGCGGCGTGAGCTTCTCCTATGGGGCCAATGGCCTGCTGCAGACGGCCCAGGGGGACTGCCAGAGCGGCCAGCTCAATGGCCTGCCCGCCAGCAGCGCCGCGGCAGCCCAGCTGCTCAATGCGGCCTGCGTCGTGGCCTACGGCAGCGGCCTGTAGGGGTGCCCGGCGGGTTCGGTTCGGCTGGACGGCCACAATGGGGTCAACGCCGAGCCCGCCGTGCAGTTTCTCCGCTCCACCCTGCTTCCGGCCGCGATCGTGCTGCTGTTCGGCCTGGCCCTGTTCGCGGTGAGCGCCCGCATCTGGCTGCCGGGCGACATGGCCGCCCCGGCGCCGATCGGCTGAGCCGGGGGCCGGCTTTTACGATCGCCCGATGACGGACCCCTTTCCACCGTTCTCCCACAGCCCGGCCGAGCTGGCCCTGGATCCGGAGGTGCTCGCCTCGGAGCTGGCGGAGGAACTGCTGGGGGATCCCCTCGACGACCTGGACGCCCTCGATCCCGGCGAGGCGGATGTGGCCGCCGAGTGCGACCTGGGCCTGCAGCTGCTGCGCGGCAGCCATGAGGAGCGGATGCAGGGGCTGCGCATCTTCTGCGAGCACCGCGACCCGCGCGCTCCGGCCCAGCTGCTGCCCCTGCTGGAGGCCAGCTGCCCGATCCTGCGCATGAGCGCGGTCTATGCCCTGGGCCGCAACCCTGACCTGCAGGCCGTGACCCCGCTGCTGGCTCTGCTCCAGAACGACAGCAACGGCTACGTGCGCAAGGCCGTGGCCTGGAGCCTGGGCAGCTACCCGGACGCCCCGGTGATGAATCCCCTGATCCGGGCCCTGCAGAACGACATCGCCGCCGTGCGCCTCTGGGCCGCCAGCTCCCTGGCCGACGCCGGTGCCACGGGTCTGGCCAAGGCCGATCAGGCCGCTGGCCAGCTGCTGCTCAGCCTGCGCATCGACAGCGAACCGGTGGTGCGCAGCAACTGCGCCTGGTCGTTGGGCCGCCTCTACCCCGATCTGGTGGAGCCGCGCCAGCGGGAGGTGGTGGAGGCCCTGCTCAAGGCCATGCTCCACGACGGCGACCTGACCGTGCGCGACGAGGCCCGCCTCGCCCTGGAGCAGCTGGAGGATCCGCTGGTGCTGGAGCGCCTGCAGACGCTGGTGGACGAGGGGCTGCTGAGCTGATCGCCTGGCCGCTTCCAGCGCCCCCAGCGCCCGGACGACGCGGCTAGCATCCCGTCACCTTCCGCTGCCCGGAATGGCCCAGCACACCATCCGATTCCGCATCCGACCCGACGGTCGCGTGGAGGAGCTGGTGGAGGGCATCGCCGGCAGCGGCTGCGAGGAACTCACCGAGCGGATTGAGGCCAAGCTGGGCGTGGTGCAGCAGCGCCGCGCCACCTCCGAGGCCTACCAGCCCCAGGCGCTCCCATCCGGCCAGTCGGTGACCGCCGAGCAGACCATCACCGCACCGCTGTCCTGAGTTCCCCGCGAGACCTGCCCCATGTCGCACTTCAGCACCGTCAAGACGGAACTCCGTGACCGCGGCGCCCTGCTCGATGCCCTGCGCGATCTGGGCCACCAGCCCAGTGAGGGCGAGCGCCCGGTGCGCGGCTACCGCGGCCAGACCGTACTGGCCGACCTGGCCATCGCCAGCGAGCAGGGCAGCGACATCGGCTTCCGCTGGAACGCCGAGGTCGGCAGCTATGAGCTGGTGACCGACCTCGACCTCTGGAAGCAGCCGGTGCCCGTGGAGCGTTTCCTGGCCCAGCTCACCCAGCGCTACGCCCTGCGCAGCATCCTGGCCGCCTCCGAGCAGGAGGGCTTCCAGGTGAGCGAGCAGCGCCAGGCCCTCGACGGCAGCATCGAGCTGGTGGTGACCCGCTGGGACGGCTGAGTGCCCCGGCTTGTCCCGGTCGATCCCTCCCTGGCCTTTGCGGCGGCCGCTGCTCCCGCCGTTGAGCCCAGCGGCCGTGAGCCCCTGCTGGGCGGTGGGCTGCGCCAGAAGGCGGTGTGGGTGGACGAGGCCGTGTGCATCGGCTGCCGCTACTGCGCCCACGTGGCCGGTAACACCTTCGTGGTGGAGCCCGACTGGGGCCGCTCCCGTGCCCTCCGCCAGGACGGAGACAGCACCGAGACGATTCAGGAGGCGATCGACACCTGTCCGGTGGACTGCATCCACTGGGTCGCCTACGAGGATCTGGCCGGTCTTGAGCAGCAGGCGCGCCGCCAGGAGCTGCTGCCCCTGGGGCTCCCGAGCGCGGCCCGGCCCAAGCGGCTGATTCCCCGCGCCGACTCCTCCCTCAGCGGCTCTGCCCTGGGCAGTTCCGCACCGGGCAGCCCCGCCCTGGGTGAAGCGCCCTGATGGCATCCCCGGAGCTGCCGGCCCCGCTGCCGACCCGCCGCTTCGGCCGCACCGAGCTGGCCATGCCGGTGCTGTCGCTGGGGGGGATGCGCTTCCAGCAGAGCTGGAGCGACCTGCCCGCCGATCAGATCACGGCCGAGAGCCAGGCCAACCTGCGCGCCACCCTGGAGCTGGCGGTGGCCCATGGCTTCCACCACGTGGAAACCGCGCGCCATTACGGCACGTCGGAGCGCCAGCTGGGCTGGCTGCTGCCCCAGTTCCCGGATCCCCGGCGCCTCCTGCAGACCAAGGTGCCCCCCCAGGACGATGCGGCGGCCTTTGAGGCGGAACTGGCCCTGAGCTTTGAGCGGCTGGGGGTGGAGCGGGTGGCGCTGCTGGCCATCCACGGCCTCAACCTGCCGGAGCACCTGGAGCAGACCCTGCGGCCCGGCGGCTGCATGGACGTGGCTCGCCGCTGGCAGGCCGAGGGCCGCATTGGATCGGTGGGCTTCTCCACCCATGCCCCCCTGCCGCTGATCCTGGAGGCGATCGAATCGGATCGCTTCGACTACATCAACCTGCACTGGTATTTCATCCGCCAGGACAACGGCCCGGCGATCGCGGCCGCCACCGCCCATGACATGGGCGTGTTCGTGATCAGCCCCACCGACAAGGGCGGCCACCTGCACAGCCCGTCGCCGCGGCTGCTGGAGCTGTGTGCGCCGCTGCACCCGATCGTGTTCAACGACCTGTTCTGCCTCTTGGCCCCCGGCCTCCACACCCTCAGCGTGGGGGCTGCCCGGCCGGAGGACCTGGAGCTGCACCTGCAGGCCGTGGCGCTGCTGCCCCGGGCGGCGGAGCTGCTGCCGCCGATCGTGGCGCGGCTGGAGCGGGCCCGGCGCGAGGCCCTGGGCGACGCCTGGCTGGCCAGCTGGGAGCAGGGCCTGCCGGAGTGGCAGGACACCCCTGGCCAGATCAACCTGCCGGTGCTGCTGTGGCTGCACAACCTGCTGGAGGCCTGGGATCTGCAGAGCTTCGGCCGGGCCCGCTACGGCCTGCTGGGCTCCGGCGGCCACTGGTTCCCCGGCGCCAACGCCGATGCGCTCGACACCTCGGTGAGTGAGGCGGAGCTGCTGGGCGTGCTCGGCGAGAGCCCCTGGGCCGCACAGATCCCCGACCTGCTGCGCCGGCTGCGGCAGCGGATCGGCGGCGAGTCGGTGCGCCGGCTGCAGCAGAACTGAGGCACCGGCTGGCGTTCAGGCCCCGAGCGGCAGCTTGGCGGGCACCCCCACCGCCCGCGGGTACGGGCCCGGGCAGGGGGCCGTGGCCTGCAGGGTCAGGGCGGTGCGCAGGCCCCGGCCGGCCGGCAGCTCGCGCTGCTCGCGGCGGCTCACCCGGCCCTTGAGCAGGGCCAGGGCCCGGTCCAGCTCCGCCTCGTCGCCCGCCGACCACTGGCCGCGGTAGAGCAGCGCCTCGCCGCCGCTGGCCAGCAGGGGCACCAGGTATTCGGCCACCACCGGCGCCGCCGCCACGGCCCGGGCCAGGGCCAGGTCGAACTGGCCGCGGCAGCGCTTCTGGCGGCCCGTGCGCTCCACCCGCTCGCAGCGCAGCTCCACCCGCTCCGCCAGGCCCAGGGCCTCGGCCATGGCCTGCACCGCCTGGGTCTTGCGGCCCACCGAATCCACCAGGGTCAGGCGGGCGTTGGGCAGGGCGATCGCCACCGCCAGGCCGGGGAAGCCACCGCCGGTGCCCACGTCGATGCAGCGCAGCGGCGCGGCGGGGCGCTCCCGCAGCAGCGGCAGCAGCGGCCAGAGGCTGTCGAACACCTGGGCGATCCAGAAGTCGGCCCCCTCCACCAGGCGGGTGAGGTTGAGGCGGCCGTTCCACTCGCGCAGCTGCTGCTGCAGGGCGATGAACTGGGCGCCCTGGGTGTCATCCGGTGCCCAGCCCAGGGCCTGCCACAGCTCCGGGGTCGGGCCGGCCCAGGCCCCAGCGGGGTCGGCGGCGTTGGCGGCGCCAGCAGCTGTGGGCTCAGGGGCAGCGGGCATCCGCGGGCGGGCAGGGGCAGGCTCCCTAGGATCCCGCACACCAGGTGCAGCAGCGGTGGTCGCCGGCGATTCCATCGGAGAGGCCCGCCACAGGGGCCATGCCAACCACTACGCGCTGCTCCAGCTGGAGCCTTCGGCCTCGGCCCAGGAGCTGCGCCAGGCCTTCCGGCGTCTGAGCAAGCTCTACCACCCGGACACCACCACCCTGCCGGAGGCGGAGGCCCAGGAGGCCTTCGGCCGGCTGCAGCAGGCCTACCACGCCCTCAGCGACCCCGAGCGCCGCCGCGCCTACGACGCCAGCCTGGTCGCCACCCTGGCGCCGCCACCCGCCGCCGCCCCACCGCCGGGATTGCGGCGGGTGGTGGCCCGCCCGCCCGCCTCGGTGCGGCGCGACCTCTCCGGCGGTGAGTGGTTCGCCCTGGTGCTGCTGGCCCTGGCGGTGGTCTTCAGCCTGGTGCTGGGGGTGGGGCTGGCCTGGGCCCGTGGCGCCGAGCTGGTCCGGCCCCCCAGCTGGTGGTCGGTGCCGGTGGACTCGCCGGGGCAGACTGCCGACTCCCCAGCTTCCGCCCGTTCGGATGTCGCCCCTGCCGTCGCCGCAGACCCCCCTGTATCACCACCCCCTGCCGGCCCTGGAGCAGTGGCTGCAGGAGCTGGGGGCGGTGCAGCAGCGGGGTAACCCCTGCCTCTGGGATCTGCACCACCGCGATTGGAGCGCCGAGATCGAGCTGGAGATCGAGGAGCTGAGCGTCCGCTGGCAGCAGGCCACGGCCCCCGCCGCTGCGGCGGACGGGCCGCGCGCGGGTCTGCGCAACGAGCGCCATTTCCCCTACGGCCTCTCCCGCGCCGACGTGGAGGCGGCGATCCTGGCCGGCCCTTGAGTCAGCGGCAGAGTTCGCTTCGATCCTCCTGCTGGGTCGCGAAGGGGCCGCAGCTGGCCCAGCGCACCACCGAGACCTCGATGTCGGTGAACAGCACCAGGGCTGCGCCGCAGACGGCCACCACGGCGCCAATCACCAGCAGATGGGAGGGTTTCATGGCCGCGCCGTCACCCCAGCAGCTTATGGGCCAGGTTCTGACGCCGCCATTGCTCCGCCAGGCTGGCGGGATTGATCGCCGTGAGCGGCGGTAGACACGCCAGCACGGGGGCTCCGCTCAGCTCCTCCAGGGTGGCGGTGTTGTTGGCGTGCAGGGGGCCGTTCAGCACCAGCCCGAGCAGGGGGATCCCCCGCCGCCGCAGGGCCTCCACCGACAGCAGGGTGTGGTTGAGGGTGCCCAGGCCGCTGCGGGCCACCAGCAGCACCGGCAGCCCCCAGCGCCGGATCTGATCGATCTGCAGCAGGTCCAGGCGCAGGGGCACCAGCAGGCCGCCGGCGCACTCCACCACCAGGGGACCGGCCACCGCCGGCAGGGCCAGGCGGGCCGGATCGATCGGCGGCCCGGGCCGCTCGGGATCGCCGCTCTCCAGCTCCGCCGCCCAGTGGGGCGAGGCGGGGGCCGTCAGGCGGTAGGCCTCCGGCAGCAGCCGCTCCGCCGGCAGGTCCAGCAGGGTGCGGATCCGGCCGCTGTCGCCGCCGCCCTCCAGGCCGCACTGCACCGGCTTCCAGTAGTGGGCCCCCAGGCCCTGCACCAGCAGGGCGCTCACCACCGTCTTGCCCACGTCGGTGTCGGTGCCGCAGACCACCAGCTGCAGGGGGGCCTCGGCGCGGCGGTCCTGGACGGGGGCCATGGGGCTGGGCGATCGGGTGGGTGCGGTGCAGGCCGCCGCTCAGGCCGCGCCGGGGCGACGGCCGAGCAGCAGCAGCACCTCCCATTCCAGGCGGTTGCCGGTGACGTTGGGCCAGGCGGCCTCCAGGCGCCGCAGCTCCGCGGGCCGCAGGCGGGGGCTGCGGCTGGCCTGGGCGCCGATCGCCTTGATCTGGCCCAGGAAGCCCAGGGCGCTCGGGGCCGGCCGGCTGAACCGCAGCCGGCGGCAGACCCGGATCTCCAGGTGGCGGGCCGCCGCCCGCTCGATGGGCTCGGCCTCCGGCAGCGCCAGGCCCGTGAACGGCACCGCGGCGGCGGCGGCGGCGGCGCGCCACTGGCTGAAGCTGGCGGCGGTGGGCACCGCCAGGGCCAGCCAGCCGCCCGGGCGCAGCTGCCCGCCCCAGTGCTCGAGCTGCCGCTCCGGCTGCTCGAGCCACTGCAGGGCGAAGCTGGAGCCCAGCAGCGCCGCGCCGCCCAGCTGGGGCGGCAGGCCGCCATTCAGGTCCCAGGGCAGGCAGGCGGAGTCCGGTGCGCCTTGGGCCAGCAGCGGCGGGCAGTTGTCGACCCGCAGCAGCCGCAGCTCCGGCCGCAGCCGTTCGATCGCCCCGGCCAGCAGGCCGGTGCCGGCCCCCAGGTCGGCGCAGGGGCCGGCGGGGATCGCCAGGTCGCGGCAGTGGCGGGCCAGCCGCCAGGCCACGGCCCGCTGCAGCCGGGCCTCCCGCTCGTAGAGGGCGGCACCCCGGGCGAAGTTGCGGCGCACCCGGCCGGCGAAGGGGCTCGCCCGGTCCGCTAGGGGTTCAGACCTTGTGGGTTCAGCCCTGACCATGGCCTCCCGCCGCGTGGGTCTCGATCCAATGCAGCACGGCGGGGATCAGCGTGGGGCAGAGCAGGCTGTGGCCCACCCCCTCCAGGCGCAGCAGCTCCGCCTGGGGCAGGGCTGATCGCAGCAGCGCCCGGCTCTCGGGGGCGACGATCCGATCTTCCGCGGCCTCCACGATCAGCACCCGCGCGGAGCCGGGGAAGCCGGCCGGAAGGCCGTCGGTGCGGCCCAGCAGGGCCAGGTCGTCGTGCAGCCGTTGGCGGCCGTCGCTGCTGAGGCCGTCCTCCAGGGGGCCGTGGGGCAGCCACTCGGGCGGTGCGGGTGCGGCCGCTTCCGCCAGAAACTGCCGCAGCATCGCCTCGGCCGCGGCGTCGCCGGCTTCCAGCTGGGCGGCCATGCCCCGCAGGGCCTGCTGCAGGCGCCGGCCCGGCGGCCCCGGCGGCACGAAGCGGCCGAAGCTGGCCAGCAGCGCCACCGCCGTGGCCTGCTCGAGCAGCACCGCCGGCAGCAGGTGCAGGCCGAGGGAATGGACCAGCACCACCCGCTCCCCAGCCCCGCCCCAGCTGGGCTGGTGCGGCGTCTGGCGGCCGTAGCCCCGCTCGCCGCAGCTCAGCCGCCAGCCCCGCTCCGCGGCGGCGGCGTCCCAGGGGGCCCAGCTGCGGTGGTCGCCGCCCCAGCCGTGCATGGCGATCAGCTCGACGGCCATCAGCTGCGCTCCGGCGGGTGGGTCGGTGGGCCCAGGGCCCCCAGCAGGCGCTCGAGGCTGCCCTGCGGCAGATCGTGGCGCAGCACCAGCCGCAGCCGGGCGGTGCCCTCCGGCACCGTGGGCGGGCGGATGGCCACGCTCAGCAGCCCCGCCGCCTCGAGCCGCTGCTGCAGGGCCAGGGCGGCGGCATCGCGGCCCACCAGCAGCGGCAGGATCGGACCCTCCCCGGGGGGACGGGGCCAGCCGGCGGCCTCCAGGCCGTCGCGCCAGCGCCGCGCCCGCGTCAGCAGCGCCGCCCCGCAGCCGGGTTCCTGCTCCAGCAGATCCAGGGCCGCCAGGGCCGCGGCGGCCAGGGGCGGGGCCAGGGCGGTGGTGTAGCGGAACGGCCCGGAGAACTGCTCCAGCCAGTCCCCCACCACGCCATCGGCGGCCAGGAAGGCGCCGCCGCTGCCGAAGGCCTTGCCGAAGGTGCCGCTCACCAGGTGCACCCCCGCCAGCCCCTGGCCCAGGCCGCGGCCGCCGGGCCCGAGCACCCCCAGGGCGTGGGCCTCATCCAGCAGCAGGGCGGCGCCGTGGCGCTGGCACAGCTCCGCCAGGGCCGCCACGTCCGGAGCGGTGCCCTCCATGCTGAACAGGCTCTCGCTCAGCACCAGCAGGCGCCGCTGCGGCTCGGCGCTGCGGGCCCGCTCCAGCCGCCGCGCCAGATCGGCCAGGTCGTTGTGGGCAAAGCGCTGCAGCCGGGCGCCGGCGGCCTGCACCCCCACCAGCAGCGAGTGGTGGATCAGCCGGTCGGCCAGCACCAGGCTGTGGCGGTCCGCCAGGGCACCCACCGCCGCCAGGTTGGCCTGGAAGCCGCTGGGGAACAGCAGCACCCGCTCCCGCCCCAGCCAGCTGGCCAGGCGCCGCTCCAGCTCGGCATGCACTGGCCGCGTGCCGCTCACCAGCCGCGAGGCTCCCGCTCCCACGCCCTGGGCCGCGATGCAGGCGCTGGCGGCGGCCTTCAGCTGGGGGTGCTGGGCGAAGCCGAGGTAGTCGTTGCTGGCCAGATCCAGCAGGAGCGGATCGCGCGGGTCGGAGGGGGAGGCCGCAGGCGGGGCGGCCGGTGCCGCGCCGGTCCCGATCGCCCGCAGGCTCCCCGGTCCGGTGGGGTGGAAGTGGCGCAGCTGGCGGCGTCGCTGGGCCGGCAGGGCTGCGAGGGCGGCGGCCAGGGGAGCCAGGGGATCGGGGGGGGCGTCGCTCAAGGGCTGGCCGCTGACGGGTGCCTGGGCTGACGGCAGTCTGCTCCTAGGATTCCCCCATGCGCAGCACCGGCCCCGACGTGCCCGATCAGGACTCCGATCCGGCCGGTTCCACCCTCCAGACGCAACCCCCGGCCGCCGATCCTGAGCGAACGGCCCCGGATCCCGATCGGCCTGCTCCTGACCCGTCTCCAGGCGCCACAGCAGGGGCGCCGACCGCGTCCGGCGCCGTCCCCCCCCTCGATCAGCTGTTCCCCTTTCCCCTCGACGACTTCCAGCTCGAGGCGATCGATGCCCTCAACCAGGGCCACTCGGTGGTGGTGAGCGCCCCCACCGGTTCCGGCAAGACGCTGGTTGGGGAATACGCGATCTACCGCGCCCTGGCCCACGGCCAGAAGGTGTTCTACACAACGCCGCTCAAGGCCCTCTCCAACCAGAAGCTGCGTGATTTCCGCGAGCAGTTCGGCCCCGAGAACGTGGGTCTGATGACCGGCGACTTCACGGTGAACCGCGAGGCGAAGGTGGTGGTGATGACCACCGAGATCTTCCGCAACATGCTCTATGCGGAAGCCGACCAGGACGACGATCCCCTGGCCGATGTGGAGGCGGTGGTGCTCGATGAGTGCCACTACATGAACGACTCCCAGCGCGGCACCGTGTGGGAGGAATCGATCATCCACTGCCCGCTCACGGTGCAGCTGGTGGCCCTCTCGGCCACGGTGGCCAACGCCGGCCAGCTCACCGACTGGATCGCCAAGGTGCACGGTCCCACCCGGCTGGTGATGAGCACCTTCCGGCCGGTGCCGCTGCAGTTCAGCTTCTGCAGCGCCAAGGGCCTGCATCCGCTGCTCAACGACGAGGGCACCGATCTGCACCCCAACTGCAAGGTGTGGCGTGCCCCCAAGGGCCACAAGCGCAAGGGCCCGAAGACCCCCAAGCCGCCCCAGCCCGAGGCCCCGCCCCTGGCCTTCGTGGTGGCCCAGATGGCCGAGCGCGACATGCTCCCCGCCATCTATTTCATCTTCAGCCGCCGCGGCTGCGACAAGGCCGTGCGCGACCTGGGCAAGCTCTGCCTGGTGTCGCCCGAGGAGCAGGCCCGCATCCGCGCCCGCCTGGAGGCCTACGTGGCCGCTACCCCGGAGGCGGTGCGCGAGGGCGGCCACGACGACGCCCTGCTGCGCGGCATCGCCGCCCACCACGCCGGCGTGCTGCCCGCCTGGAAGGAACTGATCGAGGAGCTGTTCCAGCAGGGGCTGGTGAAGGTGGTGTTCGCCACCGAGACCCTCGCCGCCGGCATCAACATGCCCGCCCGCAGCACCGTGATCTCGGCCCTCTCCAAGCGCACCGAGCGGGGCCACCGGGCGCTGATGGGCAGCGAGTTTCTGCAGATGGCGGGCCGGGCCGGCCGCCGGGGCCTCGATTCCCAGGGCTATGTGGTGACGGTGCAGAGCCGCTTCGAGGGGGTGCGCGAGGCCGGCCAGCTGGCCACCAGCCCCGCCGATCCCCTGGTGAGCCAGTTCACCCCCAGCTACGGCATGGTGCTGAACCTGCTGCAGCGCTATGCGCTGCCCAAGGCCAAGGAGCTGGTGGAGCGCAGCTTCGGCCGCTACCTGGCCTCCCTCGATCTGGTGGAGGACGAGGCCCGCATTGCCGAGCTGCGCGCCCAGCTCGTCCACCTGCTGGGCAGCGGTCCGGACGTGGCCTGGGACGACTTCGAGGCCTACGAGAAGCAGCGCGGTCGCCTGCTGGAGGAGCGGCGCCTGCTGCGGATCCTGCAGCAGCAGGCCGAGGAGACCCTGGCCCACGAGCTCACCCTGGCCCTGCGCTTCGCCAGCGAGGGCACCCTGGTGAGCCTGCGCACGCCCCAGCTCAAGGGCCGGGTGACCCCCGCGGCGATCGTGGAGAAGCTCGAGGGCCCGGGCCAGTTCCCGCTGCTGCTCTGCCTCACCGACGACAACGTGTGGATCCTGGTGCCCTGCGGCGCGGTGGTGAGCCTGCACGCCGAGCTGAGCTGCCTGCAGGTGCGCGAGATCCAGGCCCCCGAGCTGCACCGCTCCGGCGAGTTGCGCCACGGCGACCAGGCCAGCGGCGGCCTGGCCCTGGCGGTGGCCTCGATGGCCCGCCGCCACGACATGACCACCCCCCAGTACGACCTGGCCGGTGAGGTGCAGGCCCAGGCCCACCTGGTGCGGGAGCTGGAGCTGGCCCTGGAGCTGCATCCGGCCCACCACGCCGGCGATCGCAAGCGGCTCAAGAAACAGCGCCAGCGCATGGAGGAGCTGGAGGCGGAGATCGAGGAGCGGCAGCGCATCCTGCACTTCCGGGCCAACCGCCACTGGGAGACCTTCCTGGCCCTGATCGAGATCCTGCAGCGCTTCGGCTGCCTGGGCGGCGATGAGGGCCTCGAGCCCACGGAGATCGGCCGCACCGTGGCGGCCATCCGCGGTGACAACGAGCTCTGGATCGGTCTCGCCCTGATGAGCGGCCATGCCGACGAGCTGGAGCCGGCGGATCTGGCGTCCCTGCTCGAGGCCATCTCCACCGAGGTCAACCGCCCCGACCTGTGGAGCGGCTACCCGCCGCCCCCGGCGGCCGAGGAGGCCCTGCACGACCTGCGCGGCATCCGCCGCGAGCTGCTGCGCCAGCAGGAAACGGCCAAGGTGGTGGTGCCGGTGTGGTTCGAGCCGGAACTGATGGGCCTGGTGCACGCCTGGGCCAAGGGGGCCGCCTGGAACGACGTGATCGCCAACACCTCCCTCGATGAGGGCGACGTGGTGCGGATCATGCGCCGCACCGTGGACCTGCTGGCCCAGATCCCCTACTGCGAGGCCATCAGCGAACGGCTGCGCAGCAACGCCCGCCTGGCGCTGAAGGCCATCAACCGCTTCCCGGTGTGCGAGCCGATCGACCTCGTGGCGGCGGGCCAGGCGGCCAATCCGGCCACGCAACGGGCGGACTGAGGGCTGGGGCCATCCAGAAGCTGGCGATCAGAGTTCCGCTGGGCATCGGCCGCCCTCAGAAGCTCACCACCGCATTCACGCCCAGCGCCAGGGCATTGGGGGTGGAGGGGCTGCCGCCGGGACGGATCAGAACCTGCACCCCCGGCTGCAGGATCAGGCCCGGCAGCAGCTGGAGGGCGTAGGAGAGTTCGAGGGTGAGCTCGCTCACCTGGGGAAGGATCGCGGTATCCAGCAGCGCCTCCGCCTGCTGCTGCCGGCGCAGGGCCGCGCTGTATCCGCCGTAGGCCACCCCGAGGGCCAGCACATCCTTCGGGCGGCTGGCGAAGGGGCCGTTGACTACCAGGCCCGTGCTGAAGAACAGCGGCATCGGACTCACGGCCTCGTTGGGGGCCGTCACCAGGCTGCCGAACACCCCCAGCTGCCGGCCCTCGGCCCTGGCACCCAGGCGGGTGAGTGCCTGATCGGCCACCAGGTAGAAGCCGTGGCGGCCCCCGCGCGTGCGGGTGGAGTCGTAGGCCGGCACGCTGCCCCCCAGCGCGAAGCCACCCAGCTTGAGGTTGCCGGGCAGGCCGGTGGCCTTGGGCCCCTGGTTGCGCAGCCAGCCGATCTCGCCGATCCCGAAGGCCGGGCCCTGGAGGGTGAAATCCAGGCCATGGCGATTGGACTGGCCCACGGCTGGATCGGCGTTGTAGAGGCCGGCCATCACATAGACATCACCGGCTGGCCTGTAGCGGGCCCGGGCACCCCAGGTGGTGGCGGGATAGCCCAGGGCGCCGGGAGCGTTGTAGAAGATGGCGAAGGGGATGGCATTGAAGGCCACCGAGGTGAACTGACGGAAATAGGAGGAAGCGGCAAACTCCTCGCCATAGAGGCTGTCAATCGACAGCCGGCCCAGGCGGATGTTCAGCTTGTCGTCAAAGAGTGACTGGCTGTAGCTGAGGGTCGTCAGCCTGGGGCCGGGTGGGGCGACATCAGACGACTGGATTGGAAAGGTATTGCCCACAACATCCTGGGAGAGCTGAGAGCCGAAGTTGACGGCAAAGCCGACATGAAACTCGCCTCCCTTCAGCCCTAGGGTCTTGCCGGTATCCACCTTGAGGTCGGCGCTGACCATGCTGTAGGTGGTGAACCCCCTGGCGAGCCCTCCGCTGGGATTCCCGTAGGGATCGGTGATCAGCAGAACTTTGGCCTGGATGCCCTTCTCCCAGAGCGCGCTGCGCAGGCCTCCCCAATCGCCGAGCAGATAGTTCTGCCTGAAATTCTGATCTTCCACGGCGGCCGCATCCGGCACGGCTGCGAGGCGTTGTTGCGGCCCTGGGGGCGCAAGCTGCTCAGGCTCGGATGCCGCCTCGACGCTGATCTCCTCTGCGGCCACCGCTGTGGCAGCGCCGGCGAGCCAGGTGGGAGCTGCCAGAAACAGGCATGAAGCGCTGAGACGGAGTCCCCCACGCAGGAGCGGCATCACCGGCAGGTCTGAGGATTGATCCGCAGAGCTTAGTTAGAGGCATGGAGCCTCTTCCTTGTTGGGGACGATTCGGCGGCCGCCCTGTTCTGCCATCGGTGGCGGATGTCTTCTCGGGACAGTCCGCCAGGTTGGGCCGAGGGTCAGACGGGCCGTGGAGCGGAGCTGCCTGGCTCAGGTGGATGAAGGGTGGCAGCTCCAGGGTGCTCCACTTAGCACTTGGGTGGGCTGGCCTGCGAGACAACACGGTGTGAGTCACAACACAGCGACTGTTCGGCGGCTGGTTACAGAATGCTTCAGTGACCTGTCGGTCGCTTGGTCTTGATCAGGCTGCGCTTGTCGGGTTGTGCATTGTGCTGCTGTGGAGCGTTTTCGGTCCAGGCTGGCAGGCTCGCCTCTCCTTTTAGGCCCTTGAAAAGCGTGCGCGCCGCCTTCGTCTTCTCTTTGTTTTTTACCGGCGGATTCCCCTGAAGCCATTGCTCCACGTTCTGTGGTGTTGGCTGTGTTGCTTGAGTCGCGACGATCCCTTTGTTCTTAATAATCTCCCATGAGCTCCACGCGTACTGAAACGGACAGCCTTGGTTCCGTCAGCGTTCCCGCCGACATGCTCTGGGGTGCCCAGACCCAGCGCTCCCTCGAACACTTCTCCATCGGTGAGGATCTCATCCCCCGCGAGATGATCCCCGCCTATGCCATCGTCAAGAAGGCCGCTGCGCTGGTGAACAATGCCGCTGGCCGTCTGCCCGACACTCAGAAGACTCTGATCATTCAGGTCTGCGACGAGATCCAGGCCGGTCAGCACCTCGACCAGTTCCCGCTGCATGTGTGGATGACCGGCAGCGGCACCCAGTTCAACATGAACGTGAACGAGGTGATCGCCAACCGCTGCTCGCAGATCGCGGGTCAGCCGCTGGGGAGCAAGACGCCGGTGCACCCCAACGACCACGTCAACATGTCGCAGTCGTCGAACGACTCGTTCCCCACCACGATGAACGTGGCGGCGGTGCTGGGCGTGAAGCAGAAGCTGATGCCCGCCGTGCAGGCCCTGCGCGATGCGCTCGATGCCAAGGCCCAGGCCTGGGCCGACATCGTGAAGATCGGCCGCACCCACCTCCAGGACGCCACCCCCCTCACCCTCGGCCAGGAGATCTCCGGCTACGTGGGCATGCTGGACGACAACCTGCAGCGCCTGGAGCACGCGCTGGATGGTGTCTACCGGCTGGCCCTGGGGGGCACCGCCGTGGGCACGGGCCTCAACTGCTCCCCGGGTTTCGACACCGCCGTGGCCGCCCAGATCGGCCAGCTCACCGGCCTTCCCTTCGTGACCGCCCCCAACAAGTTCACCGTGCAGGGGGCCCACGACGACCTGGTGCAGCTCAGCGCCACCCTCAAGACGCTGGGGGTGTCGCTCTACAAGATCGCCAACGACATCCGCCTGCTCTCCTGCGGCCCCCGGGCCGGCCTGGCGGAACTGAAGATCCCGGCCAATGAGCCGGGTTCCTCGATCATGCCCGGCAAGGTGAATCCCACCCAGTGCGAAGCGCTGGCGATGATCGCCGTTCAGGTGATGGCCAACGATACCGCCGTGGCCTTCGGCGGTGCCGGCGGCTATCTGGAGATGAACGTCTACAAGCCGCTGCTGATCTTCAATATCATGAAGTCAGTGCGGATCATGACCGACGGCTGCACCAACTTCCGCACCTTCCTGGTGGCAGGGGCCGAGCCCAACCACAAGCAGATCGATGAATTCCTGCAGCGCTCCCTGATGCTGGTCACGGCCCTGAGCCCGGTGATCGGTTACGACAAGGCCTCCAAGGTGGCGCACTATGCCCTCGACAACGATCTGACCCTCAAGGAGGCGGCCCTGAAGCTGGGCTTTGTCTCCGAGGCGGATTTCGACCGGGTCGTCGATCCCGTGAAGATGGTGAAACCCTATGTGGCCTCCTCCAGCTGAGGACGCGGTCCGCCGTTCTGACCTTCATCCCGTTCACTCCCACCCCACCCCTTTAATCCCCCCAGCCATGAGCGACACCACCAAGCGCGGGATGGAACTCCTGCACGATCCCAGCCTCAACAAGGGCACCGGCTTCACCGCCGCCGAACGGGAAGCCCTCGGCCTCACCGGCCTGGTGCCCGATGTCACCGAGACCCTGGAAACCCAGCTCAGCCGCGTGATGGAGCAGCTGGCCAAGAAGGCCACCGATCTCGACCGCTTCATCTACCTGATGGGCCTGCTCGACAGCAACGAGACGCTCTTCTATCACACATTGATGTCGGATCCGGCGCGGTTCCTCGAGATCGTCTACGACCCCACGATCGGCGATGCTTGCCTGAATTTCGACCACATCCTGCGGCGCCCCCTGGGCCTGTATCTCTCCATCACCCACAAGGGCAAGGTGAAGGAGGTGCTGCGCAACTGGCCCGAGAAGGATGTGCGCTTCATCTGCGTGACCAACGGCGGCCGCATCCTCGGCCTCGGCGATCTCGGCGCCAACGGGATGGGCATCCCGATCGGCAAGCTGCAGCTCTACACGGCCACGGCCGGGGTGCCGCCCCAGGGCCTGCTGCCGATCTATCTCGATGCCGGCACCAACAACGAGCCCTACCTGGCCGATCCCCTCTATGTGGGCCTGCGCCAGCACCGGCCACCCACCGAGGAGCTCTATGCCTTCGTGGATGAGTTCGTGGAGGCCGTGCAGGAGGTGTTCCCCCACTGCTGCATCCATTTCGAGGATTGGACCGGTGTCGATGCTATCGCTCTGCTGGCTCGCTACCGCGACAAGGTGTGCTGCTACAACGACGACATTCAGGGCACGGCGGGGGTGACCCTGGCGGGCGTGATCAACGCCCTCAAGCTCACCGGCGGCCAGCTCAAGGACCAGCGCCTGCTCTTCCTCGGTGCCGGCTCCGCCGCCATCGGCCTGGCCAATCTGATGGTGTCAGCCCTCGGCCAGCAGGGTATCCCCGCCGAGGTGGCCCGCCAGCAGATCCGCATGTTCGACACCCAGGGCCTGGTGGTGTCAGGCCGTCCCGGCCTGCCCGACCACAAGAAGCCCTACGCCAAGGATCTGCCGCCCAGCCAGCCCTTTGATCACACCAGCCTGGCCAGTGAGTGCCCCCGCATCGTCGAGGCCATCGACGACTTCAAGCCCACGATCCTGATCGGCGTGAGCACCGTGGGCAAGCTGTTCAACCAGGAGGTGGTGGAAGCAATGGCCCGCCACAATGCCCAGCCGATCATCTTCCCCCTCTCCAATCCCACGGTGAAGATGGAATGCCTGGCCCCTGAGGCCTACACCTGGAGCAAGGGAACGGTTGTCTTTGCGGGTGGCGTGCAGCTGCCCCCTGTGCATCTGAACGGCCATACCTACATCCCCTCGCAGGCCAATAACCTCTACATCTTCCCGGCCGTGGGTCTGGCCATCCTGGCCACCAACGCCAAGCTGGTGACCGATGAGATGTTCATCGAGGCGGCCCATGCCGTGGCCGACCAGGTGACCGAGGAGCAGCTGAAGCTGGGCATGCTGTTCCCGCCCCAGTCCGAGGTGCTGGAGGTGGCGATCCACACCGCCACCCGGGTGGCGAAGCTGGTGTTCGACAGCAACCTGGCCGGGGTGGCGCGGCCGGACGACATCGAGGCCCTGATCCGCAGCCACGTCTACACGCCCAGCTACGCCTAGGGCTGAGGCTCAGATCCCCAGCCGCTCCCAGATCACGCCCAGGTTCTCCTGGTGCAGGTCGGTGGAGAAGCAGTCCGCCAACTGCTCGGCGTTGAGGCGGCCGGTCACATCGGCATCGTCGGCCAGGTTGGCGCGGAAGTCGCCGCCATCGGTGTTCCAGGCGGTGTGGGCGTTGCGCTGCACGATCCGGTAGGCCTCCTCCCGGGCCAGGCCCGCCTCCACCAGGGCCAGCAGCACCCGCTGGCTGAACACCACGCCGCCGTACACGTTCATGTTGCGGGCCATGTTGTCGGGATACACGCCCAGGCCCTTCACCACCTGGGTCGTCTCCCGCAGCATGAAGTGCAGGGTCACCGAGCAGTCGGGCAGCATCATCCGCTCCACGGAGCTGTGGCTGATGTCGCGCTCGTGCCAGAGGGCGCAGTTCTCGAGGGCCGCCACGGTGTAGCTGCGCAGCACCCGGGCCAGGCCGCTGATGCGCTCGCTGCGGATCGGGTTGCGCTTGTGGGGCATGGCGGAGCTGCCCTTCTGGCCCTTGGCGAAGTTCTCCTCCACCTCCAGCACATCCGTGCGCTGCAGGTTGCGGATCTCGGTGGAGAAGCGCTCCAGGGCGGCGCCCACCAGGGCCAGGGTCTGCACGTATTCGGCGTGGCGATCGCGGGAGATCACCTGGGTGCTGGCGGTATCCGGCTCCAGCCCCAGCTTCTGGCAGGCGATCGCCTCCACCTGGGGGTCGGTGTTGGCGTAGGTGCCCATGGCGCCGCTGATCTGGCCCACGGCCACCACCCGCTCCAGGCGCTCCAGCCGCTCCTGGTTGCGCACCACTTCGGCCAGCCAGCCGGCCACCTTGAAGCCGAAGGTGATCGGCTCGCCGTGGATGGCGTGGCTGCGGCCGATCATCACCGTGCCCTTGTGGGCCCGGGCCAGCTCGCGCAGGGCCTCGGCCAGCGCATCGAGCTCGTAGCGCAGCACGGCCACGGAGGCCTTCATCTGCAGGGCCAGGCCGGTGTCCAGCACGTCCGAGCTGGTCATGCCCACGTGGATGTAGCGGCCCGCATCGCCCACGTGCTCGTTCACGTTGGTCAGGAAGGCGATCACGTCGTGGCGCACCTCGGCCTCGATCTCGAGGATGCGCTCCACCGAGAAGGCCGCCTTCTCCTTGATCGTGGCCACCGCCTCGGCGGGCACCCGGCCCAGCTCGCACTGGGCCTCGGTGGCGGCGATCTCCACATCGAGCCAGCTCTGGAACTTGGCCTGCTCGCTCCAGATGGCGCCCATCTCGGGCAGGGTGTAACGCTCGATCAAGGCCGCGCCGGGCTCACATCTCCCCCAATGTATGGGGTGATACTCCGGCCCCTGGAGCCGGACTGATCGCGGTGGCTGGTGCTCCGGCGGCCGGCGCCCGCGGGGCGGGCGATGCCGCCTCCGCGCCAGCCACCGCGATCAGGCGCCGAGGCTCTTGAGCTGGCGGTGGGGGACTTCCCAGTGGACGGCGGGGCCCCAGCTCTGTTGTCGGACCCAGCAGCGGCCGCCTTGGCAGCGGATCAGCTGGAAGGGGGGCAGGTCGGACGGGTGGCGCTGCAGTTTCACGAAGCTGCCGGGCCGCAGCAGTTCGAGCACGTTGCCTGGGGGCTGCGCCGTGGCGGTGGTGAGGCCTGGGCCGGTGCGGCGAGCAGGGCGGCTGTCGCCGCTGCTGATGTTGACGGGCGTGGCGAGGCCCAGGGGGCTCAATCGTCCAGGCTCCTGTGGGCGGGCCATGGCCCCGACTCCTGCGGTGCGGAAATCCTGCGACGGATCCCGGCTGCGGTGCTGTTCCGCACTGGTTTTGTTCGGGATCGCGGCTGATTGCACGCCTCGGTGTAGGACAACAGGAGCCAACCCGCCGCCGACTCCTTCGCCGACTCCGCCATGGCCCGCAAGCAACGCCTCGACCTGCGGCTGGTGGAGCTGGGCCTCGCCGCCAGCCGCCAGCAGGCCCAGCAGCTGATCCGGGCCGGCCGGGTGCGCAGCGGCGATCGGGTGCTCGACAAGCCGGGCCTCGACGTGGCGCCGGAGCTGGCCCTGGAGGTGGAGCAGCCGCCCCGCTTCGTGTCGCGCGGTGGCGAGAAGCTGATCGCGGCCCTGGAGGCCTTCCCGATCAGCGTGGCGGAGCGGGTGTGCCTCGATGGCGGCATCTCCACCGGCGGCTTCACCGACTGCCTGCTGCAGCACGGCGCCCGGCGCGTCTACGGGGTGGATGTGGGCTACGGCCAGACGGCCTGGAGCCTGCGCACCGACCCGCGCTTGGTGCTGAAGGAGCGCACCAACCTGCGCCACCTGCTGCCCGAGCAGCTCTACGGCGATGAGGATCCGCGGCCCGATCTGGCGGTGGCGGATGTGTCGTTCATTGCCCTGGCCCTGGTGCTGCCGGCCCTGGGACGGCTGCTGAGCGGCGGGCCGGCGGAGGCGCTGCTGCTGGTCAAGCCCCAGTTCGAGGTGGGCCGCGAGCGGGTGGGTAAGGGCGGGGTGGTGCGCGATCCGGCGGCCCATGCCGATGCGATCGCGGGGGTGATGGCGGCGGCGGCGGGCGAAGGCTGGCGGGCCTGCGGCCTGGTGGCCTCGCCGATCACCGGGCCCGCCGGCAACCATGAATACCTGCTGTGGCTGCGCCGCGGCGACTGGCCCGAGGAGACGAGCGTCACGGCTCCGGATGGGCCCGGGATCCGCCGACTGGTGGAGGCCACCCTGGCGAGCTGAAGGGGCTGCATCCGGTGGCGCCGGGCCGGCTGCGGAGGCCGCAGCAGCAGCCCCCCAGCCGGCGGAGACCCCCGTCAGATGGCGCTGCTGTCGCGGTCGCCAGTGCGGATGCGGATCACCGAATCGATGGTGCTGATGAAGATCTTGCCGTCGCCGATTTCGCCGGTGCGGGCGGCGTCCTGGATCGCCGTCACCACGGTGTCGACGCGGTCGTCGTCGACCACCACTTCCAGCTTCAGTTTCTGCAGGAATTCCACCGTGAACTCCGAGCCGCGGTAGCGCTCCACCTGGCCCTTCTGGCGGCCAAAGCCCCGCACCTCGCTCACGGTCATGCCGACGATGCCGGCGTTCACGAGGGCGAGCTTCACATCCTCCAGTTTGAAGGGACGGATGATGGCCTCGACTTTTTTCATGGGACCGGATTCGATCAGGGCAAGTCTCTCAGGAAAGCGTCCCGGGAGGAAGGGCCATCGCAGCGCTCAGGCCCCGGATACAGGGCCATTAGGCCGCAGCGGCCCGCCAGGCGAGGTAGCCGTTGCTACGCCCGTCGCCCCGGCGGCCAGCGGCTCGCCAGGGGCGAGGGGGTGCGTAGCATCCCCCATTGCCCCCCTGGTGTTCCCGCCATGACCGCCGGCCTCGCCGACTCCCAGACCCGCACCCCCCTCTACGGCGAGCGGTCCATCGCCGAGGCGGAGCTGATCTGCTTCGAGAATCCACGGCCTGGCCGGGCCTATGAGATCGCGATTGAACTGCCGGAATTCACCTGCAAGTGCCCCTTTTCCGGCTATCCCGATTTCGCCGTGCTGCGCCTGATCTATCAGCCGGGCCCGCGGGTGATCGAACTCAAGGCGATCAAGCTCTACGTCAACAGCTATCGCGACCGCTCCATCTCCCACGAGGAAGTGACCAACCGCATCCTCGACGACTTCGTGGCGGCCTGTGAGCCGGTGTGGATGCAGCTCGAGGCTGACTTCAACCCCCGCGGCAACGTGCACACGGTGATCCGGGCGAGCCACGGCACCCGTCAGCCCTGCTGAGGGGCGCTGCGCAGCTCGGCCAGCAGCTGGGGCAGTTCCCGCGCGAAGGCCGTGAGGTTGCGGTTGCAGAGGCCGCCCACGTGCAGGCGGCCCCGTTCCGGCTCGGCCACGGCCCAGAGCTGGCGCGTGGCCACCAGGCTGAGGGCCCCGCCCGCCAGGGCGATGGCAAAGCCCGCGTAGACCAGCGGCACCCCCGGATCCCGCTTGAGCAGCAGACCGCTGGCGGGCAGCACGCTGGCCACCCGCAGGGGCAGCCCCTGGATGTCCACCGCCGGGCCGCCGGGGCTGAGGCTGCCGATCACCTGGGCCTCGGCCGAGTACACCGTGATCGGCCCCTGCTCGTTCGACACGCTCAGCAGCACGGGCTCGCTGCCGTCCGGCCGGGTGGGCAGCACGATGCCCCACACCTGCTCTCCGAGCTGGGGGAAGGCCTGCAGCGGCAGCTCCAGGATCGGGCTCTTGCCCAGCTGCACGCCGATGGCGACCAGGCTCCAGTCCGCCTGATACATCGTGAGGCCGCGGAGGCGCAGCGGATGGTTCACGCTGATCTCGTAGGCCCCGAGGGCCTGGCCGCTGCCGTCACTGAGGTTGAGCAGGGAGCGGAACTGCTCAGGCCTGCCGGCCGGGTCGCGCTCCACGCGGAACGTCTCCAGGGCCACGGTGAGTTCGCTGTCGCCGCGGCGGCCCAGCAGCTCCAGCTCCCGGCCCGGGGCCAGGTAGCGCTCCAGCCGCTGGCCCGCCAGGGCGCCCCAGGCCGCGCCCACCATCAGCACCACCAGTCCCGTGTGCACCAGCAGGGGGCCCACCCGCCCCAGCACGCCCTTGCGGGCCGCCAGGCGCCCCTCGGCGGGCTGCAGTTGCCAGCCCCGCTGGGCCAGCAGGGTCTGCAGGGCCGAGAGCTCCACGCCGGGATCGGGGCTCTCGAGGGTTTCGGCCAGGGTCAGCTTGCTGAGCTGGCGTGGCGAGCGGTAGTCGATCCAGCGCAGGGCCGCCTGCAGGGCGGGCCACTGGCGGCGCCAGCTGCACAGGATCAGGGCCAGGCCCAGCCAGGCCAGCAGCGCCAGGAACCAGCTGCTCGAATACACGTGGTCGAGCTGCAGCCGCAGGATCGCGTCGCCGTTGAGCAGCCCCAGCCAGGGCTTGCTATCGAACACGCGGTGATAGAGCTCGCTGGCTTCCTTCTGGGGCACGAGCGTGCCGATGCCGCTGGCGATGGCGATCACCAGCAGCAGGCCGATCGCCACCCGCAGGTCGGAGATCCAGGCCAGCAGCCGGCCGAACTGGCCCCAGCGGCCGAGGGATGGGGCGGCGGTGCTCATCGGCGCAGGATCCGGTGGAGAAGAGGGCAGGGAGAGACGCGGAAGCGTTGGGGCTGGCCGCCGGGCCCGCCGCTGGGCCTGCGGAAGCGGGCCGAGCGTGGGCTCACGACCACTGGGCCAGCAGGGTGAGACCGCCGCTGATCAGCAGCACGACCCCGCTGATCGGCGGCACCCACTGGCCCAGGGCCCGCAGGGCCAGCAGCCGCGGCAGCCAGGCGGCGGCGGTGCCGGCCAGCAGCAGCGGCAGCACCTGGCCGCCGGCAAAGCAGGTCAGCAGCACCACCCCCACCAGCGGATCGCCCGCCTGGGCGATCCAGGCCAGCAGCACCGCCAGCACCGGAGTCGTGCAGGGGGAGGCCGCCAGCCCGAAGGCCAGGCCGGCCGCCAGGGGACCGAGGGGGGCGGGCACCCGCTGGCGCCACTGCTCGGGGTCGGGGCCGGCGGGCAGCTGCAGGCGCAGCAGGCCCAGCAGGTTCAGGCCCATCACCAGGGCCAGGGCCCCCACCAGCGTGGGGATCAGGCCGGGGATCTGGCCGTAGAGGCGGCCCAGCCAGCCACTGGCCAGGCCCAGCAGCACCAGGGCGCCGATGATGCCGCCCGTGAAGCTGAGGCTGCGCAGCCAGGGCCGTCCGCCGTCGCCATCGAAGCCCGCCAGGTAGGCCAGGGTCACCGGCAGCAGCGACAGCGAACAGGGCCCCAGGCTGGTGAGCAGCCCGCCGGCGAACACTAGGGCCAGGGTCAACGGGCCCGGGGTCGCCAGGGAGCTGCGCAGCAGGTCCTCGCTGCTGCGGGCCCAGTCCGCCACCGGCAGCAGGGTGGCGAGGGTCAGGCTGGCGGCCGTGGGCAGGCTGGTCGCAATGGGCAGAGCCAGCATCGGCAATTCAGCGCGCTCCGGCGTCTGGGCAGTCGGCCCAGCCTATCGGGGGACTGCCGTGGGTTTGGCGCTGGCCTGGGCCAGCCGGCGGGCCCGGGCGGGCCGCGGCGGCTCCAGGCCGGCCGCCTCGAGGGAGCAGCGGATCAGCAGGCCGGCCAGCAGCAGGCTGGCCAGCAGCGAGTTGCCGCCGTAGCTGATCATCGGCAGCGGCAGACCGGTGGTGGGCATGGCGCCGCTGGCCACGGCGATGTTCATGATCGACTGGCCCACCAGCAGGGTGGTGCAGCCAATCGCCACCAGGCGCTGCTGGTTGCTGCGGCAGGCCAGGGCCACCCGCAGGCCCGCCAGGCCGAACAGCAGCAGGAACAGCAGCAGCATCAGCGAGCCCACGTAGCCGAACTCCTCGGCAAACACCGCGAAGATGAAGTCGGTGCTCTGGATCGGCAGGTACTGCAGCTTCTGGGTCGAGAGCCCCAGGCCCTCGCCCCACACGCCCCCGGAGCCGATGGCCAGCAGGCTCTGCACCAGCTGGTAGCCATCGCCCTGGGCGTCCTTCCAGGGGTTGAGGAAGGAGGTGACGCGAATGCGCTGGTATTCGTTGATCAGGATGCTGCCCACGCCCACCATCGCCCCGAGCGAGGCGGTGGCCGCGAGGCCGGTGAGGCTGATGCCGGAGGCCAGGGCCATCAGCCAGAGCAGCAGGCCGGTGAGGGCGGCGGTACTGAGGTTGGGCTGCTTGAGGATCAGCAGGATCAGCACCCCGAAGACCCCCAGCCACATCAGCTTCTGATCGGGGGCGATCCGCTTCCAGTGGGAGAACAGGGCGGCCCCCTGCAGCACCACGAAGGGCTTGATCAGCTCGGTGGGCTGGATCTGGATCGGGCCCAGCACCAGCCAGCGGCTGGCCCCGTTCACGGTGCTGCCCGCCACCAGGGTGGCCGCCACCAGCAGTCCCCCCACCAGCAGGGCCGGTCCCGCCAGCCGCAGCCAGCGCCGCAGGTCGGTGCGGATGCCCAGCCAGAGCAGGCCCCAGCTCGCGAGCATCCAGAGCCCCTGGCGTTTGAGGTAGTAGGCCGCATCGCCCATTTCCCGGCTTGCCACCCACCAGCTGGCGGAGGTGAGCACCAGCAGCCCCAGCAGACTCCAGAGGGCCACCATGGCCAGCAACAGCCTGGCTTCGGCCGGCCAGTGGGCGAGGGGCAGCGGCAGCAGGCGCAGGCCCCCGTGGCCGGAGGCCGCGCCGTGGCGCTGCGGGCGGGCGGCAACGGGGGCGCTGGACAAGGCGGTGCTGGTGCAGCTGTGGCACCGACTATCCCCCATCTGCGCGGCGGTTGCCAACAAAAAAGCCCGGCTTGCGCCGGGCTGATGCATTGCATGGTGGCGTTGTGCGCTAGGGGTCTCAGCAACCCACGGCGCTGAGGCCTCAGTTGCCGACGTTGACCTGACGACGACCGGTGACCAGTTCGACCTTCAGGATCTTGCCGCCCTGCTTCATGATCCGCTGCTGTTCAGCGAACCAGCTTTCGAAGGGCACCCACTTGGTGAAGAAGGTGTTCTGCAGCTCGCGCTGAGTCCGGGTCTTCTCAGGAGAGGGGATGCAGGCCGTGATCTTGAACAGACGCATGGGAATGATCCGCAGGGTGTGCCGAGGGCGCGGGATCAGTTACCCAGGCCGGAGCTGATGTAGTCGAGGTAGACGCCCAGTTCACGACCGGCATCAGGACCCACCAGGCTGGCCGCCACTTCCTTGATGGCCTGGATCGACTGCACGGTGGCGCCGATGGGCACACCCAGGGAGTTGTAGGTCTCCTTGAGGCCGTTCAGCACGCGCTCGTCGAGGATCGAGGTGTCACCCGCCAGCATGGCGTAGGTGGCATAGCGCAGGTAGTAGTCCAGGTCGCGGATGCAGGCGGCATAGCGACGGGTGGTGTACATGTTGCCGCCCGGACGGGTGATGTCCGAGTACAGCAGCGACTTGGCAACGGCTTCCTTGATGATGGCCGAGGCGTTGGCGCTGATGGTGGCGGCAGCGCGCACGCGCAGTTCACCGGAGGCGAAGTACTGCTCCAGGCGGCCGATGGAGGAGCCGTCGAGGTAGAGACCCTGAACGTCGGCCGAATTGATGACGTTGGTGATGGCGTCTTGCATGGAAGCTGAGAAGAGGCGGGATTAGGGAAGAAGCAACCTCAGGAGAGGGCGCCGACGACGTAGTCGAAGTAGAAGCCAGCCTCTTCGGCATCGGCACCGGTGAGCAGGCTCGCGGATGCGACCTTCAGTTCACGCACGGCCTCGGCGATGCCCTCCAGGGGAGTGCCGAGGGAGCGGTACATCTCGCGGGCGCCGATGATCCCGATTTCCTCGATCGGGGTGACGTCACCAGCCACCACGCCGTAGGTCACCAGGCGCAGGTAGTAGTCGATGTCGCGCAGGCAGGAAGCGGTCATCTCCTCGCCGTAGGCGTTGCCGCCGGGGGAGATCAGGTCGGGGCGCTTCTGGAAGAGGGCGCCGGCGGCCTGTTTCACCAGGCGCTCGCGGCTCTCGCTCAGGACCTGGGCTACGCGAATGCGGCGCTGGCCACCACTCACAAAAGCCTTGATCTGGTCGAGTTCGCCAGGGCTGAGGTAGCGGGCTTCGGCGTCCGCGTTGATGATCGAGTTGGAGACGATGCTCATGCAGTTCTGCCTCGAAACAAGCGGTCGCCTGAACGGAGACCGATATCCGGTGGGTAAGGGGGCTCTCTCAGGGCCTCGCTGCCAGGGGCTGCCCGCTTCGGCGGACGGCCCGCCGTGGCGGGGCTGAGCTGGGGGAGGCGACAGCAGTGCTGTGCGCCGAATCATTCTGTGGCAGAGCCCCGCGGCAGCCCCGGCTCCGGTAACAGTTCTTCACGGCGCTTCGATCCCGCAGATCCCTTGGCTTGCAAGGGCTTTCGGCGATGTTGTGAATACGCGGCCCCTGTCTCGCTTGTTAACAATCAGGGGGCGTGATCGCCTATTCACGCACAGTCTGCCAATCGGGATTCTCCCGGCTTGTTGTCACAAATAAAAAAGCCGGCCCTGTGGGGGCCGGTGCGGTGCTGCTGCTGGGCCCGTGGGGCCTGGCCGAGTGTGCCGGGATCAGATGGCGCCCTTGATCGGCGGATTGAGGGCCGCATTGCCGCCGTAGAGGGCGGCCGTGCGGTTCACCGTGGTCAGCGGGATGCCGTCGCTGGTGGCTAACCCGCGCAGGTACGGCACGGTGTCGCGGCCGAAGGCGTCGGCGTAGTCCTGGCTGCTGAGGATCGCCTCGATGGCGGCCCGCAGGCCCTTGGTGGTGCGGGTGGCCAGGAAGCGGCTGGTCTCGTTGGGCTGGGCGGCGCGTCCCAGCAGGGCCAGGTAGGCGGCGGCGGCGGCCCGCAGGGGCGCCATGCGGTTGAGGCGGCGCTCGAACAGCTCGCTGCCGGCCACCTTGGCCACGAAATCGGCCACGCTCAGCTGGCCGTTGCGCAGCTGCGACTCGGCATCCACCAGTCGCTCGGCGGCGAGGGGCTGACGGTTCAGCAGCTGGCGGTAGACCGCGTCGATGGCCTGCTTCTGCTCGCTGGGGCCGGGGCGCTGGGCCAGCTGCAGGGGGCGTCCCAGGCTCTGGCGGCGGCCGAAGCCCTGGGGACGCTCGGGCCGCAGGGCCTTCTGCATGGCCTGGCCCGGCTGCTGGGCCAGGCCGGCGCCCAGGCTGCCCGCGACGGCCTTGGACCAGCCGCCGACCACGGGAGCCCCACCGCCCACGGCGATGGCGGGGGCCGCCGGGGCGCTGCTGACGCCGGTGCGGAAGCTGGTGACCCCGGAGCTCCAGGTGGGGGTGAGGCCGCCGCCGGGCTGCCAGCGGGGCGCGCTCCAGCTGCGGGTGGGTTCGGGCGGGGTCGCGATGGTGCCGGGGCCCTGCTCCGCGGTGGCGCTGGGGGTGAGGGTCTGGCCGCCACTGAGGCTGGCGCTCCAGCCGCCCCGCACCACGGCCGCCTTGGCGGGCAGGTTGCGGGGGGTGAGCTCGCCCGAATAGCGGAAGTTGCTGGGGGGAGCCACCTCGGGGCGCGGGCGCGGCGTGAGATCGGCATAGGCCGCCAGATCCAGCTCGCGCCTGAGGGCCGGCACCCGCCGGCTGCTGAGGTCGGTCGGGGTGATGAAGCGCTCGTAGGGAACCGTGTCCTCGCCGAAGCTCTCGCTGTACTCGCGGCTGTCGAGGATCGCGTCGACCACGCCGTAGAAGCCCTTGCGGGCGGCCACGTCGAAGTAGCTGTCGATCTCCCAGCGCCCGAAGGTGGGACGGCCCAGCAGGCGGCGGTGGATGATCTCGATCGCCTTGGTGATGTAGAGGCCGCTCCAGTAACGGCGCCGGAAGGCAGCGGAGCGGGCCACCTGGCGGATGAACTCCCGCAGGCTGAGATCGCCGTTCTCCAGCTTGATCTCCTCCACCTTGTTGCGTTCACCGGCGTAGCCGGTGTTGCCCAGCACCTGCACATACACCGCATTGATCACGGCCTGGGTGGCGGCCTCGGTGTTGCGCACGCTGGGCTGGCCGCCGCGGCGGGGCACCGAGTTGCCACCGGTGGCGATCTGGGACAGGCGCACCACCTTGGGCCCCACCTTGCGGGGGGTGGAGGCGCGGAACTGGGGACTGTTCATCTGGCCGGGCTGGCGCATGCCATTGCCCACCAGGATGCGGCGGCTGTCGTAGCTGAAGGGCGCCGGACGGGTGGCCACACTGGCCGTGCCCGAGGGGAAGATCGCCCCATAGTTCAGGCCCAGCGGATCGTTGCCGCCGCCGTAGGGGTGCTGGTCGGCGAAGGGGCGGCGGTAGCTGGCGTAAAGCGTGACGTACTGGGGAGCGCCTTCGAACGGGGCGCTGAAGCGGAACAGCTTGCGGTTGCTGCCCCAGCCGGCGCTCTCCTGGGCCTCTTCGCCGATGTCCCGCAGGAAGGGAACGGTTTCCTCGCCGAACACCTGGGCGTACTCGGCGGTGTTGATCAGGGAATCCACCAGGCCCTTGAGGCCCTGGGCGCTGACGATGTCGAAGTAGCGGGTGAATTCCTCCTTCGAGCTGATGCCCCGGCCCAGGAAGTGGCGGAAGGCCAGCTCCACGGCCCGGCTGTTGGAGAAGCGGCTGTAGAACTGCCGGCGGTATTCCTTGCTGTGGCCCAGGGCGCGGATGAATTCGCGCACGGAGATCTGGCCCTGGCGCATCTGGGTGGCCTGAACGGGCGCCACCTCCTGGCTGTAGCCCTTGACGATGTCGCGCTCGAACACCTGGCGGTAGGCGGCGCGCACCACCTCGGCCTTCTGGGCGCCGGTCATGCCCGGCTTCAGGTTGTAGCGGAGGGCCTTGCCCTGGGCCGCCAGGGCATAGATCGCGGGCAGCTGCAGGCCCTGGTTCTCGGGGCTGCCGAGGCGCTGGCGCGGCGAGGGGGTGGGAACGTCCAGCTCCTTGATCAGGACGTTGAAGCTCTCGATCAGCAGCTGGCGGGCTTCGGGCAGGTCCTTGAGCAGGGCGGCCGCACCGGCGCGCATCTCCTGCAGGGCCACGTTGGTGGCGGCCAGGGAGCAGCCCTTCTCGAGCACGTCGCGCAGGCCGCGGGTGTTGACCGCCAGGATGCTGGGATCGCCCGCCACCACGGCGTAGCCCACGTAGCGCAGGAACCAGGCCAGGTCGCGGATCGACTTCTTCATCCGCGCCGTGCCGTAGACGGCGACGCTGATCGGCGAGAAGCCGGTGGGGATCACCACCCGCACGTCGGCGTCACCGCCGCCCTCCAGCAGGCGGGTGAGGAAATTGCCCTTGCTGGCGCTGGTGCCGGTGAACGTCTGGACCGACTTCTGGAAGGCGACCTGGTCGGCGGCGAGGGGCGTCTCCTCGCTGGCGGCTGGACTCAGGGGCGCATCCAGATAGGAGAGGGGCGTGCCCCCCGCGAAGATGCGGTTGGCGGCACGGGCGACGATCGTCTCGGCGTTGGCCGAGAGGCGACGGGCGGCCTCGAGGCGGAGCTTGCCGCTCTCGAAGAAGGTGGCGAGCGTCTGCAGCTCAGTGCCGTCGGGGAAGCGATCCTGCTGTTCCGCCTGACGGACGCTGGAGAGCGGCAGGGTGTCGTAGCGCTGGGGTGCAACCCTGCTGCTGCCGCTGCTGGCGGTCACAGTCATGGAGGAGAGCGAACCGGGCCAAGGCAACTTACGGCTGCCCCTCTGGCCCCCCGGCCGGCCATGAACAAATGTTTGCAGCCTGACGCGATCCCCTGCTGCGCCCCGGCTGGGGCCATGAAAAGCTCGCCCCAGCAGGTCCCCGTGCCGCCGGTCCTGCTCCGCTTGTTTCCCCTGCCATGACCCAGTCCCCGGCCGACGCCGCCACGCCGGTGGTGAGCGCCTTCTACGACCGCTTCCCCTACCCCGGGGATCCGCTGCAGGACGGCCCGCCGCCCGGATACAACTGGCGCTGGTGCGTGGACACCGCCTACGCGGCGAGCACCGGTGCCCTGCCGCCGCGGCTTGAGGACCGGCCGCTGCGGATCCTCGATGCCGGCTGCGGCACGGGGGTGAGTACCGACTACCTGGCCCACCTCAACCCCGGCGCCGAGATCCTGGCGGTGGACATCTCCCCCGGCACCCTTGAGGTGGCCCGCGAGCGCCTGCGGCGCTCCGGCGGCGACCGCCAGGCCTCGGTGCGGATCGAGAACCGCAGCCTGCTGGAGCTCCAGGGCGAGGGCCCGTTCGACTACATCAACTCGGTGGGGGTGCTGCACCACCTGCGCGAGCCGGAGGCGGGCCTGCGGGCCCTGGCCGCGCTGCTGGCTCCCGGCGCTCTGCTGCATCTCTTTCTCTATGCCGACGGTGGCCGCTGGGAGATCCACCGCAGCCAGCGGGCCCTGACGGCCCTGGGGGTGGGCAGCGGCGCCGAGGGCCTGCGGCTGGGGCGTCAGCTGTTCACGGAGCTACCCGAGCACAACCGGCTGCGGCGGCACCACGAGCAGCGCTGGGCGATCGACTGCGCCGCCGACGCCAACTTCGCCGACATGTACCTGCACCCCCAGGAGACGAGCTACAACCTCGAGCGCCTGTTCGCCTTCGTGGCCTCGGCGGACCTGCACTTCGCCGGTTTCTCCAATCCCCAGGTATGGGATCCGGCCCGGCTGCTGGGGGGAGAGCTGCTGCAGAGGGCCCGCGCCCTGCCCCCGCGCCAGCAGTGGCAGCTGGTGGAGGACCTGGATCCGGACATCAGCCACTTCGAGTTCTTCCTCAGCCCGGGGGAACCGGCCCGCCATGACTGGTCGGACGAGGGAGCACTTCTGGCGGCCCGCGGCCGTCGCAACCGCTGCCTGTGGGGCTGGCCCGGCACCGCCCTGCTCGATTCGGACATGGCGCCCCTGGATCTGAGCGCCGATGGCCTGGCCCTGCTGCAGGCCGTGGAGGCCTCCGGGGCTGCTGGCGAGACGGGCGGCGAGGAGCTGTCCGGGCCCCTGGGCGCGCTGCCCCTGGGCTGGGAACGGGCCCGGCTGCTGGACACGGCCAGAACCCTGCAGCGGCAGCAGGTTCTGCTGCTCCAGGCCGGGGCTTGTAACGCTGCGTGATAGATTCCGCGCGCCTTTCCAGAGCCTCGGCGCCCTTGCAGGCAGGCCCCGTTTCCCCCCCCGACGACGTCCCCTCAGCGGGATCGGAAGGCGGGTTGGTGAGCGGTTCCCCCGCCGGCGATCGTGCCGATCTGGCCCTGGACCCGGTGGCCTCCGAGCCCTCGGAGACTCCACCGTCCACCAGCCCCGCAGCAGCCGCTGCGGACCCTGCGGCCGCCTCGGCGGCCGTCAATGGCGGGCTGGACGACTACCGGCGACTGCAGCAGCGCCTGTTGCTCGCCACCGTGATCGTCTCCGCTGCGGCGGTGGCCTTCACGGCCTGGCGATTCGATCTCCCCACCGCCGGCAGCCTGCTGGTGGGTGCCCTGGCTGGCCTGCTCTATCTGTGGCTCCTTGCCCGCAGTGTGAGCAAGCTCGGCAACGGCTCCAAGAAGGTGGGAAAGATCCAGCTGCTCGTGCCGGTGGTGCTGGTGCTGGCGAGTTCGCGCTCCCCCCAGCTGGAGCTGTTGCCGGCCCTGATCGGCTTCGTGCTCTACAAGCCCGCCCTGCTCCTCCAGGCGCTGTTCGACCGCTGAGCGGCCGCCTGGCCCCGCCGGCCCCCATTCCGACCCGTCGCCTGCGCGACACCGCCCTTCCAGCCCGATGGTTCCCTTGCCACTCGCTCTTCCCTTTGCCGAACTGGAGGTGGGCCAACACCTCTACTGGCAGCTCGGGAACCTCAAGATCCACGGCCAGGTGTTCCTGAGTTCCTGGGTCGTGATCGGCGCCCTGCTCGCCCTGGTCGTGGTCGGCACCCGCAAGCTGGAGCGCGACCCCCGCGGCGTGCAGAACCTGCTCGAGTTCCTGTGGGACTACATCCGCGACATGGCGCGCGAGCAGATCGGCGAGAAGGCCTACCGCGACTGGCTGCCGTTCATCGGCACCCTGTTCCTGTTCATCTTCGTGAGCAACTGGGGCGGTGCCCTGGTGCCCTGGAAGCTGATCCACCTCCCCAGCGGTGAACTCGGTGCCCCCACCGCCGATATCAACACCACCGTGGCCCTGGCCCTGCTGGTGTCGCTGGCGTATTTCTACGCCGGTCTGAGCCGCAAGGGTTTCCGGTACTTCGAGTACTACGTGGAGCCCACGCCGATCATGGTTCCCTTCAAGATCGTCGAGGACTTCACCAAGCCGCTCTCGCTCTCCTTCCGTCTGTTCGGCAACATCCTGGCCGACGAACTGGTGGTGGCGGTGCTGGCCTTCCTGGTGCCCCTGGTGGTGCCCCTGCCGGCCATGTTCCTGGGCCTGTTCACCAGTGCCATCCAGGCCCTGATCTTCGCCACCCTCGCCGCCTACTACATCGGCGAAGCGGTGCACGAATCCCACCACTGATCAACCCTGATCCCGCCAGGCCGGTCCCCCCGGTCTGGCAAACTCTCTGCGCGCAGGTCCGGTTCGTTCCGGGCCCATCTCCCCACCCGAGATGTCCCGGCGCAGGGTTTCGTCCCCGGTCCATCCCGCGCTTTCCCGGCGCCCTACACACCTAGTTCCACCATGGATTCCATCACCTCCGCTGCGTCTGTTGTGGCTGCTGGCCTGGCCGTTGGCCTGGGCGCCATCGGCCCCGGCATCGGTCAGGGCACCGCTGCCGGCGGCGCTGTCGAAGGCATCGCGCGTCAGCCTGAAGCTGAAGGCAAGATCCGCGGCACCCTGCTGCTGTCCCTGGCCTTCATGGAAGCTCTCACCATCTACGGCCTCGTTGTCGCCCTGGTGCTGCTGTTCGCCAACCCCTTCGCCTGATCGCGAACGGAGGTGAGCGGGGGTTCGGTCGCCGGATGGCGGCTGACCCCTTGCTCCAACCGCTCGCACCAAGCTCCCAAGCCGTTCCGCGGCCCGCTTCATCCGCCCGCACCCCCGCCTCATGACCAGCTGGCTACTGCTCGGTGCAACGGAGGGAGGTCTCTTCGACCTCGATGCCACCCTGCCGCTGATGGCGGTGCAGGTGGTGCTCCTCACCTTCATTCTCAACGCCCTGTTCTTCCGCCCCGTTGGTCGGGTTGTGGAGGAGCGTGAGGGCTACATCACCACCAGCCGTGCTGAGGCCAAGCAGAAGCTGGCCCAGGTGGAGCGCCTGGAGGCGGATCTCGCCGCCCAGCTCAAGGAGGCCCGCCTGGCCACCCAGAAGCTGATCCAGGACGCGGAGCAGGACTGCGACCGCCTCTACCGCGACGCCCTGGCCGCCGCCACCGCGGATGCCAATGCCTCCCGCGAACAGGCCCGCCGCGAGATCGATGCTGAGCGCGAGAGCGCCTTCAAGCAGCTCCAGGGTGATGCCGAGAAGCTCGGTGACCTGATCGTCGACCGCCTGCTGGCCGCCAAATGAACTTCCCCACGATCCTGGCCTCCCACGGTGCATTCGGGCTGAACCTGAATCCGTTTGAGACCAACATCATCAACCTGGCGATCGTCATTTTCGCCCTCTACAAATTCCTTCCCAATTTCCTGGGCGGCATTCTGGAGCGGCGGCGTGCGGCGATTCTCACCGAGCTGACGGACGCCGAGACGCGTCTGGCCGCCGCCAGCGAGTCGCTGGCCCAGGCCCAGCAGGGTCTGGCCGAGGCCCAGAAGAAGGCCGAGCAGATCCGTGCCGACGGTAAGGCCCGCGCCCAGGCGATCCGCCTGGAGAACGAGAAGCGCACCATTGAGGAGATGGCCCGCCTCAAGCAGGGTTCCGCCGCCGACCTCCAGTCCGAGGCCGCCCGTGTCACCAACCAGCTGCGGCGTGAAGCGGCCCGCCTCGCCATCGAGAAGGCCCTGGCCAGCCTGCCCGGCAAGCTCGATGCCGACGGCCAGGCCCAGCTGCTGAACCAGTCCATCCAAAACCTGGGGAACGCCTGATGCCGCTGCTCAACACCGTCACCACCCCCTACGCCGAGGCCTTCCTGCAGGTCGCCGAGGCCCGCAACGAAGTCGCTGAGGTGGTGGATCAGGCCAAGGCCGTGCTGGCCCTGTGGCAGGAGTCCCCGGAGCTGCGCAGCGCCCTGGCCTCCCCCGTGCTGGAGGTGGACGCCAAGAAGGCGGCCCTCATCAAGCTGTTCGACGGCCAGGTCACGCCGTCGTTCCTGAACCTGCTCAAGCTGCTGGCGGACCGCCAGCGCATCGGCATCCTCGATGCCGTGCTGGAGCGCCTGCTGGAGCTCTACCGCGAGCAGAACAACATCGCGCTCGCCACCGTGACCTCCGCCACGGCCCTCACTGAGCAGCAGCAGTCCGACCTGCGCAGCAAGGTCCAGGCCGTGGCCGGCACCGACAAGCTGGAGATCAACCTCCTGGTGGATCCCGCGCTGATCGGCGGCTTCGTCGTGACCGTCGGCTCCAAGGTGATCGACGCCAGCCTGGCCGGTCAGGTGCGTCGCCTCGGACTGGCGCTGGCCAAGGTGAGCTAGCCCCGCACCGCCTCCCCCTTCTCACCCACCGTCCTCCCCTCCACCGCCTCCCATGGTTTCCATCCGCCCCGACGAGATCAGCGCGATCCTCAAGCAGCAGATCGCTGACTACGACAAGTCGGTCTCCGTCAGCAACGTCGGCACCGTGCTGCAGATCGGCGACGGCATCGCCCGCGTCTACGGCCTGGAGCAGGTCATGGCCGGCGAACTGGTGCAGTTCGAAGACGGCACCGAAGGCATCGCCCTCAACCTCGAGGACGACAACGTGGGTGCGGTGCTGATGGGCGAAGGCCGCGGCATCCAGGAGGGCAGCACCGTCAAGGCCACCGGCAAGATCGCCTCAGTTCCCGTGGGCGACGCCCTGCTGGGCCGTGTCGTCAATGCCCTGGGCCAGCCCATCGACGGCAAGGGTGACATCGCCACCACCGAGACCCGCCTGATCGAGTCGATGGCGCCTGGGATCATCCAGCGCAAGTCGGTGCATGAGCCCATGCAGACCGGCATCACCGCCATCGACGCGATGATCCCCATCGGCCGCGGCCAGCGCGAGCTGATCATCGGCGACCGCCAGACCGGCAAGACCGCCATCGCGATCGACACGATCATCAACCAGAAGGGCGAAGACGTCGTCTGCGTCTACGTGGCCGTGGGCCAGAAGGCCGCCTCCGTGGCCAACGTCGTCGAAGTGCTGCGTGAGAAGGGCGCACTCGACTACACCATTGTGGTGGCCGCCAACGCCTCCGAATCCGCGGCGCTGCAATACCTGGCTCCCTACACCGGAGCCGCCCTGGCCGAGTACTTCATGTACAAGGGCAAGGCCACCCTGGTGATCTACGACGACCTCACCAAGCAGGCCCAGGCCTACCGCCAGATGTCGCTGCTGCTGCGTCGTCCCCCTGGTCGTGAGGCCTACCCCGGCGACGTGTTCTACTGCCACAGCCGCCTGCTGGAGCGCGCCGCCAAGCTGAGCGACGCCATGGGCAAGGGCTCCATGACTGCCCTGCCGATCATCGAGACCCAGGCCGGTGACGTGTCGGCCTACATCCCCACCAACGTGATCTCGATCACGGATGGTCAGGTGTTCCTGAGCTCCGACCTGTTCAACTCCGGCCTGCGGCCCGCCATCAACGTGGGCATCTCGGTGAGCCGGGTGGGCGGTGCCGCCCAGACCAAGGCCATCAAGAAGATCGCCGGCACCCTGAAGCTGGAACTGGCCCAGTTCGACGAACTGGCCGCCTTCTCCCAGTTCGCCTCCGATCTCGACGCCGCCACCCAGGCCCAGCTGGCCCGGGGCAAGCGTCTGCGTGAACTGCTCAAGCAGTCCCAGTTCAGCCCCCTGAACCTGGCCGAGCAGGTCGCCGTGGTCTACGCCGGCGTCAAGGGCCTGATCGACAGCGTGCCCGTGGATCAGGTGGTGCAGTTCGCCCGTGAACTGCGCGAGTACCTCAAGTCCAACAAGCCCGAGTTCATCCAGAAGGTGCTCACCGAGAAGCAGCTCAGCGAGGAGTCCGAGGCCATGCTCAAGGACGCCATCAAGGAGGTGGTCTCGACCATCGCCGTCGCCGCCTGAGGATCCTGAGTAATGGCGAACCTCAAGGACATCCGCGACCGCATCAGTTCGGTCAAGAACACGCGCAAGATCACCGAGGCCATGCGCCTGGTGGCTGCCGCCAAGGTGCGCCGTGCCCAGGAACAGGTCCTGCGCAGCCGCCCCTTCGCCGATCGCCTGGCCCGGGTGCTGGAGAACCTCCAGTCCCGGCTGCGCTTCGAAGATGCCGATGCTCCCCTGCTGGAGGATCGCGACCTGCGCAACATCACCCTGCTCGCCGTCACCGGCGACCGGGGCCTGTGCGGTGGCTACAACGCCAACATCATCAAGCGCACCGAGCAGCGTTTCGCTGAGCTCAAGGGCCAGGGCTATGCGGTGGATCTTGTGCTGATCGGCCGCAAGGCGATCACCTATTTCCAGAACCGCGCCCACCTCTACAAGATCCGGGCCACCTTCACCGGCCTTGAGCAGGTGCCCAGCGCCGCTGAAGCCGGCGAGATCGCCAACGAAGTGCTGGCCGAGTTCCTCTCCGGCAGCACCGATCGGATCGAGATCATCTTCACCAAGTTCATCAACCTGGTGAGCTCCAAGCCCGTCTCCCAGACGCTGCTGCCCCTCGATCCCCAGGGCATCGCCACCCCGGACGATGAGATCTTCCGGCTCACCACCCGCGACGGCCGTCTCGGCGTGGAGGTCGACAAGATCGCAAACGTGGCCCCGACCCTGCCGTCGGACTTCGTGTTCGAGCAGAGCCCCGAGCAGCTGCTCAACGCGCTGCTGCCGCTCTATCTGCAGAACCAGCTGCTGCGTTCGCTGCAGGAGGCCGCCGCTTCCGAGCTGGCCAGCCGGATGACGGCCATGAACAACGCCAGCGACAACGCCAAGGCGCTCGCCAAGTCGCTGACTCTGGATTACAACAAGGCCCGCCAGGCGGCCATCACCCAGGAGATTCTGGAAGTGGTGGGTGGCGCGGCCGCCATGTCCTGAAGCCACGCTCTGGCCTCAGGCAGGCTGAGGGGAGCCCCCGGTGTGGGGCTCCCCTTTTTTGCGTGCTGCCGATGCCCCCGTCGTCGCCCGGTTCCCTCGGCCTGGAGCCGTTGTTCCCGCTGGCACTGGCCCGGGTGCAGCTGCGGCCGGACCCGTGGGATTCCGCGGTATGGATGCAGGAGGTGCTGGCGCTGCGCGGCCAGGCGACGGGCAACCCCGAACCCGGCTGCGCCTGGACCGGCGATATCAATGGCGTGTGGCAGCTGCAGCGCCTCGAGGCCTTTGCTGGCCTGTGCCGGCAGGTGCAGCAGCAGGCCTGGGCCTATCTGGAGGCCCTGGGCTTTGACCGCTCCGCCGTGGCGCTGCACATCCAGCGGGCCTGGCCGGTGGTGAGCGAGGCGGGCCAGGTGGTGGGCCGCCACCACCACCCCAATGCCCATCTCAGCGCCATCTACTACCTCAACGGCGATGGCAGCGGCCGCAGCGGCTGTCTGCGGCTGTTCCCCCAGTACCAGGCCAATGAGCTGGTGCCGGGGCTGGCCGTGGGCCATGGCGGCCCGATCCGCGCCGAGCACCCCGGCGCTGGCCGCTGGAACGCCCCCTGGCTCGATGTGGCCCCCGAGGCCGGCCTGCTGGTGCTCTTCCCCTCCGCCACCGACCACGCCGTCACCGCCAACGAGGACTCCGACGAGCTGCGCCTCTCGATCGCCTTCGACCTGGCCCTGACCACCCACACCGATCCGGTGGTGACGATCCACGGCGTGCAGCACTACGCCGTGGGCAACATGCCCGGCGCCGTGCCCTTCACCTCCACCGAAGCCCTGG
>NZ_JAGQBX010000013.1 GCF_024345855.1 Synechococcus sp. GreenBA-s | reverse complement strand
CAGCGCGGTCGAAGTAGGTGCCGATTTCGGACACGAGCGCCGAGCAGTCACCGGGGGTGATGCCATTGCGGTCGTTCACGATCGCCACGGCCGCATCCTTCATCTTGCGGACGCCTTCGGCCACGGAAGCGCCGGGCACACCCAGGGCCAGGTAGGTCTCACGCAGGCCGTTCAGGCAGCGGTCTTCCAGCACGGAAGCGTCGCCGGTGAACACGGCATAGGTGATGTAGCGCAGCACGATCTCCATGTCGCGCAGGCAGGCTGCCATGCGACGGTGGGTGTAGGCGTTGCCGCCGGGGGCGATCAGCGCAGGCTGCTGGTCGAACAGGTCGCGAGCAGCGTTGGTGACAATCTTGGATGCGTTGGAGGTGATCCGGTTCACGGCATCCATACGCTTGAAGCTGTCGCCGACCAGCGCCGAAAGGGCGTCGATCTGACCAGCATTCAGGAATTCGCCGCGGGCATCAGCCTGGGCAACAACCTTGGTGAAGGCGTCGAACATTGATGTGCTCCTGGTCTCGACTCGGAGTCGGGAGGGTGATGAGGGGGAAGTGTGAACCCCACCACCGGGGGGCCGGGAGGTGGTTCTTCACAGGGGCCGCGCAGAAAGCGACTCAGAGCCGCTGGTCCGTTTTGGCCCTCACATTGTTGGACGGAGTGATCAGTCCTATGAGCACTGCTTAACAAACGGTCACTGCCCCCTGAGAGCCGTTGCCGCGCAATGGGTTCAGGGGGGCGCTCCACCGCCTCGCCCGGCGCGAAAGACCCTCCACGGGGCTGGCTGTAGCCGCGGAGACGACCGCCCAGGCGCAAACCCCTCCACCAACGCCAGTCTCCCCTAGAGCGATCACACCCCGGGCTTGTCCGGCCCCACCACCAGACGCCTGCGTGGCGGCCCCATGGCCACCGCCATGGGGCCGGGTGGAGCCAACACAAAAAAGCCCCCTCGGAGGAGGGGGCCACAGCTTGCCGGTGCCGCTAGGGCGATAGCCGGGATCCGGAGGCCGGAGCCTCAGCCCTTCTTCTTCGCCTTGGCGGCCACGGCGGGCTCCGAAACACCACCGCTGACGCTGACGTCGGTGATCTTGCCGCCCATGCGCTGAACCAGACGCATGGTCTCGTTCATGCGGGTGTAGGGCACGTTGAGGACCACATCGGCAGTGCGCGAGTAGTCGTTGTGGGCGATGCCAGTGACGCTGATGGTGACCTGACGATCGTTGCTGAAGCTGGTGCCTCGGTTACCTGCGGAAACCTTCATCGGACGTTGGGGAGAGACGATAGGAAGGGGAACCGATCAGTTGACCGGGGTGATGCTGGCGACGCGGCCACCTTCACGGTGAATCTGCTGCTGATACTCGAGCAGCTTGTTGAAGGGGATGAAGCGCACGCGGTTGCTGCGCTTGTGCAGGCGGTAGTTGTTGAAGCCGGTGATCTCAACGCGGAAGGTGCGACCCTCCTCGCTGGCACCCACGCCCTGGCGGGTGACGCCATCGCTGATGACGCTGCGGAAGACGCCAGCCCTGGAGCCCGGAGCCACCACGGGCATGGGGCGCTCGGCGTGGATGGCGGGGTTCAGGCGCGACTGGTTCTTGGCGATGTCGCCCTTGATCGAGGCTGCGGCACCGCGGGCCAGCTGCAGCAGGTTGGAGAACTGCAGGCCCTGCTGACCGGTGGAGTAGCTCCAGCCATGCAGGTAGGGAACGCCGTCCTCACCGAAGCGGTCCTGGTACTCGGCGCTGTCGATGTAGGAGTCGATCTCGGCGTCGAAGCCCTGCTCCTGCAGGATCGTGAAGTGGTGCAGCAGCTCCGCCTTGTTCTGGGGAGCGCGGCCCAGCAGGTGCTTGAAGTTGAGCTCGATGAAGCGGTAGGCGTTGCTGCTCTCGAAGAAGCGCTGGCGGTAGAGGCCGCTCTTGGCCACCTGACGCACGAACTCCCGCACGCTCAGGTAGCCACGCTTGAACAGCGACTCAGGGCCCTCAAGCCGCTCGCTGGCCATCACGTACTGGCGGCCGAGCACCTGCTCATAGACGGCGCGAATCACGGCGACCTTGTCGGCCTCCGAGCCAGACGGCCAATGTTGGTTGATCCGGTCGTTGGCGTAACGCTCGATGCCCAGGTAGGCAGCGTTGGCGAGAGTCATGGGCGTGCGGGCCGAGGGGGTGGCGGGGGCAGCACCGGAAGCGGTGCCGCGCGGATGGGCAACCTGCGCTGGCGCCGTGGGGCGCTGGGGCCTTGGGGCGCTGGGGGTGGCGCTGGCCAGGCACGTCCGGTGGCCTGGGGAGTGGGCTGGTGCTGTCGCCGGGGAAGCGCTGCAGCAACAGACCCACTCGGCAGGCCAAAGGGGGCCAGCCAGAGGGCTGCAGGCGGATCCTATGGGCCCTGTTTGCCCGCAAGCACAGGCCTTCATAAACGTTACAAACCCCCGCCTGCCCTCAGCCCCTGGCAGCTGCGGACAGGCCCGATACCATCCGGCCCAACACCAACGGGCCCACCATGTCTGCCCCTGTCTCCGCCACGCTCCAGCACCGGATCAGCGAGCAGCTCCAGGCCCTCAGCCAGGTGGGGGAGAGCCTGACCCTGCGGCTGCTCGATCTCGAGGAACGCCTGAAGCTGATCGAGGAGCATCTCAGCGATCAGGCCAGCCGATCCGAGGCGGACACCGGCCTGGAGCTCACCGGCGAGATTCTTGCCCTCACCGAGGAGCGGATCGCCCGGCTGGAAGATCTGCTGACGGGCCAGAGGCCTGAGCACGCCGGTGCTGGCCATCCCCACCTGCATCTGAGCAGCGTGCCCGCCTATGCGAAAAGCTCCTCCACCGCGGTGGAGGAGCCGGAGCTGGACCCGTTCCCCGAAGACGAGGAGCAGCCCTTCATGGACGAGCTGAGCGCCTGAGGCCAGCCAGCGGCCCGCTCAGCCGGCGCGGCCCGTTCAGCCGGCGGAAGCGGTGCTGAGCATGGCCGCCGCGGTGGTGATCAGGATCCGCACCAGCTCCAGGCCGCCGATGGCGGCCAGGGCCAGCCAGAGGGTCTGCGCGAACTTGGGGGGCTTGCCGCCAACCCAGGCCGGAGAGATCTGCTCACCGCTGAACTGGACGCCGGAGCGGCCCGTGGGATCGGCCGGAGCCCGGCGGGCGCTGATGTCGCGCCAGTAGGCGTCGTAGCGGGGGGCTTTCTGGTTGAAGGGCAGCTGGCCCTGGCCCCGGCCCGCCAGCACCCGCGAGCGCTGATACGGAACCACATCGGTGCCGAACGCCTCGAGATACTCCGGCGAATTCAGCAGGGCATCCACCAGCCCCTCCAGGCCCTGGTTGGCGATCACGATCGACCAGGCGATGCGCTCCTGGTCGCCGTACACGTCGCGGCCCAGCACCCGGCCGACCAACTGCTCCACCACCCGGTAGTTGCTGTTGCAGCGGTAGAAACCCTCGCGAAACTTGCGGGAGAGCAGCAGACCGCGGATGAAGTCGCGGGTGGTGATGGCGCCATGGCGCAGCTGCATTTCCAGGATCGGCTCACGATCCGCCTTGAAGGCGTGAAAAAAGATCTGGCGATAGGCACGCTCGATCACTTCATCCACATCCACCTGGATGCGGGGAGCCTCATCGTTGCCGATGGGAAAGTTGTTGACCCGCGCGTTCTGGGTGATCGGACGGGTCGCCAGCAGGGGCAGAGCCATGACGACAGGGGCAAGGACGAACCAGCGGCGAACCTAGAGAGGTCTGATAAGCAATTAGTCCTAGTCCGCCAAGACCTCACACAGCTTCACTGCTTCGGTAAAGCTCTGCGAAGGGATGACGCGCCGGCCCCGGTTCAGCCCACCAGCCAGTGCGGCGGCAGTTCGTCGCTGTAGTCGTGGGTGCGCTCGAATTCGAACGGCCCGGCCAGGGAGCCCCAGAGCTGTTCATGGGTCTCGGGGTGATGCCCCCGGTCGATGGTGCGCATGCCGCGGCCATCGAGTTCAAAGCTGCTCACCAGATACGACGTGGCACCCTTCCGCTCCACCAGGCAGCGACAGCCGGGCTCCACCTCCCCGTGGAAGCCGCCGGCGACCTCCCGCACCACGTAGGCACAGCCCTCGAGCGGCTTGATGTCCGTGGCGGTGATCTGCTCCCGCTTGGCCCCGTCCTCGACGGCGCCCCAGAAGCGCTCGTCGTCGTGGAGGGCCTGGTTGTGGATGATCAGGCCGGCCTCGCCCAGCTCGGCCCGCAGCACCCGGATCCGATAGGGGGCCGCGGGGTTGATCGCATACGACTGCTCGACCAGCAGCGAGCCAGGGGCCAGCTGCGGCAGGGGCCTGAACTTGACCAGGATGTGGGCGTAGAGCGGCGGGTTCTCGAAGGCCTGGGCCTGGTTGCTGAAGCCGGCGCTCAACTGGCGCAGCAGGCGGGCGAGGGGACTGGTCATGGCGGGGATCCTATGGGCATCCCGCCCCCAGGGCGCTCAGAAGCCCAGCAGTCGCACGCGGAAAGCGGCCACCTGGCGGGCCATGGCCGGGTCGCTCTGCAGGAAGGGGTGGTCGGCACAGACCGCGAGGATCTGCTCCAGCTTCTCGTCGGCACTGAGGCCGTGGCCGGGCTGCTGCTGGTCGTGGCGCTTCCAGGCCTGATCGAAGGCCATGGCGAAGCTGTCGGCGTTGTTGAACAGCTGGCCGTCCTTGTCCAGAAAGGGCAGAGGCATCAGCGCTCGGGGAGAGAAGACAGACTGCTGGGGACCGGGCGATGAACGCCAGGCCGTGACGCAGGAGGGCGAAAGGCCCATCGGCACAGTGGCCATGGCATCGCCTGGGGCTGGAATCCCCTCCAGGAAGGGTAGGGATTCGGGAAATGCCAGGACCCAGATTTGAACTGGGGACACGGCGATTTTCAATCGCCTGCTCTACCAACTGAGCTATCCCGGCCCGTCGCCTGCGCGACTTCGGGATAGTAGGGCACGACGTTCCCCGGCCGGCGCTCCGGCGTGCGGGCCAGGCAGGCCAGGCCCGCCACCGCCAGGCCCTCGACCTCCAGAACCTGGGCGGCAGCCAGGGCCGTGGCACCGGTGGTGAGGATGTCGTCGAGCAGCCACAGCGGCTGGCGCCGCCAGCGGGGCAGGGCGGCCCGCTGGGCCGGGGCGAGCCGGAAGGAGCCGCACTGGTTGCGCAGGCGCAGAGCCCGGCCCAGGTGGTGCTGCCCCACGGTGGGACGACTGCGTTCCAGCAGGGGCAGGAGCGTCACGGCGGGGTGCCGCGCCATCGCCTGGCCCAGCTGGGCGGCGAGTGGATTGGCGCGGCGCTTCCAGCTGGGAATCGGCACCAGCAGCAACGGCTGGGGGCGGTTTGGCCCCTCACCCAGCAGCAACCCGACCAGGGCAGCCGCCAGGACCTCCAGCACCGCGGGGGCAGGAGCCTGGCGCTGGCGCAGCAGCAGCCGGCGGAAGGCGCCGTCGTAGGCCGCAAGGGCCCGCCAGGGCAAGGGCAGGCCGGGCAACTCCGACCCCTCGGCGCCCAGGCCCCCGGCGGGGAGGGCCAGTTCGGCGCAGCACCCGGCGCAGAAGGCCGGCGTGCCGCAGGGCCCGACCGGGGCCGGCGCCTCCAGAACGCCGCCACAGAGCGGGCAGCGGGAGTCGCTGATCAGGGCCAGGGCGCCCTGGAGCAGCTGCAGGAGCATGGCGCGGGCCGCCGGAACTGCCCCCAGGGTTCCCCGCCGCGCGGGATCGGACGCTCCCTCAGGCCGGCGCGTCGGGCCGGGGCAGGGCCCGCAGCATCGCCACCAGGGTGCGGTGGGCGTCCTCGCTGTCGCTGAGGGTGTGGTCGAAGGCCACCCGCAGCGGCTGGCCATCCACCTCCAGCTGCATCGCCTCGGGCTCCACCGCCACCATGCGGGCGGCAGAGGCCGTGGTCACCCCGCCGTAGTGGCGGGCATAGGAGAGCACCGCCTCGGCGTGGTCGTCGTTCATGTGCTTGCAGATCCGTTCGCTCACGGCGGGGGTGAGGGGGGCGGCGGCCATGGGCTGGCGGGGACGAACGTGCGGCGATTCTGGAACCAGGGGCGGGCAGTCGTGCGGGACAGGGCGCCCTCACCGGGGACAGGAAGCGGGCGTCGAACCGGCCCGGCGGCCTCAGGCCGCCCCGAAGCGCTGCCAGAGCAGCAGCCCCAGCCGCACGGCGCTGAAGCCCACGTAGCCCGCCAGCACCACGAAGATCGTCATCGAGATCCAGGTGCGCAGGCGATCGTTCATGGCTGGGGCGGCGGTGTGGCCCCATCCTGACGGCCCGGAAGCGCCAGGGCGGCAGCGGCCAGGCGCGCCATGCCCAGGGCGGCGCTGCAGTGGGGGCGATTCAGCACCGGCACCCCCAGCAGACGCTGGCGCAGGAGCCGCCACTGGGGATTGCGGGCGCCGCCGCCGAGGCTGATCACGCGCCGCAGCGGCGGCGCCCCCAGCTGCGCCAGGCGACGCCAGCCCTCGGCCTCGATGGCGGCCAGCCCCTCCAGCAGGCCCTGCAGGTAGAGCGCGTCGCTCACCGGCCGCGGCTCCAGCACCGGTTCCAGGGTCGGATCGTCCACCGGAAAGCGCTCCCCCGGTCGCGGCAGGGGGCGCAGGGCCAGCCCACTGGGGCGACGCGGGTCGATCTGGCGGCTGAGTTCAGCGAGCTGGGCATCGCTGAAGAACCGGCGCAGCACGCCGCCACCGGCGTTGGACGCCCCGCCCACCAGCCAGCGGCCCGCCACCCGATGGCAGCTGAGGCCTGGCCCCTGGATCGGCTGCTCGCAGAACTGCTTGAGCACCAGGGTGGTGCCGAGCACGGCGATGCCATCGCCGGGGCGGGGATCGGCCGCCAGCACACCGGCATTGGCATCGGTGCTGCCCGCCACCAGCCGACAGGCCCGCGGCAGCCCCAGCTGGCGGGCAGGCTCGGCGGCCAGCGCTCCCACCACCTGGCCGCTGGGCACCAGCTGGGGCAGGGCCTCCCGCCAGGGCTGCCGAGCGATGGCGCCGCTCCAGGCCTGGCGCTGCAGATCCCAGCCCAGGCGCAGGTTGTTGCCCTCCTCGCCCCAGCGCCAGTCCGCCAGCAGCCAGCCCATCAGCCAGTCGGCCTGGTGGCGCAGCCGCCAGGGGCCCGCCAGGCCCTCCGCTTCGGCCTGGGCCAACAGGCGCAGGGCGCGGGCCAGGCTGCCGCTGGCGCTGGCGGCTGGCCCACTGCCGCCGCTGAGGGCCTGCGCGGCCGCCGCCTGTTCCGGGCAGGCCTGGTGGTAAGGAAGGGCCATCCCGAGACTGCCCGCGGACCGGGAGCCATCGGGCCGGCAGAGCAGCAGCGTGCCGGAAGTGCCATCGAGGGCCAGGGCCCCCACACGCCCGCGCAGGTCCGCTGGCAGCTGGGCGCAGAGCTCGATCAGCCCCTGCCGCCAGCCCGCGGGATCCTCCAGGGGGAGCGGATAGGCCGCCGCCAGCTCCGCCACGGCACCGCCCCCGGCATCGACCAGGGCCAGCCGCAGACCGCTGCTGCCGAGATCGATGCCAAGGGCGAGCGGGCTGGGACCAGCCCGCAGGGCCGGAGACGGGGCCAGGGCCGCCGGGCTCAGCTGGCGCTGCCGGCGGCGACGTGGCCCGCCGTGGCCTGCTTGAGGGTTTCGGCGATGGCCTCCACGTTCTCCCAGGGCAGGTTGAGGTCACTGCGGCCGAAGTGGCCGTAGGCGGCCACGTCCTGGTAGAAGCGGCCGCCGCGCTGCTGGGGCAGCTGGCGCAGGCCGAAGGCCTCGATGATCGCGCCGGGACGCAGATCGAAGTGCTCCTGCACCAGGGCGGTGAGGTCGGCGTTGCTGAGGACGCCGGTGCCGAAGCTCTCTACCAGGATGCTCACGGGGCGGGCCACGCCGATGGCGTAGCTCAGCTGCACTTCCGCCTTCCTGGCCAGGCCGGCGGCCACGAGGGCCTTGGCCACGTAGCGGGCGGCGTAGGCGGCGGAGCGGTCCACCTTGGTGGGGTCCTTGCCGGAGAAGGCACCACCGCCATGGCGGGCATAGCCGCCGTAGGTGTCCACGATGATCTTGCGGCCGGTCAGGCCGGCATCGCCCTGGGGACCGCCCACCACGAACTTGCCGGTGGGGTTCACCAGGAAGCGGGTGGTGTCCTTGGCGGGCTTGAGGGCCAGATCGGCGGTGGCGGGCTCCACCACGTGCACCCAGAGGTCGGCGGCGATGCGCTCGCGCAGGGCCTTCTCCTCGGAGATGGGGGTGCCGCCGGGAACGTCGATCTCGGCGGTGTGCTGGGTGGAGATCAGGATCGTGTCGATCGCCACCGGCACGTCGTCCTCGTAGACGACGCTCACCTGGGTCTTGCCGTCGGGCAGCAGGTAGCCGAGGGTGCCGTTGTGGCGCACTTCGGCCAGGCGCCGGGCCAGGCGGTGGGCCAGGCTGATCGGCAGCGGCATCAGCTCGGGGGTTTCATCCACCGCGAAGCCGAACATGATCCCCTGGTCGCCGGCGCCGATCAGATCCAGCGGATCGCCGTCATGGTCATCGGCCTCGTTGACCCCCTGGGCGATGTCGGGGGACTGCTGGTCGAGGGCGATCAGCACGGCGGCACTGCGGGCATCGAAGCCGCCGGCGCGGGCGCCGCTGTAGCCGATCTGCTCGATCACGCCCCGCACGAGGCTGTTGAAGTCCACCCGGGCGTTGGTGGTCACTTCACCGGTGATCAGACACAGGCCCGTGTTGACCACGGTCTCGCAGGCCACGCGGGAGGCCGGGTCCTGGGCGAGCAGGGCGTCGAGCACCGCGTCACTCACCTGGTCACAGATCTTGTCGGGATGCCCCTCGGTCACCGACTCGGAGGTGAAGACGTAGCGGCTGCCCATGCCTTCCGTGCACCAAAAAGGAGGATTCAGCCTATCCCTCGGCTCGGCGGTTTCGGTGTAGCCGGACAGGCAGGCCGCCCTCAGGCGCGCACCTGCAGCTCGCTCCAGTGGTGGATCAGGGGGTGGGGCTCCGCCAGCGGCGGCGGGCTGCTCCAGGCGGCGGTATAGCCCAGGGCCCGCTGGTGGGGGATGCCCGCCGCCACCGCCATGCGCAGGTCGCTGTTGGCATCGCCGATCAGGGCGCAGTGGCGGGCCTCCAGGCCCAGCTGGGCGCACAGGCCGTGGACCGCGGCGGGATCGGGTTTGCGCGGGCGGTGCTCGGCGCTCCAGAACCCTGCGAAGAAGCGCCCCAGGCCATGGCTGGCCAGGAAGTGCTCGATGCCGGCCACGTCGTCGTTGCTGATCACGGCGCAGATCACGCCGGCGGCCTGCAGACGCTCCAGCAGCGGCACCAGGCCTTCGGTGGTGGCGCTGGTGGCCCCGCCCCCGGCTGCCCCCGCCGCGGCCCGGCGGGCATCGGCGCGATCCGCCTCGGCGAACACCTCCTCGCTGAGGGCCAGGGCCTCGGGCCAGCCCAGGCCCACCTGCACCAGGGCCGTGGCGGTGGAGATCAGGTTGTGGTCGCGGCTAGCCACCGCCGTGGTACCGGCGGGACAGAGGACGCCGCCGCCCTGGCGCAGGCCATAGGCCCGCTCCAGCAGGTCCTGCAGGGAGGGGCGCAGCGGGGCAGCCACCCGCTCCAGGCAAAACAAAACCCTGGCCGCGGCCAGGGTGATGAGCTGGGGCTCGCTGATGCTGAGGGTGCCGTCCTTGTCGAACAGCACCGCCCGCACCTCACCGAGCCCCGTGCCGCGCAGCAGCAGCTGAGGCATGGGGAAACCTTTGATCAGTCGAGGGTGACGCCCATGGGCTCGTTCTCCTCGGCCTGCTCCAGCAGCATCTGCTTGTAGCGAGCCGCCATCTCCTCGGCCTTCTCGAACACCTTCTGGGGGTCGGTGAGCATGTCGCCGGGCTCGGGCTCGAGGGCCTTGGTGGACAGCGAGATCCGGCCGCGCTCGGCGTCGAGGTCGATGATCATGACCTTCATCTGGTCGTTCACATTGAGCACCGTGTGGGGCGTCTCGATGTGCTCGTGGCTGATCTCGGAGATGTGCAGCAGGCCGCTGACACCACCGATGTCGATGAAGGCGCCGTAGGGCTTGATGCCGCGGACGGTACCGATCACCACTTCGCCCACCTCGAGGCGGTTCATCTTGCGCTCCACCAGGGCGCGGCGATGGCTGAGCACCAGGCGGTTGCGCTCTTCGTCCACCTCCAGGAACTTGAGGGGCAGGAAGTCGGCGACGAGATCTTCCTTGGGCTTGCGGGTGCTGATGTGGCTGCCGGGGATGAAGCCGCGCAGGCCCTCCACCCGCACCAGGGCACCACCACGGTTGGTGGCGAACACCTCGGAGTAGATGGTGGCGTCTTCCTTCTGCAGCTGACGCACGCGCTCCCAGGCGCGCTGGTACTCGATGCGGCGGATCGAGAGGGTGAGCTGACCGTCCTCGTTCTCCTCGCTGAGGATGAAGAACTCGCGCACCTCACCGGGCTCGAGCACGTCGGAGATGCTCTCCACCCGGTTGATCGACACCTCCTGCATGGGCATGAAGGCGGCGGTCTTGGCGCCGATGTCGATCATGGCGCCCTTGGGCTCCATGGCGAACACGGTGCCCTTCACCACGTCGCCGGGCTTGAAGTTGTAGTCGTACTTGCTGAGCAGCGACGCAAACTCCTCCAGCGTGAAGCCCACGCCGTCCATGTCCCGGGCGGCAGCGCGGCTGCTGGGGTCATCGGCGGTGGGCACCTCTTCCGGGATGTCGAGGTCAGCGGCGGCATCGAGGGCGAACTCGAGGTCGGCAGCGGCGAGATCGGCCTCGCTGGCGTTGAGGTCGGAAGGGGTCACGGTCATGGAGATTGGCGGACTGCCTGGGGCAGGGCGATGGAGTTCCTCACACCGTCCGCCGACGGCACGTGGGGAATCCACGATCGTACCAACCGACACCGCCATGCCAGAGCGCAGCGAGCCGCCGTGGGCCGATGCCGCCGAGAATCAGCCCACAACCGCCAGCTTGGCGGCAGCGCGCCCCTTCTGGCCCGGCCGCCGGCTGAGGCCCTCAAGGGTGGCGACGAAGTCACTGATGCCCTGGAACTGGCGATACACCGAGGCAAAGCGCACATAGGCCACCTCGCTCATCTCGCTGAGCTGCGCCAGCACCAGCTCGCCGATCTCGCTGCTGCTCACCTCGCGGCCGCTGCGGCCCTGCAACTGCAGCTCCAGGTCATCGACCACGGTCTCGAGACGGGCCGGCTCAAGGCCCGTCTTCTCACAGGCCCGCAGCAGGCCGTGCAGCAGCTTGCCGCGGCTGAAGGTCTCGCGGCTGCCGTTGCGCTTCACCACCGTGATCGGCACGGTCTCGACGCGCTCGTAGGTGGTGAAGCGAAAGTCGCAGTGCAAACATTCACGCCGGCGACGCACACTTCGGCCCGAGTCGGCGGAACGCGACTCGAGCACGCGGCTCTCGGTGTGCTGGCAGGAGGGACATTGCATCCCTGGGGATACCGCATTGGGCGTGCCGCAAGTGTAGACACCAAAGCCCCCGATGAGAAGGGTTCTGGCGCAATGGATCTGGGACCGCTGCCGCCACCAGCGCCCAGCGGAGGCTGCGTCTCGGCGGCCGGAGCCACAAAAAAGCCCCCGCCGGAGCGGGGGCAGAGGAGCCCGCGTGGGCTCGGTCCGGATTCACTTGCCGATCTTCGGGGGATCGCGGAAGGCGATGGCGAAGAACAGTGTGGCGATCGCCAGCGTGAGGATCAGGATGTAAGCGAAGCTTTCCATGGGTTACCTCGGTGGAACTGGCGGTCAGCTGAGGGTGCTGCCTGCGGGGGGCACGTAGCCCTCCGGCAGACGGCGGGTGGAACGGTCGCCAAGCTTGGCAAAGAGACCGAATTCCACCTGTTCGCCCAGATCCGGGTCAATACCGGCGAACACATCGCGATACAGGGTGCGGGCACCGTGCCAGATGTGGCCGAAGAAGAACAGCAGGGCGAAGGTGGCGTGGCCGAAGGTGAACCAGCCGCGCGGTGAGCTGCGGAAGGTGCCGTCGGAGTGGTAGGTCTCGCGGTCGAATTCGAACGCTTCACCCAGCTGAGCCTTGCGGGCGAGACGCTTCACGTCGGCGGGATCGGTGAAGCTCTGGCCGTTCAGGGCACCGCCATAGACGGTGGCCGTCACGCCGGTCTGCTCGAAGGAGTACTTCGCCTCAGCACGACGGAAGGGGATGTCGGCGCGGACGATGCCCTGGTTGTCTTCCAGAACCACGGGGAAGTTCTCGAAGAAGTTGGGCAGGCGGCGCACCTGCAGATCACGACCTTCCTTGTCGGTGAAGCTGATGTGACCGAGCCAGCCGGTGGGCAGGCCGTCACCATTCACCATCGGACCGACGCGGAACAGGCCGCCCTTGGCCGGGCTGTTGCCGACGTAGTCGTAGAAGGCGAGCTTCTCGGGAATGGCCGCGAAGGCCTCCGCCTTGGTGGCACCACCATCGAGGGCGGTCTGCACGCGGCGGTTGATCTCGGTTCTGAAGTAGCCCTGGTCCCACTGATAGCGGGTGGGGCCGAACAACTCAACCGGAGTGGCCGCAGCTCCGTACCACATCGTTCCTGCCACGATGAAGGCGGCGAAGAAGACAGCGGCGATGGCGCTGGCGAGCACCGTCTCGATGTTGCCCATCCGGAGGGCCTTGTAGAGGCGCTCCGGCGGACGGGTGGTGATGTGGAAGATGCCGGCGATGATCCCCACAATGCCGGCGGCAATGTGGTGGGCCACGATCCCGCCCGGGTTGAAGGGGTTGAAGCCCTCAGGCCCCCAGGAGGGCTGCACCGGCTCGAGGTGTCCGGTCAGGCCGTAGGCGTCGGAGACCCACATGCCGGGACCGAACACGCCGGTGAGGTGGAAGGCGCCAAAGCCGAAGCAGCCGAGGCCAGCCAGCAGCAGGTGGATGCCGAAGATCTTGGGCAGGTCCAGCGCCGGCTCGCCGGTGCGGGGGTCCTGCCAGATCTCGAGATCCCAGTAGGTCCAGTGCCAGATGGCGGCCAGGAAGAGCAGGCCGCTGAAAACGATGTGGGCTGCTGCCACACCTTCGAAACTCCAGAAGCCGGGGTCAACACCGGTTTCACCGGTGATGCTCCAGCCACTCCAGCTGCCGGTCACGCCCAGACGCGCCATGAAGGGCATCACGAACATGCCCTGGCGCCACATGGGGTTGAGCACCGGGTCGGAGGGATCGAAGATGGCCAGCTCGTAGAGAGCCATGGAGCCGGCCCAGCCGGCGACCAGAGCGGTGTGCATGAGGTGCACGGCCAACAGACGGCCCGGGTCGTTGATGACGACCGTGTGCACCCGATACCAGGGCAATCCCATGGGGGTTTAGGTCCGGGGTAACAACCAGCCGTCCGAACCGGTTGACCCGGGGGCGGACAGCAGCACGACCGAGATGAGCTGAGCGGAGCCGCAGAGCGGGGCTAGTCAAGGCTCGATCCGTGCTGGCGATGGTAAGGGGTTCCACAGGCCCAACGGATGGCCCGGCCGGGAGCTGAAACGAGCCGTGATGGGGGCGCGGGGCCGGCCTGACGCGGGCCAGAGCGCTCAGGGGGGCAAGGCGAGGCCAACGGCGACGGCGCGGCGGTTACAAAACGCAACGCGACCACTCACAATGAAGGGGTTTCGCTGCCTGCGCCATGCCCGTGATCCGATTCGTGCGCGAGGGGCGCGATGTGGAGTGCTACCCCGGCGAGAACCTGCGCGACGTGGCCCTGCGCGAGGGGGTGGAGCTCTACGGACTCAAGGGCAAGCTCGGCAACTGCGGCGGCTGCGGCCAGTGCATCACCTGCTTCGTGGAGGTGGTGGGGGAGAGCTCGCCAGGCAGCCTCAGCCCCCGCACCGCCGTGGAGGAGCGCAAGCTGCAGCGCCGGCCCCAGGAGTGGCGCCTGGCCTGCCAGAGCCTGGTGCAGCACTCGGTGCTGGTGCTGACCCGGCCCCAGGCGGGCCTGGGCGACGCCGAGGCGCGGATTGCCGCCGCCAAGGCGGAGCCCCTGCCCGCTGGCCCCACCGCCTGGCCCGTCGCGGAGAGCGAGGCCGAGGGCGCCGCCGAGGAGCCCCAACAGGGCCAGCAGCCCGAGGCGCTGGCCCTGGAACAGCCCGGCAGTGGCGAAAGCACAACGGCGGATGAAGAGGCCTGAGGGGGAGTCGAGCAGCGGTGATACGGTCGCAGGGCTCAATCCCAATGCCATGGAAACCAACGACCTCGGCTTCGTCGCCAGCCTGTTGTTCGTGCTGGTTCCAGCGGTGTTTCTGATCGTGCTCTACATCCAGACCAGCAGCCGCCAGGGCGGCTGATCCGCCGCTCGGCCTGATCGGCCACAGGCCCAAGGCGTCGCGACAGCGTGATCGGCCAGGCCCGTTCTGACAGCGCCGCAAGGCCAAACCCCCGGTCGAGGCCTGGTGCCCTGACCGGGGGTTTGCTCATGCCGGCCCGGCTGCGTGGGGCCGGGCCGGCGTCCTCAGCGGCGCCCCTCCGGCTCGCGCACCAGCAGCACCGGCGCCGGGGCATGCACCCGGATGTAGTCGCTCACCGAAGATCCCAGCAGGCGGTCCAGATCCACCAGGGCCTTGGCCACGAGGGGGCGCCGGTCCTGGGAGGCGATCACCACCAGATCGGCCTTGTACTCGGTGGCGGCGGCGCAGACCCCGCGGCCGATGTCGCCGGTGGCATGGACCGGCTGGAGCTCCACCCCGAAGCCCCGGGCCCGCTGCACCGCCTTCTCCAGCAGCTCGTCGGCGGGCGACTTGCCCCCCCGCGACGGGGTGATGTCCTGGCGGCTGATGTGCACGCCGATCAGGCTGCCGCCGGGAATGCCCCGCACCAGCTCGGCGGCCAGGCGCAGGGCATCGTCGCCGACGCCGGTGCCGTCGATCGCCACCACCACGCGGTTGATGTGGCGCACGTAGAGGTCGTCGCGCACCAGCAGCATCGGCCGGGTCGAGAGCTGAAAGACGTACTGGCTGGCGCTGTTGCTCAGGATCGACTGGAGCCGACCCAGCCCGCGCGAGCCCATCACGATCAGGTCGCTGTCGAGCTCATCAGCCACCTTCAGCACGGTCTGCTTGGTGTCGCCCTGGCGGATGATCGTGTTGACCTCGCTGGGGTCGAGGCCGAGGCGCTTCACGGCATCGGCCACGATCCCAGCCGCCTTCTGGGAATGCTCGGCGTAGTTCTCGCCGGCCTGCTCCGGCACCACGTGCAGAAGGTTGAGGCGGGCCTGGCGCACGGTGGGGATGTCGCGCAGCATGCGCACCATCTCTTCGACGTGACCCTTGCCGGAATCGGCGATCAGAAGGTTGCGGAACACAGCTGATGCAACGCGCTCCGGCAGCCTATGGCCGATCCGAAGGGCTGAGCAGCCGGGAGCGCACACCGTGATGGAGCCACACTTGGCCAGGGGCTGGACCCTGGAGCGGCGGGTGCTGCCGCAACACACCGACCACGCCGGAGTGATGTGGCACGGGGCCTACCTGGCCTGGCTGGAGGAGGCGCGGGTCGAGGCCCTGGCCGCCGCTGGGCTGGCCTACAGCGACCTGTCGGCGCGGGGCCTGGAGCTGCCGGTGGTGTCGCTGGCGATCGACTACCGGCAGGCCCTGCTGCATGGCGACCGGGTGCAGCTCCACAGCGCGGTGCTGCCGCGCCAGGGGGTGAAGCTGCCCTGGCGGAGCCGCTTCATCGCGCCCGGCGGCGTGGTGGCGGCCGAGGCCCGGGTGGAGCTGGTGCTGGTGGATCTCTCGGCGGGCCCCGATCGGCGGCGCCTGCTGCGCCGCCTGCCGGATGACCTGGCCGCCGCCATCGAACGGCTGCAACGGGGCCCGGAGGCCACGGAGCCGCCGCACGCCTAGAGTACATTTGTACTTACTGCGGGGGTCGCATGGGGGATCTGCTGGTGGCGGCCTTCGGCGCCGAAGGCCGCCGGTCCCAGGGGCCAGCGGATGGGCCGGCGCGGGAGGCGAATCCGCAGGAGGCGGATCCGCGGACGGCAGAGGCCCGCCGGCTGTGGTGGCTGCTCTGGAGCGGCTGCCCCGGCATCGGCTGGCAACGCCTCGAAGCCCTGCAGGCCGGCTACGGCAGCCTGGAACGGGCCTGGGCGGCACCCCCCGCGGAGCTTCAGGCCCGGCTGCGGCTGGGGAGCGCTGCCGGCGCGCGGATCGAGGCCTACCGGCAGCACTGGGGAGACGAGCCGATCCCCTCGCCCATCGATGGCCCCACCCGCCGGCGCCTCGCCGTCAGCCGCACCCTGGTGCCACCGGATTCGGGCTTTCCGGAGGCGGCCCGAGCCCTGGAGCGTCCGCCGCTGCGGCTCCACTGGCAGGGCAACGGCAGCCTCTGGCGGCCGCTGCGTCGGCGCCAGGCCATCGCCGTGGTGGGCACCCGGCGACCGTCACCCCACGGGCTGTCGATCGCCCGGGCCCTGGGTGCCGCCCTGGCCGAAGCCGGCTGGCCGGTGGTGAGCGGCCTGGCGGAGGGGATCGATGCCGCCGTGCACCAGGGCTGCCTGGGGCGCGGGGGGCGGCCGGTGGCCGTACTCGGCACCCATCTGGGCCGGGTCTATCCCCGGCACCACGGCACGCTGCAGGCGGAGGTCGCCAGGGCCGGCCTGCTGGTCAGTGAACAGGAGCCGGGCACCGCGGTGCGGCCCGGCCACTTCGCCCAGCGCAACCGCCTGCAGGTGGCCCTCGCCCAGGCCCTGGTGGTGGTGGAGTGCCCGGTGAACAGCGGCGCCCTGCACTCAGCCGAGCTGGCCTGGCGCCAGAGCCTGCCCCTCTGGGTGGTGCCCGGCGATGCCGGCAAGCCGTCGGCCCTGGGCAGCAACCGGCTGCTGGCCGGCGGCGCCAGCGTGCTGCTGGACCCCGCCGATCTGATCCGCTCCCTGGGTCCCGGTCCGCTGGCACGGCGGAGGGGCGACCCGCGCCCAGACGGGACACCGGCCGCGGTGCCGGGAACCCACGGCCTGCTGGAGGCGCTGGGGGCAGGCGCGTCGCTCGAGCAGCTCTGCAGCCGGCTGGGCCTGGGCCCCAGCCAGGTCACCCGGGAGCTGCTGGGCCTGGAGCTCAGCGGTCAGATCCGGGCCGAACCCGGCCTGTGGTGGCGGCCCTGCTGAAGCGCCAGACCCCTCTGCCTAGGGTGCGTGGATGGTGCAGCCCCCCCGCCACAGCGGCCCCATCGTCTCGGGGATCGTCTCGGGGGAGGAGCTGCTCGACTGGCGCCGCCGCCAGCTGAGCCTGGGCGGCCACGCCGTCGACCTCGACTGGCTGCTGGATCTCGGTGGCGGCGTGGGCTGGCAGCCCCTCCAGGCCCTGCGCCTCCATCCCCAACGGCCTGTGCAGCTGCAGCGAGACCTGGCGCAGCTCGAGCAGCTGTGGAGGGAACACCTGCGCAGCGCCGCCCCACTCCAGTACCTGGTGGGGATCTGTCCGTGGCGGGACCTGGAACTGCAGGTGGCTCCGGGGGTGCTGATCCCTCGCCAGGAAACGGAACTGCTCGTGGAGCTCGCCCTCGCGGGCCTCGATCCCCGGGCCGCACTGCGCTGGGCCGACCTCGGCACGGGCTCCGGCTGCCTCGCCGTGGCCCTGGCCCGCGGCCTGCCGCGGAGCCAGGGCCTGGCCGTGGACCTCAGCCCCGACGCCCTGATCCAGGCCGAAGCAAACCTGGCGCGGGCCCAGGTGGATGATCGGGTGCAGCTGCGCCAGGGCAGCTGGTGGGAGCCGCTGCGGGACGCCTGGGGCCATTGGGATCTGGTGGTGAGCAACCCGCCCTACATCCCGACAGCCGTTTGGGAGCAGCTCGAGCCGGTGGTGCGGCAGCACGAGCCCGCCCTGGCCCTCGATGGCGGTGACGACGGCCTGAGCGCGATACGCCAGCTGGCGGCGGGAGCTGCGCAGGCCCTCGCACCCGGGGGCTGGCTGCTGCTGGAGCACCACCACGACCAGAGTGAAGCCGTGCTGAGCCTGCTCAGCCGGGGTGGCCTTGTGGATGTGGAAGCCCACCGCGACCTGGAAGGCCAGTGGCGGTTTGCCCGTGGACGGCGCCCCCAGGCCACCGAACCGCCCGTCTAGACAGGCACCAACCAGTACCAGCTTGCGTCCACCAGCCGACCCCGCCGTGTCCTCGCTTCCCGCAGCTGGAACCACCCGCTCCGCCGAGACCACGGCAGCCAGCCCTCCGGCGCTCGAGGCCGCCAGCCTGAGCCAGTGTCTGGGCGAGGGCGCGGCGGCCCTCTTCCCCACCGATACCCTGCCGGCCCTGGCGGCCAGGCCTGAGGCCGCAGCCCAGCTCTGGGAGCTGAAGGGCCGGCCCAGCCACAAGCCCGTGATCCTGATGGGGGCTGAGCTCAGGGAGCTGCTGGCGCCGCTGGGCGTTCCGGTGCTGCCGGCCTGGCAGGCGCTGGCGGAAGCCCACTGGCCTGGCGGGCTCACCCTGGTGCTGCCGGCACGGGGTCCACTGCTGGAGCAGCTGAACCCTGGTGGCACCAGCCTGGGACTGCGGGTGCCCGCCTGCCCGATGGCCCTGGAGCTGCTGCGCCTCACGGGCCCCCTGGCCACCACCAGCGCGAACCGCTCCGGCGAGCCCCCCTGCCTCACCGCCCGCGAGGCCCACGAGCGCTTCCCGGAGGTGCCGCTGCTGGGGCCGACGCCCTGGCCTGCGGGCTCGGGGCAGGCCAGCACCGTGGTGACCTGGACAGACGCCGGCCACTGGCAGCTCCTGCGCCAAGGCAGCGTGGTGCTGCCATCGGCCATGACCTCAGCCGGGGGCTGAGCCGCCATGCCCTGGATGGTGCTGCTGGTGGCGGCCGTGATGAGCCTGGCCCACTGGTTGATGGAACCGCTGCTGCAGCTGGGCACCGGCCTGCTTGAGGGCCAGGCCATCGGCTGGCTGCTGCTTCTGGTGCTGCTCTGGATCACCGCCGGCGCGGTCGCCCCAAAGCGGTGACCAACAGTCACCGCAAAACGCCAACAAAAAACCCCTGGCCAAAGCCAGGGGTTGGAAGCGTCCCTCAAGGCCGAGCAAGGAGCAGGTGGGGAGGCCGACCCTTGGGTCGGCCGAGGCCATCAGCCGAACTTGCCGGAAGTTGAGGCGATCAGGAAGGCGGCGTAGGTCACGAAGTAACCGACGGTGAAGTGGGCGAGACCCACCACACGGGCCTGAACGATCGAGAGGGCGACGGGCTTATCGCGCCAGCCCACCAGGTTGGCGAGCGGAGTGCGCTGATGCGCCCAGACGATGGTCTCAATCAGCTCCTGCCAGTAGCCACGCCAGGAGATCAGGAACATGAAGCCGGTGGCCCAGATCAGGTGACCGAACAGGAACATCCAGGCCCAGACGGCGAGGTTGTTCGTGCCGTACGGGTTGTAGCCGTTGATCAGCTGAGAGGAGTTGAGCCACAGGTAGTCGCGGAACCAGCCCATCAGATAGGTGCTGGATTCGTTGAACTGCGCCACGTTGCCCTGCCAGATGGCGAGGTGCTTCCAGTGCCAGTAGAAGGTGACCCAACCCACGGTGTTCAGGGCCCAGAAGACCGCCAGATAGAAGGCGTCCCAGGCCGAGATGTCGCAGGTGCCGCCACGGCCGGGGCCGTCGCAGGGGAAGGAGTAGCCGAAGTCCTTCTTGTCGGGCATCAGCTTGGAACCCCGGGCATCCAGGGCGCCCTTCACCAGGATCAGGGTGGTGGTGTGCAGACCCAGCGCGATGGCGTGGTGCACCAGGAAGTCACCAGGGCCGATCGGCAGGAACAGATCGGTGTTGCCGTTGATGGCATCCAGCCAGTAGTGGTCGCCGGCGATGTTGGCCGAAGCCAGGCTGGCGGCACTGTTGGGGTTGGAGAGCAGCACGTCGAAGCCGTAGATCGCCTTGCCGGAAGCGGCCTGGACGAACTGGGCGAAGACGGGCTCCACCAGGATCTGCTTCTCGGGGGTACCGAAGGCCACGACCACGTCGTTGTGGACGTAGAGACCCAGGGTGTGGAAACCGAGGAACAGGGAGACCCAGCTCAGGTGGCTGATGATGGCTTCCTTGTGCTCGAGCATCCGAGCCAACACGTTGTTCTTGTTGGCTTCCGGGTCGTAGTCGCGGATGAAGAAGATCGCACCGTGGGCGAAGGCACCGCACATCAGGAAGATGGCGATGTACTGGTGGTGCGTATACAGCGCAGCTTGCGTTGTGTAGTCCTTCGCGATGAACGCGTAGGACGGCATCGCATACATGTGCTGGGCCACCAGGCTGGTCACAACGCCAAGGCTGGCCAGGGCCAGACCCAGCTGGAAGTGCAGCGAGTTGTTGATGGTGTCGTAGAGACCCTTGTGGCCAGCGCCCAGGTCACCAGGGGTGCCCTTGGGGGGGTTGTGGGCTTCGAGGATCTCGCGGATCGAGTGACCGATGCCGAAGTTGGTCCGGTACATGTGGCCGGCGATCACAAAGATGCAACCGATGGCCAGGTGGTGGTGGGCGATGTCCGTGAGCCACAGGGCTTCGCTCTGGGGGTGGAAACCACCGAGGAAGGTGAGGATCGCGGTACCGGAGCCAGTGCTGGTGCCGAAGACCTGGTTCAGGGAATCAGGGTTCTGGGCATACACACCCCAGTTGCCGGTGAAGAACGGAGCCAGACCGGCGGGGTGGGGCAGCACATTGAGGAAGTTGTCCCAACCGACGTGCTGACCGCGGGACTCGGGGATGGCCACGTGGACCAGGTGACCGGTCCAGGCGATGGAGCTGAAGCCGAACAGCACCGCCAGGTGGTGGTTCAGACGGGATTCAGCGTTCTTGAACCAGGCCAGGGAAGGCCGGAACTTGGGCTGCAGGTGCAGCCAGCCAGCGAACAGGGCCCAGGCCGAGAGGATCAGCAGGAAGATCGAACCCTGGTAGAGCTCGGCGTTGGTGCGCATGCCGATCGTGTACCACCAGTGGTACACGCCGGAGTACGCAATGTTCACCGGGGAGGTGGCGCCAGCCTGGGTGAAGGCGGTGATGGCGCCCTGGCCGAAGTGGGGATCCCAGATCGCGTGGGCGATGGGACGGACATGCAGAGGATCGGCGACCCACTGCTCAAAGTTGCCCTGCCAGGCGACGTGGAACAGGTTGCCCGAAACCCAGAGGCCGATGATCGCGAGGTGACCGAAGTGGGTGGAGAAGAGCTTTTGGTAAAGCTTCTCCTCCGTCATTCCGTCATGGCTCTCGAAGTCGTGAGCCGTGGCGATCCCGTACCAAATACGACGGGTTGTCGGGTCCTGTGCCAGACCCTGGCTGAACGAAGGAAATTTCGTTGCCATTGGGAAAGGTCAGGTGAGGTCAGCCGACCGCAATGATGCGGGCCAGGAAGAAGGACCAGGTGGTCGCGATACCGCCCAGCAGATAGTGGGCGACACCAACGGCACGGCCCTGGGTGATCGAGAGCGCCCGCGGCTGAATGGCGGGAGCAACCTTCAGCTTGTTGTGAGCCCAAACGATGGACTCAATCAGCTCCTGCCAGTAGCCGCGGCCGCTGAACAGGAACATCAGGCTGAACGCCCAGACGAAGTGGGCACCCAGGAACATCAGACCGTAGGCGCTGCTGGCGGAGCCATAGCTGTTGATCACCTGAGCGGCCTGGGCCCACAGGAAGTCACGCAGCCAGCCGTTGATCGTGATGGCGCTCTGGGCAAAGTTGCCGTTGGTGATGTGGGACACGGAACCGTCAGCGTTGACGGTGCCCCACACATCGCTCTGCATCTTCCAGGAGAAGTGGAAGATGACGATCGAGAGGGAGTTGTACATCCAGAACAGGCCCAGGAACACGTGGTCCCAAGCCGACACCTGGCAGGTACCGCCACGGCCGGGGCCGTCGCAGGGGAAGCGGAAGCCCAGATTCGCCTTGTCGGGAACGAGGCGGGAGCTGCGCGAGTAGAGCACACCCTTCAGCAGGATCAGCACGGTGACGTGGATCGTGAAGGCGTGGATGTGGTGGACCATGAAGTCGGCCGTTCCCAGGGGGATCGGACCGGCTGCCACCTTGCCGGCAACGGCCACGACGGAACCGTTGAACACTTCGCTCACGCCAGCCAGGGCGTTGGGAGCGGTGCTGCCCGCGGCAGCGGCGTGCAGACCCTGGATCCACTGCGCGAAGACGGGCTTCAGGGCAATGGCGGAGTCGCTGAACATGTCCTGGGGACGGCCCAGGGCACGCATCGTGTCGTTGTGGATGTACAGGCCGAAGCTGTGGAAGCCGAGCCAGATGCACACCCAGTTGAGGTGGCTGATCAGGGCATCGCGGGCCTTGAGCACCCGATCCAGCACGTTGTCCACGTGCTTGGCGGGGTCGTAGTCACGGATCATCGCGATGGCGGCGTGGGCGCCGGCACCGACGATCAGGAAGCCACCGATCCAGGTGTGGTGGGTGAAGATCGACAGCTGGGTCGGGTAGTCGATGCCGATGTAGGGATACGGGGGCATCGCATACATGTGCTGAGCCACGATGATGCTCAGCGAGCCCAGCAGGGCCAGGTTCACAGCCAGTTGGGCGTGCCAGCTGGTGGTCATGAACTCGTAGAGGCCGTCATGACCCTTGGAGGCCGGGAACAGCAGGGGATCGCCCTTCTGACCCTCGAGGATCTCCTTGATGCTGTGGCCGATGCCCCAGTTGGTGCGGTACTGGTGGCCGGCGACGATGAACAGCACCGCAATCGCCAGGTGGTGATGGGCGATGTCGGTCATCCACAGGCTGCCGGTCACAGGATTCAGACCACCCTTGAAGGTGAGGAAATCGCTGTAGGCCGCCCAGTTGCCGGTGAAGAAGGCATTGATGCCGGCACCGAAACCGGGGAACAGCTGCGCAATGAGGTCCTGGTTGAGGAACTCATGGGGCAGGGGGATGTCCGCGTAGGTGGCGATGGTCTTGCCATTGAGCACCAGCGGCTTGCCGGCGTCGATGGCATCCATCAGCGCGTTGGTGGGCAGGGACACATGGATCAGGTGACCCGTCCAGGACAGGGAGCCCAGACCCAGCAGACCGGCCAGATGGTGGTTGAGCATCGACTCAACGTTCTGGAACCACTCGAGCTTGGGGGCTGCCTTGTGGTAGTGGAAGACGCCCGCATTGAGCATCAGGCCGGCCATCACCAGAGCGCCGATGGCCAGGGCCAGCAGCTGGGTTTCGCTGGTGATGCCCCAGGCCCTCCACACATGGAAAAGACCGGAGGTGATCTGAATGCCGTGGAAGCCGGCACCCACATCGCCATTGAGAATCTCCTGGCCGAAGATCGGCCAGACCACCTGCGCACTGGGCTTGACGTGCGTGGGGTCGGCGAGCCAACCGGAGTAGTTGGAGAAGCGGGCGCCGTGGAAGAAGGCACCGCTCAACCAGATGAAAATGACGGCCAGGTGACCGAAGTGGGCCGAAAAGATCTTCCGGCTGACCTCTTCGAGATCACTGGTGTGGCTATCGAAGTCGTGAGCGTTGGCGTGGAGGTTCCAAACCCAGGTGGTGGTTTTGGGACCCTTGGCGAGGCTGCGATCGAAGTGGCCGGGCTTGCCGAACAGTTCGAAGGTGGCCGGGTTGTTCACCCGGTCGACCTGGGCCTTCGCCGTTTTCCCACGCTCTGGTGGGCTGATGGTCATCGAGACGTTCCTCGAGGGACGGGATCGAGGTGGAGGTCCACCCCTCCGGACCGGCCCGGAAAGCCGGGAGCCGGGACCGGTGGAGCCACATGGACCGGGCGGACGAGCCAACCGGGGCCATGGGCACCAGCCGGGGCGAGGGCTGCGGCGGGAGCCGAAACCGCTTGCCATGACTGGAGCTTGGGGCCCCAAAGAGGGGACCGCTGGCGTGAGTATAAAGGCGATCTCCAAGCCGTCTGGGCGGGGAGTTACAAAGGTTCAATCCCGGCTCCCGCCAGTCAGGGACTGCGCTCTCGGCCAGGGAGAGAATCACTGAAAACAGGCTGATTGCGCCCCTTGTTTTATCTCGCCCGCGAAGATCTGCGCAGGATTCCCTTCGGTCTTCTGGTCGGGCCCGGGCCGCGCTGCAGAATGCGCCCAGAAGCACCCCATACATAGGAGGAGAAGCCGGCATGGTGGCTGCGCCGCTTCGGGCCCTGATGGCCATCGTGCTGGTGGGGTTGACCCTGGTGGGCAGCGGCTGCAGCCGACTGGGTCAGACCCAGACACCAGCTGCGGAGGCCCCGATCGCCGTGACGGCGCCGACCGGCCGACTGCAGGAGGTCGCGCCGCCGCCGCTGGTGCGCCAGCTGGCCGAACGGCTGGAGGAGCGGGATCCACAGCTGGAGATCCTGGCCCCCGTCGATGGGGCCCTGCTGCCGGCCGGTCCCTGGAACCTGAAGCTGCGGCTGAGCGACTGGCCCCTCGCCGATGCGGGCCCCCTGGGCCTCGGGCCCCATCTGGTGGTCCAGGTGGACGGGGCGACCGTGCGGCGCCTGAGCCACCCGGACGAGCTCATGACCCTGAGCCTGCCCGAGCTGGCCCCCGGCAGCCACCAGGTGACCGTCTATGCGGCCAGGCCCTGGGGCGAGGCGGTGAAGGCCCCTGGCGCCAGCCGTCAGATCCGGCTGCACCGGGTGGCGGCCAACCCCCAGCAGCTGCCGGCCCCCGGCAGCGCCCAACTGGTGCTGGCCAGCCCCGATGGCCTGGCGCAGGCCGAGCCGGTGCTGATCGACTGGCTGCTGTTCGATGCCCCCCTACAGAACCTGCGGGAGGGCGATGGTCGCTGGCGCCTGCGGGTGACCGTGAACGGCGACAGCTTCCTGGTGGACCGCCACGCGCCGCTGTGGCTGCGGGGCCTGGTGAACGGCAGCAACGCCCTGCAGCTGGAGTTGCTGGACGGGCGTGGTGAGCCCCTGAATGGCCCCTTCAACAGCCTGGTGCGGGAGGTTCAGATCCAACCGGGGCCCCTGCCCGGCTGGCTGCGCAGCAGCCTGACGCCGTTGGAGCTGGATCAGCTCAGCGGCCTGGCTCCCGGAGTCGTCAGCCAGGCCCCCCAGGCGCCGCAGCCCGGCACAGCCCTGCCACAGCCGGCCGCCCCCGAGCGCCGCGCCGGGAGCGGGCCCGAGGGCGCGAGCGAAACCCCAACCGAGACCCAGGCGGCCGGGGCTCCTGCAGCTCCGGCACCCGTCCAGACCCCAGGGCCCGCCGACTCCGCCGCCGAGCCCGCCAGGTCCCAGACGGCGGGCCCTGGGGCTCCGCTCCCGGCCGCTCCCCCCCCAGCCCCCTCCAACCCGCAGGAACCCGAGGCCGCAACCCAGACGCCAGAAGTCCCGGCGGCGGAGACCACCCCGCCCCAGGAGGCTGTCACCAACGCGCCAGCGGCCGCAGGCGAACCGGGCGCGACAGAGCCGGCGGCGGAACCGCGCGAACCAGACCCCCAAGAGGCGCCAGCACCCGAGCCCGTGCCCCCGGCCCCCCCGACGTCCGCCGCTGCGCCGACACCACCAGCACCAGCCCCACCCGAGGCTTCCAGCCCCGGTGAGGGTGAGGAGAGGATTGCCCCGAGCACCGGCCTGGCCGGTTCGGCACGGCAGCTGGTGAACCCGGATGGCTCCCTCGTGAAGCCCCAGGGATCCGGCCCCCTGGCCCGGCTGCGCGAGAGGCTGCAGCGATGAGCATTCCCGAAACCGGCCAAAGCCCCACCCTGCGCTGGGGCTTTGGCCTCGGAGCCGCCAGCCTGCCGCTGCTGCGGCGCCTGCTGGCGGCGAACCTGATCGATCGGATTGCCCTGCCGCCCCAGCCGGGCGAGGGCCTGTCCGCCAACCCTGAGGACCACCCTTCCGCGTCCGGCACGAGCGACTGGACGGCCTGCAGCCTGGGGGAGCTGCTGGCCAGTGAGTGGCCCCGCAGCCAGGCCTTTGTGGCGGTGGGGGCCTGCGGCGCCGTCACCCGCCTGATCGCCCCGCTGCTGGGAGGCAAGACCAGCGATCCGGCGGTGGTGGTGCTCGATCCCAACGGCCGTTACGCCATCCCCCTACTCGGGGGCCACGCGGGCGGAGCCGAGGCGCTGAGTCAGCGGATTGCCGCGGCGTTGGGGGGAGAGGCGGTGCTGACCGGCGCCAGCAGTGGCGGCGGCCGCCTGGCCCTCGACAGCTTCGGCCGGGCCTGGGGCTGGCGACGGGGCAGCGGCGACTGGGACGCGCTGATGAAGGGCTTCGCCCGCGGTGAGCCGATCGCCGTGACGCAGCCGGCGGGTAACGGTCGCTGGCGGCAGCTCGACGCCGCCCAGGCCCTGCTGTCCGGGCCGGAATCCCCTGGGCAGGCCCATCCCCAGGAGGCGGCGGGCGCCCAGCTGGTGGTGGCCGCCGAGCGGGGTGACGGCTGCCGCTGGCATCCCCCCTGCCTCTGGCTGGGGATGGGCTGCGAGCGCAACACCAGCCTGAGCCTGCTGGAGCGACTGGTGGACGGGGCCCTGGCGGACCAGGGCCTCGCGGCCGAGGCCGTGGCCGGCCTGGCCAGCGCCGAGCGCAAAGCGGATGAGCCGGCCCTGCTGCAGCTGGCCGAACGGCGGGGATGGTCCCTGCGCTGCTTTGCCGCCGACGCGCTGAACGCCGTCGCGGTGCCGAATCCCTCGGCCGCCGTGGCCGCCGAGCTGGGCACCGCCAGCGTGGCCGAGGCTGCCGCCCTGCTGGCGGCCGGCCCGGGCGCCCAGCTGCGGCTGGAGAAACGGATCGAGCGTTCCCAGCCCGGCGAGCTGGGCGCCGCCACCCTGGCCATCGCCGGGGCCGCCAGCCAGTGGGCGCCGCAGCGGGGCCAGCTGCACCTGATCGGCAGCGGCCCCGGCAGCCTGGAGCTGCTCACCCCCGATGCCCGCCGGGCCCTGGCGGAGAGCAGCGTGTGGGTGGGATACGGCCTCTACCTGGATCTGCTGGAGCCGCTGCGGCGGCCCGATCAGCTGCGCAGCGACGGCCAGCTCACCCAGGAGCGGGAGCGCTGCCGCGAAGCCCTGGATCTGGCCTGCCAGGGGCTCACCGTGGCGCTGATCTCTTCCGGCGACAGCGGCATCTACGGCATGGCCGGCCTGGCCCTGGAGCAGTGGATGGCCCTGGAGGCAGGCGATCGCCCCGGCTTCACGGTGCACCCCGGCATCTCGGCGCTGCAGCTGGCGGCGGCCCGGGCCGGTGCCCCGCTGATGCACGACTTCTGCACCGTGAGCCTCAGCGACCGACTCACCCCCTGGGCCGTGATCGAGCGGCGGCTGCGGGCCGCTGCCGCCGGCGACTTCGTGGTGGCGCTCTACAACCCCCGCTCCCGCGGGCGCGACTGGCAGCTGGGCCGGGCCCGGGAGCTGCTGCTCGAGGGCGGCCGGCCCGCCCAGACGCCGGTGGTGCTGGCCCGCCAGCTGGGCCGGCCGGAGGAGCAGGTGAGCCTGCACACGCTCGGGGACCTGCCCCTGGAGCAGGTGGACATGCTCACCCTGGTGCTGATCGGCAACGCCAGCAGTCGCGTGGCGGGCGGCCGGATGGTGACCCCACGGGGCTATCCCGGCGCGGAGCTGGCCTGAAGGCCGACGCTCCGTGCGGGCTCAGGGGAGGAGAAGAGTCGGGATGACAGGATTCGAACCTGCGGCCCCTTCGTCCCGAACGAAGTGCGCTACCAAGCTGCGCTACATCCCGATGGGGGGAGTGTAGGAGATGGCCCTCCCACACCCCTGGCGTGGCTCACCGGTCACGGGGCCCATGGAGCCAGCGGGCCAGGGGATCGGGGCCGCTTTCTAAAGTCGGTGGTCGCCACGCCTCCGGGAGGTCCACCGCCTTGCTCAAACCCGACTGGCTGCGTGTGAAGGCTCCCCAGCGGGAACGGATCGGCGAGGTGGCCGACCTGCTGCTGGATCTCAAGCTCAACACCGTCTGCCAGGAGGCGAGCTGCCCCAACATCGGCGAGTGCTTCGCCGGCGGCACCGCCACCTTCCTGATCATGGGGCCGGGCTGCACCCGCGCCTGTCCCTACTGCGACATCGACTTCGACAAGAGCGTGCGGGCGCTGGATCCCAGCGAGCCTGTGCGCCTGGGGGAGGCGGTGGCGCGGCTGGGGCTCAAGCACGTGGTGATCACCTCGGTGAACCGCGACGATCTGGCCGATGGCGGTGCCAGCCAGTTCGTGGCCTGCATCGCGCAGGTGCGCGAGCGCTCGCCGCTCACCACGATCGAGCTGCTGATTCCCGATCTCTGCGGCAACTGGGACGCCCTGGCCGCCGTGATGGAGGGAGCCCCGGAGGTGCTGAACCACAACATCGAAACCGTGCCGCGCCTCTACAAAAAGGCCCGGCCCCAGGGGGTCTACGAGCGCTCCCTGGAGCTGCTGCAGCGGGTGCGCGAAGGCTGGCCGGGCACCTTCACCAAATCCGGCCTGATGACCGGCCTGGGTGAAAGCGACGCCGAGGTGCTGGAGGTGATGGCCGACCTGCGCCGCCACCAGGTGGACATCGTGACCATCGGCCAGTACCTCTCCCCCGGCCCCAAGCACCTGCCCGTGGATCGCTTCGTGACGCCGGAGCAATTCGAGGCCTTCCGCCTCCACGGCGAAGGGGCCCTGGGCTTCCTGCAGGTGGTGAGCACACCCCTCACCCGCAGCAGCTACCACGCCGGCGAGGTGCAGCGGCTGATGCGCCAGTTCCCCCGCTGAACCGCATCACGCCTCCCCCGGGTCGGCGGCCCCGGGAGCGGGCTGCCGCGTCAGGCCTGTGATCAGGCCGCCACGGCCTCGCGCTCCGCCAGGCCCACGGTGGCCTTCTCGCTGGGGGGCACCAGCAGCTTGAACTGGGCTTTCCAGCGGCTCCAATCGGCCAGGATCGCCGCAGCCTTGGCGCTGCCGGTGGCCTCCAGGTGGGCCTCCAGCAGGGGCTTGAGCAGCGCCTCCTGCTCCGGGGTGGTGAGCCCGGCGATGGCCACGATCTCGGGGTTCACCCGCTCGCGCAGGCCGCCGCTCTCATCGAGGATGAAGGCCACGCCACCGGTCATGCCGGCGGCCACGTTGCGGCCCGTGGAGCCCAGCACCACCACCACGCCGCCGGTCATGTACTCGCAGCAGTGGTCGCCGGCGCCCTCCACAACGGTGCGGGCACCGCTGTTGCGCACGGCGAAGCGCTCACCGGCACGGCCCAGGGCGAACAGCTCGCCGCCGGTGGCGCCGTAGAGGCAGGTGTTGCCCAGGATCACCTGGCTGCCGGGATCCTGCACGCCGGCGGGGGGCACCACGGTGAGTCGGCCGCCGTTGAGGCCCTTGCCCACGTAGTCGTTGGCTTCGCCCACCAGGCGCACGTTCATGCCCTGGAGCACGAAGGCCCCGAAGCTCTGGCCGGCGGCGCCCTGGTAGGTGAGGTCGAGCTGGCCCTGGAAGCCGGTGTTGCCGTGGCGAGCGGCGATCTCGCCGGAGAGGCGGGCACCCACGCTGCGGTCGGTGTTCACGATCGCCAGGGTGCGGGCCACGCGGCCGTGGCCCTCGATGGCCGCCATCACCTCGGCGTCGGCCAGGAGCTGGTCTTCCAGGATCGGGCCGTTGCCATGGGCCTCGGCCTCGTGCTGCAGCCAGGTGCGATCGGCGGCGGCCGGGATCGGATCGATCAGGCAGGAGAGATCGAGGGCCCTGGTCTTCGCCAGCTGCACGGAGCGGGCCTGCAGCAGCTCGGTGCGGCCGATCAGGTCTTCGAGGCGGGCCACGCCGAGCACGCTCAGCAGCTGGCGCACCTCCTCGGCCACGAACAGGAAGAAATTCACCACGTGCTCGGGCACGCCGGGGAAGCGCTTGCGCAGGTTCTCCTTCTGGGTGGCCACCCCCACCGGGCAGTTGTTGGTGTGGCAGACGCGGGCCATGATGCAGCCCTCGGCGATCATCGCCACCGAGCCGAAGCCGTATTCCTCGGCGCCGAGCAGGGCGGCGATGATCACGTCCCAGCCGGTCTTGAGACCGCCGTCGGCCCGCAGCAGCACCCGGTCACGCAGGCCGTTCTCCAGCAGGGCGCGGTGCACCTCGGTGAGGCCCAGCTCCCAGGGGCTGCCGGCGTGCTTGATCGAACTCAGCGGTGAAGCGCCGGTGCCGCCGTCGTGGCCGGAGATCTGGATCACATCGGCGTTGGCCTTGGCCACACCGGCGGCGATCGTGCCGATGCCGATCTCGGCCACCAGCTTCACGCTCACCTTGGCGGCGGGGTGCACCTGGTGCAGGTCGTGGATCAGCTGGGCCAGATCCTCGATTGAGTAGATGTCGTGGTGGGGCGGCGGCGAGATCAGCGCCACGCCGGGCTTGCTGTTGCGCAGCCAGGCGATGTAAGGATCCACCTTGGGACCCGGCAGCTGGCCGCCCTCGCCGGGCTTGGCCCCCTGGGCCACCTTGATCTCGAGCTGCCGGCCGCTGCGCAGGTATTCGGGGGTCACCCCGAAGCGACCCGAGGCGATCTGCTTGATGGCCGAGCAGGCGGTGTCTCCGTTACGCAGGCCCTTGATCGTGGGCAGGGTGGCGGAGCGCCCTTCAGCGTCCACGTTGTTGAGGGTGTGGAAGCGGGCCGGATCCTCACCGCCCTCGCCGCTGTTGCTCTTGCCGCCGATGCGGTTCATGGCGATGGCCAGCACCTCGTGGGCCTCACGCGAGAGGGCCCCCAGGCTCATGCCGCCGGTGCAGAAGCGGCTGCAGATGCTCTCCACACTCTCCACCTGCTCGATCGGCAGGGCAGCGGGGGCGGGCTTGAGCTCCAGCAGGTCGCGCAGGGCCGTGACCGGACGGTTCTCCAGCAGGGTCTTGTAGGTGGCGAAGTGGTCGTAGCCGGGACCCGCCTTCACGGCCGCATGCAGGGCCTTGGCCATCTCCGGGCTGTTGAGGTGGTATTCACCGCCGGTGCGGTATTGCACGAAGCCCATGAACTCGAGCTTGCTGCGGTTGAGCTCGGGGAAGGCCTTGGCGTGGAAGCTCAGGGTTTCGCTGGCCAGTTCCCCCAGGCTCAGGCCCGCCACGCGGCTGGTGGTGCCGGTGAAGGCCAGCTGGATCACGTCGGCGCCGAGGCCGATCGCCTCGAAGATCTGGGCGCCGTGGTAGCTGGCCAGCAGCGAGATGCCGATCTTGGAGAGGATCTTGCGCAGCCCGTCCTCCAGGGCCTTGCGCACGTTGGCCTGGGCCTGATCGGGGGTGAGGGCCGGCAGCTTGCCGGTTTCGATCAGCTTCTGCACCTTGGGCTGGGCCAGCCAATGGCGGCTGGTCTCCCAGGTGAGCCAGGGGCACACGGCGCTGGCGCCGTAGCCGATCAGGCAGGCCAGGTGATGGGTGCTCCAGCACTGGGCCGTGTCCACCACCAGGGAAGTCTCCAGGCGCAGGCCCAGGTTGAGCAGATGGTGGTGCACCGCCCCCACCGCCAGCAGGGGCGGGACATAGGTGGTGGTGGCGGTCAGACCGCCGGGCTGGCCATCGAGGCCCCGCCGATCGGAGAGCACCAGGATCTGGCTGCCGCCACGCACGGCCGCCTCGGCCTCGGCCTTGAGCCGCTGTACCGCCGCCTCCAGGCCACCGGGGCCATCGGTGACGGCCATCAGCGTGGAGAGGATGGTGGTGGGCAGGCCCTGCTGGCTCACCGCCGCCAGCTCCGTCTCATTGAGGATCGGGCTGGCCAGGTGCAGCACCGCCGCCGAGGCGGCCTCGGGCCGGAGGGGGGAGCCCCGCTTGCCGAGGTGCATCTCCAGGCTCATCACCAGCTTTTCCCGCAGCGGATCGATCGGCGGGTTGGTGACCTGGGCGAAGCGCTGCTTGAAGTAGTCGTAGAGGAGGTGCGGCTTGTCCGAGAGCACCGCCAGGGGAATGTCGTCACCCATGCAGTAGGTGGGCTCCTTGCCGGCGCCGGCCATGTCCTCGATCACCAGATCGAAGTCCTCGGCGGTGAAGCCGAAGGCCGTCTGCTGCTGCAGCAGCTCCAGATCCCCCAGCTGACGCTGCTGGGTCCAGGGCTGGGCGGCCAGGCTGCGGCGGTGCTCCGCCAGCCAGGCGCCATAGGGATGGCGGGCGGCCACCTCGGCCTTCACCTCCCAGTTGCGCAGCAGGCGGCCGTGCTCCAGATCCACCGCCAGCATCTGGCCGGGGCCGAGGCGGCCCTTCTCGAGGATGCGGCTCTCGTCGAGCTCCACCACACCGGTTTCCGAGCCCATCACCACGAAGCCATCGCTGGTGATGCAGTAGCGGGCGGGGCGCAGGCCGTTGCGATCGAGGGTGGCGCCCACGCTGCGGCCATCGGCGAACACCAGCAGGGCCGGGCCGTCCCAGGGCTCCTGGGTGCAGGCGGAATACTCGTAGAAGGCCTGGATCTCCGGCTTGTCGCTGAGCTCGGGCTGGTCGCGGAAGGCCTCCGGCACCAGGGTGAGCAGGCTCTCCGTGATCGGCCGGCCGCTGCGCACCAGCAGCTCCAGGGTGGCGTCGAGGTTGGCGGAGTCGCTGAAGGCGGCGTTCACCACCGGCTTGAGCTCGGCGGCCGCCTCGCCCCACACCGCATCCAGATTCGCCTCCGAGGCCCGGGCCCAGTTGAGGTTGCCCAGCAGGGTGTTGATCTCGCCGTTGTGGCCCAGCAGCCGCATCGGCTGGGCCAGGGGCCAGCGGGGCAGGGTGTTGGTGCTGAAGCGGCGGTGGTACACCGCAAAGCTCACGGCGAAGCGCTCATCGCGCAGGTCGCCATAGAAGGCGGCGAGCACCTCCGAGCGCACCATGCCCTTGTAGACCACGGTGCGGCCGCTCAGCGACGCGAAGTAGAGGTCGCCCGGGCCGGGGCCCCAGGCCTCGCGGGCCCGGTCGCCGCAGCGGCGGCGCAGGCGGAACAGCACGGCCTCCAGGGCATCGCCGTCCTGCTCGCCGGCCAGCAGCCACTGCTCGATGGCCGGGGCGGTGCCCAGGGCCAGGGGACCCAGCACCGCAGGGTTCAGCGGCACCGCACGCCAGCCCAGGCTGCGCAGCCCCAGCTTGGCGGCCTCCTCATCACAGAAGGCCTTGGCCTGCTCGCGCCTGGCGGCGTCGGCGGGCAGGAACACCATGCCCAGCCCGCGGGGAGCACCGCCTGATGTTGCCGCCGCCGGCCACACCGCCTCCAGGTAGCTCCAGGGGATGCCGCAGAGCACGCCGGCGCCATCGCCGGAATCGCCGTCGCCGCCGCAGCCGCCGCGGTGCTCCATGCAGTCCAGGCCGCGCAGGGCCTGCTGCAGCACCCAGTGGCTGGCCTCACCCTTCAGGCTGGCCAGGAAGCCCACGCCGCAGGCGTCCTTCTCGCCGGCCACGGCCGCCGGGGCCGGGCTGTCGCAGTGCGGCCAGACGGAGGGGGAAGACTGCGACATCGACGACTGCGGCATGACCCGGCGACAACCTGGCGGACCACGAGGGGCGGACGCAGGCTCTCGCCTGTCGCACACACCTCGCGCTGAGAACCTCTGATCCTAGGGATCTATGCCCCCGGGCACGCCGGCACGGGCCATCGGGGGCGGCCAGGCCGGGCAGGGACGGCTAGCGTTTGATGACAAGCAGATCCGAGGATCCATGGCGGCGCTGCTGGCCCATCTCCCCCTGGCCGCTGGGCTGTCTGTGGGCCTGAGCGCTGGATTCGGCACTCTGCCGGTGCTGCTCGCCCTGGCTCCCGGCGCCGACGCCGCACCCCGGGCCACCGCAGCGTCCGCCCTGGTGGCGACCCGCGCGGGCCAGACCGGCCAGCAGGGGGGGCAGATCGCCATCAACGGCCTGATCCAGCAGGCCCGTTGGCTGTGGAGCCCCGCCAGCCCCGCGGCCCCCGCTGAACTCTGGCTGCCCCTGGAGGTGTTACAGGACCAGCTGGGCGTGGCCAGCAGCACCACCCCCAGCGGCGAGCTGAACCTGGAGTGGTACGGCCGCCGGGCCAGCGTTCCGGCCCAGGCCCAGCGCAGCCTGGAGGATGAGGTGGCGGTACCCGCGCTGGCCCTGCTGACGGCGGCGGGGGTGCGGGTGCAGCCCCTGGGGGATCGCCTGGAGCTGGAGCTGCCGGCCGCCGGCCTGGCCCGCATCCGCTCCCGGGACCTGGGCAGCGCCAGGCGCATCGTGCTCGACCTGGCCGGCCCCGCCGTGGTGCAGCGGGGCGAGGCCGGCCTGCTGCTGGGCCTGCGCGGCACCCCGGAGCAGGAGCGGGAGCTGCAGGCCCAGGGCCTGCGGGTGCGGCGGGAGGCCCAGGGGCTGAGGCTCCAGCCCGCCAGCGGCTCCGCGCCCAGGCTGCTCACCCTGGGCGGCCCCGACCGGCTGGTGCTGGAGTTCGGCGATGGCGACGCCGCCACCGCTGCGCCGGAGCGGCCGGCGGCCCTCGATCCACGGCTGCAGCCACTGCTCAGCCAGGGCCTGCGCATCGATCGACAGGTGTTGCCGGGCGGCAGCGGCGCCGTGGTGCTCAGCAGCGTGCGGCTCGACCCACGCACCATCCCCCTGGACCTGCGGCCCCTGACCCGGCCCGACGGCATGCAGGGCCTCAGCAGCCTGGGCCAGTTGGCCCGCAGCGAGCAGGCCCTGATCGCCATCAACGGCGGCTTCTTCAACCGGGTGCGGCGCCTGCCCCTCGGCGCCCTGCGCAGCAACGGCCGCTGGCTCTCCGGGCCGATCCTCAACCGCGGTGCCATCGGCTGGCGCGACGGCAGCCTGCCCGGCTTCGGGCGGCTGAGCCTGCAGGAGTGGGTGAGCGATGGCCAGGGGCAGCGCTGGCCCCTCGCCAGCCTCAACAGCGGCTACGTGCAGCGGGGCCTGAGCCGCTACACGGCCGACTGGGGCCGCAGCTACCAGGCCCTGAGCGGCAACGAGAGCGCCGTGCTCGTGCGCGACGGCCTGGTGCTGCAGCGCTTCGAGGGTCCCGAACTGGCGGCGGGGATTCCTCTCGGCGGCGCCGATCAGCTGCTGGTGGCCCGGGGCGGCAGCCCGCTGCCCTGGAACCCCGGCGAACGCCTCAGCTTGGCCAGCCAGCCCAGCAACGGCCTGGGCCAGCAGCCCTTCGTGGTCGGCGGTGGGCCGCTGCTGCTCCAGGACGGGCAGCTGGTGCTCAATGGCGGCGCCGAGGGCTTCAGCCCCGCGTTTCTGGAGCAGGGGGCCCCACGCACGGTGATCGGCAGCGACGGCAGCCAGCTCTGGCTGGTCACCCTCCAGGGCGCCAGCAGCGCCGGCCCCACCCTGCTGGAGACCGCCCGCCTGCTGCAGCAGCTGGGGCTGCGGGACGCCCTTAACCTCGATGGCGGCAGCTCCACCGGGCTGGTGGTCGGCGACACCCACACGGTGCGGGGCCGCGGCGTCGTGGCCTCGGTGCACAACGGCCTCGGCCTGGTGCCGCGCGGCGCCGGCCCCTCCGCCGCCACCGGCGGCGCCAGCCGCCGAGCCGTGGCGGCCTGGGGTCCCTGACAGACTGGGGAGCCCGATCCAAGGAGCTGCCGCCGCCATGCCCAAGGGCCACAGCCTGAGCCTGAGTGCGGCCGCCGCCGCCGAGCTGGGCCGCCAGGCGGCGGTGGCCGGGACCCCCGGCGTCATGCACCTCGACCTGGTGGAGGGCAGCTGCGAGCGCTGGGTGATCCGCATCCGCCCGGGCCACCTGGCCGGCCAGCCGATCGCCCGGGCCGACGGCATCACCCTCTTTGCCCCCGCGGACCAGGGCGGACGCCTGGCCGGCCTGCAGCTCGACTACCGCGGTGACCTCAGCGGCGGCGGCTTCCTGGTGCGGCCCAGCGCCGAGGTGCGCACCTGCGCCTGCGGCGCCGCCTTCAGCCCGGCCGGCAGCCCCGTGGAGCCAGCGGGGGCGGCCGGTCCGGCGACAAAGTAAGGTGGCGGATTGTCGAAAACGGTCGGTCTTCCGACCTGCTCTCCGGCCCCCCGAACGCTCCGGCCCTCGATGCCCACGATTCAGCAGCTGATCCGTACCGAGCGGCAGCGCCTCACCCGCAAGACCAAGTCCCCTGCCCTGCGCGCCTGCCCCGAGCGCCGCGGCGTGTGCACCCGCGTGTACACCTCCACCCCCAAGAAGCCGAACTCGGCTCTCCGCAAGGTGGCCCGTGTGCGTCTCACCTCCGGTTTCGAGGTCACCGCCTACATCCCCGGCATCGGCCACAACCTGCAGGAGCACTCCGTGGTGATGATCCGCGGCGGCCGTGTGAAGGACCTGCCTGGTGTGCGCTACCACATCATCCGCGGCACCCTCGACACCGCCGGCGTGAAGGACCGTCGTCAGTCGCGCTCGAAGTACGGCGCCAAGACCCCGAAGGGCTGATCCGTCCCCGTTTCCCGTTCCTGACTCCCACTACCCAGGTCTATGTCCCGCCGCAACGCCGCCGAGAAGCGCCCGGTTCTGCCCGATCCGCAGTTCAACAGCCGTCTGGCCACCATGATCGTGGCCCGGCTCATGAAGCACGGCAAGAAATCCACCGCCCAGCGGATTCTCTCCGATGCCTTCGGGCTGATCAACGAGCGCACCGGCGCTGATCCCCTCGAGCTGTTCGAGACGGCCGTCAAGAACGCCACTCCCCTGGTGGAAGTGCGCGCCCGTCGCGTCGGTGGTGCCACCTACCAGGTGCCCATGGAAGTGCGCCAGGAACGCGGCACGGCCATGGCCCTGCGCTGGCTGGTGAATTTCTCGCGGGCCCGCAACGGCCGCAGCATGGCCCAGAAACTGGCCGGTGAGCTGATGGACGCCGCCAACGAGGCCGGCAGCGCCGTCCGCAAGCGCGAAGAGACCCACAAGATGGCCGAGGCCAACAAGGCCTTCGCCCACTACCGCTACTGAGTCAGGTCGGCCGGATCACCATGACCCGGCCCCTGCCTGGGCCGTCGGCCGATGGTCGACCTGTAGAGTGACGCCCAATTTTTGTAGACCTACCCTCCGGAGACCTACCCCGTGGCCCGCGCCTTTCCCCTGGAACGCGTCAGAAATATCGGTATTGCCGCCCACATTGACGCGGGCAAGACCACCACAACCGAACGCATCCTGTTTTATTCGGGTGTGGTTCACAAGATCGGTGAAGTGCACGATGGCGCCGCCGTAACCGACTGGATGGCCCAGGAGCGGGAGCGGGGCATCACCATCACCGCGGCTGCGATCTCCACCAGCTGGAAGGATCACCGCATCAACATCATCGATACCCCCGGCCACGTGGACTTCACCATTGAGGTGGAGCGTTCCATGCGGGTGCTCGATGGTGTGATCGCGGTGTTCTGTGCCGTGGGCGGCGTGCAGCCCCAGTCGGAAACCGTGTGGCGCCAGGCGGATCGCTACAGCGTTCCCCGCATGGTGTTCGTCAACAAGATGGACCGCACCGGCGCCGACTTCCTGAAGGTCTATGCCCAGATCAAGGATCGCCTCAAGGCCAACGCCGCGCCGATCCAGCTGCCGATCGGTGCCGAAGGTGAGCTGAGCGGCATCGTCGACCTCGTCAAGAACCGGGCCTTCATCTACAAGGATGAACTCGGTAAGGACATCGAGGAAGCCGACATCCCCGCCAACATGGTGGAAGAGGCTGCGAAGTGGCGCGCGGCCCTGATGGAAACCGTCGCCGAGACCGACGAGGAACTGGTGGAAGTGTTCCTCGAAACGGGTGAGCTGAGCGAGGCGCAGCTGCGCAAGGGCATCCGCGAAGGCGTGCTGAAGCACGGCCTCGTGCCGATGCTGTGCGGCTCCGCCTTCAAGAACAAGGGCGTGCAGCTGCTGCTGGATGCCGTGGTGGACTATCTGCCCGCGCCGGTGGATGTGCCCCCGATCCAGGGCCTGCTGCCCGATGGCACCGAGGCCATCCGTCCGGCCGACGACAGCGCCCCCTTCAGCGCCCTGGCGTTCAAGGTGATGGCCGATCCCTTCGGCAAGCTCACCTTCGTGCGCATCTACTCGGGTGTGCTGCAGAAGGGCAGCTACGTTCTCAACTCCACCAAGGACAAGAAGGAGCGCATCTCGCGCCTGATCATCCTCAAGGCCGACGACCGTGAGGAAGTCGACGAACTGCGCGCCGGTGACCTGGGCGCCGTCCTGGGCCTCAAGGACACCACCACCGGCGACACGCTCTGCGTGGACTCCGATCCGATCATCCTCGAATCGCTCTACATCCCCGAGCCCGTGATCTCGGTGGCCGTGGAGCCCAAGACCAAGGGCGACATGGAGAAGCTCTCCAAGGCCCTGCAGTCCCTGTCTGAGGAAGATCCCACCTTCCGGGTCCGCACCGATCCGGAAACCAACCAGACCGTGATCGCCGGCATGGGCGAACTCCACCTGGAAATCCTGGTGGACCGCATGCTGCGCGAGTTCAAGGTGGAGGCCAACATCGGCGCACCTCAGGTGTCCTATCGCGAAACCATTCGCGGCAGCGCCAAGGGTGAGGGCAAGTTCGCCCGCCAGACCGGTGGCAAGGGTCAGTACGGCCACGTGGTGATCGAAATGGAGCCCGGCGAACCGGGTTCCGGGTTCGAGTTCGTCAACAAGATCGTTGGCGGCATCGTTCCCAAGGAGTACGTCGGTCCTGCCGAAGCCGGCATGAAGGAGACCTGCAATTCCGGCGTGATTGCAGGCTTCCCGATGATCGACGTCAAGGTCACCATGGTCGACGGGTCTTACCATGATGTGGACTCGTCGGAGATGGCGTTCAAGATCGCCGGCTCCATGGCCTTCAAAGACGGCGTCAAGAAGTGCAATCCTGTGCTGCTTGAGCCGATGATGAAGGTCGAAGTCGAGGTGCCCGAGGACTACCTGGGCTCCGTCATCGGCGACCTCTCCTCCCGCCGCGGCCAGGTCGAAGGACAGTCCATCGATAATGGGCAGTCCAAAGTCCAGTCCAAGGTGCCCTTGGCCGAGATGTTCGGCTACGCCACCCAGCTCCGATCCATGACCCAGGGTCGGGGTATCTTCTCGATGGAATTCAGCCACTACGAGGAAGTTCCTCGCAACGTGGCCGAGGCCATCATCTCTAAGAATCAGGGTAATTCCTGATCTTCTCCTAACCTTACCCACCCCCGATTCTTTTTCATCATGGCACGCGAGAAGTTCGAAAGGAACAAGCCCCACGTCAACATCGGCACCATCGGCCACGTTGACCACGGCAAAACCACCCTCACCGCCGCCATCACCAACGTGCTGGCGTCCCAGGGCATGGCCAAGGCCCAGGCCTATGACGATATCGACGGTGCTCCCGAAGAGAAGGAGCGCGGTATCACCATCAACACCGCCCACGTCGAGTACGAGACCGACAAGCGTCACTACGCCCACGTGGACTGCCCCGGCCACGCGGACTACGTGAAGAACATGATCACCGGTGCCGCCCAGATGGACGGCGCCATCCTGGTGGTGGCCGCCACCGACGGCCCCATGGCCCAGACCAAGGAGCACATCCTGCTGGCCAAGCAGGTGGGCGTGCCCGCCCTGGTGGTGTTCCTCAACAAGAAGGACATGGTCGACGACGAGGAGATCCTCGAGCTCGTCGAACTGGAAATGCGTGAGCTGCTGAGCAGCTACGACTTCCCCGGCGATGACATCCCCGTGGTGGCTGGCTCTGCCCTCAAGGCTCTCGAGCACATCCAGGCCGGCAACAAGGCCGTGCGTGGCGAAAACGAGTGGGTCGACAAGATCCTCGACCTGATGGACGCCGTGGATGAGTCCATCCCCGAGCCCGAGCGCGAAATCGACAAGCCCTTCCTGATGGCCGTCGAAGACGTGTTCTCCATCACCGGTCGCGGCACCGTGGCCACCGGCCGTATCGAGCGCGGAAAGGTGAAGGTGGGCGAAACCGTCCAGATCGTCGGCATCAAGGACACCCGCGAGACCACCGTCACCGGTGTGGAAATGTTCCGCAAGCTGCTCGACGAGGGCATGGCCGGCGACAACGTGGGTCTGCTGCTGCGCGGCGTCCAGAAGGAGGACATCGAGCGCGGCATGGTGCTGGTCAAGCCCAACTCCATCAAGCCCCACACCAAGTTCGAGGGTGAGGTGTATGTGCTGAAGAAAGAAGAGGGTGGCCGCCACACCCCCTTCTTCGCCGGCTACCGCCCGCAGTTCTACATCCGTACGACGGATGTGACCGGCCAGATCACCGCCTTCACCGCCGACGACGGCACCAACGTGGAGATGGTGATGCCCGGCGACCGCATCAAGATGACCGGCGAGCTGATCTGCCCGGTGGCCATCGAGCAGGGCATGCGCTTCGCCATCCGCGAAGGCGGCCGCACGATCGGTGCCGGCGTGGTGTCCAAGATCATCGAGTGAGGCTGAGGTAGCCTCCTGGGGTGGGCCTTCGGGCTCACCCCTCTCCCCGCACCTCGACAATCCAGCTCTTCCGGGATGGCATTCGGGTTCCGCCCGGATCCGCGTCCTGTTCGCTTCCTCCCTGACTGCCCATGTCCGCCGCCATTGCCCAGCAGAAGATCCGCATCCGCCTGAAGGCGTTCGACCGCCGCATGCTGGATCTGTCCTGCGAAAAAATCATCGAGACCGCCGATCACACCGCTGCGACCGCGATCGGCCCGATCCCCCTGCCCACCAAGCGCAAGATCTACTGCGTGCTGCGCTCGCCCCACGTGGACAAGGATTCCCGCGAGCACTTCGAGACCCGCACCCACCGTCGGATCATTGACATCTACAGCCCGTCGGCCAAGACGATCGACGCCCTGATGAAGCTGGATCTGCCCAGCGGCGTCGACATCGAAGTGAAGCTCTGAAGCTCTGAAGCTCTGAGCTTCGCCAATGCTCTGCGCCCGCCCTCCGGCGGGCTTTTTTGTGGGCGTCTGGCCCAGGGAAGCCCAGCCACTCCCGAGGGGAGGAGCCGGCTCCCTAGGATCGTGCCTGCTGATGGTTCTGCCCCCCGGCGGCGCCTGGCCCTCTCTCCCCGCCGCCCCGCTGGTTGCCATTGTGACGAATCTGGCCGTGAGGGAACTGCCCCTCTTCCCCCTGCCGGATGTGGTGCTGTTCCCCCAGGAAGTGCTGCCGCTGCACATTTTCGAGCCGCGCTATCGCATGATGCTGCGCACCGTGATGGAGACGGATCGCCGCTTCGGAGTGGTGCGCTGGGATCCCCAGGCCGGCAAGATGGCCGAGGTGGGCTGCTGCGCGGAGATCCTGCAGTGCCAGACCCAGGAGGACGACCGCAGCAACATCGTGACCCTCGGACAGCAGCGCTTCCGCGTGCTGGATGTGGTGCGGGAGGCGCCGTTTCGCGTGGGGCTGGTGAGCTGGATCGAGGATGAGCACGCCGACAGCCACCAGGCCCTCAGCGACCTCTCCCTGGAGGTGCGCCAGGCCCTGCACGACGTGGTGGACCTGACGGGCAAGCTGATCGGCAAGCCCGCCAGCCTGCCCAACGACCTGCCGGATCTGCCACGGGAGCTCTCCTTCTGGATCGGCGCCCACCTGGGCGGTCCGGTGGCCGACCACCAGCAGGCCCTGCTGGAGATCACCGACACCGGTGAACGCCTGCGCCAGGAGTATGAACTGCTGGACCAGACACGCCGCCAGCTGGCGGCCCGCACCGTGCTGAAGGACACCTTCCGCGACCTCGAGGACGACGACGGCGACCTCAGCGGCCTGGGCCAGCGCGGCGACGCCGCGGACGCCGACGGCGAGATGGACGACGACCTGGGCGGGAGCCGCTGAGCCGTGGCCCCTGGACTGTTGGCGGTCCTGCCCAGCCCGGCAGGGACCGTGGCCCTGCTGCTGCTCGCGGCCCTTGCCCTGGTGGGGATCGGGCTACTGGTGTGGCAGCGCCGCGACCGCGCTTTCCACAGCACCGCCTCGGTGGCCGAGGCCTATGACCGCTGGACCGACGACCAGCTGCTGGAACGCCTCTGGGGCGAACACGTGCACCTGGGGCACTACGGCAGCCCGCCGCGCTCGGTGGATTTCCGCCGCGCCAAGGCGGATTTCGTGCACGAGCTGGTGCGCTGGAGCGGCCTCGACCAGCTGCCCCCTGGCAGCCGGGTGCTGGACGTGGGCTGCGGCATCGGCGGCAGCGCCCGCATCCTGGCCCGCGACTACGGCCTCGACGTTCTGGGCATCAGCATCAGCCCCGGCCAGATCGCGCGTGCCACGGCGCTCACCCCCGAGGGCCTGAGCTGCCGCTTCGCCGTGATGGATGCCCTGGACCTGCAGCTCGCCGACGCCAGCTTCGATGCGGTCTGGAGCGTCGAGGCGGGACCCCACATGCCCGACAAGCAGCGCTACGCCGATGAGCTGCTGCGGGTCCTGCGGCCCGGCGGCCGTCTGGCGGTGGCGGACTGGAACCGCCGCGATCCGGCCGTGCGCCCCCTGAACCGGCTGGAGCGCTGGGTGATGCACCAGCTGCTGGTGCAGTGGGCCCACCCGGAATTCGCCAGCATCCCCGGCTTCCGCCGCAACCTGGAGGCGAGCCTCTACGGCGCAGCCGGTGGCCTGCAGGTGAACGGCGCGCCCATGGACAGCCTGCAGGTGGACACCGCCGACTGGAGCCGCGAGACCCTGCCCTCCTGGATCGATTCGATCCTGGAGGGGGTGCGGCGCCCCGGGGCGGTGCTGGGCCTGGGGCCGAGGGCGGTGCTGCAGGGCCTGCGCGAAACCCCCACCCTGCTGCTGATGCACTGGGGCTTCGCCACCGGGATGATGCAGTTCGGCGTGTTCCGCGGCGTCAAGCCGGGCTGAGCCCGGTCATGCCGCGGCGCCGGCCTCCTCCTCCTCGCGCACCTGATCCAGGGGATAGGCGCCGAACACGGCCAGATGCTCACAGAGGGGCTGCAGCTCGGCCAGGGCCTGCTCCAGCGGGGCGGAACCCTCCGGCAGCTCCAGATCCACGAAGAAGATGTACTCGCCCATCTCCCGCTTGGAGGGGCGCGATTCGATCCGGCTCATGTTCAGGCCCAGGCGGGCAAAGCAGCCCAGGGCCTCCAGCAGGGCGCCGGGGCTGTTGGCATGGAGAGAGAAGGCGAGGCTGGCCAGCGGTCCCTGCAGCTGCCGCTCACCGCGGCGCAGCAGCAGGAAGCGGGTGCAGTTGCCCGGCACGTCGTTGACGGGATAGGCCAGCACATCCAGGCCATGCTCCCGGGCGGCCTGCAGCGAGGCGATGGCGCCACGGAAGCGGCTGCCGGCCACCATCCGCGCCGCCTCGGCGGTGGAGCTGGTGGGCAGCTGCAGGGCGTTGGGCAGCTGCTCGCCCAGCCACTGGCTGCACTGGGCCAGGGCCTGGGGATGGGAGAGCACCTCGCTGATGCCACTGATGGGGCCACTGCCCAGCAGGGCATGGCGGATCGGCAGCACCAGGGCCCGGGCCACCCGCAGCTCCGGGTGCTCCCAGAGGGCATCAAGGCAGGCGGTCACGCCGCCCTCCACCGAGTTTTCCACCGGCACCACGGCCGCCTCGCAGCGGCCCTCGGCCAGGGCCTGCACCACGGCGCGGATCCCCACCTGGGGCACGAGCTCCGCCTCGGGCTGACCCTCCAGGGCCGCCAGCCGCCCCGCCGCCTGCTCCCCATAGGTGCCGGCGGGGCCAAGGAAGGCAATGCGCATGGGAGCTGGGCTCTGGGCGTGGCTGGATAGGATCATGACGCGCCGGCCGCCCTGGAATGCCCCTGGCCTTCAGTGCCAGCCAAGCCCTGCATCTGCCGGTGGAGCAGGAGCAGGAGCGCCTCGCCTCCTACCTGGCGGACGAGGAGAGGGTGATGGCGGCCCTGCTGGATGCCCGTCAGCTGGAACCCCTCAGCCCGGGGCGCTACCGCTACACGGTCACGAAGCTGCAGGTGTTCCAGCTGCAGATCCAGCCGGTGGTGGAGCTGGTGGCCCGCTCCCATCCCAACCGCATCGAGCTGGAGGCGGTGGACTGCGAGCTGGAGGGGCTGGGCCTGGTGGACGACTTCCGCCTGACCCTCCACTCCTGGCTGGAGGTCAGCGATGCGGGCCTGGCGGGCGAAGCGGCGCTGGCGGTGAGCGTGAGCCAGCCCAGCCTGTTGAAGCTGGTCCCCACCGGCGTGCTGGAGGCCACGGGCCGCTCGCTGCTGGCGGGCATCCTGCTGGGCATCAAGACCCGCGTGGGCCAGCAGCTGCTGGGGGATTTCGAGCGCTGGTGCGAGCCGCAGGCCGCGGCCTGAACCGAGGGCTTAGGGCTTAGGGCTTAGGGCCCAGTCCACCAGCCGCCTGGGCTACGGCCCCAGCAGCTTGCGCAGGAAGGTGCGCCGGTGCAGCGGCGTGGGCCCCAGCTGCAGCAGGGCCTGGCGGTGCACGGCGGTGCCGTAGCCGGCATGGCGCTCCAGGCCATAGCCGGGATGGCGCTCCGCCAGCCGCTGGATCAGGGCGTCGCGGCACTGCTTGGCCAGCACGCTGGCGGCGGCGATCTCCAGGTGCAGGCTGTCGCCGCGCACCACGGTGCGCTGGGGGCCAGGCCAGGCCCGCAGCGGCAGCACCCCATCCACCAGCACCAGCTCCGGCGCGGGCCCGAGCCGCTGCAGGGCGCGGATCATCGCCCACTCGGTGGCCTGGCGGATGCCGAAGCGATCGATCTCCGCCGCCGAGGCCTGGCCCAGGGCCCAGCGCTCGGCGGCCTCCGTGATCCGGGGCACCAGCTGGGCCCGGCGCCGGGCCGTGAGGGCCTTGCTGTCGGTGAGGCCGGCGCTGGCGAGGGGGGCGTGGGCCGCGGCCGGCACGATCACCGCCGCGGCGAAGACGGGGCCGAACCAGCAGCCCCGGCCCACCTCATCGACGCCGGCCTGGGCCACGCTCAGTCGCTGGCGGAGGAGCGACGGCGGCGGCGGCGGGGCTCACCGGAATCGGGCTCGGCGGCGGCTTCGGCCACAGGCTCCGCCTGAACGGCAACGACGGGGATCACGGGGAGCACCGCCGTGGTGCTCGCCACGGCCACGGGAGCGGCGGCGCTGGAACGGCTGCGGCTGCGCCCGCCCCGCGTTGGAGCCGGCGCCGGGGCATCAAGGGAGCGGGTGCTGCGCACTTCGATGCTGGCGTCGGAGAGCACCGGGATCGGGGTGAACTCCTCGAGCGGCGTGATCTCCACGGTGACGGGCAGCGGGGTGGGCACCGCCACGGGCGCGGAAACCGGGCTGGCGCTGCTGCCGCCATCCTCCGCATCGGCACCGTCGCCATGGCCGGAGCGCCCGTCGCCGGGGGCCTCGCCGCTGCCGCCACGGCCGCGACGACGGCGGCGGGGACCGGCGGCAGCCAGCTGCTGGCGCGCCTCCTCGAGCACGGCATCGGCGTCATCGCCAGGGCGCACCACCCGCACCACCAGGTTGTCGCTGCTGGGCTGGGGCTCGAGCAGCAGGACCGGGTTGAGGCCGAGCCAGCCGTAGACCAGTTCCTGCTCGGCATCCATGGGCACCGCCACCAGCTCGGGCTCGGGCCGGCGGCTGGCGGGATCACCGGCGGCGGGCGCCGTGGCGGCCTCCAGGGAGGTGGTGGTGAGCACCGGCACGGTGACGAACTCCTGGGCCTGGGGCAGAGCCGCTTCCAGCAGCTCGCCGCCGCCGCGGCCACCGCGCCCGCCGCGGCGGCGACGGCCGCCGGTGGACTCGGCGCCGGAGGGGCTGAGCACCTCGGCCCGGGCCGAGGCGGCGGAGCGCACCAGACCGCCGAGGTTGGCGAGGGGCTGGAGCGAGTCCTTGCCGGGCAGCACGGCCACGTGGCCGAGGCCGCCGCAGCTGGGGCAGGCGCGGCCGAACAGCTCATAGATGTTCTGGCCCTGGCGCTTGCGGGTCAGCTCCACCAGGCCCAGTTCGGTGAGCTGGGCAATCTGGGGCCGGGCCGCATCGTGGCGCACGGCCTCGGTGAAGTGCTCCAGCAGCTGCAGCTGGTCACGGCGCGACTCCATGTCGATGAAGTCGATCACCACCACGCCGCCGATGTTGCGCAGCTTGAGCTGACGGGCGATCTCGATGGCCGCCTCGCAGTTGGTCCACAGCACCGTCTCGCGGGCGTTGGCGGAGCGGGTGAAGGAGCCCGAGTTCACGTCGATCACCGTGAGCGCCTCGGTGGGCTCGATGATCACGTAGCCGCCGGAGGGCAGATCCACCCGGGGCTTGAGGGCATCGCGGATCGCCGCGTTCACCTTGAAGTGCTCGAGGATCTCGGCGGGCTCGCCGTGGGCCTCCACCAGCACGTTGGCGTGGTCCGCGCCGAGGAAGGCATTGGCCCGGGCCACCGCCTCGGGGGTGTCGACGACGACCCGCACGACGTCGGGGCTGTAGAGGTCGCGCAGCACGCGATGGATGAAGTCCTCGTCGCGGTTGAGCAGCACCGGCGGGCTGGCGCTCTCGGCGGCGGTCTGGATCGCCTCCCACTGGCGCAGCAGGGCCTCGAGGTCGTCGATCAGCAGCTCCTCGCTGACGCCGTCGGCCTCGGTGCGGATCAGCAGGCCGGCGCCGGGGGGCTTGATCAGCACGCCCAGGGCCCGCAGGCGGTTGCGCTCGCCCTCGGCGGCGATGCGGCGCGAGATGTTGACGCCCTGGCCGTGGGGCTGGAGCACCAGGAAGCGGCCGGGCAGGGTGAGGTTGCCGGTGAGGCGGGGGCCCTTGGTGCCGGTGGGCTCCTTCATCACCTGCACCAGCACCTTCTGGCGCGGCTCGAGCAGCTCGGTGATGCCGACGGTGCCCTTCTTCAGGCGCAGGGGGCCGAGGTCGGTGACGTGGATGAAGCCGTTCTTCTCCCCCTCACCGATATTGACAAACGCGGCATCAATGCCGGGAAGCACATTCTCAACGGTGCCGAGGTAGACGTCACCGATCTGGTAACGCCCCTGGGCCACCACCAGTTCATCAACACGTTCGTCGTGGAGAACCGCGGCGATGCGCAGCTGCTCGGCGATGACGATCTGCTGGGGCATGGATATCGGGGGGATGGCTCAGTTGAGCCGGACCTGGAACGGGAGGAGGCACCCCAACCCCGGACCCCCCAGCGGCCGCCAGGCCTTGCCACCGCCGACGGCGGCTGCGGCAAGGGCACTGGAGGACGGGAGGTCGGGAAGGCTCAGGGCGACAACCACGGGGGTGACAGCCGCACAGGGGCGGTGCCAGGGGAGTCGGACAGGGACCGCCGCGGCGCCGGATCAAAGGATGGGGCGGGAGGGCCACACAGGGTGTGGGCTCCTCGCAGCCGCGGCCGTTCGAACGGGCCTGGTCGGCGAAAGGTTGCAAGTTCCGGTATTGGATGGAACCCGTCTGAACGGCGCCGCAGGCAGCGGCTTTCAGGAAGAGTGGTTCGTGAAAGCTGCCGCGGCGATGTCCCGATCAGCTATGAACTGGCTGATGGATCTACCGTCGTAATAGAACCGTAGCACGTGCCACTGTCAGGGCTGGGCGGCACTCTGCAGCTGTAGGGATTCGCGGCGCAGGCCGACGAGCTCCAGCTCCAGCCCCAACCGTTGGGCGAACCAGTGCTGCAGCTGTTCCGGCCGCAGACTGCGGCCCGCCGGATCAATCACGGCGCCATAGCGCAGGGTGACCGCCTCGGCGCCCAGCGCTGGCTCCAGCTCCAGGCTCTGCAGGAAGGGCCGGCAGTCCCGCTGGCGGGGGCGGCCCTTCTTGTCGGTGTCCTCCCAGATCCAGCTCTCGGCCGCCAGCAGGGCTGCCGCGGCGGCCTGCCAGCGCTCGGGGCTCACCGGCGCGGCGGGCGGCTGGGGGCACAGCACCAGGCTCCAGCGGGCCGCCGCCAGCTCCTGCGACAGGCTCGGCCCGGCCACCGGCACCTCGCCCACCTCCAGCAGGGCGAACTCCGCGGGCAGCTGGGCCTGCAGCCGCTGCTGCACCCAGGCCGGGTCCTGCCATTCCGCCAGCTCCAGATCCATCCATTCGCCATCGGCCTCGGCCCCCAGGGGCAGGGCCAGGGCGAACTGCACCCGCGGCAGGGGGTGGAAGCCGCCGGTGAAGCTCACCGGCAGGCCGCTGCGGCGCACGGCCCGCTCCAGCAGCCGCACCAGGTCCAAGTGGCTCAGCAGCGCCAGGGAGCCGGTCTTGGCGAAACGGAAGCGCAGCCGCTGCACCCGCTCGCTGGCCGGCGCCCGCTGGGGCTGCTGCACGGGGATCGGCGGCGGCGGGATCACCACGTTGTGGCCCAGCTCGGGGCCGCACACGCCGCAGCTGCTGCAGCCCTCGAAGGAGCAATCGGGCACCACCGCGGCGGCCAGGGCCCGCTGCAGGTCGTCGGCCAGCCAGCGCTTGTCCACGCCGGAATCGATGTGATCCCAGGGCAGGGGCTGGGCGCAGAAGGCCGCCAGATCGCCGGCCTCCATGCCCTCGGCGGCGCTCCACGCCCCCAGCTCCAGGGCGCGGTAGCGGCCCCCCAGCCCAGCGGCGTCGATGGCCTCGGTCCAGGCGGCATAGGTGCGATCGGCCGCCTCGAACCAGGCATCGAGGCCGGCACCGGCGCGCCAGGCGGCCTCGATCACCGGCGCCAGGCGCCGATCGCCGCGGCCCACGAAGTCCTCCATGGCGGAGAGGCGCACATCGGTGTAGTTGGTCTTGAGGCCGCGCAGGGGGCGCAGGGCGTCGCGCAGCAGCTGCTGGCGCCGCTGGAATTCCGCCGTGCTCACGCTGTGCCACTGGAAGGGCGTGTGGGGCTTGGGCGTGAAGTTGCTGATGGTGAGGTTCAGCTCCAGGCGGCCCAGGTCGGTGCAGTTGCGCTGCAGCTGGCGGCAGGTTTCGGCGATGCCCAGCACATCGGCATCGGTTTCCCCCGGCAGGCCGATCATGAAATAGAGCTTGATCTTGCGGTAGCCGCTCTGCATGGCGGTGCGGATGCCCCGCAGCAGCTCGGCATCGGTGAGGCCCTTGTTGACGATGTCGCGCAGACGCTGGGTGCCGGCCTCGGGCGCGAAGGTGAGGCCCGCCTTGCGGGTGCCCCCGAGGATGTGGGCGATGTTCTCGTCGAAGCGATCCACCCGCTGGCTCGGCAGGGTGAGGGTCACGTTCTTCTCGGCCAGGCGGTTGCGCAGCTCCACCCCCACCGCCGGCAGGGCCAGGTAGTCGGAGCAGCTGAGGGAGAGCAGGGAGAAATCGGAGTAGCCGGTGCGCTCCATGCCGGTTTCGATCGCCTCGATCACCGCCTCCGGCTCCACGTCGCGGGCGGGGCGGGTGAGCATGCCCGGCTGGCAGAAGCGGCAGCCGCGGGTGCAGCCGCGGCGGATCTCCACGGTGAGCCGGTCGTGCACCGTTTCGATGTGGGGCACCAGGCCCATGGCGTAGTGGGGCATCGGCGTGGCGGTGCGCCGCAGCACCCGCGCCGGGATGCCGGCCACCAGCGGCACCTGGGTGACGCCATCGGGCCCAGGGCCATACAGCGCGGGCACGTACACGCCCGGCACCTGGGCCAGGTCGATCAGCAGCTGGCGCCGCGTGAGCCCCGCCGCCTTGGCCTCGGCCACCACCAGGCCGATCTCGGGCAGCACCTCCTCGCCGTCGCCGAGCACCACGAAATCGAAGAAGGCGGCGAAGGGCTCCGGGTTGCTGGTGGCGGTGGGGCCACCGGCAAAGATCAAGGGCGGGGCCGCCGGGTCGGCCAGGGGCAGATCCCCCCGATCCGCTGCCCGGATGGGGATCTGCGCCAGCTCCAGCATCGAGAGGATGTTGGTGGCGCCGAGCTCGTAGCTGAGGGAGAAGCCGAGGATGTCGAAGGCCGGCAGGGGCCGGCGGCTCTCCACCGCGAACAGGGGTTCACCGCGCTCCCGCAGCCGCGCCGCCAGATCGGGCCCTGGCAGGTAGCTGCGGTCGCACAGCTGGCCGGGAACGGCGTTGAGGATCGAATAGAGAATGATGTGGCCGGTGTTGCTGGAGCCCACCTCGTAGATCTCGGGGTAGGTGAGGGCCCAGCGCACGCCGGCGGCGCCCCAGGCCTGATCCCAGTCGCGCGGCTGCACCCCCAGCTCATTGCCCAGGTAGCGGCCGGGCTTGGCGATGCTGCGGTCCACCAGGGCCGCGAAGTCCACCGGGGCATCGGCCGGAGCGGGAGCGACGGGGGCAACGGGCACGGCGGCACGCAGGCGGGCGTTGGCCTGATCGTATGCAGGCCCGCCCGGCGCCATAGGACAATCCGGCGATCGCAACCCCATCCCGCGCGCGGCGCCCGTCTTCCATGGCCCAGGTCAACGGCAACTACCTCAAGCTCAAGGCGGGCTACCTGTTCCCCGAGATCGGCCGGCGCGTGAAGGCCTTCAGCGAGGCCCACCCCGAGGCCCCGATCATCCGCCTGGGCATCGGCGATGTGACCGAGCCGCTGCCGGAGGCCTGCCGCACCGCCATGAAGGCCGCCATCGACGAGATGGGCACCCGCGAGGGCTTCCACGGCTACGGCCCCGAGCAGGGCTACCTGTGGCTGCGCGAGGCGATCGCCAAGCACGACTTCCAGGCCCGCGGCTGCGACATCGCCGCCGAGGAGATCTTCGTGTCCGACGGCTCGAAGTGCGACAGCGCCAACATCCTCGACATCCTCGGCGAGGGCAACCGCATCGCCGTGACCGACCCGGTGTATCCGGTGTATGTGGACAGCAACGTGATGGCGGGCCGCACCGGCGAAGCCGATGACGCCGGCCAGTACGGGGGCCTCACCTATCTGCCGATCAATGCCGAGAACGGCTTCACGGCTCAGATCCCCACCGAACCAGTGGATCTGATCTACCTCTGCTTCCCGAACAACCCCACCGGCGCCGTCGCCACCAGGGAGCAGCTCCAGGCCTGGGTGGACTACGCCCGCGCCAACGGCGCCCTGATCCTGTTCGACGCCGCCTACGAGGCCTTCATCCAGGACCCCTCGCTGCCCCACTCGATCTATGAGATCGACGGCGCCCGCGAGTGTGCGATCGAATTCCGCTCCTTCTCCAAGAACGCCGGCTTCACCGGCACCCGCTGCGCCCTCACCGTGGTGCCCCGGGGCCTGAAGGGCACCGCCGCCAACGGCGAGGCGGTGGAGCTCTGGGGCCTGTGGAACCGCCGCCAGTGCACCAAGTTCAACGGCGTGAGCTACATCGTGCAGCGCGGCGCTGAAGCCGTGTATTCGCCCGAGGGCCAGGCCCAGGTGAAGGCCCTGATCGCCTTCTACATGGAGAACGCCGCGATCATCCGCCGCGAACTGAGCGCGGCCGGCCTGGCGGTGTATGGCGGCGAGCAGGCCCCCTACGTGTGGATCCAAACCCCCGCCGGCGTGGATTCCTGGGGCTTCTTCGACCTGCTGCTCAGCCAGGCCAACGTGGTGGGCACCCCCGGCAGCGGCTTCGGTGCCGCCGGTGAGGGCTATTTCCGGCTCTCGGCCTTCAACAGCCGCGAGAACGTGCTGGAGGCGATGGGGCGGATTCAGCGCGCCCTGGCCACTGCCGCAGCTGGCGCTTGAACAGCTTCCTACAGTTCTCGTCCGTCATGTCTGAGCTGGCCATGATGACTGTCACCGACCTCCCCACCCGGGCCACCGAGTCGCCCACCGGCAACCCCGGCGGCGCCGCCGTGATGGAGAAGGCACCGGAGCGGGTGCGCAAGCCCTCGCCCCGCTACAAGGTGCTGCTGCACAACGACCCGGTCAACACCATGGAATACGTGGTGAGCACCCTGCGCCAGGTGGTGCCGCTCCTCAGCGAGCAGGACGCCATCGCCGTGATGCTGGAGACCCACAACACCGGCGTGGGCCTGGTGATCGTGTGCGACATCGAGCCGGCGGAGTTCTACAGCGAGAGCCTCAAGGCCAAGGGCCTCAGCAGCACGATCGAGCCCGAGAGCTGATGGCCGCCGCCCCCGGCAGCCCCCGCCCCCACTGGTGGGGCACCCTCCTCTACGTGCCGCTGCTCTACGGGCTGGGCTGGCTGAGCTCCAGGCCCTTCGGCCTGCTGTTCCCCGCCGGGCGGCCCGACCAGCTGGATCTGGCGGGGGCGGTGCTCGCCCTGCTGCTGCTGCTGGCCACGCTGCCCTGGCGCCTGCGGCGGGCCTGGGGAACGTCCGCCCCGTGGCAGACCCTTGGCGTGGCGGTGACGCCCGCCTCAGGTGTGCGGGCCTTCGTTCGGGGCCTGCTCAAGGCGTTGCTGCTGCTGGCGGGCGTCTGCGCGGTGCTGCTGCTGGGCGGCCAGGCCCGCTGGGGGGGCAGCCTCAGCGCCGCCGAGGCGCTGAATGCCCTGGCGCTGCTGCTGGGGGTGGGCTTCGCCGAGGAGCTGCTGTTCCGCGGCTGGCTCTGGGGCGAACTGGACCTCCTGGCCGGTCGCCAGCGGGCCATCGGCCTGCAGGCCGCGGTGTTTGCGCTGGTGCACCCCTGGAGCCGCCTACCGGCGCCGGAGGCCCTGGCCCTGCTCGGTGGCCTGGTGCTGCTGGGGCTGGCTCTGGCGCTGCAGCGCCGCGCCGATGGCGGTGCCCTGTGGGGAGCCGTGGGCCTGCACGGCGGGCTGGTGGGCGGCTGGTTCGCGCTGATGGCCGGGCCGCTGCAGATCGCGCCGGGGGCACCCGCCTGGCTGGTGGGCGCCGGCAGCCCCAGCCCGAATCCGATCGGCGGACTGCTGGGCTGGCTCGGGCTTGGAGCGCTGCTGTGGGTGCGGCGCCGCTGGTGGTGAAGCAGGTGCAGCTGGCGGCGGAACCGCAGCGTCAGCGCACCGCCGAGGCCAGGGCCCGGCGGCCCTCCACCGGCGCATGCAAGGCCTGCTCCAGGGGCGCCAGGCCGTAGTCGCGCTCCAGCAGGTCCATCACGGTGCGGCCGAAGTCGGCGGGGTTGGTCTCGAAGGCCTCCAGGCAGATGCGGCCGAAGGTGCTGCCCATCGGCTCCGGATTCCAGAGCAGCTGGCGGGCCGTCCAGGGCATCATGCTCATCGGGTTGTAGCCGGGCTGGATCAGGCCCTGGTCGAAGCCGTACTGCTCCAGGTGGGTGTGGGGCTGCAGGCCGATGAAGAAGATCGCCGGCTCCACCTTGTCGGCGCCGAAGATGCGCTCCAGCTCGCGGTGGTAGGCGATGGTCTGGCGGATCGTCTCGGGCCGCTCGTCGATCACATTGAACGAGTAGTTCACCGACACGTGCTCGCGGAACCCCGCCCGGGCCAGCAGGCGGCAGTTCTCCAGCACGGTGCGCAGGTTGTAGCCCATGCGCATCTTGCGCACGAGCTCCTGGGAGCCGGAGGTGATGCCGATTTCGAAGTAGTCCATGCCGGTGGCCACCATCAGCTCGGCCAGCTCGGCATCGAGGTTGTCGGCGCGGATGTAGGCGGCCCAGCGGATGTCGTTCCAGCCTTCGGCCTGGATTGCCCGGAGCAGCTCTTTGGCATCCTCGATGTAGCGGCGGGCGGGGATGAACTGGGCATCGGTGAACCAGAAGCCGCGCACGCCCTTGGCATAGAGCTGGCGCATCTCGGCGATCACCTCCTCCACCGGGTTCACCCGCACCGCCTTGCCTTCCACCACCGTGTAGACGCAATAGCAGCAGTTGTGGGGGCAGCCGCGCTTGGTCTGCACGCCCACGTAGAAGTCGCCCCCCTCCAGGTACCAGTCGAGCTGGGGCCAGATCTCGGCGATGTAGGCGTAGTTGCAGGCGGTTTTCTCCATCCCCGCCGGCTGCTCGTGGATCAGCCCCGGCCGGGGCTCCTCGCCCGCCACAAAACAGCGCTCGCCCGCCAGGGAGTCGCCGCGGATCAGCTTCTCCAGCAGCGGCTCCCCTTCCCCCACCGACACCACCGTGCCCCTGGGCAGCTGGCGGCCGAGCTGCTCATAGAACACGCTCACCGCACCGCCGCCCAGCACCGCCGTGGCCTGCGGGTTGTAGCGCCGCGCCCGCCGCAGCCCGCGGCGCACCAGGCGCAGGTTGCGCCACAGCTCGCCGTAGAACGAGGCCATCAGCCCCAGCCCGCCGAGGGCGCCACGCAGGCGCTTGAGCGGATTGGCGGCATAGAACACCTCGAAGGAGTTCTGCAGCGGATTGCCGCCGCGCCCATCCACCGGCGCATAGATCTGGATGTCGCGCCAGGAGAACACCAGCAACGTGGGGCGGAACTGCTCCACGGTGCGCAGCAGCACCCGCTCCACATCGAGCACCGGCAGGGCCGCCAGATCCAGGATCCGCTGCGGGGTCGCCGGGAACTGCTTGTGGAGGTGGTCGGCCAGGTAGACGGGCCCGATCGGGAAGATGGGATTGCAGGGGAGACGCACCAGCAGCACCCGCTGGTCCGCCGGGGCGGGTTGGCTCACGCGGAAGCGCCTGTCGCAGGCTGGGACGCTAACAAGCACTCCCGATCGGCGGCGCCCTCAGCCGGGTGCGGGAAGCCGGGCCGCCAGCGGAGCGAGGCGCCGCGCCAGGGCGGGTGGCAGCCAGGGCCACCAGCCCCGATGCACACACAGCCGCGGCGTGAGCTGCCAACCGGCCTCGGCGAGCACAGCCGCCAGCGCCTGCGGACTGGGCTGGGGATAGGCGGGGTTGATCACATCGCCCACGTCGATGCCGCCGAGGTCGTCGATGCCGGCGGCGATGGCAGCGGACAGGGCCGCCAGGGGCCAGAGGTTGGGGGGCGTCTGCAGGTGGACCTCCGGCGGCAGGATCGCGCGGGCCGTGGCGATCAGCTCCAGCAGATCGGCCTGCTCCGCGGCGCCCAGCGGCGTGGCCTGGGCGCCATCGGGTCGCCAGGGCTGCAGGATCACCTCCTGGATGTGCCCCCAGCGCCGCTGCAGTGCCGCCAGCCACTCCAGGGCAGCGAGCCGGTCGCTGCGTCGCTCCCCCACCCCCAGCAGCAGGCCGGTGGTGAAGGGGATGCCGAGGCGGCCCGCCTGCTCCAGCTGGCCGAGCCGCACGGCCAGGCGCTTGCTGGGGGCGTGGGCGTGCAGGGCGTCGTAGGCGGGGCCGAAGCCCTCGAGCATCAGGCCCAGGGAGGGATTGATCCGGCCCAGGGCCGCCATCTCCCGCAGGGAGAGCGGGCCCGCATTGGTGTGGGGCAGCCGGCCGCAGCCCAGCGCCAGCTGGCTCAGGGCCAGCAGACGGGCGAACCAGGCCGCCCGTTCCTGGGAGGCCGGATGCACCTCGCCGCTCAGCAGCAGCACCTCCAGGGCCGCGGGCCGGGCGGCGATCCGGGCCTCGGCGGCCCCGGGATCGAGCACCTGCTCCTGGCCGGGAATCCGCCGGAAACTGCAGTAGCCGCAGGCGTTGAAGCAGCCGTTGGTGGGCACGAGCGTGAGGCTCGGACTCCAGGTGACGCAGCGGCCGAAGGGCCTGGACACGGTGGGGGCTGGCTTCATGGAGCGCAGAGCAGGGACATCCCCCTTCACAGAACACGCAATCTTCCGTTACAGTGCAGCAGGTAGTTGATCCACGCCCCTCGGGGCCGGTTCACCGCCCTACTTACCGCCCCTGGCCTTCGGGTCCGGTGCACACCCAACCGTTCTCATGACCACCACTCTCCAGCAGCGCCAAGGCGCTTCTGCGTGGAACCAGTTCTGCGACTGGGTCACCTCCACCGACAA
>NZ_JAGQBX010000012.1 GCF_024345855.1 Synechococcus sp. GreenBA-s | reverse complement strand
GCCCGCACCGCCCGCGGCGTGTTCGCGCTGGCCGAAGCCGCCAACGACCAGCCCACCGCCGACCTGCTCACCCAGCGGCTGCAGGTGCACGAGAAGACGGCCTGGATGCTGCGGAGCCTGCTGGAGGGCTGAGCCGGGCGCCGAGCCGAAGGCGGGATTCCAGCCCAACGGGCTGGCGCCCGCCGCAGGCCGGTGCCCGGCTCAGCCCTCCAGCAGGCTCCGCAGCATCCAGGCCGTCTTCTCGTGCACCTGCAGCCGCTGGGTGAGCAGGTCGGCGGTGGGCTGGTCGTTGGCGGCTTCGGCCAGCGCGAACACGCCGCGGGCGGTGCGGGCCACGGCTTCGTGGCCCATCACCAGCTCCTTCACCATCTCCAGGGCCGGCGGCACCCCCTGGGTTTCGGGGATCGAGGCCAGGGCGGCGAAGGTGGCGCCGCCGAAGGGGGCGGGATGGCCGAGGGCGCGGATGCGCTCAGCGATCACGTCGAGGGCAGTCCACAGCTCCGTGTACTGACCCATGAACATGAGGTGGAGCGTGTTGAACATCGGCCCGGTCACGTTCCAGTGGAAGCCGTGGGTCTTGCCGTAGAGCACATAGGAATCAGCCAGCAGCCGGCCCAGGCCCTCGGCGATGGCCTGGCGCTGGTCTGCGGGGATGCCGATGTCGATCGGGGGTGCGACGACGGCGGGGGCCTTGGCCATGGTCCTCTCCGGAGTCAGTCCGGTGTGGAGATGGCTCCGTTCTAGCGATGGTCCGCCGCCTGCCACCGGTGGCCTGCAGCACATCGGGCTTTCCTGGCCGGCTGAGTTCCAGGCCCGGCCCGTTACCAGCCCGCTCAGCCCAGGTCCAGCAGGTAGTCGTGCACGCGGCCGCGGCGCTGGGGCTGGCGCAGCTTGTGCAGCGCCCGCGACTCGATCTGCCGCACCCGCTCCCGCGAGAGCTGCAGGCCCTCGCCGATCTGGGAGAGGGTCTGGGGCGTGTCGTCCTCCAGGCCGTAACGGAGGCGGATCACGGCCGCCTCGCGGCTGCTCAGTTCCTCCAGCAGCGCCTCCAGGTCGGCGTGGAGCTGCTCGCGGCTGAGCTGCTGCTCCGGGGTGGCGTGGTGGTCCTCCAGCAGGTCGCCCAGCTCCGTGTCCTGGCCCTGGCCCACCCGCGCCTCCAGCGACACCGAGCGCGGCACCCGCAGCAGGGTGAGGCGCACCACCTCCTCGCTGAGACCCAGCTCCTGGGCCAGATCCGCCACCGAGGCGAGGCGCCCCTTCTCACTGGCGATCTGGCGCTGGGCCTTCTTGATCCGGTTCAGCTTCTCCGTCACGTGCACCGGCAGGCGGATCGTGCGGCTCTGGGTGGCGAGGGCGCGGGTGATGCCCTGGCGGATCCACCAGTAGGCGTAGGTGCTGAAGCGGAAGCCGCGGGTGGGGTCGTACTTCTCCACGGCCCGCTCCAGGCCGAGGGTGCCCTCCTGCACCAGGTCCAGCAGTTCCAGGCCGCGCTGCTGGTATTTCTTGGCCACCGCCACCACCAGCCGCAGGTTGGCCTGGATCATGCGGTCGCGGGCGCGGCGGCCCCGGTGCAGGGCCTGCTTCAGCTCGGCCACACTCAGCCCCAGGCACCCGGCCCAGGCTTGGTAACCCTCCTGCCGCTGCTCCCGCAGCTCGGCAGGGCTCACGCCGGCCTGCTCCGCCCACTGGGGCACGCTGGGCCAGTGGCCCAGCTGGGAGGCCAGGCGCCGCTGGCCGTCCTCCAGGTCGATCAGCCGGGCCAGGGCCGGGGTGCCGGCGGCCAGCCCGCCCCGCCCCGCCAGCAGCCGCTCCCGCCCCTGCACCAGGCGGGCCAGGGTGAGCTCCTCCTCCTGGCTGAGCAGTTCCACCCGGCCGATGTCCTGCAGATAGAGGCGCACCAGATCGGGGCTGCCGCGGCGCGGGCTGGGGCTGTCCTCGGTGCGGGAAGCGGTCTGGGGCACCGGACCTGGAGGAACGGGGAACAGTCCCAGGCTCGGGTCTCAGTTGAGAAGGTGGTGCAAATCCAGGGTTTGTGTTCGGGATCGCGCCGACGATCGCCCCCTCACGCCGGATCGGCCCGCGCCGCCTCAGTCCTCGTCCTCCACCCAGGTGCTGGCCACGTGCAGTTCCTCCAGCTGCCTGGTGGACACCCCGCCGGGGGCGCCGGTCATCAGGCAGCGGGCCTGCTGGGTCTTCGGGAAGGCGATCGTGTCGCGGATCGACTCCTCGCCGGCCAGCAGCATCACGATCCGGTCCACGCCGTAGGCCAGGCCGCCGTGGGGCGGGGCGCCCATGTCCAGGGCTTCCATCAGGAAGCCGAACTGGCGGTTGGCCTCCTCCAGGGGCAGGCCGATGGTCTGCAGCACCTGGCGCTGCAGGGCCGAATCGTGGATGCGCAGCGAGCCGCCACCGAGTTCCAGGCCGTTGAGCACCAGGTCGTAGGCCTGGGCCCGGGCGGTGGGCAGGGTCTCGGCCCAGCGCTCGGGATCGGCGCCGAGGTCGTCGGCGTTGGGGGCGCAGAAGGGGTGGTGCAGCGCCTCGAGGCGGTTCTCGTCGGCGTTGAACTCGAACATCGGGAAATCCACCACCCAGAGGAAGTTCCACTGGTCGTTGTCGCGGTCGGGCTTCACCAGGCCCAGCTCGCGGGCCAGGAACTGGCGCACCCGATCGAGGGCCTTGTTCACCGTGGCGGTGTCGCCGGCGCCGAACAGCAGCAGGGTGCCGGGCTCAGCGCCGGTGCGCTCCAGCAGCTCGGCCTTCGCCTGCTCGGAGAGGTTGTCCTTGATGGCGCCGATCGTGTCGATCTCGCCGCCCTCGCGCACGCGGATGAAGGCCAGGCCGCCGGCACCGGCGGCCTGGGCCTCGGAAAACACGTCGCCGCCCGGCTTGATGCGCACGTTGCTGATGGCGTCGTTGCCGCCGGGCACCGCGATCACCTTCACCGAGCCACCGGCGGCCACGGCGCCGCTGAACACCTTGAAGCCCATGGTGGCCACCAGGTCGCTCACGTCGGTGAGCTCCAGGCCGTAGCGGGTATCGGGCCGGTCGGTGCCGTAGCGCGCCATGGCCTCATGCCAGGTGAGGCGCGGGAAGGGTCGCGGCAGCTCGATGCCCTTAACGGCCTTCCAGATGCTGGCGATCAGGGCCTCGTTGAGCTCCAGGATCTCCTCCTGGCCCATGAAGCTCATCTCGATGTCCAGCTGGGTGAATTCCGGCTGGCGGTCGGCCCTGAGGTCTTCGTCGCGGAAGCAGCGGGCCACCTGGTAGTAGCGCTCCAGGCCACCCACCATCAGCAGCTGCTTGAACAGCTGCGGCGACTGGGGCAGGGCGAACCACTCGCCGCCGCACACCCGGCTGGGCACCAGATAGTCGCGGGCGCCCTCGGGGGTGGAGCGGGTGAGCACCGGGGTCTCCACCTCGATGAAGCCCTGGTCTTCGAGGAAGCGGCGCATCGCCTGCACGGCCTGGTGGCGCAGGCGCAGGTTGCCGTTCATGCGCTCGCGGCGCAGGTCCAGGTAGCGGTGGCGCAGCCGCAGCTCCTCGCGGGTGTTCTCCTCGTCGTGCACCGACACGGCGAAGGGCAGGTTGCCCTTCACGCTGTTCAGCACGGTGATGCCGCTGGCCAGCACCTCCACGGCGCCGGTGGCCAGGCGCTCGTTGATCGATTCGGCGGGGCGGGCCCGCACCTTGCCCGTCACCTGGATCACCGTCTCGTTGCGCAGGTGTTCGGCCACGGCGAAGGCGTCCGCGCCCAGGTCCGGGTCCACGGTGATCTGCACGGTGCCGCTGCGGTCGCGCAGGTCGATGAAGATCACGCCGCCGTGGTCGCGGCGCCGGTCCACCCAGCCGCAGAGCTGCACCGCCTGGCCGGCGGCATCCGCACGCAGGTCGCCGCACCCGTGGCTGCGCATCAGATCAAACGAGGGGAATCAGCGAGTTTCCCATAGGGGCCCGTGCCCCGCGGCTGGTGGTGTGTGTTGGGGGGGCAGCTGTCTGCCCGGCCTGGAGGGGATGTGTGGACCGGCGTGAACGGCGTGGTGCCCGTCCCACAACCCGACTAGCACTGTGGGGCTACCGCTGCCGGGGGACCGATCCCCCATCGAATACCCCATGAGTTTGTCCCGTCGCGCCTTGCTGCAGCTCACAGGAACCGTGGCAGGGGGCCTCGCGCTCAGCCAGCTGCCCCACGCGCCGACCTGGGCGGCCAAGCCGATGGCAGCGGAGCTGGACCGGGAGCTGAAGGTGTGCGATCCGCCCGGCGATCCGCTCCAGGCCCTCCTGGAGCGCAATCGCGGTTTCAGCAAGGCCTGGCAGGCCATGGACAAGGAGCCTGACCCCGAAGCGCGGATGCGGCTGCAGGCGGGGATCTACAAGAGCGGCTGTCAGATCGACCCCAGTGCTCTCGATCAGGGGCAGCGGCCTTGGGCGGGGCTGTTGAGCTGTGCCGATGCCCGGGTGGCGCCGGAGTTCATCTTCGCCTCCGGCTCGGGCGAGCTCTTCCAGGTGCGCAGCGCCGGCAACACGGCCTTCGATGAGGCGATCGCTTCGATGGAGTACGCGGTGAGCGTGCTGCAGGTGCCGCTGATCCTGGTGCTGGGCCACAGCAGCTGCGGTGCCGTCAAGGCGGCCATGGGCAGCGATCCGCTCACCCCCCTGCTCGAGGAGCTGGTCAAGCCGATCCGCGCCAGCCTGGTGAGCGGTGACAGCCTCACCAAGGCCATCGCGGGCAACTGCCGCTATGCGGCCGGTCAGCTCACCGCCCGCAGTGCCGTGCTCAGGGAGGCCCAGTCCAGCGGCAAGCTGGCTATCCACAGCGCCACCTTCGATATCGCCACGGGGTTGGTGACGGTCGTCTGAATCGGAACCGATCGAATCGGCATCGATCGGCGGCAGCACTTCGGCGGAAGCACCGTCGGCGGAAGCACCGTCGGCGGCAGCAGCGTGCCGCAGGGCTGCGTCCAGCCGAGGACGATCCGACCGACCGGATCAACCCCGATCGATCGGGCCCGTGCTGCAGGCCGCTGGGTCGGCCTTCAGCCGCGCCGGTAAAAGGGGCGCTTCACCACCACGGCCGGCTCCGCCTTGCCGCGGATTTCCACCGCCAGCTCGGTGCCGAGCCTGGCCGCGGCGGTCTGCACCCGGGCCAGGGCGATCGCCTTGCCCAGGCTCGGCGACCAGCTGCCGCTGGTGACCTCCCCCACCGGCTCGCCGTTCCAGAGCACCGGGTAGCCGTGCCGGGCGATGGCCCGCCCCGCCAGCTCAAGGCCCACCAGGCGCTGGCCCACACCCTCGGCGCCCTGGCGCTCCAGCACCGCCCGGCCGATGAAGGGCTTGGGCATCTCCAGGTGCACCAGCCAGCCCAGGCCCACCTCCAGGGGGGTGGTGCCGGCGTCCATCTCGTTGCCGTAGAGGTGCATGGCCGCCTCCAGGCGAAGGGTGTCGCGGGCGCCGAGGCCGCAGGGGACCACGCCCTCGGCCAGCAGCTGCTCCCACAGGGCCAGGCCGGCCGGCCGCTCCAGCAGCAGCTCGAAGCCGTCCTCGCCGGTGTAGCCGGTGCGGCCCACGAACACGCTGGCGCCGGCGGCGGCTCCCCGGGCCGTGCCGGCCAGACGCAGGGTGCGGTGGCCGAAGCGGGGCAGGCCGCCCAGGTCGACGCCGGCCAGGGCCTCCAGGCGGGCCGGAGCCTCGGGGCCCTGCAGGGCCAGCAGCACCCCGTCGCCCTTGCGGTCGGCGATGGCGATGCGCTGGGGCTCCAGCTGGCTGCGCAGCCAGGCCGTGTCGGCCTCGGCGCAGGCGGCGTTGAGCACCAGCAGCAGCTCGTCGGTCTCGCTGGGGTCAGCGCCGGCGGCCAGCCGGCCCCGGTCGTAGACGATCAGGTCGTCGCGGATGCCGCCGGTGTCGTTGAGCAGCACTGTGTAGCAGGCCTCGCCGGGGCCGATGCGGAACAGGTCGCTAGGCACCAGGCCCTGCAGCGCGTCCTTGACGCCCTCACCCCGCAGGCTGAGCACCCCCATGTGGGAGATGTCGAACACCCCGCAGCTCTGGCGCACGGCGTTGTGCTCGGCCACCAGCCCCGCGAACTGCACCGCCATCTCCCAGCCGGCGAAGGGCACCAGGCGCCCGCCGGCCGCGCGGGCGGCCTCGAACAGGGGTGTGCGCCGCAGGGGCGTGGCCGGGGCGGCCTGGGCTTCGGCCATGGCGGCGGCGGGGCAGGTGTTCGGATCCTATGGAGGACGGACTGGGCCCGTTCCCCTGGTGCCGGCGGGAATTGTCCGCTGGGCTTCCCGATCCCGAAGAGAAGCCGCACCTTTGGGGCTTCCGGGCTGCGGGGCCTGCCCCATCGCCCTAACTTGGGCAACCCCCATGGATCGGAATGGGTCACCGCCCCAGCTGCCGCAGCTGCCGCCACTGCACGCCCCCCAGCGGCGTGGAGCAGGGCTGGTGCCAGCTGCGCCAGCTGCCGATCCATCCCGAGCTGGCGGGCGACCTGTGGTGCCACCACTGGACCGCCCGGGCTCCGCGCCTGCCGGTGCTCGGCGCCGGGCAGCAGGCCCTGGCAGCGGCCGGCGAGCGCCAGCTGGCCCTGGCGGAGCTGCTGCACAGCGACGTGGCCTGAGTCCCGCAGCGGCGGTCACCACTGCGATTCCCAGGGCCTGGCCTGGCCGTGCCAGCAAGCCGTTCGGCCGTTCCAGTCAACGGACCGGCCGCTCCAGCCGATGGATCGGCGGATCGTCTGGGCGGATTGTGCGGGTTGTATCGCAGAAGGCTTGCCCGTGGTGCCATCCTTGACACCTGACCAGCGAGTACTGCGGAGGTGGGTTATTGACCACAACCCTGTTGGCGGCCACGCCGCTTGACCTGATTGCGGCCCAGGTCGACAGCGACTGCCTGTCGTTTCCCACCGGCGCCCCGATCTTCCGCCGCGGCCAGGCCGCCAATGCCATCTATGCGGTGCGTCGCGGCATCGTGGAGGTGACCAACCCGGCCGGCGAACACCTCTGCTATCGCCCCGGCGAGCTGTTCAGCTACGAGGACATCGTCTGGCGGGATTGCACCTACCGCAACGACGCCATCGCCCGCACGCCGGTGGAGCTGCTGAAGCTGGATCGGCTGCGCTTCCTGAACCTGCTGCACAACCACCCGACCCTGGCGGTACAGCTGATCGGCCAGCAGCACGAGCGCCTGCGGGAGCAGCGGGCCAGCGGCAGCTGCGCCTACTGAGGACCTGGCGCTGAGGGGCCGCCGTTCGGTGGTCCCCAGCGATCCAAGGCTCCGAGATCCAGGCCCCCGGGCTCCCAGGCTCAGCGATCCAGCAGAAACAGCAGGCTGCGCACCACCTTGGCGGCCAGCACGCTGCTCACGCCGCTGGGATCCAGCTGGGGCGCCAGCTCCACCACATCGGCGGCCACCAGGTTGTGGTGGCGCAGCTCCTCCACCAGGGCGGCGAAATCCCTCCAGAGGAAGCCGGCGGGTTCGGGGGTGCCGGTGCCGGCCATCACCGCCGGATCGAACCAGTCCAGATCCACGGTGAGATACAGGGGCTGCCCGCGCAGGGGACGCAGCGCCTCGGCCATGCGCTCGATCGCCACGAGCCGGCCCGACTGGCGCAGCTCGGCGAACTCCTCGCGGGTGCCGCTGCGGATGGCGATCTGCAGCAGCTGCTGGCTGGGCAGCACCTCCAGGCAGCGGCGCATGGCGCAGGCGTGGCTGTGGTGGGCGCCGAGCCATTCGTGGCGCAGGTCGGCGTGGGCATCGAGCTGCACCAGCACCAGCTCCGGGTGCCGGGCCGCCACGGCCGCCACGGCGCCGGAGCTGATCGAGTGCTCGCCGCCGAGCATCAGCGGCTTCAGCCCCAGGGCCAGAACGGCTTCGGTGGCGGCCTTCACGGCCGCCACCACCGGCTCGGGGGCGCCGAAGGGGATCTCCACGGCGCCGAGGTCGGCGATGGCCAGCTCCTCGAGATCCCGATCGAGCTGGGGGTCGTAGCTCTCCAGGCCGCTGCTCACCTCGCGGATCGCCGCCGGGCCGAAGCGGGTGCCGGGGCGGAAGGAGGTGGTGCCGTCGTAGGGCACGCCGAACAGACCCACCCGGCAGCCGGCGGGGTCGCGCTGGCTGCCCATGTAGATGGCGCCGTCTGTATCAAACAAATCGGTGTCGAAGAGGTTGGTCATGCGTTGAGGGCGCGCTCGATGGCGGCGGGGATGGCGTCGAAGGCGCCGCGCTGCCAGCGGGGGGACCAGATCTCACAGCCATCGACGACGGCCGCGGCACGGGAGGGATCCGGCTGCAGATAGCGACGGCCGTCGATGGCGGCGAACGTCCAGCTCCACCAGCCGCTGGGATACATCGGCACCCAGCCGTACATCGGATCGGCGTGGCCGAACACCTCGCGGATCAGCTGCACCGTGTCGAGGTGCACCTGGCGGAAGGCCTCGGGGGATTCGCTCTGGGTGGCGAACACACCGCCGGGCCGCAGGATGCGGCGGCACTGCTCGAAGAAGGCGCGGTTGAACAGGCCCTCGGCCGGGCCGGCCGGATCGGAGCCGTCCACGATCACCACGTCGTAGCTGGCATCCGGGGCATTGGCGGCCCAGGCGATGCCGTCGCCCACGGTGAGGTGGAAGCGGGGATCGCTCCAGGCGCCGCCACCGATCGCGGGCAGGTACCGCTGGCTCCACTCCACCACCAGGCCGTCGATCTCCACCATGTCGAGGTGCTGCACGCCGGCGTGGCGCAGGCACTCGCGGGCGGTGCCGCCATCGCCGCCGCCGATCACCAGCACCCGCTCGATGCTGGCGGCGCTGCAGAGGGCCGGATGCACGATGGCCTCGTGGTAGTGCCGCTCCTGGCGCTCGGCCGTCATCCAGCAGCCATCGAGCAGCAGGCCCTTGCCGTAGCGCTGGCTGTCGATGATCGTGACGCGCTGGAAGGGCGACTCCTGCTCGGCGATCACCGTGCCCTCCAGGCCGTAGCGCACGCCCTCGAAGATCTCGTCCACCCAGCCTGGGCTGGATATGGGCCAGCCGGGCGTGGGGGCGGGGTTGGACGCGGGGGCGGGCTCTGCCATGGGCCCTGGTGGCGCTGCTTGGCATCCAGATTTGCGCATCGCCGGTGTCGCCCCCGGCACCCGGCCTCTGCGAGCCTGGGGCCATGGCCGGCGAGCGCCCCACCGACGATCTGCGGGTGACCCCGGCCGTGCGCATCCCGGCGGTGGAGCTGGGCTGGCGCTTCTCGCGCAGCTCCGGCCCCGGCGGCCAGAACGTGAACACCACCGACTCGCGGGTGGAGCTGGTGTTCGACCTGGCGGCCTCCCAGGCCCTGCCGCCGCACCTCCAGGCACGGGCCCTGCGGCGGCTGGAGGGAAAGCTGGTGGATGGGGCGATCGTGATCGCCGCCAGCGAGCACCGCTCCCAGTGGCAGAACCGGGTGGCGGCCCAGCGGCGCCTGGTGGAGCTGCTGCAGGAGGCGCTGCGGCCGCCGCCGCCGCCGCGGCGCCCCACCAAGCCCAGCCGGGGATCGGTGGAGCGGCGCCTGGCGGCCAAGAAGCAGCGCGGCGCCATCAAGGGGCAACGGCGCTCGCGGCCCCAGCTGCCGGAGGAGTGAGGGGTGGCGGTGCTGTCCGCAGGGTGGCGTCCCTGAATCTGTACAAGCTGTACGGATTGAGGGAGGGGTGCCGGCAGGGTTTCAGCAGCTCGGTGGCGAGCCGTTTTCGGCCCGGATCTGCGCCTTGGCCTGTTGCCACAGGTCCTCCAGCTCGCGGATCGAGCGGCCGCCCAGCTCCCCGCCCAGGGCGGCCTCCACGCGGGAGAAGCGATCCAGGAAGCGGCGGTTGGTGCCGGCCAGGCCCTCCTCCGGGTCGATGCCGCACCAGCGGGCCACGTTCACCAGGGTGAACAGCACGTCGCCCAGTTCCTCCTGGGCATGGGCCGGATCGCCGCTGGCCCTGGCTTCGCCCACCGCCTCCTTGAGCTCATCGAGCTCCTCGTGCACCTTCTCCCACACGCCGTCGAGCCCCTCCCACTCGAAGCCGGCCGCGGCGGCCTTGCGGGAGATGGTCATGGCACCGGCCAGGGGCGGCTGGCCGCGCACCTTGCCGGCGAGCCGATCGCTGAGGGGGCTGGCGGAGGGCCCGGAGTGGCTGCCCTCTCCGGGCCTGCTGCTGGCCGCCTCCTCCGCCTTGATCGCCTCCCAGCGGCGCCGGACCTCCGCACTGTCGCCTCCGCTGCCCCGGTTGGCCTGCTGCTCCCCCTCCGCGGCCTCGAACACGTGCGGGTGGCGGCGGATCAGCTTGGCGCTGATGCCCCGGGCGATCTGCTCCAGATCGAAGCGGCCCGCCTCGCTGGCGATCCGGGCGTGAAGCACCACCTGCAGCAGCAGGTCGCCCAGCTCCTCGGCCAGGTGGCGGTCATCGCCATGGCGGATGGCATCCGCCACCTCATGGGCCTCCTCCAGCACGTAGGGCACCAGCGAGGCGTGGGTCTGCTCCAGGTCCCAGGGGCAGCCGGTCTCGGGATCCCGCAGCCGGTCCACCACGGCCACCAGTTCCGCCAGGGCCTCCAGGCTGGCGGCCGCCGCCGCGGGCGACGGGGCGGCCGGATCGAGGGGGCGGGGCTCCATGGGCGGCGCGGCGGGGTTGGTGCAACCCTGTCATCTCCGCCGCGGGCGGCGCCGGTGCCGCAGCAGCGGCCGCAGGATCCGCGGGGTCTTCGGCAGGGGGTCGCCGTCCTGGATCAGGTGCAGCCAGCTGCTGGCCTCCAGCCCCACCAGGGCCGCGATCACCAGCGGCCGCTGCTGCTGCCACAGCCCTTGGGCTGCGGCAGCGAGCCGCTGGGGGGGCGGCCCGCCGAGGGGTTGAAGCAGCAGGCAGAGGACCAGGGCCGCCGCCGCCAGATAGGCCAGCCGGACGGCGCTGCCCAGCAGCGGGCTGTGGGAGAGCAGCGAGCGGTGACGCAGCAGGCGCCGGTAGGGCCACCACAGCAGCCGCAGCGGACCCCAGCGGCGGGTGGCGTTGGAGCGGGTGTCCAGGTCGGGCGACAGCAGCAGGCCCCCCGCCAGGAAGGCCGCCGCAGCCGCCGTCAGACCGCCCAGACCGAGCCAGGGCCACCACAGCAGCCCGAAGGGCAGGGCCAGGGCCCAGGTGGTGCGGTCGTGGCTGCGGCCGCTGGCCATGCCGATCGGCTCGGTCCTGGGGCGAGTGTGCCTGCAGAATGGCCGCACCGCCCGCTTAGCTCAGCGGTAGAGCGCCTGCCTTACAAGCAGGATGTCGCTGGTTCGAACCCGGCAGCGGGCATCGCTTCTCCTCGCCCCTGGCCATCGGGCGGGGCAGGCCGTTGCGGAACCGCCACGGTGGGTGATCAGGTGGATGGCAAGGCCGGCCCCGTCGGTAACAACGGCCACCGGGTTGGGGCCGCCGCGCCGATACGGTCGCGCCCGCCTCTGACGCCTTTCCCGTTGTCCCGGCTCAACACTGTGTCCCGAACTGTGTCCCGACACACTTTCGGACTGGCTGTGCTCTCCGCGCTGGCCCTGGGGCTCGCGCCTTCCGCTCAGGCCCATCCAGATCATCACCAGCCGAAGCATCAGTCCAACCCTGCGGCCCAGCAGGCCCAGGACCACAGCCACAGCGGCTCTCATCAGCACTGAGATGGGATTCGGTATCCCCTGGTACCGCCACCCCACGACCCCAGTTCCATAGTCAACGAGCGGAAAGAATGCCTAGGGTTCCGGCTCCTGATCCAGGAGTGTCAGGTCCGAGAGGTATCGGTCGGGTTCACCGGCTGCACGGAGGGATAAAAGCCCGGGAGACCGCTCCATCTCCAACCCTCCAGCACAATGGCTCAGGATTCAGACGCTGCGGCGGCGTTCGAACGCTTGCATCCCACTGAGGGACTGCGGGCCCTCGAGAAAGAGCGGGCCCTGCCCCTGACGGGCTGGCAGCAGGAAGTGGACCAGGCCCATCGCTATGGCCTGGAAGCTGCCGAGAGCATCATCGATCGACGCATCTCCACCTTCTCGCGCGGTGAGCTGCCCCATTACGCGGGCATCAACACCTTCATGAAGGCGCCCTACATCGAGGACGTGAACCGCGTCGGCGAATTCGATGTGGCCATTCTCGGTGTGCCCCACGACAGCGGCACCACCTACCGGCCGGGCACCCGCTTCGGCCCGCAGGGCATCCGCCGCATCTCGGCCCTCTACACGCCCTACAACTACGAGATGGGCGTGGATCTGCGGGAGCAGATCACGCTCTGCGATGTCGGCGACATCTTCACCATCCCCGCCAACAACGAAAAGAGTTTCGACCAGATCTCCAAGGGCGTGGCCCATGTGTTCTCCAGTGGAGCCTTCCCGATCATCCTGGGGGGCGATCACTCCATCGGCTTCCCCACGGTGCGCGGTGTCTGCCGCCACCTGGGCGACAAGAAGGTGGGCATCATTCACTTCGATCGCCATGTCGATACCCAGGAGATCGATCTGGACGAGCGGATGCATACCTGCCCGTGGTTCCATGCCACCAACATGGCCAATGCCCCTGCCCACAACCTGGTGCAACTGGGGATCGGCGGCTGGCAGGTGCCACGCGAGGGGGTGAAGGTCTGCCGGGAGCGGGGCACCAACGTGCTCACCGTCACCGACATCTGCGAAATGGGCCTGGAGGCGGCGGCCAAGTTCGCCATCGAACGCGCCACCGATGGCACCGACTGCGTCTACATCTCCTTCGACATCGACTGCATCGATGCCGGTTTCGTGCCCGGCACCGGCTGGCCTGAGCCGGGCGGCCTGCTGCCTCGGGAGGCCCTCAAGCTGCTGGAACTGATCGTTCGCAACGTTCCCGTGTGCGGCCTTGAGGTGGTGGAAGTCTCCCCTCCCTATGACATCAGCGACATGACGTCGTTGATGGCCACGCGCGTGATCTGCGACACCATGGCCCATCTGGTGGTGAGCGGTCAGCTGCCCAGGAAGGAGCGGCCCAGCTGGCTCAGCGACGTCTGCAACATGAATGTCGACCAGAAGTGGAGGTGAGCGATGCATGAAGTCGACATGACCAAGTGCCTGCTGCTCTCCATGCAGGACTGGAGGCAACAGCACGGCTCCGTCAGTCCCAGCGTCGAGGTGGTGCATCTCCAGGTAGGGGATTTCACCTGTGTGGAGCCCGCCCAGCTCGTCACCACCTGGGATGTGGCCATCCGCGGCAGCTGGCTGGAGGGGGCTCGCCTCAGCATTGAGGCCATCCCGCTGGTGGGGCGCTGCGTGTGCTGCTCCGCCACCTACCGGCCCAGTGCCGAGTCGGCCTATCGCTCCCCCTGCTGCGACCACCCGATGGAGGAGGTCGTCAGTGGACGGGAGCTGCGAATCCGCTCTGTGGATTACACCCTCACCGCCTCAGTTCCAGCTGAGAAGCCCGCGCCTGTTCCCTCCTGAGATCTGCCATGCACATGCCCCTGGAAGACACGCTCGGCCTCAATCTGCTGGCCGCCAACCAGCACCAGGCTGAGCACAACCGCGAACACTTCGATGCCTGGCGGCTGCTGTGCATCAACCTGATGAGCAGCCCTGGCGCCGGTAAGACCTCCCTGCTGGAGCGCAGCCTCGCCGCCCTGGCCACCGACCTCTCGATGGCCGTGCTGGAGGGCGACATGACCACCCAGCTCGATGCCGAGCGGCTGGAGGCGGTGGGGGTACCGGTGGTGCCGATCACGACCGGTCGCGCCTGCCATCTGGATGCGGCGATGGTGAGCGGCGGGCTGAAGCTGCTGAGGCAGCAGCTCGATCCCGCCTGCCTCGATCTGCTCTGGGTGGAGAACGTGGGCAACCTGGTGTGCCCGGCTGAGTTTGAGGTCGGCGAACACCGCAAGGTGGCGCTGCTCAGCGTCACCGAGGGCGATGACAAGCCCCTCAAGTACCCGGTGATGTTCCGAGAAGCCGATTGTGTGCTGATCACCAAGACCGATCTGCTGCCCTATCTGCCGGTGGAGGTGGAGCGGATTGAAGCCCACATCCGCGCCGTGAATCCCCGCTGCACCGTGATCCGCGTGTCCGCCAGCACCGGCGAAGGCCTGGAGGCCTGGCACAGCTGGGTGCGCCAGCAGCTGGCCCAGCAGATCGCCCAGCTCACCCCGGCGATGGTGCTGGCATGAGCGGCAGCGAATCCCTCGATGTCCAGACCCTGCGGGGCGATCTCGAGAGACAGGGGGTGCGCTACGCCCTCGCCAGCTACGTGGATCTGCACGGCATCTGCAAGGCCAAGGCGGTACCGCTGAGCCATCTGGGCCAGATGCTGCGCGGTTCGGAGCTGTTCACCGGGGCGGCCCTCGATGGCATCCCCCAGGACATGAGCGACGACGAGGTGGCGGCTCTGCCCGATCCGGCCTCGGCCACCGTGCTGCCCTGGCAGCGGGAGCTGGTGTGGATGGCCAGTGATCTGCACCTGCACGGCCAGCCCTTTGAGGCCTGCAGCCGCAACATCCTGCACCGGGTGCGGGCCCAGGCGGCGGCCATGGGCTTTCGCTTCAACCTCGGCATCGAGACCGAGTTCTTCGTGCTGCGGCGCGATGCCCAGGGGCGGGCGGTGCCGTTGAGTCCACGCGACACGCTGGACAAACCGGCCTACGACGTGCGCACCCTGCTCGACAACCTGCCCTGGCTCGATGAGCTGGTGAGCGCCATGAACGAACTCGGTTGGGGGGTGTATTCCTTCGACCATGAAGACGGTCCCGGCCAGTTCGAGATCGACTTCGATTACGCCGAGGCCCTCACCATGGCCGATCGGTTCACCTTCTTCAGGCTGATGGCCAAGGAGATCGCCCACCAGCATGGGTTGATCGCCAGTTTCATGCCCAAGCCCTTTGCCGATCGCACCGGCAGTGGCGCCCACTTCAACATGTCGCTGGCGGATCTGAGCAGCGGTGCCAATCTGTTTGAAACTGCCGACAAGGCTCCTGGCCAGGTGAGTGCGCTGGCCCATCAGTTCATCGCCGGGGTGCTGCGCCATGCCCCAGCCATCTGTGCGGTGATCGCCCCCACGGTGAACAGCTACAAGCGGCTGGTGGCCCAGGGCAGCATGTCGGGTTTCACCTGGGCGCCGGTGTTCATCTGCTACGGCAACAACAACCGCACCAACATGCTGCGCATTCCCTCGCCGGGTGGACGGGTGGAATGCCGGGCTGCCGACATCTCCTGCAACCCCTATCTGGGGGCTGCGATGATTCTGGCCGCCGGGCTGGAAGGCATCCGCGAGCAGCTGGATCCAGGCCCGCCCAACCTGGTGAATGCCTACACCCTCAGCGCTGAGGAGCGGGCCGAACGGGGCCTGCATCGGCTGCCGCGCACCCTGGGGGAGGCGGTGGACGCCTTTGCCGCTGATCCGCTGTCGCGAACCGTATTTGGTGATGCCATGTTCGAGGCCTTCGTCGACTACAAGAGGGGCGAATGGGAGGCCTACCACTCGGCCGTATCCGACTGGGAGCAGGCTCGCTACCTGGAGTTCTTCTGAGCCACTGGAGCGCTATACCCGCGCCCTGTCCTTAACCCGCTGACTGCACGACTTCCACCGCTTGTTTGCCATGCTGCGTTCCCACCGTTCCAGCTCAGCTCCGACCAGCCCAGCTCCGGCCCGCCGCCGGCGTCTCAAGGCCCTGGCCCTGATCACGGCCCTCGGCGCCGGCCTGCTCACCGCCTGTCAGAAGCCAGCCAGCGAAGGTCCCGCCGTGCGCATCGGCTACAGCGCCTGGCCCGGCTGGTTCCCCTGGGCGGTCACCGAGGCCAAGGGGCTGTTCGGCGCCGCCGGTGTGAGCGCCAAGCTGCAGTGGTTTGACGGCTACCTCGACAGCATCAATGCCCTCAATGCGGGCCAGCTGGACTGCAACAGCCAGACCCTCAATGACACCATCAGTTCGGTCGCTGGTGGCGCCGATCTGCAGGTGGTTCTGCAGAACGACTACTCCACCGGCAACGACCAGATCATCGTGGCCGAGGGCATCAAATCCGTGGCCGATCTCAAGGGCAAAAAGGTGGCGGCCGAGGAGGGCACGGTGGATCACTACCTGCTGCTGAAGGTGCTCAAGGAGGGCGGCCTCCAGGCCAGTGACATCACCTTTGTTCCCCTGGAAACCGGTGCCGCTGCCGCTGCCTTCGCGGCGGGCCAGGTGGATGCCGTGGGTGTCTATGCCCCCTTCACCACCCAGGCCCTCAAGCGGGCCGGTAGCAAGGCCCTCGTCACCTCCAGCGATCACCCTGGCGCCATCAGCGACCTGCTGGTGTGCCGCCGCGAGTTTGTGGAGAAGAATCCCGAGGCGATTCAGCAGGTGGTGAATGCCTGGTTTGCCACCCTGCAGTTGATGAAGAAGGATCCGGCAGCCACCTTGCCGATCCTGGTGGCGCGCTCGGGGGTGTCGGAGCAGGAGTTCAAGGCCTACGACGCCGGCACCACGATTCAGACCCTGGAGCAGAACCGGGCCAACTTCAAGCCCGGCACCACCATGATCTCGCTCCCCTATGCGGCGGAGCAGATCAGCGCCTTCCTGGTGGAGGTGGGCCTGGCCAAGAAGAAGCCGGATCTGAGCCAGTTGCTCAACCCCACGTTTGTGAACAACGCCAAATAAGACCTGCAGCCCCTGGTTATGCCTGCGTTCCGTCGTCTGATCCGGCATCCCTGGGCCCTCGGCATCCTGGGGATCGGCATCGTTCTGCTGCTGTGGTTCCTGATCGCCGCCAGCGGCACGGTGAACAAGCTCTTCCTGCCCTCCCCGCAAGCGGTGTGGCAGGCCGGGCAGCAGCAGTGGAGCAGTGGCCTGCTGCTTAAGGATGCCGCCGCCAGCATCCAGCGGGTGTTCATCGGCTTTGCCCTCTCGGCTGGCCTGGCCCTGCCGGTGGGCATCGCCATGGGCACCAACGTGGTGATCTGCCGCCTGCTGGAGCCCCTGATGGGCCTGATCCGCTACATGCCGGCTCCCGCCTTCATCCCGCTGTTGATCATCTATTTCGGCCTGGAGGAGCTGCCGAAGGTGCTGCTGATCTTCATCGGCACCTTCTTCTTCAACACGCTGATGATCATGGATGCGGTGAAGTTCGTCCCCCGGGAGCTCGTGGAAACCGCCCTGACCCTCGGGGGGCGTGGTTTGCCGATCCTCACCCGGGTGGTGGCCCCCTTCATCGCCCCCCAGGTTCTCGACACCTACCGGATCAACATGGCCTCGGCCTGGAATCTGGTGATCGTGGCGGAACTGGTGGCGGCCACAGAGGGTCTGGGCAAGCGCATCAGTCTGGCCCAGCGCTTCCTGAAAACCGATGAGATCTTTATGGGTCTGATTGTGATTGGTCTGATTGGCCTGGTGATTGATCTGGGCTTCCGCGCCCTGATGCGTCGGGCCTGCGCCTGGGCCACCTGAGCACACCACCATGCATCTCCAGATTGCCAATCTCTGCAAGAGCTTCGGCTACGGAGCCCAGCGCAAAGAGGTGCTCCGCAACGTGAGTTTCGACGTGAACGCTGGTGAGTTCGTGGCCCTGGTGGGCAGCTCTGGCTCCGGCAAATCCACGGTGATGCGCCTGATCGCCGGCCTCGACTCCCCCAGCTCCGGCGTGGTGAGTCTCGATGGCCGCCCGATCACTGGCCCCGGCTCCGATCGGGGCATGGTGTTCCAGAAGTACAGCCTCTACCCCTGGCTCACGGCGGCGCAGAACGTGGCCTTCGGCATGGAACTGCAACGGCGCAGCCGCCAGGAGATTCGCGAGCGCACGGCCTACTTCTTGGAGGTGGTGGGCCTGGCCGATTCGGCCCGGCGGCTGCCGCGGGAACTCTCCGGCGGCATGCAGCAGCGGGTGGCCATTGCCCGGGCCCTGGCTGCCGAGCCGAAACTGCTGCTGCTGGATGAACCGTTCGGCGCCCTCGACATCCAGATCCGCGAGTCGATGCAGGAGTTTCTCTACCACCTGTGGCAGCGCACCGGCCTGACGGCGCTGCTGATCACCCACGACCTCGAGGAAGCCCTGCTGCTGGCCGGCCAAGTGCACATCATGGCCCCCTCTCCGGGGCGGATCGTGCGCAGCGTGGCCGTCGATCTCGACCGCTCCGCCATGGGCCAGCTGCGGCTCTCCCGCCCCTTCCTCGACCTGCGCGAGGAGCTGGCCCAGTGCCTGCGCGGCCTGGAGCCTGCCCTCCCCACCTGATCCCATCACCTGCGAGGCCCCCCGTTGGCGCTGCCCGCTGCCCGCTTTCTGCCCGGATGGGTCTACGGCTCTGCGGCCGTTGCCCAGCGGGAGCGCAGCCACTACGCCGGCCACTGCTGGCACCCGGTGGCCGCCACCGCTGAGCTGGGCAGCGGCGAGGCCCTGGCCCGTGAGCTGCTCGAGCTGCCGCTGCTGATCACCCGCCCGGCCGACGGCGAGGGGCCCCAGCAGCCCCGGGCCTTTCTCAACCGCTGCCCCCACCGGGGCGTGGCCCTGCTGGAGGGCGACGGCCCTGCCCAGCCGTGCCGGCGCCTGATCTGCCCCTACCACGGCTGGACCTACGACCTGCAGGGTCAGCTGCGGGCGGCGGCCCGGGAGGGGGAGTTCCTCGAGCCCTTCCGCCGCGACGACTGGCCCCTGGCGGAGCTGCCCTGCCGGCAGCTGGGTCCGCTGATCTGGGTGGCCCTCGGGCCCGAACCGGTGCCCCTGGAGCAACAGCTGGATCTGGTCCTGGCGGAGGCCGGCGCGCTCTGGGACCAACCCCGACAGCTCCTGGCGCGGCAGCAGCGGCCCCTGGCCTGCAACTGGAAGGTGGCCCACGACAACACCCTTGACGACTACCACGTGGCGATCGCCCACCCGAGCACCCTGCACCGTGAGCAGGGGCCGGTGCGCCACTACCGCCATGGCCTCAGCCGCCACGGCACCCTGCTGGCGACCCCCTGGGGCGAGGGCGGCACCTTCTTCACCTTCGGCCTGGCCCCCTGGACCCACCTGCTGCTCTGGCCCGATGGCCGTCTGGCCCTGATCAGCTTCCTGCCGGAGGCCTCAGCCCTGGATCGCTGCCGGATGGAGGTGTGGCTGCTGGGCCTGGAGCAGCACGCCGACGGCGCCGAGGCCTGGATGGCCGAGATGCAGCGCTTCCTGGAGGAAGACCGGCGTCTGGTGGAATCGGCCCAACGCGGCTACGCCAGTGGGTTGCAGCCAGGGCCTGCCCACCGCCTGGAGCAGCGCATCCTCCAGTGGCAGGCCCTCTATGTCAGCTGGATGGCGCTCGACGACCTGGCCCCCGAGGGCCTCACCACGGCACCTGGCGTTGCAGCCACGCCGCCATGGCGGCATTGATCTCCAGCAGATCGGCCACGGGCTGGCGGGTGAAGGGCAAGAGCGGCAGGTAGCCGTCGGGGCCGAATTCCGGGGTGATCGTGAACGACCCCTGGCTGGCGGCCGAGCGCTCCCGGGCGAACAGCTGCCAGCAGCGCCGGTGGGCCGCCAACGCCTCGGCCCACTCGGGCGCGAAGGGATGGCCCACCGAGGGGCCCTGGGCATGGCCCACCCGGGCATGGATGTGATCCACCCGCGAGGCGATCGCCCGCACCGGCTCCAGCTCGGGGGTCATCAGCCGTTCCGCCACCGCGCACCAGTGGCTGAGATCGGCGGTGAGCCGAAGCTGCGGGAAGACCTCCAGGTAGGAGCCGATCAACCAGGGGCTGTAGAGGCTGCGGGAGCGGTGGGTTTCGAAGCTCACCGGCAGCGGGCAGGCGGCAGCCAGCTCCAGGGCCCGGCCCCAGAAGCGCTCCTGCACCGGCCAGGGCCAGCTGTCGCTGCCGGTGAGCACCGTGATCCGCAGCGGCGCCAGGGCCGGCGCCACCGCCAGCTGCCGCTCCAGCTCCTCCAGGTGCTGGGCCGGGGTGCAGTCCAGCCGGGGCACGTAGTCGCCGCCGGTGAGCAGCTCCAGCACCAGGGCCTGGCCGGCCGCCGCCAGCTGCTGGGCCACGGCCCCAGGCTCGAGGGCCGCCAGGGCGGGGTGGGCCAGGTTGGCCTCCAGGCCGTCGAAGCCATGGCTTCGGGCCAGGGCGCTGGCCGCGGTCAGATCGCCAGCAAACCCCCAGAGGCTGAACAGCAGCAGGGGGGCAGGCACCGTCAGCTGGCCTGGGTGAATTCCTCGGGCTGGATGCCCAGGTACACCGCCTCCTTGAACAGGGCCTGCTTGGCCTCGACGTCGTGCTGCTGCTCGGCCTCCTCGTAGCGACTGCGGAGCGAATCCACCATCGCCTGCCGGCGGGGATCGGTGGTGGCCATCAACGGCTGCAGCGGTTCCAGAGCGCAATCTTGGCAGCCCCCCCGCAACGCCCGCCACGGCGGGGGGGGGGGGCGAGGGGGGCGATGGCGGCAACGGTGCCATTGCCTACCGAAGCCGGGCCCATCCGCTGGTGGACTGGATCCAGTCCTGCCCACCCTCCTTGACTGCCCCTGTCGCCGCCAGCTCCGGCCTGATTCCCCGTCAGGCGCTGGCCGACCTCAACCAGCTGCGCAACGGGCCGGCCGCCCTGCGCCTGCTCAGCCACCTGGTCACCATCACCGCCGGCGGCCTGGTGTGGGCCCAGTCCGGCTGGCCGCTGGCCCTGCGGCTGGTCGGCCTGCTGCTGGGCGGCGTGGGCCTGGCCACCTGCTTTGCCGGGCTGCACGAGTGCAGCCACCGCACCGCCTTCAAGAGCCGCTGGGCCAACGATGCGGCGGCCTGGCTGCTGGGTCTGCTGAGCTTCTACAACGCCACCGCCTACCGCCGCTACCACCAGTGGCACCACCGCTATGCCCACCAGCCGGGGCTGGATCCCGAGCTGGAGGATCCCTTGCCCACCACTCCCGTTGGCTACCTGCTGGAGCTGAGCGGCTGGAACTGGTGGACCGGCAAGCTGCGGGGCACCGCCCGGCTGCTCTGGGGTGACCTCTCGGCGGTGCCCTATCTCAACGCCGAGCTGATCCCCAAGGTGCGCCGCTCCATCTGGCTGCAGTGCAGCGTCTATGCGGTGCTGGCGGCGCTGTCGCTGATCGGCGGCAACGGCTTTCTGCTCTGGTACTGGCTGCTGCCGCTGGCGCTGGGACAGCCCTTCCTGCGCTTTGTGCTGCTGGCGGAGCACACCGGTTGCAGTTTCAGCAGCGATGGCACCGCCAACACCCGCACCACCCTCACCAGCGCTCCGGTGCGCTGGTTGATGTGGAACATGCCCTTCCACGCCGAGCACCACCTCTACGCCTCGCTGCCCTTCCACGCCCTGCCGGCGGCCCATGGGCACATCGCCCCCCACCTGAAGCACCTCGACCACGGCTACCTGCAGGTGCACCGGCAGCTGCTGACCCAGCTGCCGGCCCTGGGCCTGCCGGCATGAGCACCGTCACCGTTCCGCTCCCCCGCGTCCAGCGGCAGGAGCACGCCCTGGGCCCCTGGCCCCTGGCCTGCGGCCACACCATCCCCGACGCCCAGATCAGCTATCTGCAGATCGGTGCCCTCAACGCCGATCGCTCCAACCTGATCCTGGTGCCCACCTCCTACGGCGCCCGGCCGGAGGATCTGGCCTGGCTGGCGGGGCCGGTGCTCGATCCCGAGCGCTGGTGCATCGTGATCGCCGGCATGTTCGGCAACGGAGCCTCCAGCAGCCCCAGCCACGGAGCCATGGGCCTGGCCGAGCAGGGCTGGATCGTCCGTCATCACGACAATGTGGCCGCCCAGCGGCAGCTGCTGGCGGAGCTGTTCGGCGTGGAACGGCTCCCCCTGATCTACGGCTGGTCGATGGGCGCCCAGCAGGCCTACCAGTGGGCCGTGGACTATCCCGAGCTGGTGGAGCGGATCTGCTGTGTGTGCGGCAGTGCCCGCACCTCCCCCCACAACCGCCTCTTCTGCCTCAGCCTGCGGCAGGCCCTCACGGCTGATCGCCACTGGAACGGCGAGGGATTCGAGGCCACCCCCGACCAGGGATTGCGCACCTACGCCCTGATCTACGCTAGCTGGGCCGCCAGTCAGCCCTTCTTCCGCACCATCGCCGAGCCGATGGAGGAGCACGTGGAGCGCCAGTGGTTGCCCCACTACCAGCGCCATGATCCCCGCGATCTGATCGCCATGCTGGATACCTGGATGGCCCACGATGTGGCCGCTGGCGGTGATCTGGAGGCCGTGCTGGGAGGCCTTCAGGCCCGCACGGCGATCGTGGCTGGTAGCCACGATCTCTACTTCACGCCGGATGATTTGGCTGCCGATGCCGCCGCCATCCCCGGCGCCCAGTTGCACGTGATCGCGTCGATCCTGGGCCATCGCGCCGGCAATCCCCACAGCAGCCCACCGGAACAGCAGCAGCTGCGCCAGGTCGTGGATCAGCTCCTCGCCGGCTGACGGTCCCGGCTCCTTGTTCTTGTTGTTGTTCCTTGCAGAGCGTCCATGGCTGATCTCGCTGGCCTGATGAAAGAGCGGGGCCTCCGCTTTCTGTTGATGTCCTTCACCGACCTGTTCGGCGTGCAGCGGGCCAAGCTCGTGCCGGCCTCAGCGGTGGAGGGGATGGCCACCGCGGGTGCCGGGTTTGCGGGCTTCGCCGCCTGGCTCGACCTGACTCCGGCCGATGGCGATGTGATGGCGGTGCCCGATCCCGCCAGCCTGATGCCGTTGCCCTGGCAGCCCGAGGTGGGCTGGGTGGCCACGGAGCTGCTGCTGAATGGCGAGCCGATGGCCCAGTGCCCCCGGCGCCTGCTGCGCCGTCAGCAGGAGCGGGCCCAGGCCCTGGGGTTCGAGCTGCGCAGTGGGGTGGAGGCCGAGTTCTTTCTGCTGGATCCCAGCGGTGAGGCGCCCGCCGATCGCGCCGACACCCAGCAGAAGCCCTGCTACGACCAGCTCGCCCTGATGCGTCACTACCCCCTGGTGGCGCCGCTGCTGGAGGCGATGGAGGCGTTGGGCTGGGGGCCCTACCAGGCGGATCACGAAGATGCCAACGGTCAGTTTGAACTCAACTGGACCTTCGCCGATGCCCTCACCACGGCCGATCGCCACGCCTTCTTCAAGGTGATGGTGAAGTCGCTGGCGGAGGAGCAGGGGCTGCGCGCCAGCTTCATGCCCAAGCCCTTTGCCCATCGCACCGGCAATGGCTGCCACACCCATCTGTCGCTCTGGGGTGCCGCCGGCACGGCCCAGGCCGGCCGCAATCTCTTTCACGATCCAGGCGGCGCGCTGGGATTGTCGGCGCTGGCCTATCACTTCCTGGCGGGATTGCTGGCCCATGCCCCGGCCCTGTGCTGTCTCACGAACCCCAGCGTGAACAGCTACCGGCGACTGTCGGCACCCCCCACCACCTCCGGCTCCACCTGGGCGCCGGCTGGGATCAGCTACACCGGCAACAACCGCACCCACATGGTGCGCATTCCTGACGACCAACGCCTGGAACTGCGCCTCCCCGATGGTGCCGCCCATCCCTATATCCTCCAGGCCGCCGTGCTGGCTGCGGGCCTCGATGGGATCGAGCGCCAGCTCTCACCAGGCCCGCGCCACGACAATGACAACTTTGCTGAGCCCCTGCAGTCTCCCGGTTTCGGCCATCTGCCCAGCGATCTGGGTGAAGCCCTCGAGGCCTTTGGTCAGGATGCCGTGCTGCGAGCCGCCCTCGGTGAAGCGTTCTGCAGCGCCTACGAACGCCTGCGCCGTCGTCAGTGGCAGGAGTATCGCGCTGAGGTGACGGAATGGGAGCGTCACACAGGGCTGGATGGCTGAGGTGAGTGGCGCTGGGCATCAACAGGCCGACGATGGTCAGCCGGCAGGCCAGCCCGGCAGCTCCAGCCCCGCCGCGGCGCAGAGCTGCTCGCTCACCTCCCACAGCCGCTGGCGATCGCTGGTCACCAGGGCCGCCGGGGCGATGCGGCAGGGCACCGGCCAGCCCCGCAGGTTGGCCAGGCCGCCGGGGCCGAAGAAGCTGCCGCCCGGAAGTTCCGGTGCGGTAGCGGCGTGCAGCTGGGGCAGCGCGCCCATGGCCGCGCTCTGGAACAGGGGATCCATCAGCCGGTAGGCCAGGGCCTCCAGCTGGGAGTCGCGGGCCGCCACGGAGGCCGGCTGCAGGTTGGTGCGGGCCAGGCCCGGATGGGCCGCCACCGACAGCACGCCGCTGCCGGCGGCCTCAAGCCGCGTCTGCAGCTCCAGGGCCAGCATCACGTTGGCCAGCTTGCTCTGGGCGTAGGCGGCCCAGGCGTCGTAGCGGCGCTCGCCCTGCAGGTCGTCGAAGGCGATGCGGCCGAAGTAGTGGGCGCCCGAGCTGACGCCCACCACCCGGGCGCCGGGGGCCTGCGCCAGCAGGGGCAGCAGCAGCCGCACCAGGGCGAAGTGGCCCAGGTGGTTCACACCGAACTGGAGCTCGTGGCCCTGGCGGGTGAGGCGCCGCGGCGGAGCCATCACGCCGGCATTGGCGATCAGCAGATCCAGCCGGCCGAACTCCCGCTGCACCCGCTCGGCGGCGGCGGCCACGCTGGCCAGGTCGGCCAGGTCGAGCGTCAGCAGCTCCAGGCCGGCGCGGGCCTGGGGCAGCAGCTCCTGGCGGGCCTGCTCGCCGCGGCGGGGATCGCGGCAGGCCAGCAGCACCGTGGCCCCCCGCGCCGAGAGGGCCCGGGCGGTTTCCAGGCCCAGGCCGCTGTTGGCGCCGGTGATCAGGGCGATCCGACCGCTCTGGTCGGGGATGTCGGCGGTGGTCCAGGGCATAAGACCTACTTTGTCGCCCGCAGCTCCAGGAGCGTGGGTCCCATCCAGTAGCTGCCGGCAGCGCGCTGGGCCTCGCTGACTTCGGCGGCGGCCTGGGCGGCATCGGCCGCGCTCCAGAGGCCCAGCCGCTGCAGCTGCTCGCCGTAGACCGCCACGAAGGAGCCCATCCACTGCGCCGCCATCGAGCCGGCCTGCCCCAGCACCGGCAGCGGCCGCAGCTCCTGGATCTGGAAGCCCCGCTGGGCCAGCAGGGCGGGCAGGCGCCGGTTCACGTCCGGATCGCCGCCCGCCTCCCGGAAGCTGCGCTGCGCCGCCTGGCCGAAGCGCCGGATCGCCGCCCCGTGGGGATGCAGGCCGAACGTGTCCCAGTGCAGGTACTCGTGGAACAGCACGGTGCCCCCGGGCCGCAGGGCCGGCGCCAGCTGGTCCAGCAGCGGCTCCAGCTCGGGCAGGAACATCGCCACCCAGCGGCACCAGAGCAGATCGAAGCCTTCGGCCGGCAGGGGATCCGTGCGCAGATCGTGGCGGCGCAGCTCCAGCTGTTCGAGGCCCTCACGCTCGGCCACGGCCTGGCCGGCGGCCACGTAGGCCGGGCTGAGCTCCAGGCCCAGCACCCGGCCCGCAGGACCCACGGCGCGGGCCAGCTCCAGGGCCGCGAGGCCCGGCCCGGCCCCCAGTTCGAGCACCCGCTGGCCGGGGCCGAGGCCGGCCCGCCGCCAGGCGGCCTGGGCGGCGGGCCGCCAGAGCGCATGCTGCAGCTGCAGCCGGGCCAGCTCGGCGTCATGGGTGCCGAGGATGTAGTCGCTCACGGCCGCCTCACCCGCGGGACGGGCTGGGAGCTCCGTCCTCCGGGACGCTCAGTCCTCGGGGAACAGCAGCGAGGCCAGTTCGTCGGGATCCACGTCGTAGACGCGGGCCAGGCTGGATTCGATCGCGGCGGTCACCTCGCCGGGCAGGAAGCGCATGGCGTTGAGGGCATCCTCGGCGATCTCGTCGGTGAGCAGCTTCTCCTCACCCTCCAGTTTCTCGTCGTTGATCACGGCCAGCACCCAGCTCAGGTAGGCGTCGACCAGATCGGAGAACTCCAGATCGGGATCGTTGAGGTCCAGGGCCATGGTGCGACAGGCGCATGCCCCCGCAGTTTGCCCGGTGGCGGGGAAGATGGCAGGCATGAGCAGCCCAACCCCTGACCCGGCCGCCCTGCAGGCCACCCTGTTCGACTTCGCGATCGGCGAGCTGGTGCGCCAGCACCGCGAGAGTTTTCAGCCGCTCTGGACCCCGGAGGCCTGGGCCAAGCTGCTGATCTGGCTCTCGCTGAACTGCGGCTGCAGCGGCGATCGGCAGGGGCTGGAGGCCTTCGCGGCCGCCCTCGGCCCGGCTCTGACGGGGCGGATGCGGCGGATCTACTTCGAGCGGGTGCTCGACGACCTTGACCTGCAGCTGCTGGCCGACCCGGCCGAGCAACAGGTGCTGGCGCTGCCCCTGGGGCCCTCCGCTGCACCGCCGCTGGAGGCCGTGGCGGAGGCCCTGGAGCGGGTGGGGCTGGCCGAGCGGCTGGTGGGAGACCGCAGCTGCTGGCAGAGCCTGGAGTCGGTGGTGGCCATCCCCTGGAGCCAGCCATGCGCCTGATCGCCAGCTACCGCAACGCCGGCTTCGAGGCCCTGGCCGACGGGGTGATGGCCTTCTTCGATCGCCGCCTGGATCTGCAGCGCCCGGGCGTCGCCTTCGGCCCCGACGCGGGCGCTGGGGGCGAATCCGCGGCCGTACCCGCCAAGATCTCCACAGACATCAGCCTGGTGGCGATCGACCGCTCCGATCCGGAGGCCTTCGCCCTGGCCGAGGTGATCCTGCGCGGCGTGACGGCGGGCCTCAACCGCTACCTGCAGGAGCGGCCGCTGCTGCGCCAGTGCTGCCCGGAGCAGAGTCTGTTCGTGAACCCGATCTTCAACCTGCAGCGCTACGCCCCCGGCGAGGGCTTCCGCAGCTGGCACTGCGACTGGACCACCAGCGACGAGGCCACGGAGCCGATTCGCCGTGTGCTGGCCTGGATCCTCTACTGCGACACCCTGCCGGAGGGCGGCACCGAGTTCCACTGGCAGGAGCACCACGAGGAGGCGGAGCGGGGCAAGCTCGTGATCTTCCCGGCGGGCCTCTCCCACATCCACCGGGGCCGGGTGAGCCACAGCCACAGCAAGACGATCGCCACCGGCTGGATCAACGCCGGTCGCCTGGACGATTACCTGGCCCGCCTGGCCACGGAACCGGCGGCTGCACCGTGAGGCCGAATACCTGCTGAATGATCGCGGTGGTGGTAGACCTGCCGCCACCAAGGCCGTCGCCCACCCTGTCGCTCCAGTCCCTCGCCGATTTCGCGGCCTACAGCCGGCGGCGCCGCCGTGAGGCCGCACGCCGCCGGGCGCTCAAGTTGCTCAAGGTGCTGCTGCTGGTGCTCCTGATCGGCCTGGCCAAGCTGCTCGTGCACCACCTGGGCCTTGAGCCCATTCAGGTGAATCCCCTGTTCACCTCCCTGGTGGCCTCCACGGTGTTCCTGCTGGGCTTCCTGCTCAATGGCGTGCTGTCGGATTTCAAGGAGAGTGAGCGGCTCCCCGGTGAGCTGGCCACCGGTCTGGAGGTGCTGAGCCTGGAGATCCAGGCCATTCCCGCCCACAATCCCGCGGCTGTCGTGGACAGGCCGCTCATGGCGGTGGCCGCCTTCGCCGACGCCCTGCTCGCCTGGCTGCTGGAGCGCCTCTCGACCCGGGAGCTGCTGCTGCAGTTTCACCAGTGCCATGCGGCCACTGTGGAGGCGGCCGTGCTGCTCCAGGGCAATGCCACCCTCCAGGCGCGGCTGATGGCGGAGATGGGTGGCCTGCTGAAGCTGATCAACCGCATCGACACGATCCGCCAGACCTCCTTCGTCCCCCTGGTGTACTGGTTGGCCTATGCCAGCACCGCCCTGCTCTGCACCGGGTTGGTGTTCATGGCCACCACCACCATCCTCGAGGCGATCTTCTTCATCTTCGTGATTGCCTTCCTGCTGATCTTCCTGATCCGTCTGATCGCCGATATCGACAATCCCTTCGGCTTCGCCGACCCCAATTCCGCCGAGGATGTGGCCCTCGATGTGCTGGTGGAGGCGATGGGGCGCCTGGTGGCCATCCGCGATGCCGCCCAGGCCGGAGTCCGCGCCTGAGCCGCCTCCTCAGCGCAGCGCCAGGGGCGTGATCGGCCCACCCTCCCGCTTCACCCCCAGCCGGATCGGCCGCGGCGGGCCCTCCGCCGGCAGGGTCACCTCCACCCACAGCTGCTCGCCCGGCGGGCGGCGGGAGGGATCCGGCACGTCGGGCGGGATGAAGAAGGCCACGCGGGGTTCCAGGCGCCAGAGCCGGGCTGCCGCGGGCCCGGGGCCTTGCCCCCAGCTGGGCTGAGGGAACGCCTGCAGGCTGCGGGCGCGGGGGCTTGAGGCACCGGCCAGCTCGGCCCGCACCTGGCCGCCCTCGGCGCGCAGCACCACCGGGGCGCCGGAGTGGCCGGCCTCGCTCAGTCCTGTCGGCGCGGGGACCACGAGGGCCAGATCCACGTAGCGGCCCCGGATCGGCAGGTGGGGATCCACCGGCTCGGTGCGGATCCAGCCCCGGGGGCGGCTGGCCCGATCCAGCAGCAGCTGGCCCGCCAGGCTCAGCAGCAGTCCGCCCTGCAGCAGGGCCAGCGCCACGCCCCGGCGCCATCCCGGACGGCCGAAGGCGGTCATGGGGCCTCCGGGCGCACGGCGCGGGCCAGGAGCCGGCGGCGCAGTATCTCCAGCCCCCAGCCGCCCCCCAGGAACAGCACCCCCAGGCCGATCAGGCTGGCGGAGCGGCCTAGGGCGTCCATCACCTGCGACACGTAGAAGGCCAGCACGTCGAGGCCGATCACGGCCATCCCCACGTTGATCCGCTCGCTGCGGCCCTCGGCCACGCCCCAGGCCAGCAGCAGCAGGCCACCCACGGCCCACCAGAGGTAGGTGAACAGGCCGGGATCGAAGCGTCCGCCGCCGCCCGCGACCAGGCTCACCAGCAGCCAGCCGATCGCCACCCCCAGGGGGGCGATCCGGGCGCCCCGCAGCAGCCAACCAAGCAGCAGCGGCCCGCCCAGGGCGAGGCACCAGCCGGCCAGGGCCAGCGGCAGGGGCAGGGCCGTCGCGGACTGGCTCCCCAGAACCCAGGGCCCCATCGACAGGCTGACGAACAGCCAAAACAGGGCGGCGGGCAGCAGCCCCAGCCCACCGATCCAGAGCAGCACCCGCCGCGCCGCGGAGGTGGGGCCGCTCCCCAGCGGTGCCCCCAGGTAGCTGAGGCTGGTGAGCAGCAGGCCCGCCGCCGGCACCGCCAGGGCTGTGGGATCGCTCGAACTCCGCTGGAATCCCGCTGTGGCCCCCTCCGCGGCCACCGCCCACTCACTGCCCAGCCAGCCCGGAACCAACAGCGCCAGCACCGCCAGCTGCGGCCACTGGCGCAGCAGGCCCCAGCCCAGGCCGGCGCCGATGGCCCAGAGCAGCAGGCCCAGGGGCCAGTGGGCCTCCAGGTGGAAGATCTGGGCCGCCAGGAAGAGGCCGGCCCCCAGGGTCACCGTGCCCACGCCGTGCAGGGCCACCGCCAGCGGCGCAAAGCGTTCCTCCACCGCGGCACCGCCCCCGTGCAGCCCCACCACCAGGGCCAGCAGCAGCCCGAACCGCTGCCCCGGCGCCAGGGCTTCCCAGTGGGTGGACACGAACAGCAGCAGCCCGGCCGCCACCAACACGCCCCCCAGGGCGATGGTCACCAGCACCGGCGCCTGCAGGCGCGTCTGCTGGGGCTGGGCCTGCTCCCAGGCCTGAATGGCGTCGGCGGTGGCGGGCTCGATCAGTCCCGCCTGCCGCCAGCGCTCCAGCTGTGACTGCCAGCCCTTGGCCATGGCTGCAAGCTAGGCAGCTCCTGTCGCGCTGACCGCAGTGCCGGCGCTGGCGACGATGGGCGGCGAGGAGGCGCGCCGGCTGGCGGAGACCCTGAGGCGGCTGGTGGCGGAGACCCCCCTCGAGGGCATGGGCACGGTGACCGCCAGCTTCGGGGTGGCGCAGCGGCGGCCGCTGGAGCCGGCGGAGGCCTGGTTCCGGCGGGTGGATGGGGGCTTTATCGCGCCCAGCAGGCGGGCCGCAACCGGGTGGAGCTGGATCCGGAACTGCCTGCTGGCTGAGGGAGACCGTGGCGGATCTTGATGGGGTGACCCTGCCAGGGGCTGACCCTTCCCTCCAGGGTTGCCGGGTCTAGCCTCCCTCAAAAGCAGTAGCTCAGCTCAGGAGCATGGTCGTTCTGCTTGTCCCCAGCACCAATCCCCTGACCTCTCTCCGACGCGTCCTCTCGCTCAACCTGGTGGCCCTGGTGGCCTACGGGGTGCTGGCCGGTCTCTCCCTGACCCTGGCGGGGGGCGATGCCCTGGTGCCAGGCATCTGGTTCCCCTCCGGACTGATGGTGGCCTTCGCCCTGCGGAGCGGCCCCACCGTTCTGCCCGGTCTCTGGCTGGGGGCCAGCCTCGTCGGAGCCCTCTCCAGTCCGGGCTCCCTGGGGCTCCACGCCGCCCTGGGACTGGCGACCTGTCTCGAGCCCATGGCCGTGCTGCTGCTGGCGCCCCGGCTGATGCGCAGCCGAGACCCCTTGGAGAGCCTGCACGACTTCGCCGGCTTCTACAGCGCTGCCGCCATCGGGGTGGCGCTGTCGGTCGGGGCCATCGGGCTGCTGCAACCCGCAGGCCCGTACGCGCTCCTGTCGTTCATCCTCCACCTGGCGGGAGTTCTGTCGCTGACGCCGCTTCTGCTGGCCCTGCCCGAGCCCGGGGATCGGGCAGGCCTGCAGCGCCTGGTCGCTGAGCTGCGCCGGCCGGACTGGTGGGCGCTGCTGCTGGCCATCACGCTGAGCACCCTGCTCATCAATGGGGGCTTCGTGCCGACCCTGAGCCTCTCGCCCCTGGCCCTGCTCTTTCCCCTGCTGCTGGTGGCGGGCTTCCGCTTCTCGCCGGCTGCTGCCACGGGGTTGAACCTGCTGGCGGCGATGCTGCAGACCTGGTTCCCCTTCATCGGCAGCGAGGCCCTGCCGACCTCCGGCGATCTCCTGCTCCGCTCGTTCATGGGCCGCCTGTTCTGCGGCATGTTGGTCATGGTGCAGATGGTGCTGGTGACGAATCAGCAACACCGGCGGATGCGCGCCGGGTTGGAGCAACAGGCGCGTCGCCTGGAGGAGGTCGTCGCGGCGCGCACCCAGGACCTGACCGTGGCCAATGCCCGGCTGGAGCTGCTCAGCCATCAGGACACCCTCACGGGCATCCCCAACCGCCGCGGTTTCCAGCGGACGTTCGCCGCCGAGTGGCAGCGGGCCCTGCGCCACCAGCTGCCTCTGACGGTGGGGATGCTGGATGTGGACCATTTCAAGGCCTACAACGACCACTACGGCCATCCGGCCGGAGACCGCTGCCTGGAGCGGATTGCGGCCGTGCTCGCGGCGTCGCTGGGACGCCCTGGCGAGCTGATCGCCCGCTATGGCGGAGAGGAATTCGTGGTGTTGCTGCCCGGTCTGCCGCTCGAGGCCGTGGGCCCGCTGGGCGAAAGGTTCCGCAGCAGCATCCACGGTCTTGCTCTGACCCATGCCCGCGGCGGATCCGAGGGCGTCGTCACCATCAGCCTAGGGCTGGCGACGGCCGTCCCCAGGGACGGCATCACGCCGGAGGAGCTGCTCGCCGCCGCCGACACCCTGCTCTACAGGGCCAAGGATGAAGGGCGCAACCGCGTGTGCCTGGCTTCGCTGCCGCTTTGAGACCATGGGGCCACGCCGTACCCCCGCCGTGTCCGCCGAAGCCCTGCCCAAGACCTACGACCCGGCCGGCACCGAGAGCCGCTGGCAGCAGGCCTGGGAGCAGGCCGGCGCCTTTCATCCGGACCCTGCGGCGGAGGGTGAACCCTTCTCCATCGTCATCCCGCCGCCGAACGTGACCGGCAGCCTGCACATGGGCCACGGCTTCGAGACGGCCCTGATCGACACGATCGTGCGCTTCCAGCGGCTGCGCGGCCGGAACGTGCTCTGCCTGCCCGGCACCGACCACGCCTCGATCGCGGTGCAGACGATCCTGGAGAAGCTGCTCAAGGCGGAGGGCACCAGCAAGGAGGCCCTGGGCCGCGAGGCGTTCCTGGAGCGGGCCTGGGCCTGGAAGGCCGAGAGCGGCGGCACGATCGTGGGCCAGCTGCGCCGCCTGGGCTATTCCGTCGACTGGCGGCGGGAGCGCTTCACCCTCGATGCCGGCTGCAGTGAGGCGGTGATCGAGGCGTTCGTGCGGCTGCATGAACAGGGCCTGATCTACCGGGGCGAATACCTGGTGAACTGGTGCCCCGCCTCGGGCTCGGCGGTGAGCGATCTGGAGGTGGAGATGAAGGAGGTGGATGGCCACCTCTGGCACTTCCGCTATCCGCTCACGGCCCCCGCGGCCGATGGCCGCACCCATCTGGAGGTGGCCACCACCCGCCCCGAAACCCTGCTGGGCGACACGGCCGTGGCGGTGAATCCCAAGGATCCGCGCTACGCCGATCTCGTGGGCCAGACCCTCACCCTGCCGCTGGTGAGCCGCGAGATCCCGATCGTGGCCGACGACCATGTGGATGCCGACTTCGGCACGGGCTGCGTGAAGGTGACCCCCGCCCACGACCCCAACGACTTCGCCATCGGCCAGCGCCACGACCTGCCGCTGATCACGGTGATGGCCAAGGACGGCACCATGAATGCGGCCGCCGGTCGCTTCGCCGGGCTGGATCGCTTTGAGGCCCGCAAGGCCGTGGTGGCGGCGATGGAGGAGGGCGGCTTCCTGGTGACGGTGGAGGACTATCGCCACAGCGTGCCCTTCTCCGATCGCGGCAAGGTGCCGGTGGAGCCGCTGCTCTCCACCCAGTGGTTCGTGAAGACCGAGCCCCTCGCAGCCCGCTGCCGTGAGGCCCTGGAGAAGGCCGATCCCCGCTTCGTGCCGGAGCGCTGGAGCAAGGTCTACCGCGACTGGCTCACGGGCATCCGCGACTGGTGTATCAGCCGTCAGCTGTGGTGGGGCCACCGCATCCCCGCCTGGTTTGTGGTGAGCGAGACGGGCGGCCAGATCAGCGACGGCACCCCCTACGTGGTGGCCCGCAGCGAAGCCGAAGCCCGCGACAAGGCGGAAGCGCAGTTCGGCGGCGGCACCCATGCCCACCCCGTGGTGCTGGAGCAGGACCCCGACGCCCTCGACACCTGGTTCTCCAGCGGCCTCTGGCCCTTCTCCACCCTGGGCTGGCCGGATGACAACGCCGCCGATCTGCGGCGCTGGTATCCCACCAGCGTGCTCGTGACGGGCTTCGACATCATCTTCTTCTGGGTGGCCCGGATGACGATGATGGCCGGCGCCTTAATGAGCGGCCGGGAAGATTCTGGAATCCCTTGGATTCCCTTTAGAGACGTCTACATCCACGGCCTGGTGCGGGATGAGAACAACCGCAAGATGAGCAAGTCGGCGGGCAACGGCATCGACCCGCTGCTGCTGATCGACCGCTACGGCGCCGATGCCCTGCGCTTCGCCCTGGTGCGCGAGGTGGCCGGCGCCGGCCAGGACATTCGCCTCGACTACGACCGCAAGAGCGACACCTCGGCCACGGTGGAGGCGGCCCGCAACTTCGCCAACAAGCTCTGGAACGCCACCCGGTTCGCGCTGATGAACCTGGACGGCGAGACGCCGGCCTCCCTGGGGGAGTCCGATCCGGCGGCGCTGCAGCTGGCGGATCGCTGGATCCTCTCGCGCCTGGCCCGGGTGAACCGGGACAGCGCCGAGCGCTACGGCAGCTACGGCCTCGGAGAAGCTGCCAAGGGGCTCTATGAGTTCGCCTGGAACGAGGTGTGCGACTGGTATCTGGAGCTGATCAAGCGGCGCCTGCAGGTGCCGGCCGAGCTCGAGGGGGAGGCCCGCGCGGCGGCCCTGGCGGATCAGCGCACCGCGCGCCAGGTGCTGGCCAAGGTGCTCCAGGAGCTGCTGGTGCTGCTGCACCCGCTGATGCCGCACCTCAGCGAGGAGCTCTGGCATGGCCTCACCGGTGAGCCGGAGGCCACCTTTCTGGCCCTGCAGAGCTGGCCGGCCCTGAACACCGCAGCCCTGAACGACTCCCTGGAGGCCAGCTTCGCCGAGCTGATCGAGGCGATCCGGGTGGTGCGCAACCTGCGGGCCGTGGCCGGCCTCAAGCCCTCGCAGCCCGCCCCCGTGCAGTTCGTGACCGGCCGCGCCGACCTGGCGGACCTGCTGCGCGAGGCCACCCCGGACATCACGGCCCTCACCCGCGCCGAGGGCGTGGCCGTGCTCGATCCCGCCGGCGCCGAGGCCGCCCGCGGCCAGCGGGCCCTCGCCGGGGTGTGCGGCGAACTGCAGGTGCTGCTGCCGATCGAGGGGCTGGTGGATCTGGCGGCCCTGCGCGGCCGGCTGGAGAAGGATCTCACCAAGGCTGAGAAGGAGATCGCGGGCCTCGCCGGCCGCCTCGCCAACCCCAACTTCGCCGGCAAGGCACCGCCGGAGGTGGTGGCCGAGTGCCAGGCCAACCTGGCGGAAGCCGAGGCCCAGGCGGCGCTGGCCAGGACGCGGCTGGCGGATCTGGGCTGAGGCTCCCCCGGGACGGGCGTACCGTGCTTGAGGGTGCTGGTGGGGGATTGGCTGGCCATGGTTGCGACAGTCCCTTCGCTGCCGGGCACCGGGCGTTGCCCGGCGCGTTGACCGGGCATGTCCGTCGCGGCGCGAGGACGGCTCCTGCTGGCCCATGGCCTGGTCCTCGGTGCCCTGCTGAGCCCCGGCCAGGTGTTGCCCGCCCAGCCCGCCGTGGGCGCAGCCAGGGGCTGGCCACTCACCGCTGAGGCTGGCCGTGATGCGGGCGCGCTGCTCGCGGGTCTGGCCCTGGGCGCTGGCGCTGCGGCGGCGCTGCTGGTCCGCAGCCGTTCGCGTCGGGAACGCCTCGTGCTCGCGGCGATGCGCCGCGATGGCCCCAGCGCCCTGCTCTCCCGCTTTGCCCTGGAGCACGACCTGGAGCACCAGGCCGCGGGCCTCGACGCACCGGGCGACGGTCCCGTGGCCCTGTTGGTGACGGTGTACTGCCGCTGCCTGGGGAAGCAGCGGCTGCTGGTGGAACCCACCACCACCATCGCCGCCATCCTCACGGTCCTCCATCAGGACCTGGGGGCGGCCCTGCCAGAGAGCTGGGCCTGGAGTGGCTACCGGGCCGGGGACGACGCCCTGGCGCTGCGGGTCGGGCTCGGGCCCGACAACCCGCTGCTGGATCCCGCCCGGTGCCAGAGCTGGCTGGAGCAGGTGCGCGGGATCGCGGTCGGGGTCTGCGGCCGCTTCCTGGCGGGCACCCGCCAGGACGATGACATCCGCATCGTGGCCCAGTACCTGCGGGGCGGCGAGAGCCCCCAGGCCTGGCTGCGGCTGCAGACCTTCGGGGAGGCCCTGGCCGACGAGCACCCGCGGGCCCTGCATCTGCTCGGGCCCGACGATCGCCAGCGGCTCGAGGCCGACGATGCGATCCAGCGTGAGCTGCTCGGCCTCAGCGCCGAGGACCTGGAGCTGCGCTTTCAGCCCATCCTGCTGCTGGCCAGTCCTGGTCAGATCGGGCTGGAGCTGCTGATGCGGTTCCGGCCCCCTGGCCTGGCCGGGCTGGGCACCGAGGCCGTGTTCCAGCGGGCCCTGGCCATGGGCATCGCCCATCGGATCGATGCCCTGCTGCTGGAGCGGCTGGCCGATGTGCGCCAGGCGCGTCAGGCCCTCGGCCCCCTGGCCTCCCGGATTGACTACATCTCCGTGAATGTCAGCAGCGCCTCGGTGGCCACACCCCAGCGTCTGGCGGAGCTGATCGCCCTGCTGCGCGCCCATCGGGTCGATGCCTCGCTGTTCTGTCTGGAGCTCACGGAGACCGCGGCCACCGATCTGGTCAAGGAGGAGCGGAGTCTGGTGACCACGTCGCAGCGGCTCAAGAACGAGCTGGATTTCCGGCTGTTCATCGACGACTTCGGCTCGGGCCTCTCCAACTACCGCCGGGTCAGCGAGGCCTGGTACGACGCCATCAAGCTCGATCTCGGCCTCGTGCGGGGGATCGGCCGCTCCTTCCGTCTGCAGCGCTTCGTCGGCTCCCTGATCGCCACGGTCCATCAGCTCGGCAAGACCGTGATCGCCGAGGGGGTGGAGAACCATCGCGACCTGGCCGCGATGCTGCGGCTCGGGGCCGATGCCATCCAGGGCTATCTGATCGCCAGGCCCATGCCCTGGGAGGCGCTGCCCGACTTCCTGCGGGACTCCCCCTGGGCCTCGCCCTCCGGGCTGGCTCAGCTGCAGGCCGAGATGCGGGCCGCCGATCGCGACCTGGCCCTGGCGGATCCGGAGGCCAGTGGCAGGGCGGCCAGCCCCGGCGCGGTGCCGCTGGAGCGCTACATCCTCGACAACTGGTCGACCCTGCGTAGCTTCGAGGAGTTCGTGCTGCTGTTCGTCCAGGAGCTCCGGTCCTGGGGGCTGGAGCTGCTGCGCCTGTCCCTGGCCTTCCTGCCCGATCAGGACGACATCGACTGCAGCCAGTACGTGTGGTTGCGGACCCGACCGGGGGAGGTGACGACCCTGCGGATGCAGCGCGATTTCCTGGAGACTCCTGAGCACCTCGCCAGTCCGCTGCATTTCCTCGCCATCCGCAGCCGGATCCTGCGCCTGCGGCTGGCCGCGGGCGCCGATCCGCCCTTCCCATTCCTGAGGGAGCTGCAGGCGGAGGGCGGCAGCGACTACCTCGGCCTGCGGCTCGACTCGCGCGGGATCTCGATTCCGGTGCTCAGCGTGTGCCTGGCGGGCAGCAGCCGCTTCTCCGAGCAGCAGGTGGAGCGGATCGAGGCGATGAGCAGCCTGCTGAGCCTGATCTTCCACGCCTACGAGAGTGAGCGCTCCAAGCGGCTGGCGCTGCTCGACGCCCTCACCCAGCTGCCCAATCGCCGCCGCTACGACTCCCAGCTCCAGGCGGCCCTGGTGGCCGCGGCCACGGCGCGTTCCCCCCTGGCGCTGGCCCTGATCGACATCGATCGCTTCAAGGCCGTGAACGACACCATGGGCCACGCCTATGGCGACACCTGCCTGATCCAGGTGGCCAACCTGCTGGCCCAGCACTTCCAGCGCGAGAACGATCTCGTGGCCAGGCTCGGCGGTGAGGAATTCGGCGTGATCTTCTCCCACACCGACGCCACCCAGGCCGCGCGGATCTGTGAGCAGGTGCGGCAGGCCGTGGCCGCCGCCGGCATTCACCATCCCTCGGCCCTCTGTGACCATCGCCTCACGATCAGCATCGGCCTGGCCGTGTGGTGCCCGCAGGCCTCCCCCCATGGCGACGCCGATGCCCTGCAGCAGCTGGCCGACGACTGTCTCTACGCCGCGAAGCGCCAGGGGCGCAACCGAGTGGTGGTGCGCCAGCTCGGCCTGGCCTAGGGGGCTTCAGCTGCCGGCAACCAGCCGCCCGTCGTCGAGGTTCACCACCCGGTCGGCGATGTCGAGGATCTTGTTGTCGTGGGTCACCATCACGATGGCGGCTTTCTGTTGGTCAGCGAGGCTCCGGAACAGCTCCACCGCCATGCGGCCTGAGTTCTTGTCGAGGGCGGCGGTGGGCTCATCGGCCAGCAGCAGCCGGGGCTGGGGCGCCAGGGCTCGGGCGATGGCCACCCGCTGCTTCTGGCCGCCCGAGAGCTTCTCCGGGTAGTAGCTGGCCCGCTCGGCCAGGTCCACCTCGGCCAGCAGCGCCACGCAGCGCTCATCCATGGCCGGACGGCCGCGCTCCAGCCAGTCGGGGTGCACCTCCAGCCCCACCCGCACGTTCTCCAGGGCATTGAGGTAGGGCAGCAGGTTGTGGGCCTGAAAGATGAAGCCCACCTGGCGTCGCAGTCGGGTGAGGGTGGCCCGGTCGGCGTGCAGCAGCTCGGCGCCGAGGATCCGCAGGCTGCCGCTCTGGGCCGCCCGCAGACCGCCCAGCATCGTGAGCAGGGTGGTCTTACCGGAGCCGGAGGGGCCGGTGAGGATCACGATCTCGCCGGGGTGCACGCTCAGGTTGATGTCGTGCAGCACCGGCTTGGCCGCGCCTGCCTCCTCGAAGGAGTGGTCAAGGTGCTCCACTGTGATCAGCGGTGCCAGCGGATCCGCCATGGTCAGAAGATCTCGGCCGGATCGAGGCGGCGCAGCTTGGCGGTGGCCAGCCATCCCGAGAGGCCGCACACCCCCAGGGTGAAGGCGAACACCAGCACCGCCCGGCCTGCCGTCATCACCACCATCAGCGAGGTGGAGCGGGCCAGGAAGCTGTAGAGCCCCAGCGAGAGCAGCAGGCTGGGGGCGAAGGCCAGCACGGCCAGGATCAGTGATTCCTGCAGGATGATCCCCACCACGAAGTTGTCGCTGTAGCCGATCGCCTTGAGGGTGGCGTATTCCGCCAGGTGATCGCTCACATCGGAGTAGAGGATCTGATACACGATGATCCCTCCCACCACCAGGCCCACCAGCACCCCCAGGCCGAAGATCAGGCCGAAGGAGGTGTTGCGGCGCCAGTAATTCTCCTCCGCGGCGGCCAGCTCCTCGATGGTGAACACCTTCACCGAGGGATCGAGGAAGGTGGCCAGGGTGGCCTTCACCCGCAGCGGGTCCACCCCCGGCTGCAGCTGGATCACCCCCATCTGGATGTCGTCGGCGCTCTGCTTGGGGAAGTAGTTCTTGAAGTTGGTGCTGGATGTCACCAGGTTGATGTCTGCGGCGAAGGTGAGCCCCAGCGTGAACAGTCCGGTCACCACCGCCCGCACACCGCCCAGCTCCGTCTCGTAGCGGCCCTCGCGGCGCACGGTGTCGGCCACCGGCCCGGCATTGGCCTTGGAGCGGGTGTCGAACAGCAGGGCGTCGCCCCGCTGCAGCAGCAGCGGATCGCGGGCCAGCTCGGGCAGTTGCAGGCCTGGATTCTCCGGGGCGATCCCGAAGATCAGCGCCTGCTTCTGCTGGCGTGTGTCGCGGTTGAGCCATTCGCTCAGGCCCACATACAGGGGCGTCACCGCCTTCACGCCCTCCACCCCCAGGGCCTGGGTGAGGCGGGCGCGGGGGAAGTTGAGCTGCTCGCCCAGGTAGAGGTAGCGGCCGCTCACCATCACCAGCTCGCCGTTGATCCGCTGGATCGGCCGCTTCTGGCTGTCGTAGAGGCCGCCCGAGAGGCCCAGCTGGAAGAACACCAGCACGTTGGCGAAGCTCACGCCGGCGATGGCGGCGGCCAGGCGCATCGGCCGGTGAATCGCCTGGCGCCAGGCCAGGGGTGTGCGGCGCAGCAGCGCTGGGGGCTTCATCGCGGGTTCGGCCGCGAGAGGCTGTCCTGCCCGCGCCGCTGCTGGTCCACCAGCTGCTCCAGTCGCTGGCGCTGCTGCTGCAGCTGCTCGGCGCTGAGGGGATCGAACAGCACGTTCACCTGCAGGTAGTTGATGGCGCTGGCCACGGCGGCCGCCTCCGGCCCCAGGCCGATCTTCACCTCAAACACGCGGCGGTCGAGGTTTTCGCCCGCCTGGCCGCTGAACACGCTCTGACGGCTCACCTGGCGGGCGATCTCCACCACCTTGCCCTCCATCTGCTTGCCGGGGAAGCCGTCGGCGCTGATCACCGCCCGCTGGCCGAGGGTGATGCCGGCCCGGTCGGTCTGGTACACCTCGGCGATCACACCCATGCGGCTGCTGTCGCCGATCTCCAGGATGCCGTCATCGCCCACCTTGTCGCCGGGGTAGGCATTGATCTTGAACACCGTGCCGGCGAAGGGGGCGCGGATCACGGCCTTGGCCAGCTCGGCCTGGTCGCGGGAGAGGGTGGCGCGCTTCTCCTCCAGCTCCGCCCGCAGCGTGGCCTCATCGCGCCCGGCCTGCTCGAAGTTGGCGCGGCTGGTGCTCTCGATCGTGATCCGCCGGTCGCGCACCTCGGCGCTGCTGGCCCCCTGCTCGTAGAGCTGCCGGTAGCGCCGCAGCTCCACCTCCGCCTGGGCCAGCTCCGCCCGGTAGCGGCTGATCACGCTCGCCTGGGCCGTGAGCTTGCGCTCGGCCACCTGCACGGCCGCACGGGCTTCCCGAACGCTGCGATCGAGGCTCTCGGCGCTGTCCATCACCGCCAGCACCTGGCCCTGGCCCACCTGCTGGCCCTCTTTCACCCGTAGCTCGCGCACGGCATCGTTGCTGAGCGCGGCCGGCACCGAGAGCTTCACGACGCGATCGAGGGGCTCGACCCGCCCGAGGGCGGCGATGCGGCGGGGCAGGGGTTGCTGCTGCCGCGCCTGGGCTTCGCGGCGCTGCTGCCGCTGGCGCTCGGCCACAGCGATGCCCCCGGCCACCAGCAGGAGCACCACCAGGCCGGGGGCCAGCCAGCGCCTCCAGCCCCGCTTCGGGCCGCCCGAGGGGAGCACCGCCATGGTCACGGATCAGGGTGCCTCCGTTTTAGTGGGCCGGCGTCGTTGCAGCCACGCCAGACTTCTGGGCAGCGCGTTGTGTCCTGATGGCCCGGCTGCACTCCTGGACACCTCGGGCCTGGCTGGGGCTCCTGCTGGTGTTCCCCCTGCCGGCCCTGGCCGCGCCCCAGGCCGAGCAGGCCATCCGCGCCGAGTACCGCTGCCTGGGGGGTGGGGCTGCCACGGATGTGACGGCCCTGTTCTTCAATCAGGCGCCGGCCGAGGTGGTGGTGCTGGTGGGCGCAACCGCCACCCGCCTGCCCCAGGCCCTGGCGGCCAGCGGCTCCCGCTATGCCGCCGCTGACCAGGAGTTCTGGATCAAGGGCGATCAGGCCAGCTGGCGCCAGGGATCAGCCCCGCCGCTGCGCTGCGGGCCGCTGCCGAGGCCTGGCCGCTGATGGAGAGCCTGGCCATCATCTGGGACTGGCAGAGCTGGCTGCCTGCCCTGCAGTCCCCCTGGGGCGCCGTCGCCTTCGTGCCCCTCTACGCCCTCTGGGTGACGCTGCTGCTGCCCGGCGTCTGGGCCTCGATGCTGGCGGGGGCGCTCTATGGCCCCTGGTGGGGCAGCCTCCTGGTGTTCGTGGGCGCCTGCCTCGGAGCGGAGGCGGCCTTCCTGCTGGGGCGCCACTGGCTGCGGGAGTGGGCCCACCGGCGGCTCCGTGCCCTGCCCAAATTGCTGGCCGTGGAGCAGGCGGTGAGCCGTGAGGGGCTGAAGCTGGTGCTGCTCACCCGCCTCTCGCCGGCCTTCCCCTTCAGCCTGCTCAACCTCGCCTACGGCCTCAGTGCGGTGAGCCTGCGCGACTACAGCATCGGCCTGATCGGCATCCTGCCGGGCACGGTGCTGTTCTGCGGCCTGGGGGCCCTGGCGGGGGATGTAGCCCGCTTCGGCGAGGTGCTCTCCGGCGAGGCTGACGCCGGCACCTGGACCCTGCGGATCGGGGGCCTGCTGGCCACGCTGGCCACGGTGTGGCTGGTGGGTCGGGCGGCCCAGCGGGCGCTGCAGGGGGGTGAGCCCGGCTGAGGGGAGGGCCGCCCTGGCCTGCGGCACCTTGATCTCCGCCCGTTCCGGTGCTCAGGGCGTGTCGCCGGGCTCTGGGGGTTGCTCCAGCCGCCAGTCCCGCAGGGCCGCGATCGCCACGAACCAGGCCAGCCGCAGCGGGGCCCAGGGGCCCGTGCGCGCCGCCAGTTCGTTGTACTGGGCGCGGCCGCAGGCGGTCTTGATCCAGCGGTAGGCGCCGGGTTGCCGGGGACTCATCGGGGCGCTGGCAGGAGCGGCGTGGCCACGAGGGGCCGAACCAACACGGTACGGACTCCACCCTGGGAGCGGGGGTCCTGTGCCCAGCCGCGGCTGGGCCATGCTGGAGTCCCTACCTCCCCTGGAGTGGCCCCATGGCCCGCCTGCAACGCCTCCGCTCCGAGGGCCTGCGCAGCCTTCGCCCACTGAATCTCCAGCCGCTCCGCTCGGCCCTGCTGGTGGCCGCCGCCCTGGTCCTGGGCGGTGGGGCCGCCCAGGCCGCCGTGTGCGTGCGGCCCGGTTTCCCCGTGGGCTGCAGCGTCGGCGCCGGCCCGGTGGTCAACCCCACCCCGGGGGTCGGCTACGGCGCTCCGGGGGTCGGCGTGCGGCCGGGGGCCGGCCCCGGCGTGGGCCCTAACTACGGCGGCCCGGCCAACTACCACCCCGCCGCTGGCCCCGGTGCGGGCGCCAACGCCGGTGGCCCGGTGAACCGCGCCGGCTGGCGCTGAGGCCTCAGGGGCCGGCGCCCGGCTCCAGCAGCGCCCGCAACCCCGCCTCATCCAGCACCGCCACCCCGAGGCCCTCGGCCTTGGTGAGCTTGCTGCCGGCCTCGTCGCCGGCCACCACGTAGCTCGTCTTCTTGCTCACCGAGCCCGTCACCTTGCCGCCGGCCGCTTCGATCAGGGCCTGGGCCTGGCTGCGGCTGAGGCTGGGCAGGGTGCCCGTGAGCACGAAGGTCCGGCCGGCCAGGGGGGCGGCCTCGCCATCGCCTGGGCCGGCGGCCGCCCCCCCGCGCTCGTCGGGGCCGGCGGCCAGGGCGAAACCCAGCCGCTCCAACTGCTCCAGCAGCTGCTGGTTGGCCGCTGTGGCGAACCACTGCTGCAGCGACTGGGCGATCTCGCCGCCGATGCCGAACACGGCCGTGATCGCCTCGGGCGTGGCCTCGCTGGCGGTGGCCAGCTCGGCGGCGCTGGGGAAGGCCCGGGCCAGGGCCTTGGCGTTCACCTCGCCCACGTGGTGGATGCCCAGGCCGTAGAGCTGGCGGTGCCAGGGCTGGGCCCTGGAGGCCGCCAGGGCCGCCACCAGCTTCTCGGCCGACCGCGCCCCCATCCGCTCCAGGCTGGCCAGCAGGGCCCCATCGAGCCGGTAGAGGTCGGCGATCGAGGCCACCAGGCCCCGGTCCACCAGCTGCTCGATCAGCTTGGCCCCGAGGCCATCCACATCCAGGGCCCCCTTGCACACCCAGTGGCGCAGGGCGCCCCGCAGGATCGCCGGGCAGCTGCTGTTCACGCAGCGGGTGGCCGCCTCGCCCTCCTCCCGCACCAGCTCCGAGCCGCACTCGGGGCACACCTGGGGCAGCTCCAGCCGCACGGCCCCCGCCGGCCGCAGCTCGCTCAGCACCCGCACCACCTCGGGGATGATCTCGCCGGCCTTGCGCACCACGATCGTGTCGCCGGCGTGGAGATCCAGCTCCGCCAGCCGATCGGCGTTGTGCAGGGTGGCGCGGCCCACGCTGGTGCCGGCCAGGGGCACTGGCTCGAACTCGGCCACGGGGGTCACCACACCGGTGCGGCCCACCTGGCAGGCCAGCCGCAGCAGTCTGCTCGGGGCCTCTTCGGCCGGGTACTTGAGGGCGATGGCCCAGCGCGGCGCCTTCTGGGTGAAGCCGGCGCTGTCCTGCAGGCGCAGGTCGTTGAGCTTCACCACCACGCCGTCGGTGGCATAGGGCAGGGCGCGGCGGCCCCCATCCCAATGGGTGAAGAAGTCCTCCACCGCCGCCAGGTCCGGCAGCAGCGCGGCATTGGGGTTCACCTTGAAGCCGGCGGCCTGCAGCCAGCGCAGGCTCTCCCACTGGCTGGTGGGCCGCGGCGGATCGGCCGGTCGGCCCTCACCGCCCGCGCCGCTGCCCCCCGCGCCGCCGCCCCCCTCGGGCTGCCAGTCGTCCGGCAGGTGCAGGGTGTAGGCGAAGAAATCGAGGCGCCGCGCCGCCACCACCCGGGGATCCAGCTGGCGCAGGGTGCCGGCGCAGGCGTTGCGCGGGTTGGCGAACGGGGCCTCGCCGCGGGCCTGGCGCTCGGCGTTGATCGCGGCAAAGGTGGCGTCCGGGATCAGGGCCTCGCCGCGCACCTCCACCCACTCCGGCGGGTTCTCGAGCTGCAGCCGCAGCGGCAGGCTCTGGATCGTGCGCACGTTGGCGGTGATCTCCTCGCCCCGCTCGCCGTCGCCGCGGGTGGCGGCCCGCACCAGCAGGCCCCGCTCGTAGCTGAGGGCCAGGGCGTTGCCGTCGATCTTGAGCTCGCCCACCATCGGCAGGGCCGGCGGCGCGGCGTCCGCGGCGGGTTCCCGGTCCAGCACCTTGAGCAGACGGCCATACCAGGCCTCCAGCTCCGCCAGGTTGAAGGCGTTGTCGAGGCTGAGCAGGCCGATGCGGTGCTCCACGCTGCTGAAGCCCTCGGCCGGCGTGCCGCCCACCCGCTGGGTGGGGCTGTCGGGGGTGATCAGCGCGGGGTGGGCCTGCTCGAGCTCCAGCAGCTCCCGGTAGAGCCGGTCGTAGACCGGATCCTCCAGTTCCGGAGCATCCAGCACGTAGTAGGCGTGGGCGGCGCGGCTGAGCAGCCGCCGCAGCTCCTCGGCCCGCTGCCGAGGGGCCGCGGGCGCCGGGCCTCCGGCGCTGGGGGTGCTGCCCCTGGGGTCAGGCGTGCTCACGGCGGCGGTCCGGCAGGGGCGTGGCGCTCAGGGCGGGCCGATCAGGCCGCCGCCGCCACCTTCTGGATGCGGTCCACCCGCCAGGCGTCGTCCACCTTCACGAAGGTGAAGTCCAGGGGCAGTTCGTCGTTGTTCTCGGCCTTGAGTTTCACCGTGAGGATGATCTGCTCCTCCTGGATGCGCGGCCGGCCCGATTTGAGGTTGTTGTACTTGTTGAGCTGCAGCCCGGCCAGGAAGCGGATGAACTGCTGCCGGTTCACGTGGGAGCGGTAGTTCTTGGTGGTGAGCAGGTAGGCGGCATCGATGCGGCCCGAGGCCACCTGGGTGAAGAACTGCTTGATCACCGGGTTGATGCCCCGGGCGTTCAGCACCAGCTTCACGGCGTTGACGGTCCAGAAGAGGAGCAGGGCGCCCAGACCGGCCGCCAGGGCCTTGGTGCCGACCTGCTGTACCAGCCCCATGTCCAGGTCCATCGCGCGTTCGTCACCGTTCGGGCCCCCGAGTCTGCCGGACAACCACGCCACACTGGGGCCGATCCGCCGCCGCGCCCGCCGGCATGCCGCTCGAACCGCTGCTGCCCCTGTTCCACCGGCTCAACCGCGAGCACTTCGCCGGCGCCCTGGCCCCCGGGGGCGCCAGCCTGGTGGCGGTGCGCTGGAGCGATGGCCGCATGCGCCGCACCGCCGGCCTCTACCGCAGCGGCCGCCATGCCGATGGCCGCGACCTGTGCGAGATCGTGCTCTCGCGACCGCTGCTCGAGCCCCTGCCCCGCGAAGCCACGCTCAGCACGCTCTGCCACGAGATGATCCACGCCTGGGTCGACCGGGTGCTGGGCGTGCGTGAGGCCCATGGCCCCCAGTTCCGGGCCCGCATGGCCGCCATCAACGCGGCCCAGGACGAGTTCCGGCTGAGCGTGCGCCACCGCTTCCCGGTGCCGGCCCGGCCGCCCCGCTGGATCGCCCGCTGCCCCAGCTGCGACCTCGCCGCCCCCTACCGGCGCCGGGTGAAGGGCGTGGCCTGCCGGCTCTGCTGCGAGCGCTTCAGCGGCGGCCGCTGGGACCCGCGCTACCAGCTGCTGTTCGAGGCCAGCGCGGCGGCCTAGGTTGCGGCCTGCTTCGGGCGGGCCGGCTCCATCGCCACCTTTCTCTGGGTGCTGCAGTTCAGCGGCGTGGGCATCGCCCTGGTGGGGATGGGTCGCGAGCGCTGGCTGCGGGGGCGGTCCCTGCAGCGCAGCGGGCCGCGGTCGGGCGCCCCGCGCTGAGTCGGCCTGGCCGAACCGCCGCCTGGGGCGCTCGCCTTAGCCTGATCCGATGGATCCGGATCGCAACCCCTACCGGCGTGAGCCGCGCCCCGACCCGCGCGATCAGCCCCGCCGGGATGGGCGCCGCGAGCCGGGACGCCTTGAGGCGGGCCGCTTCGATCCGGGTCGGCTGGATCAGTGGGTGCGCAGGGGACGGCAGCTGGTCGATGGGGTCTCCGGGGCTCGCCCGGGCTCGCGTCCGGGGGGACGTCCAGCCGAGGGCCGCGCCGGCGGGCGCCCGAGCCTGGACGGCCTGGGCCGCTGGGTGGAGACCCGCCTCGATTGGCTGCTGGAAGACGACGATGACTGGCGCGAGCCCTGGGAACCGCCCGCGCCGCGCCGCTCCACCCTGACCCGCCGCGACGAGGAGCGCTGGTCCGAGCCGGCCGGCGCCCAGGGGCCGGAGGCCTACGGCGCCGGCCGGCCCGCGTCACCTGACCCCTGGGACCGGCCCGCCCCTCCCGCAGAGGCTGGGGACATGGCCCGCCGTCCAGCCCGTGGGGCCAGCGGCAGTCCAGCCTTTGGCACGGTGGCGGCCCAGCCCCCCGTGGAGCGCCGGCCCCTGGAGGCGATCTCCCGTCGCACCCCGCCGCTGCTCTCCCCCCGCAGCGGTGCGGCGGGCCCGGCGGCCGCCGTGTTGTCCGACCAGCCGGACGGCGACGACTGGCCCGATGACGCCAGCTTCAGCGTGCCCCGCTGGCAGCGCGAGCCCCAGCGCTCCGGGTTCAGCCCGGGAGCTGGGGCCGCCTCCCCCCGGGAGGCCAGACCCGCTGCCGACCCAGGACCAGCAGCCGGCCGGCCGGCGCCGGCCCGGCCCCTGCCCCGCTCCACCCGGCGCCGCCAGGCCTGAGGCGACCGTCAGGAACGGCTGCGGCTGCGGCGCTGGTGGTCGCCCCGTGGGCTGGCGGCCGGCCCCGGAGCGGGGCTCGCCTGGCCGGCCTTGGCGGCGGCCCGCCGGCGAGGGGCCGGGCGCCCTGCCGGTTTCACGGGTTCCGCCGGGCTGGGCTCGGCCGGGCTGGGCAGTGCAAAGGCACACTCGGGCCGGTACCGCTTCGGCTGGCCCGCTCGGGGCCGACCCACCTGGAAGCTGCAGCCCATGGCCTGCAGCTCCCCGTTCACGGCGTCCACCAGCTCCGGTGGCAGCTCCTCGGCCATCTGGGCCGCCGAGGTGCTGATGGCGGCCGCGCCCTCCGCCAGGGCCGACAGCAGGGTGGCCCACTGGTCCACCAGGGTGCTGCGGCGCAGGGGCACCAGGCCGCGGCCCTCCAGCACCGCGCCGCAGCCGTCGCGGTGCCAGAGCACGGCGCGGCCCTGGTGGCGGGGCGCACGGCTGAAGGCCTGGCCGGCGGCCACCGCGGCGGCGCTGGGCTGGCCGTTGGCGCCGCGCAGGCCCGCCTCGGCCAGCAGATGGCCGCAGTGCACCGCGGAGATGCCGTAGAGGCGGCCCAGGTCGGTGAGGGTCAGCCAGGGGCTGGCGGGGGTGGTGGTCTCCATGGCCGTGGGGCGTGATGCGCCAATCGTGCGCTCAGCACGAGTGAGCGCAAGCTGTCAAGCCAGGACCGCTGCAACCTGTTACAGGCTTTACAATTTGTCATGACGTTCTGCCGGGGCTGGCGGCCAGTCCCTGGCGTGCTCGCGTTGGCCGGCGGGGCGCTGGCCCTCAGGCTGGTTGGGCGGGGCCCAGCCAGCGCTCCAGGGCCGGGGAGAACACTTCGCGGATCACCGTGAGTTCGCGGCCGCTGCGGAAGAAGCGGTAGTGGCGGCTCCAGAACGGACCCGCTGCCCCGAATCGCTCCGCCAGCCAGGGGGCCTGCACCTGGGCCAGGCCGTCGACCTCCCGGTAGAGCTCGGTGCGGCCGGCGGTGAGGCTGCGCCAGATCGGCTGCTCCCGCTGGCGCAGGTGCTGCTCCGCCTCCGCCTGGTTCCACCAGCTCTCGGCCCAGGCCAGGGTTTGGTGACCGCAGCGCAGCCACACCTGGCGCCGCAGCAGCGGCCGCTCCAGCTCCGCCACCTCCGCCGGCGCTTCCGGCCCCGCCGCCGGCTCCCGCTCCATGGCGATCAGATCCACCTCCACCGGCAGGCCGGTGAGCAGCTGCAGGTGGCGGGTGGGGCTGCCGTCCCCCAGCAGCAGCAGCTTCCAGGCGCCGCTGAGCTCCTGGCCGGCCTGGGCGTCGAGCACCTCCGCCAGGGGGGCCTGCCACAGCGGCGGGGGGGAGGGCAGCAGCAGGGCGCTGGCGGGGGCCATGGCGGCCATCCAGGGTGATTAACCCTAGGGAGGGGGCAGGCTGGGATGCTGCGCAGGCCCGGCTTCAGAAGCCGCTGCTGATGCTGATGCGGCGCTCCACGCCGCCCTTCTCGATCACCGCCGTGTCGCCCGTGGCCGACTGCAGGCGCCAGCCGCTGCTGCCGATCTGGTCGCCCACCAGGGCATTGGTGGAGCTGCCGCCCAGCTGGAAGATGGCCGAGCCCGAGCGGCCGGGAATCTGCACCACCCCCACCAGCTCCGGCACCGGACCGCTCGGGGCCGCCGCCGGGGCGCCGCCGCTGCGCCCGCCGCCACCGCCGCTGGGGCCACCGCTGGCGGGCGGGGCGGGGCGGCTCAGGGTGCCGCTGACCGGAACCCGCAGCACGGCGGCCTGGTTGCCCCCCTCGCCGCCGGGGAGCTGGCCCAGCTCCTGGATCCAGGGCTCATCGGGCGGCGGCGGCGGCAGGGCGCCGTCGGCACTGGCGCCGGGCTTGGCGGCGGCGGCCTTGTCGGCGGCCACGGCCGCCGGGGCGCCGGCCTCGCTGCCGATGCCGCGCAGGTTCTCCAGCAGCCGCACGGTGCGCTCCTGGCGCAGGTCGAAGCTGGCCTCGCTCCAGCCCTTCCAGAACACCAGGGAGGTGCCGGCGGCCATCACGGCCAGCGAGCCCAGGCTCGCCATCACCACCCGTGGCGAGAGGGCGAGGCCCGCCACGCTCCAGCCCGCGACCGCACCTGCGCTCTTGACGGCGCGGCCCTGGGGTCGGCCCTGGCTGCGGGGGGGCGCCGCAGCCGGTGGCGGGGGCGGCGCCGGAATGCCGGCCGCAACCCCAGCGGCCGGGGCGGTGGCGGCGCCGGGCCAGGCCGGGGCGGGGCGGGGTTCCTCGCGCACCTCCACCAGCTCGATCGGGGCCTCGGGGGCCGGAGCCGCGTCGGGGCTGGCCGTGGCCTCGGCGCCGTGGCGCCGGTAGCTGTGCAGCGCGTTGGCGAAGACGCGATCCATCACCTGCTCGGCCTTCATCTCCCAGAAGGCCCGTGAGGTGGAGGTGGCGGGTCCGGTCACCAAGGAGCTGCCTGCGGCGGAACGGGTCGATCTGGGCGCCACGGTACCGGCCGCAGCCGGATCTGACGAGCGGCGCGGGACTCAAGCTGAGCTGGCTGCCCCGGCCGGCCTGCTCAGCGGGAGCCCTGGGCGGTGCCGGCCGTCGTGCCCGCTGCGGCGCTGCTGCCGGCGGCGTCCCGGGCCCGGCGGCGCTGGAGTTCCAGCCACAGCAGCAGGGCGGTGACGTCGGCATGGCTGACGCCCGGCACCCGCGAGGCCTGGCCCAGGCTGAGGGGCTGTACGGCCGCCAGCTTCTCGCGGGCCTCCGCCGAGAGGGTGGCGATGGCGGCGTAGTTGAGGCCGGCGGGAATCGGCCGGTGCTCCTGCTTCTTCACCTGGTCGATCTGCTGCTGCTGTCGGGCCAGGTAGCCGCTGTACTTGATGTCGATCTCAGCGCCCTCGCGCACGTCGGCGGGCAGGGCCGGATCAGCCAGGCCGTGGCGCACCAGATCGGCGCTGTGGAAGCCGGGGCGGCGCAGCAGATCCGCCAGGGTGATCGAGCCCTTGATCGGCGCCTTGGTTTCGGCCTCCACCGCGGCGGCGGCCGGGTCGCTGCCCTTGAGGCGCACCGTGTCCAGCCGTTGCTTCTCGGCGGCGATCGCCTCCTGCTTGCGGCTGTAGATCTGCCAGCGGCGCTCGTCGATCAGGCCCAGCTCGCGGCCCAGGGGGGTGAGGCGCCGGTCGGCGTTGTCGCCCCGCAGCACCAGCCGGTATTCGCTGCGGCTGGTGAGCACCCGGTAGGGCTCCCTGAGGTCCTTGGTGATCAGATCGTCGATCATCGTGCCGATGTAGCTGCCCTCCCGCGGGAAGTGCACCGGCTCCTGGCCGCGCACCTGCCGGGCGGCGTTGAGGCCGGCCACCAGGCCCTGGGCGGCAGCCTCCTCGTAGCCGGTGGTGCCGTTGAGCTGGCCGGCCGAGAACAGGCCCTGCACCCGCTTGGTCTCCAGCGAGGGCTTGAGCTGGGTGGCCGGCAGGTAGTCGTAGTCGACCGCGTAGGCGGGCCGCAGCATCACGCACTGCTCCAGGCCCGGCAGGGTGCGCAGCAGCTCCAGCTGCAGCCGCTCCGGCAGGCCCGTGGAGAAGCCCTGCACGTAGATCTCGGGGGTGTCGCGGCCCTCGGGCTCCAGGAAGATCTGGTGGCTCTCCTTGTCGGCGAAGCGCACGATCTTGTCTTCGATCGAGGGGCAGTAGCGGGGGCCCTTGCTGTCGATGAAGCCCCCGTAGATCGGCGTGAGGTGCAGGTTGTCGCGGATCAGCTGGTGGGTGGCCGCCGTGGTGCGGGTGATGTGGCAGCTCATCGGCTCGCCGCTCACCCAGGCGGCCGGATCAAAGGAGAAGAAGCGGTCCGCGGCATCGCTCGGCTGCTCCTCGAGCTGATCGAGGGCGATGCTGCGCCGATCCACCCGCGCCGGGGTGCCGGTCTTGAGGCGCCCCATCTGGAAGCCCAGGGCCTCAAGGGCCTCGGTGAGCCCCTCGGCGGGCTGCTCGCCGGCGCGGCCGGCGGGCATGGATTGGTTGCCCACCCAGATCTGGCCCCCCAGAAAGGTGCCGGTGGTGAGGATCACCGCGCCGGCGGCGTAGGTGCTGCCGAAGTAGGTGCGCACGCCGATGATTCGGCCACCGCCGTCTGCCGCACTGTCCACCTCCAGCCCCGTGACCATCGCCTCGCGCAGGGCCAGGTTGGGGGTGTGCTGCAGCAGCTGCAACATCTGGCGGGCGTACTGGCGCTTGTCGGTCTGGGCGCGCAGGGCCCACACGGCCGGGCCGCGGCTGGCGTTGAGCACCCGCTTCTGCAGGGCGGTGGCATCGGCGAGGCGACCGATCACGCCGCCGAGGGCATCCACCTCATGCACCAGCTGGCTCTTGGCGGGGCCGCCCACCGCCGGGTTGCAGGGCTGCCAGGCGATGCGGTCGAGGTTGAGCGAGAACAGGGCCGTGTTCAGGCCCAGCCGCGCCGCGGTGAGGGCCGCTTCACAGCCGGCATGGCCGCCGCCCACCACGATCACGTCGAAGGCTTCGGTGGGGGGAGTGGAGAAGGCCATGGGCCCATTCTCCCTGGCGTGTGGCGGGCCTGGTGGCCGGGCGTCGTGGGCCAAGCGCGGGGGGCCTACGCCGCCCAGGACTCCTGCAGGAAGTCCACCAGAAAGCTGTTCTCGGGCAGGGCACGGCTGGCGAACTGCAGGCCGATGAAGGTCTGGTGACCTTCGGGCTGGCACCAGCGGGTGGCCACGGGGATCGTCACCGCCTCGGCGACGCCGAGGCTGGGGCGCAGCACCAGCTCCAGTTCATGACCGGTGGCATGCAGCAGCTTCAGGGCACCGCGGGCCAGCAGGCAGGCCCCCGTGCGGCTCAGGTCCCAGAGCTGGCCATGGTGCACCGGCTCGCCGCGGACCCGCAGCTCAGCGCTGATCGATCCGGCGCCGAGGGGAATCGGATGGCGCTTCTGCGCCCGGGGCGTGCGGGCCTGGGTTGTGTTTTTGGCCACTGATCGCCACCCCTGATCGTCATGAACCCACCATCGCCAATGCTGCGGGCCTTTGGGTGTATCTGGGGCGACCGTGCTTGGCCCCCGGGTCTGGCCGTTACTGCGACTGGGGAGCTGAGCCCAGTGCTGAAGCGTTTTCTGGTCGTCCTTGCGTCAATCCGTGCCGTGGCATCTGCTGTGAAGCGATATTGCTCTGCTCCCCCCTCAGGGGTAGGAATAGTGCCGCCAACTCGCCCAGTTGGGGTTGATCAGCTCAGCAGGGCCCTCGCATGGTGGTTGAGGTGGGCCGGCACCCGTTCACCGGCCAGGGCCGCCGGCGGCAGGAACACGGTGAACTCCACCGCGCAGTCCAGCGCGCGGGAGTGGTGGCGGTAGCGGCGGTGGACGCCACCGAAACAGCGGTTGTTGCTGAGCCGCTCAAGCACGGGGCGCGCCTCGGCAGGGGATCGGGGCCGGAAGCAGGCGGGCCCGCCGTGGGCTCAGAAGTGAATCACCGTGCGGATGCTCTTGCCGGCCTGCATCAGCGCGAAGGCCTCGTTGATGTCCTCCAGGCCCATGGTGTGGGTGATGAAGGGGTCCAGCGGGATCTCCCCCCTCTGCGCCCGCTCCACGTAGAGCGGCAGCTCCGTGCGGCCGCGCACGCCGCCGAAGGCCGAACCGCGCCACACCCGGCCCGTCACCAGCTGGAAGGGACGGGTGCTGATCTCCTGGCGGGCACCGGCCACACCGATGATTGTGGATTCCCCCCAGCCCTTGTGGCACGCCTCCAGGGCGGCGCCACATCCACCGTGGTGATCTCGAGGGGCTGGCCGGGAGCCCAGGCCACGGCGGCGGGGGGCCGCCCTGGCCCAGGCTCTGTCGCCGGGGCTGACTACGGCGCCGCCAGGTTGCGGAAGCGGGTGAACTGGGGTTCGAACAGCAGCTTCACCGTGCCCACCGGGCCGTTGCGGTGCTTGGTCACGATCACCTCGGTGATGCCGCGGTCGGGGGTGTCGGGGTTGTAGTACTCGTCGCGGTAGATCATCAGCACCAGGTCTGCGTCCTGCTCGATCGAGCCGGATTCCCGCAGATCGCTGAGCATCGGCCGCTTGTTGGTGCGGGACTCCACGCCGCGGCTGAGCTGGGAGAGGGCCACCACCGGCACGTTGAGTTCCCGGGCCATCTGCTTGAGGCCGCGGGTGATGCGGCTCAGCTCCTGCACGCGGTTGTCGGAGCCCGAGCCCTCCATCAGCTGCAGGTAGTCGATCACCACCAGGCCCAGTTCCTTGCCCGATTCGGCCATCAGCCGGCGGCAGAGGGAGCGCATCTCCAGCACGCCCGCATTCGGCTTGTCGTCGATGAAGATCGGCATCTGGCCGAGGGTGTTGATGCCCTGGCCCAGCAGCGGCCACTCCTCCTGCTGCAGCCGGCCGGTGCGCAGCCGCCCGCTCTCGATCCCCACCTCCATGGCCAGCAGCCGGTAGGTGAGCTGCTCCTTGCTCATCTCCAGCGAGAACACGCACACCGGCAGCTGGTGCAGCTGGGCCACGTTCTTGGCCAGGTTGAGGGTGATCGCGGTTTTGCCCATGGCGGGCCGGCCGGCGATGATGATCAGGTCGCTGCGCTGCAGCCCCTGGGTCATGGCGTCGAGGTCGTAGAAGTTCACCGGGATGCCGGCCACGGCCGTGCCCAGGGAGCGGCTCTCGATCTCGTTGAAGGTGCTGGTGAGGATCTCGGCCGTGGGGGTGAGCCCCACCGAGGGCTTCTCCTGGCTGATGGCGAAGATCTTGGCCTCGGCCTCATCGAGCACCTGCTCCATCGGCTTGCTCTGGTCGAAGCCGAGCTGGATCACCTCGTTGCCGGAGCGGATCAGCTGACGGCGCAGGTACTTGTCCATCACCAGGCGCGCCACCTGGTCGATCGAGGCGGTGGAGAGGGTGCCCTCCACCAGCTGCACCAGCCGGGCGCTGCCGCCCACCTTCTCGAGGGCGCCGGTGTCCGCCAGCCAGGCGGTCATGGCGGTGAGGTCCGTGGGCTTGCCCTGGCTGTGCAGCATCAGGGCCGTGCGGTAGATCTCCCGGTGGGCGTTGAGGTAGAAGGCCTCGGGCTGCAGCACGTCCGCCACCCGGCCGATCGCGTCGGGATCCAGCAGGATGCCGCCCAGCACCGCCTCCTCGGCCTCCAGGTTCTGGGGCGGCACCGAGTCGGGCAGGGCCTCGAAGCCGGCCTCCTCCCGGGGCCGGCCCCGGCCACCACCGCGCCCCCAGCCGGGGCTGTCGCCGGAGGGATCGGAACTGGACAGGGGAACGCTCACCATCGCCGCACAAGAGAAGGACCGGGTCGCGGATCCAGGCACCGCTCCAACGGGAACGCCGTCAGGCCCCGAAGGACCTGACGGCGTAGGGGGTGCTCATCCTGCCGCCAACGGCGGCCGTCAGGGCTCAGTGGCTGACCACTTCCAGGTTGATCTCGGCCACCACCTCGGGGTGGAGCTTCACGGTCACCTGGTAGGTGCCGGTGCGGTGGATCTCGGGCACCAGGATGTCGCGGCGATCCACATCCTTCTTGGTGGCGGCCTCGATGGCCTCGGCCACGTCGCCGTTGGTCACGGTGCCGAACAGCACGTCGTCACCACCGGTCTGCTTCTTGACCGTGAAGCGGCCGATGGTGGTGAGGGCCGTGCGGAAGGCGATCGCCTCGGCCTTGAGGGCGGCCTGGCGCTCGGCCTCCTTGGCGCGGCGGTGCTCCACCTGGCGCAGCACCGCGGGGGTCACGGGCACCGCCTTGCGGGTGGGGAGCAGGAAGTTGCGGGCGTAGCCGGGGGCCACGTCCACCAGATCACCGTTCTTGCCCAGGCTGAGGACGTCCTCGCTGAGGACTACGGAAACGCGCTTGGCCATGGGGGTCGTTACGGACGGTCTGCGTCTGGGCGATGGGTCAGCCTACGGCACGGCTTGCGGCCTGTGCTACGAGGGGCGCGGGCAGGCGCACCTGGGTGGCCAGGCCGAGGCGGCGCAGCAGCTGGATGTGCAGCCAGGTGAGGTCGGGCTCGCGCCGGCCCCAGCCGTGGCGGGCCGAGTGCGGGTAGGCGTGGTGGGTGTTGTGCCAGCCCTCGCCGAAGGTGAGCGCCGCCACCCAGGGGTTGTTGCGGGAGCCGTCGCCGCTGGCGTGGCGCACGTAGCCCCAGCGGTGGGTGGCCGAGTTCACCAGCCACGTGCAGTGGTACACGAGCACCAGGCGCAGGGGGATGCCCCAGAGCACCAGGGCCCAGCCGCCGGCGCCGGTGGCGGTGCCGATGGCGAACAGCAGCAGCGCCAAGGGGATCTGCAGCAGCAGGAAGTTGTTGTTGAGCCAGCGGTAGTAGGGGTCGGCGGCCAGATCGCCCGTCATGCGGGGCACGGCGGCCATGGCGGGGATGGGCTCGAACATCCAGCCCATGTGGCTCCACCAGAAGCCGCGGTGGCTGTTGTGGTGGTCGGGGTCGGTGTCGGAGAACTTGTGGTGGTGGCGGTGCAGGCCGGCCCAGTCGATCGGGCCGTGCTGGCAGCTGAGGGCCCCGCAGGTGGCGAAGAAGCGCTCCAGCCACTGGGGCACCCGGAAGGCGCGGTGGCTGAGCAGGCGGTGGTAGCCGATGGTCACGCCCAGGCAGGCGGTGACCCAGTAGAGAACCAGCAGCGAGCCCACGGCGGGCAGGCTCCAGAACCGGGGCAGCAGGGCCACCACGGCCAGCACGTGGATGACGACCATGAAGCCCACCACCGTCCAGTTGCGGCCCTGGGGCGGCACCAGAGGGGCCTCGCCGCGGCGGGGGGCGTGCAGGGCGACGGCGCGCCGGGATGGACTGATGGCGGCGCCGCCGGGCGCTGCCGGTGCCGCGAGGCTGGAGGCCGTCATGGGCCTGCTCCGGGAAGGGATCAGTACAATAGTAGCAATACGGATCCGTATCGCGTGGGGCACCGGGACGAACTCGAAGCAGGGCGCGATGCGTTTGGGCATCTGATCCGGGTGTGGCATGAGCGCAACGGCTGGTCGCTGCGGGTGCTGCCGGCCCTGGCCGAGCACCTGGATCTGGGCCGTGTCCACAACTCCCAGCTCTCCAACCTGCGCAACCGCAAGCTGGCCGCACCGGGCCCGGAGCTGTTCGTGGTGCTGGGGCGTCTCAACCAGTTGCTGGCGGAACGGGGCGGGCCGGCCCTGGCGGCCGAGCTCGCCGACCAGGCCGACCTGCGCCAGGCCCTTCTGGGCTCAGACTTGCCGGTGCTCGCCGACGACGGCCAGCCCCTGGGGCCGGCCCAGCTGTTCGAGATCTTCGTGGGCCTGCGCCAGCCGCCCCGCGCCTTCGACCTGCGCATCGCCGACGAGGAGGCCGCTGGCCTGAGTGCGGCCCTGGCCGAGCTGTTCACGGCCGGCCGGCCCTGGCGCCAGTGCCGCGAGGCCGTGCTGGCGGCCTACCCGGCCGAGAAGCGCCAGCGGCGTGAGCAGTTCGCCGCCGTGCTGGCCGGCCAGCGCGACTACACCGCCACCGAGCTGGACGCGGAGCTGCCGGATCTGCGCCGCACCCTGGTGGCCCTCGGCGCGGTCAGCGAGTCGGCCTTCAGCGCCGATCAGTTCCTGGAGCTGCTGCGCCAGAAGGCCCGGCTGCTGGCGCAACCGGGCCGGGGGGAGGACCGCGATCCGCGCCAGGAGCTGGCGGCGGCGATCCGGCGGGAACTGGAGGCCGCCTGAGGCGGGCCTGATCGGGAGGCCGGCCGGCTCAGCCCGGATAGCGCGCCTCGCGCACCCGCTTGGCCCAGCCCAGGGCCTTCAGAAGCTTGATGTGCTGCCAGGTGATGTCGAACTCGAACCAGCGCAGGCCATGGCGGGCGCTGGAGGGGTGGGCGTGGTGGTTGTTGTGCCAGCCCTCGCCGAAGCTCAGGATCGCCACCCACCAGTTGTTGCGCGACAGGTCGGGGCAGTCGAAGTTGCGGTAGCCCCAGGCGTGGGTGGCCGAGTTCACCAGCCAGGTCACGTGGTACACGAGCACCAGGCGCAGGGGGATGCCCCAGAGCACCAGGCCCAGGCCGCCGCCATGAACCCCGGCGGCGTTGCCGTACCAGTAGAGGGCGGCGCCCACGGGGACCTGCAAGAGCAGGAACCAGCGGTCCAGCCACACGTAGAAGGGGTCCTGGAGCAGGTCGCCGGTGAAGCGGTGCAGCTCACGGATCGCCGGGATGTCGTGCAGCATCCAGTCGCTGTGGGCCCACCACAGGCCGCGGGCGGCGTCGTGGTGGTCGTTGGGCTGGTCGGAATACTTGTGGTGGTGGCGGTGCAGGCCCACCCACTCGATCGGACCGCTCTGGCAGGCCAGGGCGCCCATGAACACCAGCACCCGCTCCACCCACTTGGGGGCCACGAAGCTGCGGTGCGACACCAGCCGGTGCAGGCCCAGGGTCACCCCCAGCACCGTGGTCCAGTAGAGAACCGCCAGCACCACCACGGCCTGCCAGCTCCAGAACTGGGGCAGCAGTGCGAAGACGGCGCCCACATGCATCGCCAGCATGAAGCCGGTGGTGCCGCCCTTGAACTTGCGCTGGCTGGGGGGAAGCGGTGCCCGAGGCACGACCAGGGAGGCGCGGATGCGGGCCTCCTGGGCCGCCGTGAGGCCTGCGGTTCCGCTCGCTTCGACCTGCGGCCGAGGATTCGAGCGGGCCGCGGAGGCGGCATCAGGTGCAACGACCAAGACAATCTCCGGTGGAATGCGCAGGCTCCGGTCCGCGGGGCCCCGGCGAAGGGGATGACGCACCACATGGCCTGGGACGCGGGCGGGTGCCACTGCATCGCGGGAAAATCTAGCCGTGGGCCCTGCACCGCCAGGCAGCATGGCGGCGCAGCGCAGGGCTCTGATGGAAGCCGCAACAGTTGAGGTGGCCTGCGGCGGCTGGGCCGCCGAGCGCGTCGCCCGTGCCCAGGAGCGCATCGCCCCCCTGGCGGCCGTGCGCACCGCGGGCGTGAAGCCCAGGCTGGAGCGGGTGCTGGCGGCCTTCGCCGCCGAGCGGCTGGGGGTGCACCACTTCGCCTCGGTGAGCGGCTATGGCCACGGCGACCTGGGCCGCGAGGTGCTGGATCGGGTGTTCGCGCGGGTGCTCCAGGCGGAGGCCGCGGCGGTGCGGATGCAGTTCGTGAGCGGCACCCACGCCATCGCCGCCGCCCTCTACGGGGTGCTGCGCCCCGGCGATCGGCTGCTGGCCCTCACCGGCCGCCCCTACGACACCCTCGAGGAGGTGATCGGCATCCGCGGCAGCGGCCAGGGCTCCCTGGCGGAGTTCGGCATCGCCTACGACGAGCTCGATCTGCTGGCCGATGGCACGGTGGATGAGGCCGGCATCGCCGGCGCCCTGGCGGTGCCGACGCGGATGGTGCTGATCCAGCGCAGCTGCGGCTACAGCTGGCGCCCCTCGCTTCCGGTGGCGCAGATCGGCCGGCTGGTGGAGCGGGTGAAGGCGATCCAGCCGGACTGCCTGGTGTTCGTGGACAACTGCTACGGCGAGCTGGTGGAGCTGCAGGAGCCCACCGCCGTGGGGGCGGATCTGATGGCCGGTTCGCTGATCAAGAACCTGGGCGGCACCATCGCCCCCACCGGCGGCTATGTGGCCGGCCGGGCCGAGCTGGTGGAGCAGGCCTGCTGCCGGCTCACGGCCCCGGGCATCGGCAGTGAGGGCGGCACCGGCTTCGACCTGCACCGCCTGATCTTCCAGGGCCTGTTCCTGGCGCCCCAGATGGTGGCCGAGGCCCTGATCGGCGCCGAGCTCACCGCGGCCGTGTTCGACGACCTGGGCTTCGCGGTGAAACCCCTGCTGGGTGGCCCCCGCAGCGACGTGATCCAGGCGGTGCGCCTGGGCGCGCCCGAGCCGCTCAAGGCGGTGTGCCGGGCTTTCCAGGCCTGTTCGCCCGTGGGTTCCTATCTGGATCCGGTGCCGGCGCCCATGCCTGGCTACGCCAGCGAGCTCGTGATGGCGGGCGGCAGTTTCATCGACGGCAGCACCAGCGAGTTCAGTGCCGACGGCCCGCTGCGGGAGCCCTACGTGCTCTACGCCCAGGGCGGCACCCACCACAGTCACCACGCCCTGGCCCTGGAGCGGGCGCTGCTGGCCCTGAAGCAGGCGGGGCTGCTGCCGGCCGGGTAGTCGACCGGGCGCTGTCAGCGGGGCCTCAGACGGGCTGGGTGGTTGGGCGCCATGGCCCTCTTCGAGGCCCTTCCCGCCCCCTCGCGACTCTTGGCGGCTGTCTCTGAAAGGAATCCACCACGGCCAGTAGGGATCCGCCACTCTCCAAGGGTCTGTACAGCCTGTACGGCTTCTTGGAATGTCGGGGAAAGGTGGCTTCTGCCCCTGCCCGTTGGCGCCTCTCCCGCTGACCCCTCCTTTTGATCCGCTGCCGTTCTGGAGTTTCTCTTCTCCCTGACCCACGCCTCTGAGGCGCCCCAGGCACCCAGCCGACAGACTGGGAGCCCGACTGCAGCCCGGCCCGATGGCGCTGAGTTTCCCCGACGACCTCCGCTACGCCGACAGCCACGAATACGTGCGCCCCGAGGGCGAGCTGGTGCGCATCGGCATCAGCGCCTTCGCCGTCGATCAGCTGGGCGACATCGTGTTCGTGGAACTGCCCGAGCCCGGCGGTGCGATCCGCCAGGGCGAGAGCTTCGGCACGGTGGAGTCGGTGAAGGCGGTGGAGGAGGTGATTGCGCCGATCAGCGGCACGGTGGAGGCCCGCAATGAAGCGGTGCTGGCCAGCCCCGAGGAGCTCCAGAACGATCCCTACGGCGAGGGCTGGCTGCTGCTGGTGCGGCCCGCAGACCCGGCCCAGCTGGATGGGCTGCTGGAGGCGGGGACCTACCGGGCCAAGGTGGAGGGCGCCTGACAGGCGCCCGGGGCCACCGCTCAGCCTTCCAGCCCCGGGGCCATCTGCCAGCCCAGGCGGGATGCCGTGGTGGCCTGAGCGGCTGGCCGCTGTTCCTAGGATCCCGCCCACCCTGGGATCCGGGTCTTGACGGCAGCACTGAGCCCCTTCGTGGCCCGCCACATCGGCCCCTCCGCGGCCGACCAGGCCCGGATGCTCGCCGACCTCGGCGCCACCGACCTGGAGGCCTTCGTGGCCGAGGTGGTGCCCGCCGAGATCCTGCTGGGGTCCGCTGAGGCCGCCGCGGGCTTGCCCGAGGGCTGCGGCGAGGCCCAGGCCCTAGCCGAGCTGGCTCAGCTGGCTGGCGCCAACGCGGTGCGCCGCAGCCTGATCGGCCTCGGCTACTACGGCACCGCCACCCCGGCCGTGATCCAGCGCCAGGTGTTCGAGAACCCCTGCTGGACCACCGCCTACACCCCCTACCAGGCCGAGATCGCCCAGGGGCGCCTGGAGGCCCTGCTCAACTTCCAGACCCTGATCAGCGAGCTGACCGGCCTGCCGATCGCCAACGCCTCGCTGCTGGATGAGGCCACGGCGGCGGCCGAGGCCATGGCCCTCAGCTATGGCGTCGCAGGTAGCGCGACAGGCGGCTCTGCAGCCGCGCCGCGCTTCCTGGTGGATCGGGACGTCTTCCCCCAGACCCTGGCGGTGCTGCAGACCCGGGCCGAGCCCCTGGGCATCGCGGTGGAGACCGTGGACCCGGCCGCGCTGCTGGCGGCGGCCCAGGCGGCCCCAGCTGGAGCCCCCTTCGCCGGCGCCTTCGGCCTGCTGCTGCAGCTGCCGGGGGCCAGCGGCCGTCTCTGGGATCCCACGGCGCTGATCGGGGCCGCCAAGGCCGCCGGTCTGCTGGTCACCGTGGCCGTGGATCCCCTGGCCCAGGTGCTGCTGGCCCCCGTGGGCCAGCTCGGCGCCGACATCGCCGTGGGCAGCAGCCAGCGCTTCGGCGTGCCGATGGGCTTCGGCGGTCCCCATGCCGCCTTCTTCGCCACCCGCGAGGTCCATCAGCGGCGGATCCCCGGCCGGCTGGTGGGTCAATCGCTGGATGTGGAGGGTCGGCCGGCCCTGCGGCTGGCGCTGCAGACCCGCGAGCAGCACATCCGCCGCGACAAGGCCACCAGCAACATCTGCACGGCCCAGGTGCTGCTGGCGGTGATGGCCGGCTTCTATGCCGTGCACCACGGTGCGGAGGGCCTGGCGGCCATTGCCCGGCGCATCCTGGTGCTGCGCGCTGCCCTGGCGCACGGGCTGGCGGAGCTGGGCCTGGAGCCCCGGCCGGAGCCAGGCTTCGACACCCTCAGCGTGGACACCCCGCGGGCGGCCGAGCTGATCGAGCGGGCCGCGGCGGCGGGCTTCAACCTGCGCCCCGGCGCCGGCGCCGAGGTGGTGGTACCCGGGGCGGTGCCAGCCGCCTTTGGCATCGCCCTCGACGAGCTGAGCGATCCGGCCGAGCTGGAGCGGCTGCTGGCGGCCCTGGCGGGGGACGACCCCAGCGCTGGCCCTTGTGCCACCGCCACCACCAGCGCCTGGTGGCCCGCGACTTCTCCCTGGTGCACGGGATGATCCCGCTGGGCAGCTGCACCATGAAGCTCAACGCCAGTGCCGAGCTCACGCCGGTGAGCTGGCCGGCCTTCGCCGCCCTGCACCCCTTCGCCCCC
>NZ_JAGQBX010000011.1 GCF_024345855.1 Synechococcus sp. GreenBA-s | reverse complement strand
CCCCCACCGCGATCCGCACCATCCGGGTGGAGCTCAGCGCCAACCCCTACCCGATCGCCATCGGCGCCGGCAGCCTGGCCCAGCTGGGGGAGCAGATCCGCGCCCAGGGCATCAAGGCCGGCACCAAGGTGCTGGTGGTCACCAACCCGGTGGTGAACGAGCACTACGGCGCCACCGCCCTGCAGAGCCTCAGCGCCGCGGGCCTGGAGGCCTCCGCCCTGGTGATCGAGGCCGGCGAAGACCAGAAGACCCCCGCCACCGTGGCCCTGATCCACGACGCGGCCTTTGCGCGCCGGCTGGAGCGCGGCTCGCTGATCGTGGCCCTCGGCGGCGGCGTGGTGGGCGACATGGCCGGCTTCGCGGCCGCCACCTGGCTGCGGGGCATCGCCGTGGTGCAGGTGCCCACCACCCTGCTGGCGATGGTGGATGCCGCCATCGGCGGCAAGACCGGCGTGAACCACCCCGGCGGCAAGAACCTGATCGGCGCCTTCCACCAGCCCAGGCTGGTGCTGATCGACCCAGACATCCTGGCCACCCTGCCGGAGCGCGAATTCCGGGCGGGCATGGCGGAGGTGATCAAGTATGCGGTGATCGGGGATGCGGCCCTGCTGGCCGACCTCGGGGCCGCCGCCGAGCAAGACCCGGCCGCCGGCCTCGCCAGCCAGGCGGCGGTGGGGCCGGCGCTGCTGCAGACCCTGCTGGAGCGCTCGGCCGCCGCCAAGGCCCAGGTGGTGGCCGCCGATGAGCGCGAGGGCGGCCTGCGGGCGATCCTCAACTACGGCCACACCCTCGGCCACGTGGTGGAAACCCTCTGCGGCTACGGCACCTACCTGCACGGCGAGGCCGTGGGCCTGGGCATGCGCGCCGCCGGCGAACTCAGCCTGGCCCTGGGCCTCTGGAGCCAGGCCGACCACGACCGGCAGCTGCGCCTGATCGCCGCCGCCGGCCTGCCCCTGGCCTGGCCGGCCCTCGATCCCGAGGCCGTGCTCGCCTGCCTGCAGGGCGACAAGAAGGTGCGCGACGGCAAGGTGCGCTTCGTGCTGCCCCTCGGCACCGGCGCCCCCGCCCAGCCGGGCGGCACGGTGCACGGCGGCACGGTCTACGGCGGCACGGTCTACGGCAGCACGGTCTACGGCAGTGTCGTGATCCGCGACGACGTGGAGGCGGCCACGATCCGCCAGGTGCTGGCCCGGCTGGCCTGAGCTCAGTCGTCCAGCTCCGGCAGGAACGCCTCCAGAAACGCCGCCAGGGGCATCGGGCCGCAGCGGCGCTGCCAGCCGCCGCAGCCGGGGTAGAGGCGCCAGCACTCCAGCTCCAGGGCCTGCCGGCGCCGGGGGCAGTGGCGCAGGCGATACCGATACAGGGCCAGGGTGTCCTGCTCCGGGGCAGCCACGGGTTGGGCCTGGGGCTGGCAGAGACGGAAGCCCTCCAGCAGCGCAGCCGGAGCGCCCGCCAGCTCCAGGGCCTCCACGTAGCAGCAAGCGGCTGCCTGCGGATCCACCACGTGCGGCAGGTGCAGGTGCAGCGGCGCCCCACCGGGGAAGCCGTGGAAGCTGTGCAGGGAACCGGGGGCCATGGGGGGAGCCGCAACGCAGCTCACCAGTGCCCACCCCGTTCCAGCCGCTGCCGCTAGGCCAGCGGCGGCTCCCGCAGGAACAGCGGCAGGGCGGGATCGGCCAGGGCGGAGGCGGGCCCGCGGCGGAAGGCCAGCCAGCGGAAATCCCCCAGCGCCGCCGGATCCACCAGCCGCAGCAGGGCCTCGCGCCGGGCCAGCAGGGTTCCGAGGCTCAGCTCCTGCAGCACCGCCGGCCCCGCCGCCGCAGCGCCGGCCGCCTGCACCTGCTGCAGCCCATGCAGCCGCTGGGCCAGCCCCAGGGACAGCAGCGCCTCCCCCTGGCGGCACTGGCCGATCGGCTCCCAGCCGCTGGCGTGGGCCGCCGCCTGCAGGCTCTCGATGCAGAGGTGGGCCGTGAGGTCCCAGTGGCCGGGCTCCCGCAGGGGGTCGCCGCTGGCCCGCTGGCCCCGGTAGGCCATCAGGGTGCCGTCGGCGCGGGAGGGGGCGTAGTAGCGCCAGGCCTCCAGGGCGTAGTCGATCACCAGCAGCGGACCGCAGGCCAGGGCGGCGCCGCAGGCGGCCAGCCAGGGTTCCAGCTCCGGGTGCAGCTCCGTGCTCCAGCCAACGGGGCGCTGGGGGCCGGGGCCCAGGAGCCCGAGGGCTTCGAGTTGCGGGCTGGCCTGCGGCTCCAGGGGCTCGCCGGGCTCCAGCCGCAGGGCGCCCTGGTGGAGCGCCACCCGCTGGCGGCGCCAGAGGGCCCCGTCCCAGGTGATGCGCTCCACCGCCAGGGCATCGAGCACCTCATGGGCCAGCACCACCCCCCGCAGCGGCGCCGCCGCCAGCGCCTCGAAGCTGCTCCAGCGGCAGGGCAGCGGACAGTCGGCGAGGCACTGGCGCTGGCGGGCCGCCATGCCCGCGTTGGGCTCCACCAGCACCAGCTCGGTGCGGGCGGCCAGCTCGGGCCAGCCGGCGGCGAGCTGCTCGGCCAGGTCGCGGGCCAGGCTGCCCTCGCCGGGGCCGGCCTCGATCAGGGCCAGCGGGCCATCAGCGGCGAGCTCACCCAGCCACTGGGCGATCTGGGGGGCCAGCAGGGCGGCGAAATCCGGCCCCAGGGAGGGGGAGGTGGCGAAGTCGCCGCCGGGGCCCACCTGCAGGCGGCCGCTGCCGTAGGCGCCGTGCTCCGGGTCGTGCAGGGCCCAGGCCATGTAGGTGGCGAAGGGCACCGAACCGCCGGCCGCCGCCAGGCGCTCGGCCAGCCAGGCGGGCACGGCGGCCGGCGGATCCGGCGCGGGGCTGGGGCTGGGGAACTCCACGGCGGCGCGGCGGGCTCGGTGAGAATGCTGGCCACTCTGGAACAGTCGCCATGGCCCCGCGGGAACAGGACCGGGAGCAGCACGCCGGGCCAGGGGGCGGAGCCTGGGGAGGCCTGCGACGCCTCAGCCATGGCGCCCGGTCCCTGGTGCTCGGCCTGGCCCTGGCCCTGGCGCTGCTGCTGGGCGCCCCGGCCGGCCCCGGCCTGCCCGGTGGCCCCGCCTACGCCTACGACAACCCTGACCTGCTGCCCGATCACCCCACCCCGGTGATCGACCTGGCCAAGGCCCTCACCGACGGCCAGCGCGCCGCCCTCGAGACCAAGCTCAACGCCATCGAGGCCGACACCGGCTGGAAGCTGCGGGTGCTCACCCAGTACGACCGCACGCCGGGGCTGGCGATCCGGGAGTTCTGGGGGCTGGATGAGCGCAGCCTCGTGCTGATCGCCGATCCCCGCGGCGGCAACCTGCTCAACTTCAACGTGGGCGATGCCCTGTTCGCCCTGATGCCGCGCACCTACTGGGTGGAGCTGCAGACCCGCTTCGGCAACCAGTACTACGTGCGCGACCACGGCGAGGACGGCGCCATCACCGACGCCCTCGACGCCGTGGCGATCTGCCTGGATCGCGGCGGCTGCCAGGTGGTGCCGGGCCTGCCCCAGGAGCAGTGGCTGCTCACCCTGGTGACCTCGATGATCGGCGGCCTGGTGGTGGGCTTCGCCGCCTACCCGCGCAAGCCCGAGCACAAGGTGGAGTGGGCCTGGGTGCTGCTGCTCTCACCACTGTGGGTGATCCTCTTCGGCGTGTTCGGCCTCGGCCCGGTGGTGACGCGCACCAGCGACCTGTTGCCGGTGGCCCGCAACGTGCTGGGCTTCGCCGGCGCCATCGCCGTGGCCTACCTGATCGCCCAGAACACCGTGGGCAAGGCGCGGCTCGCCGATGGGGGCGGCGAGGGCTGAGCCCCCGCCCCTCACTCGATTAGCAAGCGCTCAGTTGGCGACCTGACGCAGGGCGCACTCGAGGCTGCCGTCGCTGCAGGGGGGTGCCGGCGGCGGCGTGGGAACCGAGGCCACGCTGGGATCCACCAGGCCTTGGCCGGCCCGCAGCTGGGCGAGGTTGTTCTCGTAGAAGCGGCGCAGGCCGTCGTAGCGCTTCACCGGCTGGCCGTAGAAGCTGTGGCCCGCCAGGGTGGGGAAGGAGGCCCACTCGGGGGCGAGCTTGGCGGCCAGCTCACGGGTGAAGGTGCCCTGGTCGGCCAGGGACAGGCCGCCGCGGCGATGCACCAGCAGCAGGGCGGCCTGGTCCTGCACGTCGGGGCCGAAGCCCTGCAGGCCGAGCATGCGGCTGGCCATCGACCAGGTGAACGGCATGAACTGGTAGGCGCCGGCGGCGGCACTGGCGTAGCCGCCGGAGCGGATCACGCGGTCGGGGTGGCGCTCCAGGCCGGGGGCCAGGCCGCCGCCGAACATGATCCGGTAGCCGATGTCCTGGCCATTGGCCCAGGTGCCCTCCGCGTAGCGGATCGTGTTGAGCAGGGCCCGGCGCTCGGGCGTGATCGGGTAGGGCCCGCTGAAGCGGCTGCCGGTGGTGGGCAGGGAGACCGGCGGCGCCGAGGGATCCGGGCCGGCCTCGAGCATGGCCAGCCGGGGGGCCGGGGTCTGCAGCTGGAAGCTGGAATGGATCTGCTCCTGGGGGGCAGCCTCCGTTGCGGCCTGGGCGGGAGCTGCCAGGGGCAGGGCAAGGGCGGCGGCGCAGCCTCCGATCAGTCCGGCACGGCTCAGTCGAGCACCACGGGCACGGGTGATGGGGGCGCAGGAGAGGAGGGATCGCAAACCGTTCGAAGCAGAGGACATTCCGCGAAGCGTCAGGCCAAAGCCGGCACCAGGAATTGGCACCGCAATGGGAAGCACATGGGGGAGCCGGGATCGACAGGCAGGCCTTGAAAAGAAGGGCCGGGGCCTGAGTCACCCACCTCAGCGGGCGATGGAACCAAAAGACCGAGCTGCAGCAGAGCTGAAGTTCAAGCGGCGGTCAGGCGGGGTGGACCCGTCAGACAGCGAGTGAAAGATCAGCCGTGCCGAATTAATCAATTGGTTGCGGAGAGTTTGTCAAATCAACCCGCCAGAGGAATCTAGTTAGTGACAGTCACACAAGTGTCCACATGTATTCAAAACTACGAAAGTGGATTCAGGTCACTGGCTGCAGCGGAGTTTTCGATGGCTTCGCGGCCATCTTTCGGGGTCAATTCAGTAATGCTGATCATTCAGGTGCGTAAGCGATCAACACATCGGCCGCTTCCCCCTCCCCGCCGGCCGCCAGGGGCCCCTCCGACGGCGGGATCAGGGGCTGGTCCAGCTGCCAGTCGCCCGCCAGCAGCTGCTCCCGGCTCAGCAGCCGGTGCGGGCCATGGCGCTGCAGCGCCCCACGCAGCACCTGGGCCTCGGCAAAGCCATCGCGCTCCACCAGATGAATGCCCACCCCCTGGGTGAGGGCCTCGCAGAAGCTGCTGTAGCCCGGTTTGGTGAGCAGGCGGCCGCAGAGGGGCAGCAGATCCAGGGGGCGCAGCCCCGGCGGCAGGGCAATGGCGTTGGCCGCCTGGCCGGCGAGCTGGGGATCGGCCACCAGGAAGCGGTGCTCGGGCCAGCGGGCGAACAGGGCCGCCTCGAGGGGGAACCCGAGGCCACCGAAGCCCACCAGCACCACCGCCTCCCGCTGGCTGGGCAGGTCGAGCTGGCGCCGCAGCAGCTCCCGGTCGCCGCGGGGCTGCCCGGCGGTGAGCCCCACGGGGTGCTCCGGCAGCCCCCAGGGCATCGCCATGGCGAAGGGGCAGCGGATCAGGGCCGTGCCGCGCCGGTAGAGGGCGGTGCAGCGCTCCGCCCAGGCCGCGAAGGCAGCACCCATGGGCCCGTAGATGGCATCCCAGCCGAAGTTGCCCATCCACACCAGGGGCGCCCCCACCGCAGCGGCCAGCTCGGCGGCGGCGGGGCCCACATCCGCGAGCACCAGCACCGGCTCGCCCTGCTGGCGCAGCCAGGCGGCCTCCGCCGCGATCTGGCCCGGCAGGCTGCCCTCCAGCTCCGCCAGGGCCGCCAGGGTGGCGGGACCGTCGGCGCCGAGGGCATCGGCCTGGATCACCCCCACCTCCCAGCGGCAGACGCGCCGCTCGTGGGGCACCGGGCCGAACGCTGTCGCCAGGAACGGCTCCGGCAGGGGGGTGGAGAGCACCAGGCGCCAGTCGGGGCGGCGGGCATGCAGGGCGGTGAGCACCGCCGCCACCCGCGAGCCATGCCCATAGCCGTGGCCGCTGATGCAGGCGTAGAGGATCACGGCGGCGGCACCTCAGCAGGGCGCCAGGGCCGGCAGCGGCGCCCGCTGCTCGTGCAGCAGCTGGCGGTAGAGCAGGTCACCGGCGGGGGAATACCAGCGGTGGCTCACCTCCAGCAGCTCCCCGCCCTGGATCACCACCCAGCTGAAGTGGCGCAGGCTGCGGCCGCGGTCGTCCTGGTCGTGGCGGGGCACGCAGGCCGTATTGAGATAGGAGGTGCCGGCCCGGTCGCGGCAGAAGCTGAGCCGGTCGCCCTGGCCGCGCCGCAGCCGGTGGTGCATGTGCCCGAACACCACCAGCGGCACCGGCCGCACCCGGCGGATCCGGTCGATCGCCAGGCTCAGGTCCTGGTCGCCCCAGTCGCGGGCGGGGGCCTTCCAGTCGCGGCCGCAGGGATCGGCCGGGCCGCTGCCCAGGCCGCTGGGGCCGCAGTGGGCCAGCAGCACCAGCGGCAGCAGCGGATCGGCCGCCAGGGCCGCCGCGGTGATGCGCGCCACCGAGTCCTCCAGGGTCACGGGGCCGAACACCGCATGGGCGCCGTGGCTGAGGTTGTAGCCGCCACCGGCGCTGGCGGGGCGGCCGCCCACCACGGCCAGCCCCGGCGGCCGCAGCTCCCGCAGGCCCCAGCCGCAGTGGCGGTCGCCCAGCAGATCCAGCTGGCGGCGCAGGGTGTGGCCGGTGGGGTCGCGGCCGGTGTCGTGGTTGCCGAGGATGCAGGCGGTGGGCAGGGGCAGCCGCGCCAGGCGGGCGGGGATGCGCTGCTGGCCGTCGCTGAGGTCGCCCACCACCAGCAGGGCATCGGGGGCGATCAGCTCCAGCAGGGTCTCGTCGCTGGCATCCCACTGGCCGTGCAGATCACCGGCGATCGCGATCTGGATCGGCCGGCAGGGCGCGGGGCGTGGGTCGGGTCCCGGTTCGGTTGCTGTGCCGCTCGCCGCCAACCCGATCCCTAGGCTTGCCCCATCCTGCATCGCAGAGGGTCCGGATTGGTTTTCGCGGCAGCCCAGAACACCCCGGACCGTGCTGCCGGCAGCGGCGCACCGGCTGACGATGGCCCCCTCAACGGCGCTTTGGGAGCAGCTGGGCCGGCCACGCCGCCCTGCCCGCCAGCTCCTGAGCTGCCCGCCGCCATCGCCGCCCTCAAGCGCGAGCGCAACGCCGTGATCCTGGCGCACTACTACCAGGACCCCGCCATTCAGGACGTGGCCGACTTCATCGGCGACTCCCTGGAACTCTCCCGCAAGGCCGCCGCCACGGATGCGGACGTGATCGTGTTCTGCGGCGTGCACTTCATGGCGGAGACCGCCAAGATTCTCAGCCCGGAGAAAACGGTGCTGCTGCCGGATCTCGAGGCCGGCTGCACCCTGGCCGACGCCTGCCCCGCCGATGGCTTCGCCGCCTTCCGGGCCGAGCATCCCGATCACATCGTGGTGAGCTACATCAACTGCTCAGCGGCGGTGAAGGCCCAGAGCGACCTGATCTGCACCAGCAGCAACGCCGTGGATCTGGTGCAGCAGCTGCCCGCAGACCGGCCGATCCTGTTTGCCCCCGATCAGAACCTGGGCCGCTGGGTGCAGCGCCAGAGCGGCCGCGCGCTCACCCTCTGGCCCGGCAGCTGCATCGTGCACGAGACCTTCAGCGAGCAGGCGCTGCTGCAACTGAAGCTCGAGCACCCCCAGGCCGAGGTGCTGGCCCACCCGGAATGCCAGCAGCACCTGCTCGACCTGGCCGACTTCATCGGCTCCACCAGCAAGCTGCTGCACCGGGCCGAGGCCAGCCCCGCCCCCAGCTTCATCGTGCTCACCGAGCCCGGAATCCTGCACCAGATGCGCAAGGCGGTGCCGGAGAAACACTTCTACGAGGTGCCGGGCGCCGACGGCTGCAGCTGCAACGCCTGCCCCTACATGCGGCTCAACACCCTCGAGAAGCTGTGGCGCTGCCTGCAGACGATGCAGCCGGAGATCGTGATGGATGAAACGCTGCGCCAGCGGGCCCTGGCACCGATCCAGAAGATGCTGGAGATGAGCCGCTGAGGGAGAATCGTTCGGCGCTGTGTATAGCCAGATTCGTTTGAAATCCGGCTACCATCACAAAAACTGAATGCACCCCCGATGGAGTTCCACGGAAGCCTGAGCGCGCTGCAGGAGCTCCTGGCGGGCCTGGACGTTCAGTGCCACTGGGAGCACAAGGGCGCCTTTGAGGTGGCCGTGATCGACGACGGCGTCAGCAACCTCAAGCTCAACTGGTGGCCCCAGACCGGGGTGTTGCAGCTGGTGGGCGATCCAGAGCAGCGGCTGCCGCTGATGGAGCGGCTCAGCCAGGCCCTGGCCCCTGACGCCCCGACGTCCTGACCGATCCGGCCAGCGCCCGGAACCGGCTTGAGGCCGGCCGCCAGAGCTGGCCAACCCTGGTTGGACGCAAGCCCTAGGGTGCGCCCACCAGGGTTTTCGCCATCCATGCGCACCGTTGCCTTCGCCAATGGCGACCGCATGCCCCTGCTGGGGCTGGGCACCTGGAAATCGGCTCCGGGTGAGGTGGGGGCCGCGGTGCGGGAAGCCATCCGGCTGGGCTATCGCCACATCGACTGCGCCAGCGTCTACGCCAACGAGCCGGAGGTGGGCCAGGCGATCCGCAGTGCCATCGCGGCCGGTGAGGTGAGGCGCGAGGAGCTGTGGATCACCTCCAAGCTCTGGTGCAACGCCCATGGACGCGACAACGTGGAGGCGGCGCTGCGCCGCAGCCTCGGGGATCTGGGCCTGGAGTGGCTGGATCTCTACCTGATCCACTGGCCGGTGCCGATCAAGCCTGGCGTGGCCTTTCCCGCCAGCGGCAGCGATCTGCTGCCCCCCGCGCAGGTTCCGCTCAGCTCCACCTGGGAGGGGATGGAAGCGGCCCTGGAGGCCGGGCTCACACGCCACATCGGCGTGAGCAACTTTTCCAGCCGCAAGCTGCACGAGCTGCTGGCCCACGGCCGGATCCGTCCGGAGGTGAATCAGGTGGAACGGCACCCCCTGCTGCAGCAGCCGGCCCTGGTGGCCGACTGCGCGGCCGCGGGCGTTCACATCACCGCCTACTCGCCGCTCGGCTCCCAGGACCGGCCGGCTGCCCTCAAGGGCGCCGATGAACCGGTACTGCTGGAGAACCCGGTGATCGGCGCCATCGCCGCGGAGCAGGGCTGCAGCCCCGCCCAGGTGCTGATCGCCTGGCAACTGCAGAGCGGCATCTCCACGATTCCCAAGTCGGTGAGCCCGGCGCGGCTGCGGGAGAACCTGGCGGCGGCGGCGATCGAGCTCCCAGCGGCCGATCTCGAGCGGATCGCACAGCTGGATCAGCACCTCCGCCTGGTGGATGGCACGTTCTGGCTGCTGGAGGGCAGCCCCTGGACGCTGCAGACCCTCTGGGATGGGCCCTGAGCCCAGAGGGCGCCGCCTGATCACCGGAGCGTTCCCATGCCCCTCCCCGCCGGCAGCCTGCTGGAGCTCACCCCCCAGGGGCTCTACTGCAGGGCGGCGGCGGCCTGGATCGACCCCTGGCGCCCGGTGCCCCGGGCCCTGATCAGCCACGCCCACGCCGACCACGCCCGCCCCGGCTGCGGGGAGTACTGGGCCATCGGCAGCAGCGAGGGCATCCTGCGCCAGCGCCTGGGCGCCACGATCAACCTGATCCCGGTGGACTACGGCCAGGCGCATCGCATCGGCGACGCCCGCGTGTCGTTCCATGCAGCAGGCCACGTGCTGGGCAGTGCCCAGATCCGGCTGGAGGCCGGCGGCGAGAGCTGGCTGGTGAGCGGCGACTACAAGCGCTGCGCCGACCCCAGCTGCGCGCCGTTCGAGCCGGTGGGCGCCGATGTGTTCATCACCGAGGCCACCTTCGGCCTGCCGATCTACCGCTGGCAGGGCGGCACCGCGGTGGCCCAGGAGATCCTGGCCTGGTGGCAGGCGGCGCCGGAGCAGACCTCCGTGCTCTTCTGCTACGCCTTCGGCAAGGCCCAGCGGGTGCTGGCGGAGCTGGCGGCCCTCGGGGTGGGCCAGGCGGGCCAGCCCGGGGCCGAGGGCGGCGAGATCCTGCTGCACGGGGCCGTGCAGGCCCTGATGGAGCCCTACCGCGAGGCCGGCGTAGCCCTGCCACCCACGCGGCCCGTCAGCGAGCTGGCACGGGGAGAGTCGCTGGCCGGGCGGCTGGTGATCGCACCGCCCGCGGCCCAGCGCGCGCCCTGGATGCGCCGCTTCCAGCGGCCGCAGACGGCCTTCGTGAGCGGCTGGATGGCCGTGCGCGGCGCCCGCCGCCGCCGCGGCATCGAGCGCGGCTTCGTGCTCTCCGACCACGCCGACTGGCCGGGGCTGCTCCAGAGCGTGCGGCAGAGCGGCGCCCGCCAGGTGTACGTGACCCACGGCAACAGCGACGGCCTGGCCCGCTACCTGCGCGAGGTGGAGGCGATCAGCGCCGAGCCGCTGGAGGGGGGATTCAGCGCCGAGCGCGGCGGCGAGGACCCGGACGGCGCGGAACCGGCGCCGCCAGCTGTGGCGCCTCCGCTCGCCTAGCCCATGCGCCGCTTCACCGCCCTGTTCGGCGAGCTCGATGCCTGCAGCGGCACCAGCGCCCGCGTGGAGGCCCTGGCCGCCTACTTCGCCGCCGCCGCCCCCGCCGATGCCGCCTGGGCCCTGCATCTGCTCCTGGGCAAGCAGCGCCGGCGCCTGATCACCGGCCGCCGCCTGCGCCAGATCGCCCTGGAGGGCAGCACCCTGCCCGAGTGGCTGTTCGACGACTGCTACGCCCAGGTGGGCGACACCGCCGAGACCATCGCCCTGCTCTGGCGCCAGCTGGAGCCCGAGCAGGGCCGGCCCGCGGCGGATGGCTCCCTCCCGGAGCCGTTGCTGGAGCAGCCCCTGCACCGCTGGATGGCGGAGCTGCTGCCGGCCGCCGCCGCCCTGGAGGGAGCCGAGCAGGCCCAGGCGGTGCGCCGGCTCTGGCGGGGCCTGGAGCCCGGCGCCCTGCTGGTGGCCAACAAGCTGTTCACGGGCGGCTTCCGGGTGGGGGTGGCCCAGGGCCTGGTGCTGCGCGCCCTCAGCCAGGTGAGCGGCCTGGAGCCGTCGCTGCTGGCCCACCGGCTGATGGGCGGCCTGCAGCTCGCCGGCCCCGAGCGGGACAGCCGCCACCCCGCCGCGGCGGCCTGGCACGCGCTGCTGGCCCCCGCCGGCGGCGAGGACGGCCCGATCAGCCGCCCCTACCCCTTCTGCCTGGCCTCGCCCCTGGAGCCCCCGGACGACCCCGGCGACCCGCCCCTGCCCGGCCCGGCCGGCGCCTGGCTGGCGGAGTGGAAGTGGGACGGCATCCGCGGCCAGCTGATCCGCCGCGGCGGCGAGGGCTTCCTGTGGAGCCGCGGCGAGGAGCTGATCAACGCCGCCTTCCCCGAGCTGATCGCCGCCGCCGCCGCCCTGCCGGACGGCAGCGTGCTCGATGGCGAGGTGCTGGTGTGGCCCGAGGGGGCCGAGCGGCCGGCCCCCTTCGCCCAGCTGCAGCGCCGCCTGGGCCGCCGGGCCCCGGGCCGGGCGCTCCTGGCGGCGTGTCCGGCGGTGTTCGTGGCCTACGACCTGCTCGAACGGGACGGCGAGGACTGGCGCCCCCGGCCCCTGAGCCAGCGCCGCGCCGCCCTGGAGTCGCTGCTGCAGGAGCTCCCGGCGGCGGCGGCCACTCCCGCAGCCGGGCTCCTGCGCCTCTCCCCGCAGCTGCCCCTGCCCGCCTGGGACGGGCTGGAGCCCCTGCGCCAGCAGGCCCGCAGCGCCGGGGCCGAGGGGCTGATGCTCAAGGCCGCCGCCTCCCCCTACGGGGTGGGCCGGCGCCGCGGCGCGTGGTGGAAGCACAAGCTGGAGCCCCTGCGGCTCGATGCGGTGCTGGTGTATGCCCAGGCCGGCAGCGGCCGCCGCGCCAACCTGTTCACCGACTACACCTTTGCCCTCTGGAGCGAAGCGCCCCCGCCGGAGGCGCCCGCACCGGCGCTGGTGACCTTCGCCAAGGCCTACTCCGGCCTGGGCGACGCCGAGATCGCGGAGCTCGATCGCTGGATCCGCAGCCATACGATCGAGCGCTTCGGGCCGGTGCGCGCGGTGGAGCCCCTGCAGGTGTTCGAACTGGCCTTCGAGGGGCTGCAGCCCTCCCGGCGCCACCGCAGCGGCATCGCCGTGCGCTTTCCCCGCATCGCCCGCTGGCGCCGCGACAAGCCCGCCCGCGAGGCCGACACGCTCGCCTCGGCCCTGGCCCTGCTGCAGGTTGCGGACGGGGCCCAGGCCAGCGGCGACGGGGCGCCTGGATGCTGAGCCTCGACAGACTCGCCGCCCTGGACCTGAGCCTGTGGCTGCGCTCCGGCCAGGAGGCCGGCGAGCGGCTGGTCCTCAACCAGTCGAACGTGAGCCGGCGGGTGAACCAGGCCCTGGGGCTGTTCGAGCTGAAGCTGCTGAAGCGCGAGCAGGAATGGGAGGTCGAGGGCCCGGAGCCGAACCTGACGCTGCTGGCCCTGGAGCGCCACGTGCACCAGACGGCCCGCTGGCTGGGCCAGGGGCTGCTGCGGATCGAGGGCACCTACTGGAGCGGACCGCTGCTGCTCACCCCGGAGCCGGAGGGCTGGCTGGGCGGCCGCCACGACACCGTGGGCGTGCAGCGGCCGCTGCAGTGGCTGAACGATCGCGTCATCGACGCCTGGCTCACCGGGGGCCCCGACTGGCCCGAGCCCGACGACCCGACCTTCCGCACGCTTGAGGTGTGCACGATGCCCGTGCATCTGGTGGTGGCGCCGGGCCATCCGCTGCTGCAGCAGCTGGAGCGGAGGGGGCCGCTCGACTGGGACGATGTGGCCGCCTTCCCCTCGCTGGCCCTGCCGCCCGGCACCTACCCCAAGGTGGAGGCCAGCCTGCGGGCCCTGGGCCTGTGGAGCAGCCCCATCCGCATGGCCCGCTACCAGCGCCAGCGCTGGGAGGGCAAGAGCGAACAGGAGCTGCAGGTGGGCTACGCCACGGTGCTCAGCGAGCAGGTGGCGGGGCAGCTGGTGCGGCTGCCGCTGCAGCTGCCGATCCGCAGCGGCGAGGCGCTGGTGGTGCGGCGTGAGTGGGCCGAGCACCCGCGCACCCTGGCCCTGGCGGAGCTGCTGCGCCAGCGGCTCGAGCCCTGGGCCGCCGCCCATGGCGAACTGGTGATCACATCGCCGCCGGCGGACCGATGAAGCGCCTGGCACCGATCGAGGCCTGGTTTGCCCAGCAGGGCTGGCGGCCGCTGCCGTTCCAGCGCCAGAGCTGGCGCGCCCACCTGCGCGGCGAGAGCGGCCTGATCCAGGTGCCCACCGGCTCCGGCAAGACCTACGCCGCCGTGATGGGCCCGATCGCCGACCTGCTGGCCGAGGCCGGGGTGGCGGAGCGCGGCAGCGGGCGGGGGCTCTCCCCCGGCATCCGCCTGCTGGTGCTCACGCCCCTGCGGGCCCTCAGCCGCGACCTGGCCCTGGCCCTGCAGCAGCCGATCGAGGCCATGGGCTGGCCGATCCGGGTGGGCATCCGCCACGGCGACACCCCCAGCAGCGAGCGCACCCGCCAGCTGCGCACGCCGCCCCAGATCCTGATCACCACGCCCGAATCGCTGGCCCTGCTGATCAGCAATCCGAAGGCGCCGGAGCTGTTCGGCCAGCTGCAGGCGGTGGTGCTCGACGAGTGGCACGAGCTGATGGGCAGCAAGCGCGGCAGCCAGAGCGAGCTGTGCCTGGGCTGGCTGCGGGCCCTGCGGGGCGAGCTGCGCACCTGGGCCCTCAGCGCCACCATCGGCAACCTCGAGGAGGCGGCCCAGGTGGCCGTGGGGGTGGGGACGGTGCCCACGCTGATCACGGCGGCGCTGCGGCGCGGCACCGCCATCCGCAGCCTGCTGCCGGAGGCCATCGACGGCTTCCCCTGGGCCGGCCACCTGGGCCTGCGCATGTACGAGGAGCTGGTGGCCGCCCTCGATCCGGCGATCTCCACGCTGCTGTTCACCAACACCCGCAACCAGGCCGAGCGCTGGCACCAGTGCCTGCGCTACGCCTGCCCGGAGCTGGAGGGGGCCCTGGCCCTGCACCACAGCGCCATCGACCGCGGGGAGCGGGAGGCGATCGAGGCGGGCGTGAAGGCGGGCCAGCTGCGCTGGGTGGTGGCCACCAGCTCCCTGGACCTGGGGGTGGATTTCCAGCCGGTGGAGCGGGTGGTGCAGATCGGCTCGGCCAAGAACCTGGCGCGGCTGCTGCAGCGGGCCGGCCGCAGCGCCCACACCCCCGGCGGCACCGCCCAGGTGCTGTTCATGCCCACCAACGCCCTGGAGCTGCTGGAGGTGAGCGCCATGCGGCGGGGCCTGGCCGAGGGCCTGGTGGAAACGCGGCGGCCACCGCGGCTGCCGCTGGATGTGCTGCTGCAGCACCTGGTGAGCCTGGCCTGCGGGCCGGGCTTCGTGCCGGAGCGGGAGCTGCGGGTGGTGCGGCGCTGCTGGAGCTACCGCCAGCTGAGCGACGCCGACTGGGCCTGGTGCCTGCGCTTCCTGGAGGAGGGCGGCGAGTGCCTGGGGGCCTACCCCCGCTACCGCAAGCTGCAGCGGGCGGCCCTCAGGCCCGACGGCCGCCTCGATCGCGACGCCACGCCGGAGCCGGGGCAGCCCTTCGCCTACGTGGTGCGCGAGACCGCCATCGCCCGCCTGCACCGCCTCCACATCGGCACGATCACCGCCGATCGGGCCGTGACGGTGCGCTTCGTGCGGGGGGCGGTGCTGGGCCACGTGGAGGAGGCCTTCATCGGCCGGCTCAAACCGGGGGATGTGTTCTTCTTCGCGGGCCGCCAGCTGGAGTTCGTGCGGCTGCGGCAGATGACGGCCCAGGTGAAGGCCACCACCCGCAAGAGCAGCACGGTACCGGCCTGGGCCGGGGGCCAGCTGGCCCTCTCGGACCTGCTCAGCCGCCAGCTGCGCCAGGAGGTGCACCGCTGCGCCGAGGGCGACCTCGACAGCCCCGAACTGCGGGCCCTCGAACCGCTGCTGCGCCGCCAGGCCGACCTCTCGCGCCTGCCCCGCGCCGAGGAGCTGCTGGTGGAAGTGTGCAGCAGCCGCGAGGGCAGCCACCTGTTCGCCTACCCCTTCGAGGGACGCTTCGTGCACGAGGGCCTGGGCTTCCTGTGGGCCTGGCGCCTGGCGCGCCACCGCCCCAGCACGATCACCGTGTCGGTGAACGACTACGGCTTTGAGTTGTTGGCGCCCAGGGGCTATCCCTTCGCCGAGCTGCTGGAGCTCCACGGCGATGCGTTGCTGGATCAGCAGCAACTGGAGGCCGATCTAGAGCAGGCGGTGAACCTCTCCGAGCTCTGCCGCCGCCGCTTCCGCGCCATCGCCCAGATCAGCGGCCTGGTGCACAACGGCCTGCCCGGCCAGACCAGGGGCGGCGGGCAGCGGCAGGGAGGTCAGTCGCAGGGAGGCCAGCTGCAGATCAGTGCCGCCCTGCTGTTCGACGTGTTCGAGAAGCACGAGCCCGGTCACCGGCTGCTGGAGCAGGCGCGGCGGGAGGTGATCGAGCAGCAGCTGGAGCTGCCCCGGCTGGCGGCCGCCCTGCAGCGCCTGGCGGAGAGCCGCTGGGTGCTGGAGACGCCGCGGCGGCCCGGGCCCCTGGCCTTTCCGCTGCTGGTGGAGCGCCTCAACAGCCGGCTGAGCAACGAATCGCTGCTGGAGCGGGTGCAGCGGCTGGTGCGGGAGGCCCAGCGGGCCGAGGGGACGGGCTGAGGGAGTGGGCTGAGGGAGTGGGGCCCGGTGCAACTTTGATGCATCTTTTGCATCTAGGCCAGTTTTTCGCCAACAAGTCTCATAGGCAGGCACCAAACTGCCCTGACTTGCTCTACAACGAAACCAAGACCTCAGAAGAGGTAGGCGCTTGCCCGCCTCGCCCCCCAAGCCATCCTCCGAGCCAACCCAGGGGCAGCGCGCCCCATGGCCGACGCGGCTGAAGAGCGGCATCGGCGGTGCCATCGCCCAGGGGAGCCAGCGGCTGCGCCGGCCGACACTCCAGACCCTGCCGTGGCTGATGCTGGGCCTGGGCCTGGGCCTCACGGCGGTGGTGTGCGAGGGCCAGCGTCGCCTGGGCCGCGACGAACACGAACGGATCGAGCACGACCTGGCCGAGGACCTCACCAGCGCCATCGAAGCCAAGTTCACCAGCACCCAGGCCGTGCTCTCGGCGGTGGTGGGCCTGTTCCACAGCTCAGTCGACGTCACGTCACCGGAGTTCCAGCAGTTCTACCGGTCCCTCTCCATCTCCCCCTCGACCCTGTCGGGGGTGCAGGGGGTGGGCTACGCCGCGGTGATCCCGCCGGGCGGCATCCCGGCCTTGGAGGCCCGGGCCCGCAAACAGGGTTTACAGGATTTCCGGGTGCGCCCGGCGGGCAACCGCCCCCTCACCAGCGCGATCCTCTTTCTCGAGCCCCTGGACTGGCGCAACCAGCGCGCCATCGGCTTCGACATGTATTCCGAGCCCACCCGCCGCGAGGCGATGCAGTGGGCAGCCAGCACCGGGGGCCCCGCCCTCAGCGGCCCGGTGAAGCTGATGCAGGAGGCGGGGAAGCGCGTGCAGCCCGGCAGCCTGCTCTTCCTGCCGATCTACCACCAGGAGCCCCGATCCGAAGCCGATCGCCTGCGCCATCTGCAGGGATGGGCCTATGCGCCCCTGCGGATGGAGGACCTGCTGCGCGCCACCCTGGCCTCGATCCAGAACCCCACCCTGGCCCGCAGTGCGGTGTTGATCTTCGACGGCTCGAAGCCCCTGGCCAGCGCCCTGCTGTTCGACAGCCAGAAGGTGCATGGAACGCCGCGGCTGCAGCACCCCACCTGGCAAACCCTGCGGGTCGCGAACCGCGACTGGCTGATCGGCATCCAGCTGCCCCCCGACCAGATCAGCCCCAACGGATTCAGCAGCACCCTCGTGATCTCGGGTCTGCTGGGCATCGCCATCAGCCTCGCGGCGGCCCTGGGCCTGCGCACCCTGGTGGACAGCCAGCTCAGGCTGCAGCGGGCGCTCCAGCTGGCGGACCGGGCCAGCCGGGAGCAGGCCCTGGCCACCACCGTGTTCGAGAACAGCCCGGTGGCGATCGTGGTGACCGACGCCAACGGCTTCGTGCTCGCCAGCAATGAGGCCTTCACCGAGATCAGCGGCTACTCCCGCCAGCAGGCCCATGGCCGCAAGACCAACCTGCTCAAGTCGGGCCAGCACGACGAGGCCTTCTACCGCGACCTCTGGGACAGCGTCATCCAGCAGGGCCACTGGCACGGCGAGATCTGGAACCGGCACCGCAACGGCCAGCTGCGGCGCCATGAGCTCAGCATCAATGCCGTGCTCGACAAGAACCTGCAGATCACCAACTTCGTGGGGATGCTGCGCGACATCACCGAGCGCCATGAGGAGCAGGAGGCGGTGCGCCACCAGGCCACCCACGACTACCTCACGGGCCTGCCGAACCGGGCCCTGCTGATGCAACAGCTGGAGCAGGGCCTGGCCATGGCGCGGCGCTACCAATACCAGGTGGCGGTGATGTTCATGGACATCAACGGCTTCAAGCCGGTGAACGACACCCACGGCCACGGCGTCGGCGACCAGCTGCTGCAGCTGGTGGCGAACCGGCTGCGGGAGAAGCTGCGCGAATCCGACATCCTCTGCCGCCAGGGCGGCGACGAGTTCGTGCTGCTGATTCCCCAGGCGCCCGAGCTGCCGCAGCTGGTGACGCTGGCCCAGACCCTGCGGGACGCGGTGGCGCAGCCCTACCCGGAACTGCCCGGCTCGGTGGCGGTGTCCCTGAGCATCGGCATTGCCCACTGGCCCGAGCATGCCCTCGATGCCGACGGGCTGCTCAACGCGGCCGACGCCGCGATGTACCGGGCCAAACACGGCGGGGCCGGTTTCATCGACGTCGCCCCCGAGCTGCCGCAGCCGCCCGCCTGAAACGGGGCGGAGTTGCGGAGGGCCCGGGGCTCAGGTGCGCTCGAGCCGGCGCACGATCAAGGCCATCAGCGCCAGGGATCCGGCCAGGGCGATCAGCAGGGCGATGGTCATCGGCTCGCAGCGGCGAAGGCCTGATTATCCCCAGAGGAGGTGTTCACCCGGACGCTCAGGTCTGGGGCAGCGGGCCGGCCTCGGGGCTGCGGCGCCGCAGCAGCGCCCTCACCGTGAGCAGGGGATCGGCGGCCTCGGGGCCGGCCAGCAGCCACTCGGCCATCTCCATGCGCAGGGCGTAGGCCTCTTCGAAGAGCTGGTGGCGCTCCAGGCTCTCGATCCGCTGCTCAATGCCGAACAGGGTCTCGGAAGGGAGTTGGTGAAGCTGGCGGCGCTGGGCCATGGCGGTGTGCCCGTTGGGTCCTGGAGAATCCTGATCGAGCACGGTCGGATCCTGGTAGCCGATGGCACACAACCAGCACCTGGATGCAGAAGATGCATCAGCGCCCGTCGCCACCACGGCGCGCAAACCCGCGGACCACGAGCCCGGGCCAGAGCCCGAGGTGCAGCCGGAGCCGGAACCCAAAGCCGAACCCGCAGCCCTGGTCCAGGCGGCAGGTCCAGGGGCAGCAGGTGAACCGGTGTTCGTCTACGGCACGCTCCAGCGGGGCCACAGCAACCACCACTGGCTGGCGGGGGCCGGCTTCGTGGGCGAGCGGCAGCTGGGCGGCGCCCGGCTGTTCGACCTGGGGCCCTTCCCCATGGCCGTCGCCGCCGACGCCGACGACCTGGCGGCCGCGGCGGACAGCGCCATCGCGCCGATCCACGGCGAGCTCTACCACGTCAGCGCCGGGGGCCTGGCGCAGCTCGATCGGCTGGAGGGCTGCCCCCGCCTCTATGGGCGCCACTGGCTGCAGCTGCTGGATGGCAGCCATGCCTGGGTGTACCTGGGTCGGCCGCGGCAGGTGCGCCATGCCCGGCTGCTGGCCGATGGCCGCTGGCGCGGCCGGGCCGGGATGCCGCCCTGAGCGGCCAGGCCACAATGCCGGCCGGAACGGAGCCGAGCGGCGATGGGGCACAGCAGTGGCGCGCGGGGATGGAACGGTGCAGGCCGCCGGAGGCGTGCCGCCCTGGGGCCAGCCGCGCTCGGGCTCGCCGTGGCCCTGGCCAGCGCCCTCACCCCGCCGCCCCTGCGGGCCGGCGACCTGACCCAGGACTGCCATCGCTGGGCCAGTGCCAGCGGCAACGCCCGCATCGCGGTGGCCAACCAGCTGGGCGCTGAGCACCTGCTCACCAAGAACACCCGGCTGGCCGAATCCGACCCCTCCAAACCCGTGGAGCTCTACCGCTTCGGCGACCTGCAGCGCCTCTGCCGCGGCACCTAGACCGCCACCAGCCAGCGGCCGGCGGCGGCCAGCAGCAGCGCCAGCAGCGACGCCCCGCCCCAGGCAAGCCGGCTCGTCTGCAGCAGCCGGCGCAGCACCACCAGCGCCCCCACCAGGCCGGTGAGCACCGCCGCGCTCTGGCAGAAGGCGATCACGTGGGGGTCGGCACGCCAGGCCGGCAGGCCGGCGGCCCAGGCCGGATCCAGCGGCGCCACGCTCACCGGCAGCAGGCTGCCGGCCTCGGCCATGCCCACCGGCAGGTGCCGCGCCAGCAACAGGCCCCAGATCAGGGGCAGCAGGCCGTAGAGGGTGCGCCGCAGCCTCACGCTGGAGAAGGCCAGCCGCGCCAGCAGGAACAGGGCCGAGGGGATCGCCAGGGCCAGGGTGGCCAAGGCCAGCCGCGGCAGCAGCGGCCCGGCGCTGAGGCTCTCGGGGGCCAGCGGCAGCCAGCCCAGCAGCTTCGACCAGTGGTGCAGGCAGATGTCGCCGGCGAGCACCAGGATCAGGCCCGGCTCCCCGACCGGCGGAGCCATGTCGCGCTGGAGATCGGCGGCGGGGGGGCGCAGGCTCAGCTGCACCGAGCGGTGCGGACAGGCCTGGGCGCAGGTGAGGCAGAGCACGCAGTTGCGGTTGTCGGCCAGGTGGGCCGGATGGGTGCCGAGCGGGCAGCCGGCGGTGGCCATCCCCTCGCCATCGGCGGGGCCGCCCTTGAAGCAGGCATAGGTGCTGCAGCTGCCGCTGCAGGTGCCCGCCTGGGCCCGCAGCTCCAGGATCGAGAGCTTGGCGAACAGGCCGTTCATGCCCCCCACCGGGCAGAGGTAGCGGCACCAGAAGCGCTTCTCGAACCGCAGCGAGCCCACCACGGCGCCGGCGGTGATCAGCAGCAGCAGGCAGCTGCTCAGCCAGGCCGTGTTGAGCAGGTCCGCCGTCTCCTCCCACAGCAGGATCGCCGCGAAGCCCGCCGCCAGGATCGGCGAGGCCCAGACGTCGCTGTTGCCCCGGGGCCAGGCCGCCGGCTGCCAGCCCAGGCGCCGGGCCAGGCGCTGCGTGATCTCGCCCCACACCATGAACGGGCAGAAGGAGCACCACAGCCGTCCCACCAGCGGATAGGTGAACAGGATCAGGGGCCACCACCAGGCCCAGAAGAGGTTGAGGGCCCCGTTGTGGGACCGGTCCTGGGGGCCGAGCCACAGCCAGAGATTCACCAGCACGAACACCCAGCTCACCAGGCCGAACAACAGGCCGTTCCACAGCCGCGGCGAGCGCATCCAGTCGCGCAGCTGGGGCTTCCAGCGCCAGAGGTCGAAGCGCAGGCGCTGCTGGCGGGGGGTGGTCCAGAACACGTCCTCCGGCAGCTCGCGCAGTTCGGGCTGCACCTGGCGGGCCTGCTGCAGGGCCCGGTAGATCAGCACCTCCAGCTCGCGCAGGTTGTTGGGGAAGTCGTAGCTCTGCAGGCGCTTCACCGCGGCCTCGGGCACCTCCGGCGGCTGCGCCCAGCCGAGCTTGCGGCTGCGCTGGCGCACGCCGTAGCGGATCCACTCCCCCAGGTCCTGGCGGCGCACCCGCAGCGGCGGCACCCGGATCAGGGTGCAGACCCGATCGAAGCTCGGCTGCGCCGCCTCGCTGGTGAAGAACAGCCGCCCCTGGAACTGACGCGCCGGGCCCATGCCGCCCGGCGACGTCCAGCGGCCGCTGCGGGCCAGCTCCAGCAGGGCGGGCACCAGGGCCTGGGGCACCTGGTCGAGCTTGTCGATCAGCAGCGAGCCGGCACCGAGGGTGTCGAGCAGGGCATCGTCGCCCGCGCCGCTGGCGCTGCCGAACAGGTCGCTGCCATCGGCGTCGAGCAGGGCGCCATCGAAGCGCACCAGCAGCTGGTGGCGGGCGGGCGAGCCGAAGTGGATCAGGGCGGCGAGGTTGTCCTTCTCCAGGCCCGGCTCCCCCACCAGCAGCACCGGGCCGGCGGCGGGATCCTCGGCGGCGCGGCGGATCGCCTCCCGCAGGTTGCGGGCGTAGCGGCTGCTGCCCACCACGCCGCGGCGGGTGCGGCCCACCGCATGGGGCGCCAGCCGGCGGAAGGCCTCGGGCAGGGCGGAGGCGGCGGAGCTGCCGGTGTCGCGGGGCTCGGCGGGGGCGTCCTCCACGGGGCTTGCCTCGGCGGGGGTTGCCTCGGCGGGGGCCTTGGTGGCGGCGGCGGCGTCTGCCGCGGTGGTGCTCAGCTGCGGCTCCGGCACTGGCACCCCACGGTTCAACGCCATTGTGATGGACCCATGGCCGCCCTGCACTGTTCGGCCCCAGCCCCCCTGGACGCCAGGCCCCCGGGGGCTCCAGGCCCACGCGCCGCGGCGGGATGATGGGGTTGCTTCCCTGCTTCCCGATGGCCCTCACCCTCTACGGCGGCCTGCGCAGCCGCGCCTCGATGCCCCGCTGGTACATGGCGGAACGGGGCATCGCCTACAGCTGGACCGTGCTGGATCTGGAGGCCGGCGAGCACCGCGCCGAGCCCTTCACGGCCATCAACCCCTTCGGCAAGGTGCCGGCCCTGGTGGATGAGGATCCCGCCCTGCCGGGCGGCCGGCTGCAGCTGTTCGAGAGCGGCGCGATCCTGCTCTATCTGGCGGAGCGCTACGGCGGCGAGCTCGTCGGCCCGGCCGAGCGGGCCCTGGCCCAGCAGTGGGTGCTGTTCGCCAACGCCACCCTGGCCACCGCCCTGTTCGTGCCCAGCAGCCGCGAGCGGGAATTCCCGCGCCTGATGGAGGTGCTCGACGCCCTGCTGGCCAAGGGGCCCCTGCTGGGCGATGGCTGGAGCGTGGCCGACTGCGCCGTGAACGCCCACCTGGCCTACCTGCCAATCTTCTTCCCCCAGATCGACCTCAGCCCCTGGCCCCACGTGCAGGCCACCATCGCCGCCACCCAGGCCCGACCCGCCTACCGCACGGTGATGGGCCTGGCCTGAGCGCGCCGCCGTGCTGATCTGGGGGGAAAGCACGCTGGAGCTGCTGCCGCAGCGGGCGCTCTGGCTGCCGGGCGAGCGCCTGCTGCTGCTGGCGGATCTGCACCTGGGCAAGGCCGAGAGCTTCCAGGCCCAGGGCGTGCCCCTGCCCAGCGACGGCGACGGCGCCACCCTCAATCCCCTGCTGGAGCTGGCCCACCGCCTGCGACCGGCCGAGGTGCTGGTGCTCGGCGACCTGATCCACAGCCGCCTGGGCCTGACGGCGGAGCTGCGCGCCAAGCTGGCGGCCCTTCCGGAGCTGCTGGGCTGCCGCTTCGGGCTGATCGGCGGCAACCATGAGCGGGGCAGCTGGATCGAGGGGCTGCCGGCCCAGCCCTCCCAGCGGCGCGGCCCGCTCTGGCTGAGCCATGAACCGGAGCCGCCGGGCGCGCCGGGCCTGCTCAACGTCTGCGGGCACCTGCACCCGGTGGCGCTGCTGGGGGGCGGCAGGGCGGGCCGGCCCGGCGCCGACCGGCTGCGGCTGCCCTGTTTCGCCCTCGACCCCCAGGCACCGCGGCTGCTGCTGCCCTCCTTCGGCCGACTCACCGGCGGCCACCCCTGCCCGCCGGGGCTGCGGCGCTGGGTGGTGGCGGAGGGCACCGTGCTGGAGCTGCCCGCCGGCGTCTAGGGCCCTGCTGGCTGCTCCTAGATTCCTGGGATTGCGGCCGATCCGGGGCTCTCCCGAGCGGTAGTCCCGTGACGCAACCGAGCACCCTGGATCGAACCACGCCGCCCCCCTCCGCCCCACCCTCCAAGCAGACCGCCGGCCGCCGCCGGCCCCTGTGGCGGCGCAAGCGCTGGCTGAGCCTGGGGATTCCGGCCGGCACCCTGGCGGTGCTGGTGGCGATCGCCCCGCCCCTGCCGGAGCAGCGGCGCCCGGCCGACGCCACGCCCCTCGCCAGCGGCGAGGAGGTGTTCCGCTACGCCCCGGACGACGACGTGTTCGCCCTGGATTTCGATCCCCGCAAGGTGCGCCTCGACCTGCTGGAGGGCTGGGACCGGGAGAGCGACGCCTACGCCGACAGCGCCGCCCTGGCCTACGTGAGCGGGCCGATGTACGAGCGGCACGTGAACAACAGCGGCCAGGAGATCACCGTTCCCCTGGGGGACATCAAGCTCGGCGAACGGGTGTGGCGGGGCCGCAACCGCACCGCCGCCCGCCAGCGGGCCTTCATCGGCATCCGCCACGACGGCCGGGTGGATTTCGGCTATGGCGAACTGACCCCCGAGCGGGCCGCCGACTACGACAGCTTCATCGGCGGCCTGCACAGCCTCTACAACGACCTCGAATCGCCCCCCAGCGACTATCGCGGCGCCTACAGCATCTCGATGGGGCAGCAGATCCGCTATTTCCTGCCGCGGATCCGCATGGTGGTCGGCCTGCGCGACGACGGCCGCCTGGAGGTGCTGATGAGCCGGGAGGGGCTGACCCTGGAGCAGACCAGGGCCCTGGCCCGCGAGCGGGGCCTGCGGGCCGCCTACCTGCCCGACCACGCCTCCAAGAGCCGGCTGATCATCCCGGGGGTGAAGGGCTTCAGTGAGGCGGACGCCAACTGGATCAGCGGTGGCGCCACCAGCTTCGTGCACGTGCCCTACCTGCTGCGGCTGAGCCGCCGCAGCGTGCCGCTGCAGGGCGACCTGCTGGCCAGCCTCACGCCCCGCTTCGGCGCCCGCAGCTGTAGCAACCCGCTGCAATGCGGCCAGACCCTTGGCGGCCAGCTGCTCGATCGGGCCCTGGCGGGCTTCAACCGGCTGCTGGAGGAGGGAATCCAGCCGGTGGCGCGGCTGATCTGGGCGCCGGAGGGCCCCCAGGACCCCCAGCGGCTGGGGGGGCGCTCGCCGCTGCGGGAGCCGCCGATCACCGCCGACCCGATGGCCCTGAGGGAACTGCAGCAGCAGGGGGCGGACCGCAGCCCGGTGGAGGCGCCGCTGGCCCCGGATCTGCCGCCGCCGCTGGTGCTGCAGGAGGGGGAGAGCCTGCCGGAGGATCCCGAGGCGGTCACACCCGAACCCGGGGCCCAGCCCGGCAGCGGCGAACCGGGCGCAGAGACCCCCGAGGCTGGCCAGGATCCCGCCCCGGACAGCGGCAGCGGCGCCCCTGGGGCGACCGCACCCTCGGGCGCATCGCCCACGCCGCCGGCGCCACGGCCTCCTGCGCCACGGCTGCCACCGCCGCCGTAGTTCAGTCGGCGGCGGCCAGGGCCCGCACCACGTCGCCACGGGTGAGAACGCCCACCGGACGGCGCTCGCCATCGAGCACGAACAGGCGCTGGGTGCTGCTGGTGTGCAGCTGGCGCGCCGCCGCCGGCAGGCTGGTGTCCGGGCTGCAGGTGTGGGGATGGTGCCCCATCACCTCGCCCACGCTGTTGCCGAGCACCTGGTGCACCTGCTTGTCCCACTCCAGGGGATTGCGCAGGTAGATCACGGCATCCAGCAGCAGCACGTAGGGGCCGGCATCGAAGCCGCCCTCGCGCACCATCAGGTCCTGCTCGCTGAGCTCGCCCACCAGGGAACCGCTGGCATCGACCACCGGCAGGCCGCTGATGTGGTGCTCGCTGAGCAGCTTCACCGCCTCCTGCAGGGGCGTGTCCACGGCAACGCTGAGCACCGGCGCGGTCATCACCTCGGCCACGCTCCGTTCCACCACCATCGCTCGTCCGCTGCTGGTGCCATTCTCGCCCGCGGGGTGGGCGAAAGAATGGGCGGCGCAAGGCCCTGTTGCCGTTCCTCCGGCAGCGCGGCCGGGCCCGCCCCTCTCCTCGCCGTTCCGAACCCCGATGTCGATCAGCCGCCGCAGCGCCGATGCCCTCACCATCGGACGGGCCGTGCTGGGCCTGCCGCTGCTGCTGGCCCTGGCGGCCGGCTGGCAGGGCCTGGCCTGGTGGCTGCTGCTGCTGGGGGGCGTCAGCGACGCGGCCGACGGCTGGCTGGCCCGCCGGGCCGGCGGCGGCTCGGTGTGGGGGGCGCGACTCGATCCGCTCACCGACAAGATCCTGATCAGTGCGCCGCTGCTGTGGCTGGCGGCCCAGGGCAGCCTGCCCCTGTGGGCGGTGTGGCTGCTGCTGGCCCGGGAGCTGCTGATCTCGGGCTGGCGCGCCGGCCAGGGCAGCGGCGGGCCGGCCTCCTTGAGCGGCAAGGCCAAGACGATCCTGCAGTTCGCCGCGCTGCTGCTGCTGCTCTGGCCCAGCGGCTGGGGCGGCACCCTGACGCTCGGCGCCACCGGCCTGGTGGAGCTGCTGCACGGATTGGGCTGGCTGCTGTTCTGGCCGTCGCTGCTGCTGGCCCTCAGCTCAGCCCTGGGATACCTGCGCCAGCGCTGAGGCGACGGGGAAGTCGAAACCCCGTCCGTCGAGCCGCTCGATCAGTTCGGCTGCCCGCATCGGGCGCGCCAGCAGGAAACCCTGGAAGCGCCGCACCCCCAGGGCCATCAGGGCCTGGAGCACCTCCGCACTGTCGACCCCTTCGGCCACCAGGGCCAGATCGAGGCTGCCGGCCATGCTGGCGATCAGCGACACGGTCTGGGCCGCGTAGGCGTTGGTGAGCATCGCCTGGCTGAAGGAGCGGTCGATCTTCACCTCATCGGGCCGCAGGTTGCCCACCAGCACCAGCGAGGAGTAGCCGGTGCCGAAGTCGTCGAGCGACAGGGCGATGCCGTTCTGCCGCAGCAGCTCCAGGTTGGCACTCACCGCCGGCTCGGGCTCCAGCAGCGCCTGCTCGGTGAGCTCCACCGTGAGGCAGGCCGCGGCGATGCCGACCTGATCGAGCCGATCCGTTAGACGCCGCACCAGCGACACCTCCGAGAGCTGCGTGGGGTGCAGGTTGAGGGCGAGGCGGATGTCCGGGTTGCGGCGGTGGATGGGGGCGAAGCCCTCCAGCGTGAGCCGCAGCAGCGCCTCCCCCAGGGCCGCCATGGCCCGGTGCTGCTCGGCCAGGGCCAGAAAGGTGTCCGGGGAGATCAGGCCCCTGGTGGGATGGGTCCAACGGGCCAGGGCCTCCACGGCACGCACCTGTCCGCTGGTGCCGAAGATGGGCTGGAACAGCACCTGCAGCTGATCGTCATCGCCGCGGATCGCCTCGATCAGCTCCAGATAGAACTGATAACTGGTGAGATCGCTCACGTCCTGCTCGGGATCGAACACGACGACGGCGCTGTGGCGCTTCGCCTTGGCCCGCACCATCGCCAGGTTGGCGCACTTGAGCGCCTCACTGCCGTCGTCCTGGGCCGTGGCGAGCAGGTGAACGCCGAGGCTGATGCTCACCGTGAGGTCCAGAACCTCGAGATTGAGCGGCGTGCGGAAGGCACCGGCCAGGGCATCGGCCCGCAGCTGCAGCGCCCGCAGCAGGCCCTGGGGCGACGGGTCGTCCTCCCCACTCAGATCCACCCAGATGGCCAGTTCGTCGGCGCCGTAGCGGGCCAGAAAGTCGGCGGGGGTGATGAGCTGCTGGAGGCGCAGGGCGACGGCCTTGAGCACCGCATCGCCGGTGCGGTGGCCATAGCTGTCGTTGATGATCTTGAAGCGATCGATGTCGATCAGCACCACCGCAAAGGGAACGCCCCCGGCGGAGCCCCTGGCCGGCTTGGCCCCGGCGCCGGCCAAGTCGGCAGCGGCCGCCAGGCCCCTCCAGTGCTCCAGCTGCAGCTGCAGGTGTTCGATGAAGTAACGCCGGTTGGGCAGACCGGTGAGCGGATCGAGCAGGGCGAGGGACCAGGCCCGCTCCAACACGTCCTGGAAGCGGCTGGCCAGCCGCTGGATCCGCTGCTCGAAGCCGGCCACGACCTGTTGGTCGCCGCCGGTTGCCGGTGCGGCCGTCGCAGGGCTCCGCATCAGCCGGGCCAGCACCCGATCGGAACGCGTGGCGGCCAGCGGGGTGATGCCCGTGCCGTCGAGCAGGGCTTCGAGCTCGGCGCCCAGCTGGCGCACGCGACTGTTGCCGCGGCGCTCCACCTGGCGCTGGACGAGTCGCGAGCGACGACGCTGCAGCATCAGCACCAGGCGCAGCCCGAGCAGCGTGGCCAGCACCAGCGCCGCCAGGGCCAGGTCCCGCCCCAGCAGCTTCAGGGCGGGCCCCTGGGCCGACGGTTGGCGCAGCACCAGCTGCTGTCCCCCGGTGCCGTAGACCGGCGCCGGGAAGCCGAGCGGCTCCAGCCCGGCGGGAAGAGCGGGCGCCGACGCCCCCGGGACCGGCGCTGCGGACACCCACACGAAATCCTTTGCCAGTCGGCGCACCTGGGTATTGATCGCCGGGCCGAGCTCCAGATGGTGCAGGGGCAGGAAGAACACCAGCACGGCCGGGGAGACCACCGTCTTGGCGCTGTCGGTCACGCGGGTGGCCGCGCCGAGAAAGTCGCGGCCGGCACCATCCCGGCAGGCCAGCATTTGCACCTGATTCACGGCGCGAAGCACGGTCAGGTTGGGGCGGGCACAGGTCAGCAGCGAGCGGTGCAGGTCGGCCAGATCGCCGTCGCCGCCGCGGATGAACAGCACGCGGCCGCTCTCGTGCACCACGGCCATGACGCGGCCGATCTCCAGCACGGAGGTGGGTTCGATAGCGTTGGAGAGCACACTGTGATCCAGCTGCCGCACGTAGTCGCGCATGTGATCCCACTGGCCCCAGTCCCGCGCCACCCGGCTGGCGGCGGTCAGGGAGGAGAGCAGCACCGCCAGGGGCTCACGCCGCTCGGTGCCCAGGGATTCCTTCGTCTCCTGAAGGCGGGCACGGCCGAGCAGAGCGACCAGGGGCAGAAGCACCAGACCCGCCACGGCCAGTACGAACCGCAGCGGCCGCACGCCCAGAACGCGGCGCTCTTCCTTCCCCCAGGAGCGGAGAGTTTTGAACGCAGCTGCCGGCAAGATTGAACCGCTCAGTCCTCTAGATGCTACCCATTTCTAGGTATTGACCATCGGCCGCTCAACCAGCTGAGACCGATCCCAGCAACGCCGCATCGCCGCTGAAGTCCACCGCCGTGGGCTCACGGCGGGCGTAGTCGTTGGCGTAGCTGTCGGCCAGGGAGCGCTCCACGTCGTAGCGGGGGGTCCAGGCCAGCTCCCGCTGCACCCGCGTCACATCGGTGAGGAAGTGGGCCAGCCGCAGCGGGAAGGCCTTGCGGGCCTTGGGATCGAGGCCGGCCGGATCGAAGCTGCGGATCTCCACCGCCGCCGGATCCTTGCCGCAGGCCCGCGCGGCCGCCTGCACCAGACCGCGGAAGGTGATGCCCTGCACGCTGCTGCAGTTGTAGATGCGGTTGGCGGCCGCCTCCACGCCGATGCACAGGGCCATGGCCTCGGCCAGGTCGGCCACATGGCCCAGCTGGGTGATGGTGCTGCCGTCGCCCGGCAGGGGAACGGGCCGGCCGTTCACGATCCGATCGAAGAACCAGCTCTCCACCGGGTTGTAGTTGCCCGCCCCCACGATGTAGGTGGGCCGGAAGCTGGTGAAGGGGATCTTCTCGGCGTGCAGCCAGGCCTCGGTGTCGAGCTTGCCGCTGTGGCGGCTTTTGGGGTCGGTGGGGGAGTCTTCGCTGAGGGGCCACAGGGCGCTGTCGGCGTAGACGCCGGCGGAGCTCACGTACACGAAGCGGTGCGACGGCGCCCCGGTGCGCTCCAGCACGGCGCGGGAATCCTCCAGGTTGCGGCCGGAGCTGTCGACGATCACATCGAACGGGCGGCCCGCCAGGGCGGCCAGGCCCTCGGCACTGCCGCGATCGCCCTGGAGGTGCTCCACGCCGGCGGGCACGGGGTTGCGGCCGCGGGTGAACAGGGTGAGGTCGTGACCTTCCGCCAGCAGCCGCGCCACCAGGGGCCTGCCCACGAAGCGGGTACCGCCCATCACCAGGATCTTCACGCCGGCCCTTGAGGAACTGGGCGCCATTCAAGCCGCCGGCCCACAGTGGAGCGATCTGCTCCATGCGATCGATGCTGCGCTTCGGCGAGCTGCTGCGCTCCCTCAACAACCTCAAGCTGCTGGGCGCCATCGGCCGCAGCGGTGGCGATCTGACCAGCGTGGCCGATCTGGTGGACAGCTTTCTCGACAGCCCCCAGATGGGCGACTGCCTGCGCCGCTTCCGCGCCGTGCCCGGTGGCGCCGCGCTGCTGGAGGGCCGCTACCCGCCCTTCCAGCCCGACATCGACGCCCTGATCCAGCTGCCCGCCGGCAGCCTGGGGCGCCACTACGCCGAGCTGATCCGCCAGCTGAACTACGACCCCGAATTCTTCCGCCCCCGCCCGATCGACAGCGAGGCCAGCTGGCTGACGCAGCGGATCGCCACCACCCACGACATCCACCACGTGGTGAGCGGCTTCGGCACCGAACCGGCCGGCGAGAGCGGCGTGCTGACGATCACCGCCACCCAGATCGGCTTTCCCGCCTACGTGCTGCTCACCAGCGCCAGCCAGCTGGCCAGCTTCCGCCTGCAGCTGGAGCGCTTCGAGGGCCTGAGCCGGGCGATGGCCCATGGGGCGGCCATCACCCGCAGCGCCCAGTGTTTTGCGGCCGTGCGCTGGGAGGAGGGCTGGGAGCGGCCGCTGGCCGACTGGCGGCGGGAGCTGGGCATCGCCGAGCCTGCGGACCGGGAGGTCTACGGGCTGCGCAGCCAGGGATTGTTGGTGGAGAACTGAGGCCATGCCCGTGCGCCTCGGCAACGCCTGGACCGCCCAACCGGCCGCCCTCGAGGCCACGGGCGGCTACCGCCACTTCCGGCTGCTGGGCCAGCGGGGCCGCGCCGGCGAGCGGGCCGTGGAGCTGGAGGCGGTGCTGGAGCGCGGCGTCCGGCTGCTGGTGCCCCTGGCGGAGCTGCGCGATCGCCGGCTGTGGCAGCCGGGCTGGCAGCGCCTCGCCGGCCTGGAGGCCGAGGGAGCGCCGACAACGGGCCTTCAAGATGGATCCAGCCAAGCGATCCCCATGCAGATCATCCCCGCCATCGACCTGCTCGGCGGCCAGTGCGTGCGGCTGCACCAGGGGGATTACGGCCAGGTGACCCGCTTCAGCGAAGACCCCCTGGCCCAGGCCCAGGACTGGCAGCGCCAGGGGGCCCAGCGCCTGCACCTGGTGGATCTCGATGGCGCCAGGACGGGCCAGCCCGTCAACGACGCGGTGGTGAAGGCGATCACCGCGGCCCTCACCATCCCCGTGCAGCTGGGCGGCGGCGTGCGCAGCCTGGAGCGGGCCGAGGAGCTGCTGGCCTGCGGCCTCGACCGGGTGATCCTGGGCACGGTGGCGATCGAGCAGCCCGAGCTGGTGCGGCAGCTGGCGGCACGGCACCCGGGCCGGATCGTGCTGGGCATCGATGCCAAGGACGGCCTGGTGGCCACCCGCGGCTGGATCGAGACGAGCAGCGTGCAGGCCACCGAGCTGGCCCGGAGCTTCGAGGACGCCGGCGTGGCGGCGATCATCAGCACCGACATCGCCACCGACGGCACCCTGGCGGGCCCCAACCTGGCGGCGCTGCGGGCCATGGCCGAGGCCAGCCGCATCCCGGTGATCGCCTCCGGCGGCATCGGCAGCCTGGAGGACATCCTCTCCCTGCTGTCGATCGCGCCCCTGGGGGTGGAGGGGGTGATCGTGGGCCGGGCCCTCTACGACGGCGCCGTGGACCTGGCCGAGGCGATCGCCGCCGTGGGGCCCGAGCGGCTCCAGGACGCAGTCATTCCGCCTAGCGGTTCTATAACGGTGTAAAGAGACGGCAGCATCGTGCCCGCCACCCACCTGCCCTCGGCTGCCGGCAGCGCCAAGGCGAACCCCACGTCCAGCAGTGCCGGCAGCGCCAACACGAGTAGCGCCGACCTCGCCTACCTGCGCTGCCGCGAGCTGGGCATGCGCCTGAGCCGCCAGCGGCGCATGGTGCTGGATCTGCTGTGGTCGGAGAAGGCCCACCTCAGCGCCCGCGACATCTTCGAGAAGCTCAACACCCAGGGCCGCAACATCGGCCACACCTCCGTGTACCAGAACCTGGAGGCCCTGCAGAGCGCCGGCGTGATCGAGTGCCTGGATCGCGCCAGCGGCCGCCTCTACGGCTACCGCAGCGACCCCCACAGCCACCTCACCTGCGTGGCGACGGGCGCCATCCAGGACCTGGATGTGGAACTGCCCGCCGACCTGATCGCCCGCATCGAGGACCTGACCGGCTTCACGATCGAGACCTACACCCTGCACCTGAGCGGCCGCCCCCGCGCCGGCTGCTGAACCGCCTGGGCCGGCGGCAGCCCATCGCCCCCTGGGCCCCGTCTGGAGAAATGACAGCGGGCTCGTTACCTTGGGCGCCACCGATCTCCTCCGCAGCACACCGTGCCCCAGGCCCCGGCCTCACCCCAGCTGCTCCTGCTCGCCGAACCGCTGGTGCGCGAGGCCCTGAGCGGCCTGCTCGGCGGCGCGGGCTACCGCCTCGCCTCCCGCCTCGAGGACCTGGAGGGCACACCGGCCCTGGTGGTGTGGGATGTGGCCGCCACCCTGCCGGCCGCCACCCTGCTGCGGGAACTGGAGCAGCTGCGGGGCCGCTGGCCCGGCAGCGGCCTGCTGCTGCTGCTGGCCGCCGATGCTCCCTACCCCAGCACCTGGCTGCTGCAGCTGCCGGTGGAGGGCCTGCTGCAGCAGGGTGAACCGGAAGAGCTGACCCGAGCCGTCGCCACGCTGCTGGCGGGCGGGCGCGTGGTGGAACTGCGCCCGCTGGCGGGTCCGCGCGCTGCGGCGGACGCCGAGGCCCTGCCGGGAGCGGTGGGCCTGGGCCAGTGGCTGCTGCAGAGCGGCCTGGCCCAGATCGAGGCCGAGCGACGACGCTGCCACCAGTGGCTGGAGCTGGCCGATCGCGGCGGCCTGGCCCGGCTGCTGCTGCGGGGCCGGCTGCGGGAGCTGGCGGTGGCCCGGCGCCTGCTGCTCTGGCTGTGGGGCCCGATCGCGATGGCCTGGCCCGAGGGCCTGCCCGACCCGGCCCCGGCCGCCCCCCTGCCCCGGCCGCAGGCGGCATCCAGCACCGCGATCACCCTGCGCCAGCGCACCGCGGAGGGCGTGTGGCAGGCGATCCAGGAGCGGCTGGTGGCCGCCAGCAGCGGCGAGCTCACCAACGTCAGCGGCCAGCTGCTGGCCCTCGAGGGCCTCAGCCCCGCGCACCGCCGCGACCTGCTGCTGGCCCTGATCAGCCAGCTGGATCTGCTGGTGCTGCGGCTGCGCCAGGAGCAGCTGCGGGGCGACGAGCTGCAGGAGCGCTGGCTGCAGCTACAGCCGGATCTGCGCCGCCTGGCCCTGAGGGCCATGGCGGGGGAATACGTGCAGCTGCCCCAGGAGGGCAGCCTGCTGCCGGTGGCCGACACCCTCACCGCCAGCGCCGACCTGCAGCTCAGCGATCCGGAGCTTCCCGCACCGCTGCCGATGCTGGCGGCCCTGGTGCAGGCCCAGCCGCTGCTGGTGGACGGGCGGCTGCTGGCGCCGGATGAGCCCCTGGCCCTGCTGCAGCTGGAGGCGCTGATCGCCAACTGGCTGATCCGCAGCGCCGAACTGATCAGCGCCGAGCTGCTGGCCTGCTGCAGCACCTGGCCGGAGCTGCGCCGCTATCTGCTCTGCGCGGATCTGCTGGCCACCCGCAACCTGGAGCGGCTGCGCAACCAGCTCAACGCCCAGCAGCGCTGGAGCGGCCTGTTCGAGCGCCCGGTGCAGCTCTACGAGAGCCAGCGGCTGCTCTACCGGCTGGAGGGGGGCACGATCGTGACCGTGCAGCTCACCGAACCCCGCGACGCGGAACTGCGCCAGCTGGGCTGGCTCCAGCAGCTGGTGACCCTGGCCCTGGAGGCCCGCGACGCCCTGGCCCCGCAGGTGCATGGCGCCCTGCGCCGGCTGGGGGATCTGGTGGTGGTGGTGCTCACCCAGGTGATCGGCCGGGCCATCGGCCTGATCGGCCGGGGCATCGTCCAGGGGATGGGCCGCAGCTTCGGCCGCAGCTGAGCCCGGCCCAGCCCCCCGCGGCTGCACGTCACAATGGCCCCACCCTCCGGCTCGGCCCGTTGATCCCCGGTTTCCTGGTTCGCCCCCTGGTTCGTGTCCTCGGCATCGCCCTCGCCCTGGTGCTGAGCTGGGCCCTGCCCGCGGCCCCGGCCTGGGCCGCCCGCGACACCAACAGCTACGACGGCAACATCTACGCCCTCTACGCCGGCAACGGCTCGCTGGTGCCGCCCCGCAGCAGCCTGGCTGATGCCCTGGCCGAACACAGGCCGGTGGTGCTGGCCTACTTCCTCGACGACGCCGCGGTGAGCAAGCAGAACGCCGTGGTGTTCAACGAGCTGCAGCGCCTCTGGGGTCGCAGCGTCGAGCTGATCCTCGTGACCACCGACCCGCTGCAGGGTCGCCCCGACCCCGGCGCCGGCGAACCAGGCCACTACTGGAAGGGGGTGATTCCCCAGGTGCTGGTGTTCGGCAGCGATGGCCAGCCGGTGTACGACGCCACGGGGCCGGTGGACATCAACGCGATCAACGCCGCCCTCACCACGGTGACGGGCCTTAAACCCCAGGGCGACTCCAAGGCCAGCGTCAGCCGCGAGGTGAATGAGCTGAACAGCGAGATCGTGTTCTCCAACTGAAACCAGCCGGCCCCAGCGGCCGCCCAACGCCGCCTCCACCAGCGCGCCAGCCGCTGCTACCCACGGCGCCCACCAGCGACCCGCCCGCCATGAGCCCTGCCACCCGGATCGAAACCGACAGCCTCGGCGCCGTGGCGGTGCCGGCCCAGCACTACTGGGGCGCCCAGACCGAGCGCTCGATCCACAACTTCCCCTTCGGCCAGCGCATGCCGCTGCCGGTGGTGCACGCCTTCGGCCAGCTCAAGGCCGCCTGCGCCGAGGTGAACCGCGATCTGGGCAAGCTCGACCCTGAGCTCTGCTCGGCGATCGTGGCCGCCGCCGAGGAGGTGGCCGCCGGCGCCCTGGATGCCGAATTCCCGCTCAAGGTGTGGCAGACGGGCTCGGGCACCCAGAGCAACATGAACGCCAACGAGGTGATCGCCAACCGGGCGATCGAGGCCCTCGGCGGCGAGCTCGGCAGCAAGCGGCCGGTGCACCCCAACGACCACGTGAACCTGAGCCAGTCGAGCAACGACACCTTCCCGGCGGCGATGCACGTGGCGGTGGTGCTGGAGCTGGAGCGCCAGCTGCTGCCGGCGCTGCAGGGGCTGATGGGGGCCCTGCAGGCCAAGGCCACGGCCTATGCGGAGATCATCAAGATCGGGCGCACCCACCTGCAGGACGCGGTGCCCCTGAGCCTGGGCCAGGAGTTCGGCGGCTACGTGGCCCAGCTGCGCCTCGGGCTCGACGCGATCGACGCCAGCCTGCCGGCCGTGCGCGAGCTGGCCATCGGCGGCACGGCCGTGGGCACGGGCCTCAATGCCCCAAAGGGCTTCGGCGAGCTGGTGGCGAAGCGGCTGGGCGAGCGGCTGGGCACGGCCTTCAGCAGCGCCCCCAACAAGTTCCAGGCCCTGGCCGGCCACGAGGGGCTGGCGATGGCCCACGGCGCCCTCACGGTGCTGGCCGGCAGCCTGATGAAGATCGCCAACGACATCCGCTGGCTGGGCAGCGGCCCCCGCTGCGGCCTGGGGGAACTGGTGCTGCCGGAGAACGAACCGGGCTCCTCGATCATGCCGGGCAAGGTGAATCCCACCCAGTGCGAGAGCCTCACGATGGTGGCCGTGCAGGTCATGGGCAACAACACCGCCGTTCAACTGGCCGCCAGCCAGGGCAATTTCGAACTGAACGTGTTCAAGCCCGTGATCGCCCACAACGTGCTCGAGAGCATCGAACTGCTGGCCGGTGCCTGCCGCAGCTTCCGGGAGCACTGCATCGAGGGGCTGCAGGCCAATGAGGCCCGCATCGAGACGCTGCTGGATCAGAGCCTGATGCTGGTGACGGCGCTCACCCCCGCCATCGGCTACGACCGGGCCAGCGCCATCGCCAAGCACGCCCACAACCACCAGCTCAGCCTCAAGGAAGCCGCCCTGGTGCTCGGCGAGATCAGCGCCGAGGAGTTCGACCGGTGGGTGCAGCCCCAGCAGATGGTGTGAGGCAGGGGCGGGCCTGGCGTTGGCCTCGTTGCCAGGAGCCGCCCGGCCGAAGCAGCATGGGCGAGGGACCGCAGGATCAGCATGGCCATCCCGGATCTGCGGCAGTTCACGATCAGCAGGTCCGGCCTGCTGCTGATCACCGCTGGCGTCGCCCTGGTGGTGCTGGCCGTGAGGAGCTGGGATCCCGTGGGGCCCCAGTCGCTGATCTGTCGCCATCGGGACGATCCCAAGGGGCTGATCAATTTCCGGGTCACCGTGGGCCGAGGCGAGGATCGGGTGCGCTTCGCCGATGGCCAGACCCTGCCTGTTGAGACGTCCCGCGATCAGATCACCTTTCTGGAGAAGGAGTCCAACAGCTTCCACCTCAGCGACAACGACAGCGATGAGGCTGGCCTGGGGATGGGCAGCCGGGAAGAACGGGAGCTGGGCATCCCTCCCGTGGCCGCCCCGATGGTGGTCCATATCGACCGTCGTCACGACGTGGAGCACCGCACCACGATCGACCGCCATCGCCTCACCTTCCGGGAGCAGGCCCTCACGAAGGGAGGCCAGCCGGGGGAGGTGATGATGGATGGCCGCTGTCAGCCGGTGGCGGCCGGCTGAGCTGGACGCAGCACCAGCCGCAGCAGCACCGGCGCCAGGAAAGTGGTGCCGATCACCATGATCAGGATCGCCGCCTCCAGCGCCGGGTTGAGCAGGCCCGCCTGGCTGCCGAGGCCCAGGAAGATCAGGCCCACCTCCCCCCGGGGCATCATGCCCAGCCCCACCAGCCAGCGGTTGGTGGGCTCGGCGGAGCGGTAGCTGAAGCCCGCCGTCAGCTTGGTGAGCACGGCGATCACCAGCAGGAAGGCCGCCACCACGAGGCCCTCGCGGTTGGCCGGCTCCAGCGGGTTGAGCACCGCCAGATCCATGGTGGTGCCGATCAGCACGAAGAACACGGTGGCGAACAGCGCCACCAACGGCTGGATCGCCGCCTCGATGGCATGGGCATGGCGCGAGTTGCTCAGCACCAGTCCGGCGGCGAAGGCCCCCAGGGCCGCCTCCAGGCCGATGGCCTGGGCGGCGAAACAGCCGAGGCACAGCACCAGGAAGGCCACCGCCACCGCCTCGCCCGGGGCCTGCAGCCGATCGAGCAGGCCGTCGAACAGCGGCGCCGCCTGGCGGCTCAGCAGCAGCGACACCGCCACGAACACGGCGGCGGCCGCCAGCAACTGCAGGATCGGGCCGGCGCTGATGCTGCCCCCCGCCGCCAGGGACACCACCACCGCGAGAATCACGATGCCGAGGATGTCATCGAGCACGGCGGCGCCGATCACGATCTGGCCCTCGCGACTCTTGAGCACCCCCAGCTCCCCGAACACGCTGGCGGTGATGCCGATGCTGGTGGCCGTCATGGCGGCACCGGCGAACAGGGCCGGCAGCAGCGGCACGTGGAACAGCAGGTGCAGCCCGGCGGTGCCGAGGACCAGGGGCAGCAGTACCCCGGTGAGCGCCACGCCGATGGCCTGGGCCGCCACGGCGATCAGCCCCTCCAGCTCACACTCCAGGCCCGTGAGGAACAGCAGCGCATAGAGGCCGAGGCGCGAGACCGACTGCAGGTTGGCGAAGCTGTCGTTGTAGAGGGCACTCACCTGATCCGGCGCCAGGTGCGACAGGCCCGCCACCGCCGCCACCAGGGAACCGTTGAGCTGGGCCCCGAGTTCGGGCGGCAGGATCAGGTGCAGGCCCGAGAGGCCGATCAGCACGCCCGCCAGCAGCTCGCCCAGGATCGTGGGCAGCTGCAGCCGCACCATCAGCTCCGCCAGGGCGCGGGCCGCCAGCACGATCAGGCCGAAACGCCCCACCTCGATCAGGGTGTGGGCCACCTCCACGCTGTGGCCGCCCAGCTCGAGCAGCAGTAGGGGGACCTGCATGCACGGAGCCGCCGAAGTCAGGCGACCGTAGGCGCAAGGGGCAGGTGGCGCCAGAGCTCACAGCAAATTCGCCGCCAGCTCCGCCAGTTCGGAGCGCTCACCGCGCACCAGTGTCACGTGGCCGGCGAGGGTCTGCCCCTTGAATCGCTCCACCAGCCAGGTGAGGCCGTTGCTCTCGGCGTCCACGTAGGGGTTATCGATCTGGTAGGGATCACCGGTGAGCACGATCTTGGTGCCTTCGCCCACCCGCGTCACGATCGTCTTCACCTCATGGGGGGTGAGGTTCTGGGCCTCGTCCACCACCATGAACTGGCGCGGAATCGAGCGACCGCGGATGTAGCTGATCGCCTCCACTTCCAGCAGGCCCATGCCCTTGAGGTCGGTCCAGTTGCTGCGGGGCGCGCGATGGCCACCGGGCCGGCCGGCAGTGCCGCTGCGACCCGCAGTACGCCCCTCCTCCTCCGCACTGCGGCCCAGCAGGAAGTCGAGGTTGTCGACGATCGGCTGCATCCAGGGGCCCATCTTTTCCTCGAGGGTGCCAGGCAGGAAGCCGATCTCCTTGCCCAGGGAGATCACCGGCCGCGTCACCAGCATCCGGTCGTAGAGGTGCTCATCGGCCACCTGGTGCAGACCGGCCGCCAGGGCCAGCAGCGTCTTGCCGGTGCCGGCCTTGCCCACCAGCGTGAGCAGCTGGATCGCCGGATCCAGCAGCAGGTCCAGGGCGAAGGTCTGCTCGCGGTTGCGGGCACTGATCCGCCCCAGCCGCGCCCGCTGCACCCGCTGCAGCGGAACCAGGGCGCCACGCCTGCCGTCGTAGCGGGCCAGCAGCGTGTGGCCCGGCTGCAGCTCATCCACCAGGGTCACGCCCTCGTTGGCCTGCAGGGAGAGGCCCGTGGCCTCCAGCGCCGCCTGGACCTCGGCAAGGGGCAGTCCACCCTCCCCCTTGATCGCCTCCATCTGCTGGGCGGTCACGGGCAGATCGCACACCCCGGGGTAGAGGTCGGCGATCGTCACCTTGTCGGTGGTGTAGTCCTGGGCGGTCAGGCCCACCGCATCGGCCTTGATGCGCAGGTTCGTGTCCTTGGTGACCAGCACCACCGGCTGCTTGTCGCCGCCGATCACCCCCTGGCGCAGCTGCTCCAGCGCCACCGCCAGGATGTTGTTGTCGCCGTTTCCCCCCTTGAGTTCCGGGGGCAGCTGATCGAGGGTCTCGCGCCGGCAGAACACCACCTGCAGGGTGCCGCCACTGTCCGCATCGATCGGCACGCCGTCGGCCAGGTTGCCCTTCTCGCGCAGGGCGTCCAGCAGCCGCGACACCTGCCGGGCGTTGTGCCCCTTCTCGGCCGGATCGCGCTTGAAGCGGTCGATCTCCTCCACCACCTCGATGGGGATCACGATCGCGTTGTCCTGGAAGCGGGTGAGGGCCTGGGGGTCGTGCAGCAGAACGTTCGTGTCGAGAACGTAGGTCTTGCGCATGGGCCCGCTCCAGCGGCGTTGATCGCACCGTACGGCGCTTGATCCAGCCGGCAACGCCCCCGCCACCAACCGCCGCAATCAGGGCCGCCGCCGGCGGCGCGGCCTACGCTCCGGCGGTCCCTGAAGCTCCGGCGTGGCCCCGCTGTTTTCCGTTCTGCTGATCGCGCTGCTGCTGTTCGGCCTGAGCCTGCTCTGGCTCGAACTGCGCCACCGGCTGCGGCCCGCCTCTCCCCTGGAGCTGCGCTCCGGCGCCTGGAAGGTGCTGCGCCAGGACGACGGGGTGCTGGTGAAGGGCACGCTCACCATCGCCAACCCCCATCCCCGCATGGAGGTGTTCGTGCCGGAGATCAGCCTGAAGCCCACCCTGCTGGGCCGCGGCGACCTCAAGGCCGTGCGGATCAGCAGCGAGATCATCGCCAACCATCCGGATGAACCGGCGCGGGCCGACGGCTACTGGTTCGCCTACATCGTCAAGGGCCGCAAGAGCACCGAGGCCAAGGTGCGCCTGAAGATCACGGCCCCCGCCGATGTGGACCTCAAGGGGCTGCTGGACACCCTCTGGGTGGAGGTCCTCTGGATGAACTACGGGCCCTTCGGGCGACTGCGGCGCCGCGACGCGGTTCTGGTGCCCCTGCGCCGGCCCGCCGCCACCACCCCGGGCAATGCCCAGTGGCGCGCGGGCGATCACTGCCAGGTGCTGCCGATCCGCACCCACCTGCTCGGCGTGCTCGACGATCCGGCGGAGGTGCTGCGCCACTACGCCGGCGCCGTGCTCCAGCCAGGCGACATCCTCACCATCGGCGAGACGCCGCTGGCGGTGATCCAGGGCCGCTACCACCACCCGGAAACGGTGCAGCCCTCGGCCCTGGCGCGCCTGCTCTGCCGGGTGTTCCACCCCACCAGCTCCCTGGCCTCCGCCTGCGGCCTGCAGAGCCTGATCGATGTGGCGGGTCCGGCCCGGGTGCTGGTGGCCTGGCTGGTGGGCACCGGCCTCAAGCTGGTGGGCCTCAAGGGCTGGTTCTACCGGCTGGCGGGGGATCAGGCCCGCCTGATCGACGACATCACCGGCACCACGCCCCCCTACGACCAGACCATCGTGCTGGGCCCGGATCAGCCCGCCACCATCTGCGCCCAGCTCGCCGCCGAGCTCGGGGTGGCCGTGGCCGTGGTGGATGTGAACGACCTGGGCCGGGTGAAGGTGCTGGCCGCCAGCCCCGGCACGGATGAGGCGCTGCTGCAGCGGGCCCTCAGGCCCAACCCCGCCGGCAACGCCAACGAGCGCACGCCGCTGGTGCTGGTGCGCCCATAGCCGGCCCGGCCCCATACGATGGGGGGTGAGGCCTGTCGAGCGGGGCCGTAACCCCCTGCCGAGCGCAAGCGTGTCGACCACCCGAGCGGTCCCGAGCAGCAGCCAGCCATCGGCCGGCCCCGCCGGCGGGGCGGCCGGCGTGCCCGCCGCTGACCCCCTGCCACCGCTGCGGATCGAGCCCCTGCAGGGCTGGCACCTGCCCCTGCTGCACGACCCCGCCTTCCTTGATCTACAGCCGCTCCTGCAGCGGTCCCTGCTGCTGCAGGGGCCCGAGTGGCTGCTGCGCAGCCTGGTGGCGCGCCGTGCCCTGGCGCCCACGGTGCTGCTCGCCTACCGCGACCCGCAGCGGCCCCTGGGGCTGATCGTGAGCGAGCGGCTCAACCGCAGCGGCAGCTGCTGGCAGCTGCTGCACCTGCGCAGCAGCGAAGCCGTGCTGGCCGCCGCTGAAGCGGGCCGCATGGCCCTGGAGTCGGCCCTGGTGCGCGAGGCGATCCAGCGCAGCCGCAGCGCCGCCAGCTGGATCGCCACCAGCTCCAGCTGCGACGACGCCCGCCTGGCCCTGCTGCGCCAGCAGGGCTTCCAGCCCCTGCGCCACGAGACCCTCTGGCGCTGGCAGCCCCAGCCCGGCGGCGGCGAGGCGGAATGCCAGCTGCAGGCCCTGCCGGCCGATCTGCAGCTGCAGCCCCTCACCCGCCGCACGGCCGGCCTGATGTGGCACCTGGAGCAGGCGGCCCTGCCGGCCCAGCTGCGCCAGCTGCTGGACCGACGCGTCGAGGATCTGCTCGACCAGAGCCAGGGCCCCAGCCTGATGCTGGTGGACGCCTCCCGCCAGACGGCCGTGGCCGGGGCCCGGCGCCTGCGGCCCGGCAGCCGGGGCCTGCCGGAACTCGAACTCACCCTGCACCCGGGCTGGCAGCACCTGCTCGGGGCCCCGCTGCAGCTGCTGCTGGAGCGCAGCGCCGCCGGCTGCGAGCAGCTGATCGTGCGCAGCGACATGGGCGACAGCGAGCGCAGCCGCTGGCTGCAGAGCCTGGGCATGGCCCCCGAGGGCGAGGAGGTGGTGATGGCCCGCAGCGTCTGGCGGCGCCATTCACCCCAGCCCAGCGCGGCGGTGGCCCGCCGCCTCGACGCGGTGCTCGGCCAGCTCCAGCCCCGCCAGCGGCCCCTGCCCACACCACTGGGGCGCTGACGCCATGGCCGCCCAAGGCCCCCGGCCGCGCTCGGTGCTGGCCCTGGACGTGGGCCGCCGCCGCATCGGCCTGGCCGGCTGCGATCCCCTCGGAGTCACCGTCACGCCGCTGGCCGCGTTGCGGCGGGGCCGCTTCCCCACCGACCTGGCCCTGCTGGAGCCCCTGATCGAGCGGCGCCGGGTGCAGGCGCTGGTGGTGGGGCTGCCCCTGGATGCGGCCCAGCAGCCCACGGAGCAGGCCGAACACTGCCGCCGCTACGGCGAGCGTCTCGCCCGCCAGCTGGGGCTGCCCCTGGCCTTCGTGAACGAACACGCCAGCAGCTGGGCCGCCGGCGAGCGCCACGGCCTCCACGGCGACCGCAGCGGCGCCCTCGACAGTGCCGCCGCCGCCCTGCTGCTGGAGCAGTGGCTGGCCGAGGGGCCCGAGCCCCAGGCCCTCGCGCCTGCGCCCGGCCCGGCCGCTCCGGTGGGCAGTCGGGCACCGGAGCTTGGCTCCGGGTCCGGCGCCCAGGCATCCTGAGGGCATCTGCCTCTCCCCCATGAGCTCCGACGGCCCCTCCACCTCCGGCTCCGGCGATGTGCCCACGGTGCTCGTCCGCGACGGCCAGGGCCGTCAGCTGCTCTGCTTCCTGGAGCAGCTGATCCCCCTCGACGGCCACGACTACGCCCTGCTCACCCCGGTGGACACCCCGGTGTGCCTGGTGCGCATCGCCGAGGACGACGACGAGGAGGACGAGGTGATCGAGGAGCTGGCCGGGGCGGAGGCGATCCTCTCGGTGGCCGATGTGGTGCTGCAGGAGCACGACCTGACCCTGGTGCGCTCCGCCGTGACCCTCACGGTGAGCGGCGAACTGGAGGAGCCCGACCCCGACGAGGTGGACCCGGAGGACCTCGAGGGCGATGAGGACGACGACGACAGCGACCTCTACGAGATGCTGATTCAGTTCCGGGCCGAGGACCAGGAATACGGGCTCTATATCCCCCTCGATCCCTTCTTCGTGGTGGCCCGCCTGGAGGGCGGCGAGGGGGTGCTGGTGGAAGGCGAGGAGTTCGAGCGGATCCAGCCCCGCATCGAGGCCGAGCTCGACGACCGCGAGCCGGCGGACGACTGAGCCGGCCCCTGCCCGAGCGACTGAACGCACGACCGAGCGGACCCCCAGCCAACCCCGAGCCCTTGAGCGACGCGCGCCCCCTCCCCAGCCAGCTGCAGCGGCTGCTTCAGCCCGACTGGCAGCCCGAGGCCACCGTGGCCGAACTGCCGCTGCAGCACTTCCTGGAGCGGGGCATCCGCGCCCTGGTGCTGGATGTGGACCGCACCCTGCTGCCCCGGCGCGGCAACCAGATGCCCGCCGCCGTGGCGGACTGGCTGCAGCGGGCCCAGGCCGAGCAGCTGCATCTGCACCTGTTCAGCAACAACCCCTCGCGCCAGCGCATCGGCTCGGTGGCCCGCCAGCTGGGGGTGGACTACACCACCAGCGCCGCCAAGCCCCGCCGCGGCGCCCTGCGGCGGGTGATGGCCGAGCTGGCGATCCCGCCGGCGCAGGTGGCGATCGTGGGTGATCGGGTGTTCACCGATGTGCTCGGGGGCAACCGCCTGGGGCTCTACACGGTGCTGGTGCGGCCGGTGAACCCCCAGGGCCAGCCCTGCCCCCACGACCGCTGGCAGCGGCTGGAGGTGCGCCTGGCCCGGCTCGCCGGCGCCGATCTGCACTGATCAGCGCCCAGCGCAACCCAATCGACCTGAACCGACTGAGCTGAAGCGAACCCAACCGAACGGATCCCCATGCCGATGCGCCGAGTGATCAAGGTGGGCACCAGCCTGCTGCGCGGCAGCGAGGGCCGCGGCACCGAGGCGGTGATCGCCGACCTGGCCGCCAGCCTCAGCGGCCTGTGGCAGCGTGGCGAGCCCGTGGCGCTGGTGACCAGCGGCGCCGTGGGCCTGGGCTGCCGCGCCCTCGGCCACGGCCAGCGGCCCAGCGAGCTGGAGGCGCTGCAGGCGGCCGCCGCCGTGGGCCAGGGCCGGCTCATGGCCCTCTACGACCAGGCCTTCGCCAGCCACGGCCGCTGCGTGGCCCAGGTGCTGCTCACCCGCGGCGATCTGGCCTCGCGTCGCCGCTACCAGAACGCCTGCCGCACCCTGCAGCAGCTGCTGGCCTGGGGCGTGACGCCGGTGATCAACGAGAACGACACCCTCGCCACCGACGAGCTGCGCTTCGGCGACAACGACACCCTCTCGGCCCTGGTGGCCGTGGCGATCGGCGCCGATGAACTGGTGCTGCTCACCGACATCGACAGCCTCTACTCGGGCGACCCCCGCAGCGACGCCGAGGCCCGCCCGATCCGCGAGGTGGGCAGCCTGGCGGAGCTGGAGGCCCTGGCGGGGGTGGCCAAGGGGGGCGGCCGCTGGGGCACCGGCGGCATGACCACCAAGCTGGCGGCGGCCCGCATCGCCACCGCCAGCGGCATCCAGGTGCGCCTGGCCGATGGCCGCGATCCGGCGGTGCTGGAGGCGCTGCTGGCGGGCGGCAGTCCGGGCACCCTGTTCCGGCCCTCCCCCAGCCCCCTGGAGGGCCGCAAGGGCTGGCTGGCCCACGCCCTGCTGCCCAAGGGCAGCCTGCGGCTGGATGCCGGCGCCGAGCGGGCCCTGGTGGAGCGCGGCGCCTCGCTGCTGGCGGTGGGCGTGCGCCAGGTGGAGGGCAGCTTCAACCGCCGCGATGCCGTGCGCCTGCTCAGCCTCGATGGCCGCGAGCTGGGCCGGGGCCTCTGCGCCCTCAGCAGCGAGGAGCTGCGGGCGGTGATGGGCCTCAGCAGCGCCGAGGTGCGCCAGAGCTACGGGCCCGTCGGTGGCGCCGTGGTCCACCGCGACCACCTGGTGCTCACCCTGGCCAGCGCGGCAGAGGCCCCGGGCGCCGGCTGATCCCCGCACCGCCCGGCGGCCGCCGGCTCCGGGCGGCGCGCCTACGATCCGGCCGATTGGGCGATCCGGGAATGCGCTTCAGCGAGCTGCTCAGCCACCTGGGTGAGGTGAGGGCCAGTGGCGAGGGCGTCGGACCGGCCCGCCACCTGGCTGAGGATCCCGAGCTCGGCAGCGCCGCCGCCCTCGACCAGGCCGGCCCCGGCCAGCTGAGCTTCCTGGAGGCCGGCCACGCCCTGGCGGCGGCCCTGGCCGCCAGCGGCGCCAGTGCCGTGCTGATCCCGGCCAGGGGCGAGGAGGCGGCCGCGCTGCAGCAGCAGGCCACCGAGCGGGGCCTGGCCTGGATCGCCCTGGCCGATCCGCGCCTGGGCTTTGCCGAGGCTCTCGAGGCCCTCTACCCGCGCCGGCCCAGGCCCGCCGGCATCCACCCCAGCGCCGTGGTCGATCCCGAGGCCCGGCTCGGCGAAGGGGTGCACGTGGGCGCCCGGGCGGTGATCGGCGGCCAGGTGCGGATCGGCGACGGCTGCACCCTTCACCCCGGCGTGGTGATCTACGACGACGTGGAGCTGGGCGAGGGCTGTGAGCTGCACGCCGGCGCCGTGCTCCACCCCGGCAGCCGCCTCGGCCGCGGCTGCGTGGTGCACTCCAACGCCGTGGTCGGCAGCGAGGGCTTCGGCTTCGTGCCCACCGCCAGCGGCTGGCGCAAGATGCCCCAGACCGGCCTGGTGGTGCTCGAAGACGGCGTGGAAGTGGGCTGTGGCAGCACCATTGATCGCCCCTCGGTGGGCGAGACCCGCATCGGCGCCGGCACCAAGATCGACAACCTGGTGCACGTGGGCCACGGCGTCAGCACCGGCCGCGGCTGCGCCCTGGCGGCCCAGGTGGGCATCGCCGGCGGCGCCCGCCTGGGCAACGGCGTGATCCTGGCGGGCCAGGTGGGCGTGGCCAACCGGGCCACCATCGGCGACCGGGCCATCGCCTCCTCCAAGTCGGGGATCCACGGCGAGGTGGCGGCCGGCGAGGTGGTGAGCGGCTATCCGGCCATCCCCAACCGGCTCTGGCTGCGCTGCTCCGCCGCCTTCAACAAGCTGCCGGAGCTCGCCAAGGGACTGCGCCGGCTGGAAAAGGCGGCCGAGGCGCGCGGCGAGGGCTGAGGGGTCCGCCGGTCTGGAGCCCCGCCCGGCCGCGCCGTAGCCTCGCGCCCGGCCCCGAACCTCGCGCCCGGCGCTTCTGCCCCCTCCAGACCTATGACGTCCAGCTACCGGATCACCCTGCTCCCCGGCGACGGCATCGGCCCGGAGATCACCGCGGTGGCCCGCCAGCTGCTGGATGCGGTGAGCCGCCGCCACGGCTTCACACTCGTCTACGACGAGCAGCCCATGGGCGGCGCCGCCATCGACGCCACCGGCGAGCCCCTGCCCGCCAGCACCCTGGAGGCCTGCCGGGCCGCCGATGCGGTGCTGCTGGCCGCCATCGGCTCGCCCCAGTACGACAGCCTGCCCCGCCAGCAGCGGCCCGAGAGCGGCCTGCTGGCCCTGCGGGCCGGCCTGGGCCTGTTCGCCAACCTGAGGCCGGTGAAGATCATCCCCGCCCTGGTGGAGGCCTCCACCCTGCGGCGCGAGGTGATCGAGGGGGTGGACCTGCTGGTGGTGCGGGAGCTCACCGGCGGCGTCTACTTCGGCACCCCCAAGGGCCGCGTCGAGGCCGACGGCCACGTGCGGGCCTTCAACACCATGGCCTACTCCGACTTCGAGATCGACCGGATCGCCCGGGTGGGCTTCCAGCTGGCCGGCGAGCGCAGCGGCCGGCTCTGCAGTGTCGACAAGGCCAACGTGCTGGACGTGAGCCAGCTCTGGCGCGACCGGGTCGAGGCGATCCACGCCGAGTTCCCGGCCGTGGAGCTGAGCCACATGTACGTGGACAACGCCGCCATGCAGCTGGTGCGGGCCCCCCGGCAGTTCGACGTGCTGCTGACCAGCAACCTGTTCGGCGACATCCTCAGCGACGAGGCCGCCATGCTCAGCGGCTCGATCGGCATGCTGCCCTCGGCGTCCCTGGGGGAGAGCGGCCCGGGCCTGTTCGAGCCGATCCACGGCTCCGCCCCGGACATCGCCCGCCAGGACAAGGCCAACCCGATGGCGATGGTGCTCAGCGCGGCGATGCTGCTGCGGGTGGGCCTGAAGCAGGAGGCGGCCGCCGCGGATCTGGAGCGGGCGGTGGAGCGCACCCTGGAGGCCGGCTTCCGCACCGGCGACCTGATGGCCGAGGGCTGCAGCCAGCTGGGTTGCCGCGCCATGGGCGAGCAGCTGCTGGCGGCCCTGGAGGCCTGATCGGCGAAGCGGGCGCGGGTCCGCTCGAGGGAGCGAGGGAGGGCGGGTCCGGTGACCTGCCAAACTCACGGTCGGTTTTCTGGTTCCTGCGCATGTCGAAGCGTCACCCGGTTGTGTCTGTCACCGGCTCCTCCGGCGCAGGGACCAGCACGGTCAAGCGCGCCTTCGAGCACATCTTCAAGCGCGAAGGCATCACTCCGGCGGTGGTGGAGGGCGACAGCTACCACCGCTACGAGCGCGGCCCCATGAAGGAGGCCATGGCAACAGCCCTGGCCAATGGCGAGAACTTCTCCCACTTCGGCCCTGAGGCCAACCTGTTCGACAAGCTCGAGGAGCTGTTCAGGACCTACGGCGAGACCGGCAGTGGCCAGAAGCGCTACTACCTGCACTCCGTCGAGGAGGCCGCTGAGCACAACGCCCGCCTCGGCACCAACCTGGAGCCCGGCCAGTTCACCCCCTGGGAGGCCATCCCCAGCGGCACCGATCTGCTCTTCTACGAAGGCCTGCACGGCGGCGTGAAGGGTGACGGCTACGACGTGGCCGGCCTGGCCGACCTGCTGGTGGGTGTGGTGCCCGTCGTGAACCTGGAGTGGATCCAGAAGATCGCCCGCGACAACAAGGAGCGCGGCTACTCGGCCGAGGCCACGGTGGATACGATCCTGCGCCGCATGCCGGATTACATCAACCACATCTGCCCGCAGTTCAGCCAGACGGACATCAACTTCCAGCGTGTCTCCACCGTGGACACCTCGAACCCGTTCATGATCCGCGACATCCCCACCCCGGATGAGTCGTTCGTGATCATCCACTTCCGCAAGGGGGCCCGTGAGAAGTGGGGCATCGACTTCCGCCACCTGCTCGACATGATCCACGACTCCTTCATGTCCAGCCCCACCTCGATCGTGGTGAACGGCGGCAAGATGGGCTTCGCCATGGAGCTGATCCTCACCCCGATCATCCACCGCATGATCGAGGAGAAGAAGGCGTTCGCCTGATTCCTTCTTCTGATCGGTCCCCGATCAGCCCCAGCCTCTAGTCTGGGGCGGTCAGGCGGACCCGGTGGCTCCAAAATCCGACGCCCCTGCGTCCGGCGGTTCCCTCTCCTTTGAGATCAGGGGAGCCGCCGGACCTTCCGGTCAGCCGCAGCGCCCGGACCTGCGCTCCGACGCGCGCCGCAGCGAGCCCCGCAGTTCCGACCAGCGCAACCCAGTGACGCGCAACCTGGATGTGCGCTGGGATCGCATCAACAGCGGTGAGGTGATCGCCCGGGCCCGCCGCGTCTATTTCCTCTACATCGAGCAGGGTCCCAGCGGCCTTGAACCGATCGGCGTGGTGCTCACCGGCCGATCCGGTGGCCGGGTGGTGTTCGATCTGCCGGTGCTGCTGCCCGATGAGCAGTACGTGCCCCTGGAGGTGGTGCGCGGCCGGGGCCAGCGGGCCCGCGGCTCCAGGCCCGGCTGGCGCGGCTGACCCTCCGCTCCGCCTCCCGCCGATGCTCCCCCTCGACCCGCTCGCTCCCGCCATGGCCGGCCCCGATCCCCTGCTCATCGCCGTGCTGGGGGCCTGCGTGGGCAGCTTCCTCAACGTGGTGGCCTGGCGCCTGCCCCGGGAGGAATCGGTGGTGACCCCGGGCAGCCACTGCCCCCACTGCGGCACGCCCCTGCGCTGGTTCGAAAATCTGCCGCTGCTGAGCTGGCTGCTGCAGCGGGGCCGCTGCCGCCACTGCCAGGGCCCGATCGCCCTGCGCTACCCCGCGGTGGAGCTGCTCAGCGCCGGTCTGTGGGTGGCCGTGCTGCTGGCGGTCCAGGCCGGCAGCACGACGGCCCTGGGGGCGGCCGTGCCCGCCTGGCTGCTGCTCGGAGCCGGCTGGCTGCTGGTGAGCTTGCTGCTGCCCCTCACATTGATCGACCTGGACCACCTCTGGCTGCCCGAATCCCTGTGCCGCTGGGGTCTGCTGCTGGGCCTGCTGGTGACGGCGATCGCCGGCTTCAGCCAGGGGGAGGCCAGCGGCCGCGCCCTGCTGCTCGAGCACCTGCTGGCGGCGGCGGCGGGACTGCTGACCCTGGAGGGGCTGAGCGCCCTGGCCCAGCGGGCCATGGGCAAACCGGCCCTGGGCCTCGGCGATGCCAAGCTCACCGCCCTGCTGGGGGCCTGGCTGGGCCTGGCGGGGGTGGGGCTGGCGGTGGTACTGGCGATTGCCGCGGGTGCCCTGTTCGGGGTGCTGGGCCTGGCCAGTGGCCGCCTGAAGCGCGGCCAGCCCTTCCCCTTCGGCCCCTTCCTGGCCGCCGGTGGGGTGGCGGTGTGGCTTGGGGGGAACGGCTGGTGGCTGCGGCAGCTGGCGCTGTTGTTCGGTTGGGGCCCCCTCTGAACCCTTAAATAGAGCCAACCCCTGGGACGCCGGGCCCGCCGCCCGTGCCCCGTTTCTGAGCCGCCGCCTCGATGTCGCTGTTCGACTGGTTCGCCGACCGCCGCAAGATCGCCCCGGCGGTGCGCAATGCCCAGGAGGTGAGCGAGGACGACGGCCTCTGGAGCAAGTGCCCCGAGTGCGGCCTGGTGATGTACCGCAAGGACCTGGTGGCCAACGCCAGCGTCTGCACCGGCTGCGGCCACCACCACCGCATCTTCAGTGAGGAGCGCATCCGCCTGATCGCCGACGAGGGCAGCTTCGAGCCCCTCGACGTGGATCTGGCCCCCACCGATCCGCTGGCCTTCAAGGATCGCCGCAGCTACGCCGACCGCATCCGCGACACCCAGCGCAGCACCGGCCTCAAGGATGGCGTGATCACCGGCCTCTGCCGGCTGGAGGGCATGCCCCTGGCCCTGGGGGTAATGGACTTCCGCTTCATGGGTGGCTCCATGGGCTCGGTGGTGGGCGAGAAGCTCACCCGCCTGATCGAGGAGGCCACGGCCCGCCGCTACCCCGTGGTGATCGTCTGCGCCTCCGGCGGGGCCCGCATGCAGGAGGGGATGCTCAGCCTGATGCAGATGGCCAAGATCTCCGGCGCCCTGGAGCTCCACCGCGCCGCCGAGCTGCTCTACCTGCCCCTGCTCACCCACCCCACCACGGGCGGGGTGACCGCCAGCTTCGCCATGCTGGGCGATCTGATCCTGGCGGAGCCGAAGGCCCTGATCGGCTTCGCCGGCCGGCGCGTGATCGAGCAGACCCTGCGCGAGAAGCTGCCCGACGACTTCCAGACCGCCGAATACCTGAAGGATCACGGCTTCGTGGACACGATCGTGCCCCGGCCGCGCCTGCGCGCCACCCTCGCCACGCTGCTGCGCCTGCACGGCTGCGGCCAGGCGGTGGCCGCGTGATCCGACGGTCCCTGGCGCTGCTGCTGGCCCTCGCCGTCGGCCTGGCGGCCCCGGCGCTCGCCTGGGCCGGGCCGGTGGACTGGCAGGAACTGCCCACCACCGCCGACGGACGTCAGTGGTGGGATGCCGGCAGCCTGCGGCTCACGAAATCCGGGAACCTCTCGGTGCTGAGCCGCTTCCAGCCCGCCCCCGAGCCCAGCGGCCCCGAAGCCACAACCCCGGCAGGGGCCATCGGCACAGCCCCTGGCGATGCCAAGCCTGCGGCGGGCGAGACGGCGGCTGGATCCCCACGCCCCCGGCCCAGCGATCTCTACGTGATGGAGATCGACTGCGACCAGCTGCTGTTCCGCGACACCTCCATCAACGGCCTGCCCCAGTGGGGCTCCCAGTGGCAGGCCGTGGGCGGCGATGGCCTGATCGAAGAGACGGTGGCGGCCGTCTGTGAGGCTGGGGGGCCCCTGCTGGCCTCCCGGTGAGCCCGACCACCCCCAACGCCCCCGTCTCCCCATCCGCCCCCCTGCGGGTGGCGGTGGCGGGGCTGGGCTTCGGCGCGGCGGTGCACCTGCCGGCCCTGGCCGACTGCCCCGCCACCGAGCCCGTGGCCCTCTGGCATCCCCGCAGCGAGCGCCTGGAGCAGGCCTGCGCCAGCTCCGGCCTGAGCGGCTTCAGCGACTTCGACGCCCTGCTGGCCGAGCCCGGCATCGAGGCCCTGGTGATCGCCACGCCGCCGGGTCCCCGCTTTGCGCTGGCCCGCGCCGCCATCGCCGCCGGCAAGCACCTGCTGCTGGAGAAGCCCGTGGCCCTGGCGACCAGCCAGGTGCAGGAGCTGCAGCGGCTGGCGCTCCAGGCCGGCGTGACCGTGGCCGTGGACTTCGAATACCGGGCCGTGCCCCTGTTCCAGCAGCTGGCGGCCCTGCTGGCGGCGGGGGCCATCGGCACCCCCTGGCTGGTGAAGCTCGACTGGCTGATGGGCAGCCGCGCCGACACCCGACGGCCCTGGAACTGGTACTCCCAGCGCAGCGAGGGGGGCGGCGTGCTGGGATCCCTCGGCACCCATGCCTTCGACACGCTGCACTGGCTGGTGGGTCCGGCCCGCAGCGTCAGCGCCAGCTGCAGCACGGCCATCGGCCAGCGGCCGCTGGCCGATGGCAGCGGCCGCCTGGCGGCGGTGGACTCCGAGGACATCGCCCTGCTGCAGCTGGAGCTGGAGAGCGCCGGCGGCGCCCGCGTACCGGCCCAGGTGAGCCTGGCGGCGGTGACCCGGGCCGGGCGCGGCTACTGGATCGAGGTGTATGGCAGCGAGGGCACCCTGGTGCTCGGCTCCTCCAACCAGGCCGACTACGTGCACGGCTTCCAGCTCTGGCAGGCGCGTCCCGGGGAACCGCTGCAACCCGTGGAGCCCGATGCCGGCCTGGCCTTTGCGCGCACCTGGGTGGATGGGCGGGTGGCGCCGGTGCAGCGGATCCTCGGCTGGTGGGCCGAGGCGGCGCGGGCGGGCCGGCCGATGGTGCCCGGGCTGGCGGAGGCCGTGCACAGCCAGGCGATCGCCGACCTGGCCCTGGACTCGGCCGCCACGGGCCTGCGCCAGACCCCCTGAAGCCCTCCCCGGACGGGCACCGCCAGCGGCCTGGCCAGCCCGGAGCCAGAGCAGCTGGGAGGCCGCGTCGCGCCTACGGCCGAACAGATTGACTGCCCATTATCACCTTCGGCCCCATCACTCCGTAGCAACGGCTACAATTCGGGAACATTGACCACGACCGGCCCTGGCCGGCGGCATCCCCCGGAGGCACGTCCCATGTCCATCACCACCGCCAAGCTGCTGGCGCGCCAGGCCGAACAGGCCCGGCGCGACGCCCGCGAGCACGCCTACGCCGTGCACGCCCTGCGTCGCCAGCACCTGATCGACTGAGCCACCCGCCAGGGGATCCGGCTGCGCCGCTGAAGCCCTGCCCCCGGCGGGGCTTTTTGCTGGGCGGCGGGGCACGACGAGCGCCCCATCCGGCCCGGTCAGAAGCGCCCTTGACGGCCCGCTAGAGTCCCCCCCAGTCCAAAGCCAGGGCAGACGGCCTCCTTCGCGAGGCGCAGCCCTGGGCCCGGCTGGCCGAGGTGTTTCCTTCGGCACCACCTGACTTCACCCTCCACCCCTCCCCGAGGTTTTCCCATGGCGCTCGTTCCGCTTCGGCTGCTGCTCGATCACGCCGCTGAAAACGGCTACGGCATCCCTGCCTTCAACGTGAACAACCTGGAGCAGGTGCAGTCGATCATGGAGGCGGCCTACGAGACCGACTCTCCGGTGATTCTGCAGGCCTCCCGCGGTGCCCGTCAGTACGCCGGTGAGAACTTCCTGCGCCACCTGATCCTGGCGGCGGTGGAAACCTATCCCGACATCCCGGTGGTGATGCACCAGGACCACGGCAACAGCCCGGCCACCTGCTACGGCGCAGCCGCCAACGGCTTCACCTCGGTGATGATGGACGGCTCGCTGATGGCCGACGCCAAGACCCCGGCCAGCTACGAGTACAACGTGGCCGTCACCAAGGAAGTGGTGGATGTGGCCCACGCCATCGGCGTGAGCGTGGAAGGTGAGCTGGGCTGCCTGGGCTCCCTGGAGACCGGCATGGGTGAGGCCGAGGACGGCCACGGTTTCGAGGGCAAGCTCGACCACAGCCAGCTGCTGACCGACCCCGCCGAGGCCGCCGACTTCGTGGCCAAGACCAAGGTGGACGCCCTGGCGATCGCCATCGGCACCAGCCACGGCGCCTACAAGTTCACCCGCAAGCCCACGGGTGAAGTGCTGGCCATCAGCCGCATCGCCGAGATCCACAAGGCCATCCCCAACACCCACCTGGTGATGCACGGCTCCTCCTCGGTGCCCCAGGAGTGGCTGGACATGATCAACAAGTTCGGCGGTGCCATCCCCGAGACCTACGGCGTGCCCGTGGAGGAGATCCAGGAAGGCATCCGCAACGGCGTGCGCAAGGTGAACATCGACACCGACAATCGCCTGGCCTTCACCGCCGCCATCCGTGAAGCCGCCGCCAAGGATCCCGCCAACTTCGACCCCCGCCACTTCAACAAGCCCGCCCGGGCCTACATGAAGCAGGTGTGCCTCGATCGTTACCAGCAGTTCTGGTGTGCCGGCAACGCCAGCAAGATCAAGCAGCGCGACATCAACTACTACGCCGGTCTGTACGCCAAGGGCGAACTCGACCCCAAGACCGCCGTGGCTGCCTGAGTCTCTCCCGCCTGAGTCTCTCCCCCCTGAGGGAAGCGACACCATCAGCACACCAGGGCCCCGCGGGGCCCTTTTTTCATGGCTTTGTCATGGCCGGCTTTCCAGGCCTGGTCCCTGGGCGTTCCCCGCCGCTCCGATCCGGCGTATCAGGGCTGCACGGGGGCGGCGGGAGTCGGCAGGGCAGCCACGGGCCACTGGCCCCCAAGGGCCAACCGCTTCAGGGCATCGCTGAGGTTGCGCTCCATCACGAAGGTGCTGCCGTCGGTCACCACCACCCGCACCAGGGTGGGTAGATCGTTGGCCTTCGACTGCAGATACACGGGCTCCACATAGAGCAGACCCGATCCCACGGGCAACACCAGCATGTTGCCCCGGAACAGCCGCGATCCCAGGCGATTCCAGAGGCCGAACTGATAGCTGATCGTGGGGTCCTGGTCGATGAGGGCGGACACCTGCTGGGGACCCAGCAGCAGGCGCTGCTGGGGGAAGCGCACCAGCAGCAGTTCGCCGTAGTGGGGAGGGTCGTTGCGGGCGGCCAGCCAGCCCACCAGGTTGGTGCGCTTCAGCGGGGCGAAGGGGAGCAGCAGCACGAATTCGGTGCTGGTCTGGCCCGGAAGCTGAAGGGTGAGGTGATACGGGCGCACCTGGACGTTGCTGTTGCCGTAGATCTCGAAGGGCACCGACCACACGTCATCGCCGTTGTAGAAGGTGCGCACATCGGTGACGTGGTAGCGCAGCAGCCGCTCCGACTGGATCGTGAACTGGCTCTGGGGCACCCGGATGTGGCGCAGCAGCGCCTCAGGCATCTCAGACAGAGGACGGAACAGCTCGGGAAAGGCCCGACGCCAGGTGCGCAGCACGGGATCAGAAGGGTCGCTCACATAGAGCCACAGACGGCCGTCGTGGGCATCGACCACGGCCTTGACCGGGTTGCGGAAGTAACGCAGGCCCTGGGGATTGGGATCGCTGTAGGGGTAGGAGCGGCTGTTGGTGAAGCCGTCCAGCAGCCAGTACTGGTGCTGATCCCGCCGGTACCCCTTGTGCTGACCCACCCGGGCCGTGACCAGATAGGGCTCGCTCTCGAAGTGCAGGAAGGGCGCCAGGGCCTCCAGGCGCTGGTTCACCTGGCGACGCAGCAGCAGGAGCGAGCGGGGGGTGAAGGAACCGGTGAACAGCACCCGTGGCTCGAAGAGGTAGACGGCTGCGCAGAGCCGCTGCCAGGCCGTGGCCAGGGGCACTCCCCGGGTGCCGTCGTAGTGGGTGTAGACGTTCAGTTCGCCGTCGGGATAGGCGAACTCCTGAACCTTCGTGGGAGCGATGGCGTAGGGAGAAGGCGCCGAAGCGAAATAGAGGCTGGGCCGGCCCACCGGCAGGGCGGCCTGCGCCTCGGCATCGCTCACCCCCAGCTGGGGCAGTCCCTGGACCCGGCCGCTGCGCCCCAGATCCTTCACGAAGAAGAGAGGCAGACCGTCGGGTCCGGCGGCATTGACCGGGGACACCGTGAAGCCGTGGCCGTTGGTGAACACCAGGTGGCGGTTGAGCCAGGTGCGCGATCCCAGGGGCAGGGCGCTGCTGTCGAGCTCGCGGGCCGCGATCAGCACCTGACGGCTCCCCTGCCGTCCGGTCTTGTCCCGCAGGGGGTAGCGGTCGACGGCCGCCGAAGAGAAGCGGTAATAGAGACGCAGTTGCTGCAGCTGGCGGTTGGCGGCGAGCAGGGGCTGGCTGTCCCAGAGACGCACGTTGGCCAGGGTCCCGGGAGCGGCCGCGAGGTCCGCAGCGGTGATCTTCTGACGGGGCTCCAGGGTGATGGTGCGCACCCGCTCCAGGCCGAAGGCGCGGCGGGTGCCCTGGATGCTGCGCCGCAGATAGGGCGTCTCCACGGCCAGCTCCCGCGGCTGGACCCAGAGCCGCTGCACCAGCGGGGCCAGCAGCCACTCGCTGATCGGCACCAGCAGGGCCGTGAAGGTGAGGGGAAGAAGGGCCCCGCGCCGCAGCCATCCCTTGGGCAGGGGCACCAGCAGACCCAGGGCCGTGAGCAGCAGGAGCAGGGCCAGCAACAGCCGCAGCGGCAGGCGCACATGGAGATCGACATACCCGGCTCCGGAGGCGATGCCGCTGCCCTCCACCATCAGATCGAAGGGCGCCAGGCCGCTGATCAGGGCCGCAACCACCGCCAGAAAGGCCAGCTGGGGCTGGAGAACCCGCTGCTGGGCCCGGCTCAGGCCGGGGAAGGCGCCATCGGAGAGGCTGGTGCCCTCGCTGAAACAGAGCAGCAGGCAGCCGGCCAGCCCGACCACACCCTGGGCCAGCAGCACGCTCAGCAGCAGCTTGAGGGCGGGCAGCCGCAGCACCGTGAAGGACAGATCCAGCCCCATCAGCGGATCCCGCTCGCCGAAGGGCGCCGCCAGCAGGGCCGGCAGCCAGAGGCTCCAGCCCCGGGCCAGCGCCGTCGCGGAGGCGGCGAGAGCGGCCGCCAGGGTGATGCGCAGGGTGGCGAGGGGTCGGAGCAGCAGGGGGATCAACAGGCCGGCCGCCAGCCCCAGGGGCAGCAGAGGCGGCAGATCGAGCAGCACGGTGAAGCCCGTGATCACCTGGCCGCTGAACGGGGCCCCGATCAGGTCGCGGGCCTGCAGCACGAGGTAGGCCAGGCCGGTGGCCAGCAGCAGCAGCAGGGCCACCAGGGCCAGCAGCAGGCCCCGTCCACCCAACCGCAGCAGCGGTTCGGGGCCCAGCGGCTTGGTGGCCGCCTCCTGCCGCAGGCGCCAGCAGCGCTGGAGCTGCTTGAGCTGCAGGAGCGAACCGCCACCGAACACCAGGGTGAAGGCTGCGATCTGCAGGGCCCAGCGACGCAGCAGCACGCCCTGGAGGTCGAACTGCGCGAACCAGTGCCACTCCACCGCCATGCGGGCCAGCAGCAGGATCGCCGCCAGGACAGCGGCAGCGATGGCCGCGGCACGGAGCGCGGACAAGCGGCGGCGCCGGGCCGGGGAGGGGAGGGTGCTCACCCCACGAGCGTAGGCAGAACCCAGCTGGCGACAAGGCCCAGCCCATCGACAGCCCATACCCGATCCCCTCGGTCGGCTATTTTGAGGCCAGCAGAGCGCCGCTGTTAGCGTCCTTGCAATTGCTGGGCGTGCCCGTGACCGCGACCCTCTCCCGCTCCACCTTCACCGGCCTGCGCTGCAAGGAATGCGGCCATGGCTATGAGGCCGGAGCCCGTCACGTCTGCGAGGACGTCTGTTTCGGCCCCCTGGAGGTCGTCTACGACTACGACGCGATCAGAAGCCGCGTCAGCCGGGCCTCGATCGAGGCGGGCCCCACCTCGATCTGGCGCTACCGGGAGTTCCTGCCGATCGAGGGCGACCCGATCGACGTGGGCACCGGCTTCACACCCCTGCTCAAGGCCCACCGGCTGGCCCGCCGCCTCGGCCTGAAGAACCTCTACATCAAGAACGACGGCGTCAACATGCCGACGCTCTCGTTCAAGGACCGGGTGGTGAGCGTGGCCCTCACCCGCGCCCGCGAGCTGGGCTTCACCACGGTGAGCTGCGCCTCCACCGGCAACCTGGCCAACTCCACCGCCGCCATCGCCGCCCACGCCGGCCTGGAGTGCTGCGTGTTCATCCCCAGCGATCTGGAGCTGGGCAAGGTGCTGGGCACCCTGATCTACAACCCCACCCTGATGGCGGTGAAGGGCAACTACGACCAGGTGAACCGCCTGTGCTCGGAGGTGGCCAACACCTACGGCTGGGGCTTCGTGAACATCAACCTGCGCCCCTACTACTCCGAGGGCTCCAAGACCCTGGGCTACGAGGTGATCGAGCAGCTGGGCTGGCAACTGCCCGACCACATCGTGGCGCCCCTGGCCTCGGGCTCCCTGTTCACCAAGATCCGCAAGGGCTTTGATGAATTCATCAAGGTGGGCTTGGTGGACGAGAAGCCCGTGCGCTTCAGCGGCGCCCAGGCCGAGGGCTGCAGCCCGATCGCCCAGGCCTTCGCCGAGGGCCGCGACTTCATCACGCCGGTGAAGCCCAACACCATCGCCAAGTCGATCGCCATCGGCAATCCAGCCGACGGCCCCTACGCCATCGACATCGCCAACAAAACGGGCGGCAGCATCGCCGCCGTGAGCGACGCCGAGATCATTGAGGGCATCAAGCTGCTGGCCGAAACCGAGGGCGTGTTCACCGAAACCGCCGGCGGCACCACGATCGCCGTGCTCAAGAAGCTGGTGGAGCAGGGCAAGATCGATCCCAACGAGACCACCGTGGCCTACATCACCGGCAACGGCCTCAAGACCACCGAGGCCGTGAGCTCCGCCATCGGCGAGCCGTTCCTGATCGAGGCCCAGCTCGACAGCTTCAACGCCGCCTGGGAGCGGGCCCAGTCCCTGCATCGGGCCAGCTGGGAGCCGGTGGCCTGAGGCCGCAGTCCCCCCCTTAGCCCCTCCGTTTTTTCATCCCCTTCCGACCGCTTCCATGGCCGTTCAGGTTCTGATCCCCACCCCCCTGCAGAAGTTCACCAACGAGGAGGCCAGCGTCGCGCTCACGGCCGCCAGCGTCGATGGGATGCTCGACGCCCTAGAGGAGCGCTATCCCGGCATCAAGGGGCGCCTCTGTGATGAGGGCGGCAAGCTGCGCCGCTTCCTCAATGTGTATGTGAACTCCGAGGACATCCGCTTCCTGCAGAACCAGGAAACGGCCCTCCAGGATGGCGATGAGGTGAGCATCGTGCCCGCCGTGGCCGGTGGTTGAGCACCCCCCATTCCGCCGCCGGTAGCAACGGCGGCCATCCCCCAGCGCCGGCATCGGCTCAATAGGCTCCATTCCACGATGACGCCGGAGAGAGGCCATGACCCAGGCTCCTGACATCCGCTCCTCCAGCCCTGTGGAATCCGGCGCATCGGCTGGCGCCGGCAGGTCCGATCCAGCCGCCAAGGCCCTGCTGTTCGACTATCGCCAGGCCGCCAATCCGGTGCGCCACGGACTCACCGAACCGATCCCCTACCACCAGTGGGGGCCCGAGCTGCACGCCAGCGGTCCCAGCCGGGTGATCCCCCTGGATCTGAGCCAGGAGCTCGGGAACGCTGGCCCCAGCACCAGCCCGGCCCTGGCCGCCCACTTCCTGCGCATCGCGGCGGGCGAGGGTCTGCCGGCCGCCGCCAACGCCACCAGTTCCCTCTTCTTCGTGCTGGAGGGCCGGGGGCTGTGCCGTCGCCGCGCCGAGGGGTCGTCACCGGCCGTCAGCCTCAGCTGGCAGACGGGGGATCTGTTCGTGCTGCCGGCCGGTGGAGCAGCCCTGCTGGAGGCGGAAACCAGCAGCGTTCTCTACTGGGTCCACGACGGCCCCCTGCTGCACTACCTGGGGGCGAGCGCCAGCGAGCCGCGCTTCCAGGCCACCCACTACGCCGGCAGCTGGCTGCGCCAGGAGCTCGACGCCCTCGCCGCCGACCCCAGCAGCGCCCGCAGCAACCGGCTCAGCCTGCTGCTAGCCAACACGGATCTGCCCGCCAGCCGCACCGTGACCCACACCCTCTGGGCCATGTTCGGCATGGTGCCCGCCGGTGCCGTCCAGGCCCCGCACCGCCACCAGTCCGTGGCCCTCGATCTGATCGTGGACTGCGATCCCGGCTGCTACACCCTGGTGGGCACCGAGCTGGACGCCGACGGCACGATCCGCAACCCTAGCCGCGTTGATTGGCAGGCCGGCGGCGCCTTCGTGACCCCTCCGGGCCACTGGCACGCCCACATCAACGCCAGCGGGCGCACGGCCCTGCTGCTACCGATCCAGGACGCCGGGCTGCACACCTACCTGCGCAGCCTGGACATCCGCTTCGCGGGCTGAGCCTTCACGGGCTGAGCCTGCGCGGGCTCAGCTGAGACACCGGATTCAGCAGGGCAGCTCCACGAGACCGGCCGCAGCGCCGGCCGGCTCTTCCTCATGGCGCTCGACGATGGCGCGGAACTGGTCGCCGTCGATCGTCTCCTGCTCGATCAGCTGCTCCACCAGGGCATCCATCAGCTCGCGGCGGGGCGTGAGCAGCGCCACGGCCTGATCCAGGGCCTCCACCGCCAGACCGCGCACCTGGGCGTCGATCCGGTTGCCGGTCTCGCGGGAGTAGTGGGGCTCGGAGCGCAGCCAGTCGCGGCCGAGGAACACCTCCTGGCCATCCCCCTCCAGGGCCACCGGGCCCAGGCTGGAGAAGCCGTAGCGGGTCACCATCTCGCGGCCGATGCGGCTCACCAGCTCCAGGTCGCCGGAGGCGCCCTGGGTCACCTCGCTGGGGCCGAACACCACCAGCTCGGCGGCCCGGCCGCCCATGGCCACCACCATCCGGGCCCGCAGGTAGGCCTTGCTGATCAGGCCCGAATCGAGCACATCCTCATCGGGCATGGTGCGGGCGAAGCCCCCCACACCACCGGAGCGGGGCAGCAGTGTCACCTTGTCCAGCTTGTCGGCGGCGGGCAGCAGGGTGGTGAGCAGGGCGTGGCCCACCTCGTGGTAGGCAATCAGTCGCTTCTTGGCGCTGTCCTGCAGCGGCGCCACGGTGAGGCCCATCGTGATCCGCTCCAGGGCCTCGTTGAGCATCTGGTCGTCGAGGGTCTGCCGGCCCCGGCGGGCCGTGAGGATCGCCGCCTCGTTGAGCAGGTTGGAGAGGTCGGCGCCGGAGAAGCCCGGGGTGCGGCTGGCCCAGTCGCTCAGGGACACCTCGGGATCCAGGGGCCGGCTGCGGGCATGCACCGCCAGGATCGCCTCGCGGCCCCTGCGGTCCGGCAGGTCCACATGGATCTGGCGATCGAAACGGCCGGGCCGGGTCAGGGCCGCATCGAGCACATCAGGGCGGTTGGTGGCCGCCAGCAGGATCACGCCGGAGTTCTCGGCGAAGCCATCCATCTCGGTGAGCAGCTGGTTGAGGGTCTGCTCCCGCTCGTCGTTGCCGCCGCCGATGCCGGCGCCGCGCTGGCGGCCCACCGCATCGATCTCGTCGATGAAGATGATGCAGGGCGCCTTCTCCTTGGCCTTGCGGAACAGATCCCGCACCCGGGAGGCGCCCACGCCCACGAACAGCTCCACGAATTCGGAAGCCGCCATCGAGAAGAAGGGCACACCGGCCTCGCCGGCGATCGCCTTGGCCAGCAGGGTCTTACCGGTGCCGGGAGGGCCCACCAGCAGCACCCCCTTGGGAATCTTGGCGCCCACGGCGGTGAAGCGTTCGGGCTCCTTGAGGAAGGTCACCACCTCCTGGAGCTCCTCCTTGGCCTCGTTAATGCCGGCCACGTCCTCGAAGCGCACGGTGACGCTGCCCTCCGGCTGGACGCGGGCCTGGCTGCGGCCGAAGCCCATGGCCCGGTTGGCCACCTGGGAGGAGCGGCGGATCAGCAGCGCCAGGCCGCCGAACAGCAGCACCAGCAGAAGCACGTTGGACACCAGCCCGGCGGTGGCCTCGTCGCGGCGGTCGTCGCGCACGGTGAGGGGCACGCGGGCCTCCTGGGCGCTGCGCAGCAGCAGCTGGTCGTTGCTGAACACCGGCACGGTGACCGTGCGCCCATCGGTGTAGGTGACCCGCACCTCCCGGCGGCGGGTGGAGAGTTCCAGATCCCGCACGCTGCCGCTGCGCAGCTGCTGGAGCAGCTGGCTGTAGCTCGGGGCAGGAGCCTGCTGGACCAGGCCCTGCAGCAGGCCCCGACCGCCCTGCTGGGCCTCGACCGGCTTGGGCTTGGCCGGGGCCTGGGCGGGCGG
>NZ_JAGQBX010000010.1 GCF_024345855.1 Synechococcus sp. GreenBA-s | reverse complement strand
CCCGCACGCAGCGTCAGCTCCTGCTCCAGCTCCTCCAGCGCCATCAGCTCCTGCACCTGACGGCCCAGGGTGATCTCCTGCTCGTGGCTCAGCAGCGGCACACGGCCGATGTCGCGCAGGTAGGAGCGCACCAGGTCGCCATCCACGGGCGGGGAGGTGCGCTGGGCGCCGGCAACGCGGCCGGCGGCAGGGGAGGCGGCCCCGGAAGGCTCGGCGGCCACGGGATCGGCGAGCGAAGGCTCGAGCAACGAGAGGGCGAGGACCACGGCGGGACCCTGAACTTGTGTAAAGCCTAACCTGAAGAAGTGTGAAGGCTCTCTCAGAAAGCCAAAGACAGTCCGTGCCGGCGGCGCCTGCCGTGCCCACCGAGCCGCCGTTCAGCCCGGGGCCGCCGCCCCAAACCGCCCCAGCAGCCAGGCGGCGGTGTGCAGGTAGATGAACACCCCGGCCACGTCCGTGGCGGTGGCGATGAACGGGGCCGACATCAGCGCCGGGTCCAGGCCGAGGCGATCGAACAGCAGCGGCAGGGCCGCCCCGGCCGTGGCCGCCAGGGTGGTGATCGCCACCAGGGAGATGCCGGCGGCCCCCGCCACCACCGGGCTGCCGGACACCTGCCAGGCCCAGGGCACCACCACCAGCACCATCAGCAGCCCCAGCAGCGCCCCCGCCACCAGCTCCCGCCCGATGGCGGCACCGGGTCCGAGGGTCTGGATGCGCTGGGTGCTCAGGCCCCGGATCACCACCGTGGAGCTCTGGGCGCCCACGTTGCCGCCGGTGCCGATCAAGAGCGGGATGAAGGCCGCCAGCACCACCACCTGCTCCAGCACGCCCTTCTGGGAGGCGATCACCGCCGAGGTGCCGGTGTTGGCAAGCAGCAGCACCAGCAGCCACACCACCCGGCGCCGGGCCACGGTGAACAGATTGCTCTGGAAGTAATCGTCCTCATCGCCGGCCTGCACAGCGCCGGCGGCATAGAGGTCACGGGTGGCCTCCTGCTCGATCACGTCGATCACGTCGTCGACGGTGACGATCCCCACCAGCCGCTGCTCCCGGTCCACCACCGGCACCGCCAGGAAGTCGTAGCGCTGGATCACCCGGGCCACCTCCTCCTGGTCGGTGTCGGTGGAGATGCTCACCACCTCGCGGGTCATCACATCGCCGATGCGGTCTTCCGGATCGGCCACCACCAGATCCCGCAGCGACAGGATGCCCGTGAGGTGCCGTGAGGCATCGGTCACGTAGAGGCTGTAGATGGTCTCGGTGTCCTGGGCGCGGCGGCGCACGATCGCCAGGGCCTGGGCGGCACTGTGGAACTCCTTGAGGTCGATGTATTCCGTCGTCATCAGACGGCCGGCCGTCTCGGCCTCGTAGCCGAGCATCTGGGCGGTCACGCGCCGCTCCGCCGGGCTCAGCTCCGCCAGCAGCCGACGCACCACCTTGGCCGGCAGCTCGTCAAACAGGCGTACCCGATCGTCGGGCGACATCTCCTCCACCAGCTCCAGCACCTCGCCGGAGCGCAGCCGCTCCAGCAGGGTCTGCTGCACGGAGGCCTCCAGATATTCGTAGACCTCGATCGCCTCGTCCTTGGGCAGCAGCCGGAAGGCCAGGGCCTGCAGGGTGCGCGGCAGGCTGCCGATCGCCGCGGCGATGTCCACCTCCTGGACGGGTTCCAGCAGCAGCTTCACGCCGTCGTAGTGGCCGGCCTCCAGCAGGGCCTTGAGCTGCTGGGCCACCACGTCGGGCAGGGCGACGCCCTTGGCCACATCGCCGTCGGCCGCCGTGGTGATCGCGCTGGTGATCCCAGGGGGAACGCCGTTGGCCTCGCTCATCGCGCCTGGGGCTGCGGCGCTTCGAGTGTATGGGCTGGGCTCGCTAGGGTCCGGCCGTCCAGAACACCGGAACGCCGGTCCGCGAACGAACCATGGCCGTGAATGTGAGCGATGTGGTGGTCAAGACCGCCAAGGGCGACGAGCAGCGTCTGGGCGATCTGAACGGCCAGGTGCTGCTGATCGTGAACGTGGCCAGCCGCTGCGGCTTCACCCGCCAGTACGCCGGCCTGCAGAAGCTGCAGGAGAGCTACGGGGCCCAGGGCTTCAGCGTGCTCGGCTTCCCCTGCAACGACTTCGGCGCCCAGGAGCCCGGCAGCCTGCCTGAGATCCAGCAGTTCTGCTCCACCACCTACGGCGCCGACTTCCCCCTGTTCGACAAGGTGCACGCCACCGGCGCCAAGACCGAGCCCTACAGCACCCTCACCCAGACCGAGCCGGCCGGCGATGTGGCCTGGAACTTCGAGAAGTTCCTGATCGGCAAGGACGGCACCGTGCTGGCCCGCTACAAGAGCAACGTCGAGCCCGATGCGGCCGAACTCACCGGCGCGATCGAGGCGGCGCTGGCGGCCTGATGAGCCGGGCCCATGGTCAGGCCGGGGAGCTCACATCAGCGACACCGAGCTTGACCAGAGCCGCCAGGATCTGTCGTGCGCGCTCCTCCGGATATCCCAGGGAGAGGAGCGCCGCGAGCCTGAGTTCCCCCGAGACCCTCAGGTGCTCGCGGACAGTGCTGGCCTGGCCGAAGCACAGCTGATCGAACAGGCCCTCATTCATGCGGTCGGAGAGCAGGCCATCACCAGGCTCCTGGCGGGACTCCCGCACGCTCTCCGCCGTGAAGGGCTGGGAGGCATAGCCCTGGAACAGGCGGGCATCAGGGGGAATCCAGGCCCTCAACGCACACCGCTCCTGCTCAGACGCGGCGCGGCGCCGGTCGCCGAGCTCACCCCAGAGCTGGCGGTAACGGGCCGCGATGACCGCAGGGGAGTACTGCTCCTGCAGGCACTTGGCCCCCTGCTCGCCCATTTGCCTGGCCAGCGCCGGGTCATCAGCCAGGGTCAGAAGGGCCTGGCGCAGGGCCTCGACATCCACCACGACGCCGAGGCTTCTGAGGGCCACCATCGTGTCGTAGCTGAGGCTCCCGGCCTGATAGCCAGCCTGAATGCTGTCCACCTGCTCCGTCGTCCCCAGGACATCGGCGGTGGGGACCAGAAAACCGGTCACCCCCTCCTGCACCAGGTCGCGGTAACCGTCCCAGTCGCTGACCACCAGGGGCAGCTCGGCCAGCATGGCCTCCAGCAGGGTCAGGCCGAAGGTCTCCTGGAAGCTGTCCGCCGGCGACACGAAGACGTCCGCCGCTGCATATACAAGCCATTTCTGCTCGTCGGTCGCCGGCTCCAGCCCCCCGATGACCTGGAAGCGCAGCTGGGGAAAACGGGCCCGCAGCTCCTGGTACGCCTCGGCAATCTGGGGATTGCTGTACTGGCCGCATTCGAGCAGCAGCAGATCCGGATGGGTCTCGGCCACGCCGGCCAGGGCCCGATACAGCGCCAGGGGATGGGCCTTGCTGTGGAAACTCAGACGGCCGACGGAACAGGCGACAAAGCTGGTGGGCCCAAGGCCAAGCCGCTGCCTGGCAAAGGTGCGGCGCTCCTGCCGGGACAGACCGGGGGCAATGGGTTGGTCCACGGGCGCCGGCAGGGGGATGACGGGCAGGGATGGCCACTGGGCCCGGCTCAGGCTTGGCTGGAAGAAGCGCCGGGCCAGATACTCCGTGTGCTGCTCCAGGACCGCTTCCACCACGGCCCGGCCGGCCCTGGAGCTGCAGACCAACGCATCCCAGGGAGCCACCGGTGCCGTGACGCAGCTGCGCACCATGGCGACGACGGCCGTTGTGCAGAGGGTGTGGATGATGCCCGTGATCGAGAGATCAGCTCCTGGGTTCGCGGCACGCCATTCGGCGGCGGCGGCGATGGAGGGATCGGGGTAGTGGATCGCCTCCAGGCCAGCCAGACTGCGCATTGAGACTTCGGCCGAGATCGCGATCCCGGCCTTGGCCGGAACAACAGGCCGCAGGGAGGCCTTCAGGGCATCCCTGGCCTCCGGTTCCGGGCAGACAACCCTCAGCAGCTCGGCCGGCTGCAGGGAACGGGCCATCGCCTGGGCGAACTGCAGGCCGGCGATGCGGCGGCCGATCAGCTGAAATCGCCTGGAATCAAAGGCGTCCCCAGGCAGATAGAGCGCAGCGGGGAAGAGCTGATGGAACGGATTCTCAGCAGACGCGCTCATCCCGCCAGCCAGCCCCGGCGGGCCAGCCCCGCCGGGCCGCCGGCGGTCTGCACCTGCAGCCAGCGGCGTCCGCTGGGCGACCACCAGCTGCGCACCAGCTCCAGGGGCTCGCCGGCCTCCAGTTGGGCCAGCACCGGCGCATGGCGCCGGGGGGCCGCCTGGAGGCTGGCGGTGCCACGGGTAAGCAGCGGCTCCCGGGCCTGACGCCGCCGCAGCTCGGGTTGGCGCCGCTCACCGCCGCCGGCAGGCAGGGCCGCCGGGCCGATCAGGGCCAGGCCCAGGACGCAGGTCCAGCGCCAGTCCATCAGATGTCGAGCTGGGCGAAGTCGAGTTCGGCGCTGTGGGCCTCGATGAAGGCCCGGCGCGGGGCCACCTTGTCGCCCATCAGGATCGTGAAGATGCGATCGGCCTCGGCCGCATCCTCAATCTCCACGCGCTTCATCGTGCGGGTGGTGGGATCCATGGTGGTTTCCCAGAGCTGCTTGGGCATCATCTCGCCGAGGCCCTTGAAGCGCTGGATCGTGTAGTTGGCCTTCTCGGGGAAGGCATCCAGCGTCTTTTTGAGGTCCTGCTCGTTATAGCAGTAGGTGTGGTTCTTGCCCCTCTCCACCTTGTAGAGCGGCGGGCAGGCGATGTAGATGTAGCCACCCTCCAGCAGGCGGCGCTGGTAGCGATAGAAGAAGGTGAGCAGCAGGGTGCGGATGTGGGCGCCGTCCACATCGGCGTCGGTCATGATCACGATCCGGTGGTAGCGGAGGGCGGACTCGTTGAACTCCTCGCCCTTGATGCCCAGACCCAGACCCGTGATCAGGGCCTGGATCTCCGTATTCTTGTAGATCTTGGCGTCGTCAGTCTTCTCGATGTTGAGGATCTTGCCCCGCAGGGGCAGGATCGCCTGGAAGCGACGATCGCGTCCCTGCTTGGCGGAGCCGCCAGCCGAGTCGCCCTCCACGATGTAGATCTCCGATTCGGAGGGATCACGCGAGGAGCAGTCCGCCAGCTTGCCGGGCAGGGTGGAGCTCTCCAGCACGCTCTTGCGGCGCACCAGCTCGCGGGCTCGGCGGGCCGCTTCGGCGGCATTGAAGGCCTGGATCGCCTTCTCGAGGATCAGGTCGATCACCGAGGGGTTGAATTCCAGGTATTGGCTCAGGGACTCGCCCACCAGCGAATCCACGATGCCGCGCACCTCGGTGTTACCGAGCTTGGTCTTGGTCTGGCCCTCGAACTCCGGCTCGGGCACCTTCACCGACAGCACGGCGGTGAGGCCCTCACGGATGTTCTCCCCGGCCAGGTTGGCGTCAGCCTCCTTGCGCTTGCCGCGCTTCTTGGCGAAGGTGTTGAGGGTGCGGGTCAGCACCGTCTTGAGACCCTCGATGTGGGTGCCACCGTCAATGGTGCGGATGTTGTTGGCGAAGCCCAGGATGCTGTCGGAGTAGGCATCCACGCACCACTGCAGGGCCGCCTCCACCTGAACGCCATCCTTCTCGGCATTCACATAGATGATCTCGGGGTGAAGCGGATCCTTCTCCGCATTCATGTAGGCGACATATTCCTTGATGCCGCCCTCGTAGTGGTAGACCTCCTCGTGGGCCTGACCATCGGCGCCCTGGGCCGCGGGCCGCTCGTCGCGGAAGACGATGCGCACACCACCGTTGAGGTAGGCGAGCTCCCGCAGGCGGGCCGAGAGGGTCTGGTAGTCGAACTCGATGCCGATCGAGAAGATCTCGATGTCGGGCTTGAAGCACACCGACGTGCCGGTGCGGCCGCCTGCATCGGGCTCGGAGGCCAGGATGCCGATCGGGGCGCCGCGCTCGAAGCGCTGGCGGTGCACCTGGTTCTGGCGGTGCACGGTGACCTCCACCCACTCGGAGAGGGCATTCACCACCGATACGCCCACGCCGTGCAGGCCGCCGGACACCTTGTAACCGCCGGCACCGAACTTGCCGCCGGCGTGCAGCACGGTGAGCACCGTCTCCAGGGCGCTCTTGCCGGTGCGGGGGTGGATGTCGGTGGGGATGCCGCGGCCGTTGTCGGTCACGGTGCAGCTGCCGTCGGCGTTGAGGCTGACGGCGATGTCGGTGCAATGGCCGGCCAGGGCCTCGTCCACCGAGTTGTCCACCACCTCGTACACCAGGTGATGCAGACCCCGGGGGCCGGTGGTGCCGATGTACATGCCCGGGCGCTTGCGCACCGGCTCCAGGCCTTCCAGCACCTGGATCTGCTCGGCGCCGTAGGCGGCCTGGACTTTGGTGGCTTCGCTCATTCGGGCAGGGAAGGGCTCGGAAGGCGCTCTGAGGCCCACCCGCGAGGGCCAATCTATCACCGTTGCAATGGAGAGGCTTCTGGCGGCCTCTCCGGCGCGATTTGCCGCAGGGGTGCAACCCACACACGGCAGGATGGCCCGGATGACCCCGGATCCCCACCCCGCGGCGGCCGCTCCGGCCAGCCCCTCCACCGCCCTACCGGCCCAGCCGGAGGCCTCCCCCGACCAGCCCCTGGTGATCGTGCTGCTGGGCCCCACCGCCAGCGGCAAGACCGCCCTGGCCCTGGCCATCGCCGAGGCCCTCGACCTGGCGGTGCTGTCGGTGGATTCGCGCCAGCTCTATGTGGGCATGGACATCGGCACGGCCAAGCCCACGGCCGCCCAGCGGGCCCGGGTGCGCCATGAGCTGCTGGACCTGCGCACCCCCGACCGGCCGATCAACCTGCAGGAATTCCGGGCCGAGGCCGAGGCCGCCATCGCCGCCGAGCATGCCCGCCGCGGCATCGCCTTCCTGGTGGGCGGCAGCGGCCTCTACCTGCAGGCGATCACCCAGGGGCTGCAGCCGCCGGCGGTGCCGCCCCAGCCGGGGCTGCGGGCCCAGTTGGAGGCCCTGGGCCAGCCCAGCTGCCACCAGCTGCTGGCCCAGGCCGATCCGGCGGCGGCGGCACGGATCATGCCCAACGACGCGGTGCGCACCCAGCGGGCCCTGGAGGTGCTCTACGCCACGGGGCGGCCGCTCTCGGCCCAGCAGGGCGCGACCCCGCCCCCCTGGCGGGTGCTGGAGCTGGGCCTCAACCCGCCCGACCTGCGCCAGCGCATCGCCCGCCGCAGCGCCGACCTCTACGCCGAGGGGCTGGTGGCCGAGACCCGCGCGCTGCTGGAGCGCTACGGCACGGACTGCCCGCTGCTGGAGACGATCGGCTACGGCGAGGCGAAACGGGTGCTGACCGGCGAGCTGAACGAGGCCGAGGCCGTGGCGGCCACCAGCCGCCGCACCCAGCAGTTCGCCAAGCGCCAGCGCACCTGGTTCCGCCGCCAGCACCAGCCCCTGTGGCTCGACGACGCCGATCCGTTGCAGCAGGCCTTGCCCGCGATCCAGCGCGTTCTAGGGTGAAGGGTGAACAGCCCCTGGTTTTTCTCCGCTCTCGTCCCCTCGCCCGTCTGAATGCCACCCCGTCCCCGTTTTGACCGCCGTGCCCCCGTCCGGGAGCTCCCCAACATCAACGACCGCATCAGCTACCCCCAGCTCCGGGTGGTGGATGCCGACGGCAGCCAGTTGGGGGTGATTACGAGGGAGGCGGCGCTGGAGGTGGCCCGCGACCGCGAGCTGGACCTGGTGCTCGTGAGCGAGAAGGCGGACCCGCCGGTCTGCCGGATCATGGACTACGGCAAATACAAGTTCGAACAGGAGAAGAAGGCCAAGGAGGCCAAGAAGAAGTCGCATCAGACCGAAGTCAAGGAGGTCAAGATGCGCTACAAGATCGACCAGCACGACTACGACGTGCGGATCGGTCAGGCCCAGCGCTTCCTCAAGTCCGGCGACAAGGTCAAGTGCACCGTGATCTTCCGCGGCCGCGAGATCCAGCACACGGCCCTGGCCGAACAGCTGCTGATGCGCATGGCCAAGGACCTCGAGGAGAACGCCGAGATCCAGCAGCTTCCCAAGCGGGAGGGCCGCAACATGATCATGTTCCTCAGCCCCCGCAAGACTCCCCTGGCCAAGGAGAAGGAGGCCGCCGCCGCCGCCACCAAGGCGGTGCGCACGATCGAAAGCCGCGCCAGCGCCGAGGCGGGCTGAAGCGGGTCTAGGCCAGGAGCCGGGTCTTGGCCTAGAGAAAGGGGGCGACAGCTGCACGCCGTCGCCCCCATGGCGCCTCAGCGCAGGGCGTGGTCAAACAGCTGCAGCATCGCGCTCCAGCCGGCGCGAGCGGCCTGGGGAGCGAAGTCGCCCCGGGCCTCGCACAGGTAGCCGTGGCCAGCACCCGGCGCGAGGAACAGCCGGTGCCTGGGCGGCTGATCCGCCGGCAGATCAACGGCGACCCGTGCGGCCCCACCCCCATTGGCCTGCGTGAGCACCTGGTTGATCGCCTCCTGCTCCGCCGGCGGGATCAGCGGATCGGCCGTGCCGCAGAAGCACCAGAGCCGGCCGGGTATCTCGGGCACCAGCGCCAGGCTCGGGCCCGGCTGCCCGGGCGCATCCGCCGGCAGCGCCGAATCCATGCCGGGCCGGAAGTCCGACACGCGGGCACCGTAGAAATCGCAGGTGACGGCGATGACCGGCAGGGTGGCGGCAATCAGGGCCAGATGTCCCCCGAAGCAGAAGCCCACGCAGCCCAGGGGGCGCTCCCCCAGGCCATCGGCCTGATGGGCCGCCTGCAGCCAGGCCGCCGCCGCCGCCACATCGGCCAGCAGCTGGCTGGCGGTCACCTGGTCGCGGTGGCGGCGGCCCTCCGCCAGCCCCGCCGCGTCGTAGCCGACGTCCAGATCGGGGGCCGTGCGGGCGAAGCTGCTGATCGCCAGGGCCGCGTAGCCGGCGGCGGCCAGCCGGTCCGCCACGCTGCGCACCCAGGCATTCACCCCGAACACCTCCGGCAGCACCAGCACCGCCGCCCGCGGCGGCCCATCGGCCGGACGGGCCCACCAGGCCGGGAGTGCGGTGGGAGCCACCCCGGGGGCCTCCGCAACAGCGAGGCGCACCCACTCGCCCCGGGTGGGCCGGGCCATGGCCGGCAGGGTGAGGAGCTCCGGCATGGCCACAGAGAGGCGAGGAGCGCCATTCTCCTGCCGGAAGCCGACCCAGAGCCCGCGCCCAGCTGGCACAGCACCGGCACAGGCGCCTATGCCAACGCAGCGATTGTCACCAGGCCCGAAGCTCCGTAAGGTGGCCGGAGTCAGCTCTGTCCCCTCCGGCGTGCGGTTCCACATCCAGCAGGACAGCGACATTCCGGCGTCGACGCAGCTGTACAACCAGATCTGCTTCGCGATCGCGGCGCGCCACTTCCCGCCGGGCCACCGCCTGCCCAGCACCCGTCAGCTGGCGATGCAGACGGGGCTGCACCGCAACACGATCAGCAAGGTCTACCGCCAGCTGGAGAACGACGGCGTGGTGGAGGCCATGGCCGGCTCGGGCATCTACGTGCGCGACCAGCAGAAGCCGCGCGAGATCAAGCCGCCGCCGGGCATCCGCGGCAAGGCCCTGCCCGACATCGACCGGGAGGTGCGCCAGAGCGTTGACGGCCTTCTCAACGCCGGCTGCACCCTGCAGCAGGCCCGCGAACTGCTCACCCGCGAGATCGACTGGCGCCTGCGCTGCGGTGCGCGGGTGCTGGTGAGCACCCCCCGCGAGGACATCGGCGCCTCGATGCTGATCGCCGAGGAACTCACCCCCAACCTGGAGGTACCGGTGGAGGTGGTGCCCCTGGAGGAGCTGGAGGCGGTGCTGGAGAGCTCCAGCAACGGCACGGTGGTGACCAGCCGCTACTTCCTGCAACCGGTGGAGGACATCGCCCGCCAGCACGGCGTGCGGGCCGTGGCCGTGGACCTCAACGACTTCCGCCACGAGCTCGACCTGCTCAAGGACCTGCGGGCCGGCAGCTGCGTGGGCCTGGTGAGCATCAGCCCGGGCCTGCTGCGGGCCGCCGAGGTGATCCTGCACAGCATGCGCGGCAACGAGCTGCTGCTGATGACCGCCACCCCGGACGTGAGCAGCCGCCTGCTGGCTCTCCTACGGGCTGCCAGCCACGTGCTCTGCGACCGCCCGAGCCTGCCGCTGGTGGAGCAGAGCCTGCGCCAGAACCGCGCCCAGCTGATGCGTCTGCCCCAGGTGCACTGCGCCCAGAGCTACCTGGGCAGCGCCACGATCGAGCTGCTGCGCAAGGAGATCGGGCTGCAGGCTGCGGCTTGATGGGCTGGTGTCCACTGCGGTTTCCAGGGGCTCTCTGGCGGCAGCGCGAGCTGGGCTGGCGCCTTGCGGAGCGGGAGGTGGTCGGCCGCTACCGGGGATCGGTGCTGGGCTGGAGCTGGAGTTTTCTCACGCCATTGCTGATGCTGGCGGTATACACCTTCGTGTTCTCGGAGGTGTTCCAATCGCGCTGGGGCAATCTGGAAGAGGCCGGCCCCATCGGCTTTGCGGTCAATCTGTTTGCCGGCTTGATTGCCTTCAACATCTTCTCCGAGACCACGACGAAGGCCTCCTCGTTGATCGTGGACAATGCCAATCTGGTCACCAAGGTGATCTTTCCCCTGGAGATCCTCCCGGCCGTGAACGTGGCCTCCGCCTGCTTCCACGCCCTCACGAGCCTGGTGGTGCTGACCCTGTTCCAGGCACTGGCCAGGGTCGGTCCCTACCCAAGCCTGCTCTGGCTGCCGCTGGTGTGGTTGCCGCTGGCCGGAGGCTGCCTGGCCCTGAGCTGGATCCTCTCAGCCCTGGGGGTCTTCCTGCGGGATCTGGGCCAGGTGCTTGGGGTGGTGGTGAATCTGTTGATGTTCCTGAGCGCGGTGTTCTATCCCGTGAGTGCACTCCCACCTCAATGGCAGCCGGTGCTCCAACTCAATCCCCTGGTGCTGGTGATCGAGCAGACCCGCCAGGTGGCCGTGGCCGGCCTCCCGCCCTCACCGCTCTACCTGGGGATGGGCCTACCAGCGGCGGTCCTCGCCTGTGAATGCAGCTACCGGCTGTTCCAGAAAAGCCGGCGGGGGTTTGCCGATGTCCTCTGAAAGCATCGCCGCAAGCCCAACACCCAGCGATGTGGTGCTGCGTGTTGAGGAGCTGAGCAAGTGCTATCGGATCTATGACCACCCCCGGGACCGGTTGCTGCAGGCGTTCTGGGGCGGGCGGCGCCAGCTCTACCGCGACTTCTGGGCCCTGCATCCCCTCAGTTTCGAGCTGGCCCGGGGCCAGACCCTCGGGGTGGTGGGCCGCAACGGCTCCGGTAAGAGCACTCTGTTGCAACTGCTCTGCGGAACCCTGAGCCCCACTGGCGGCAGGGTGACCAGCCAGGGGAGGATCGGAGCCCTACTGGAGCTGGGCAGTGGCTTCAGCCCCGAGTTCACGGGTCGCGAGAACGTGCACCTCAATGCGGCAGTGCTGGGGCTGAGCCGGGCCGAAATCGAGGCGCGCCTCGATGCAATCCTCGCCTTCGCCGACATCGGCAGCTTCATCGATCAGCCGGTGAAGACCTACTCCAGCGGCATGGTGGTGCGCCTGGCCTTCGCCGTGCAGGCCCACATCGATCCCGATCTGCTGGTGGTGGATGAAGCCCTGGCGGTGGGCGACGAGCTGTTCCAGAAGAAGTGCTACGCGCACCTGGAGCGTCTCAAGGAGCGGGGCACCTCGGTGCTGCTGGTGACCCACAGCTGCCCCCAGATCATCCAGCACTGCGACCAGGCCCTGCTGCTGCACAAAGGCAGGGCGCGGCTGATGGGGGAGCCCGCCCGGATCACGGTGACCTACCAGCGACTGATCAACGCCAGTGACGCGGAGTGGGAGGCCTGCCTCAGCCCCGACCGACCCGGTGGCAAAGGCAATGTGACCTCTCCAGATGCAGAGGCAAGCCCAGCCAAGCCAACCTCATCGCGAGAACCAGCGCAGCCACAGGCGGCGGATTCACGCCAGTCCTGGCAAGATCCCAACCTGCAGCCGCTCAGCACCGAATTTTATCCGAGCCACGGCGCCCTGATCGAGGATTTGCGCATCGAGCTGCCCAACGGTGAAGCCGCGAACGTGCTCCCCTTTGGCCAAGACTTCGTGCTCTGCTTCCATTACCTGGCCGAGACAGAATTGCGCGATGTGGCCTTGAGCTGCCACATCGCCAGCCACACCGGCGTGCGCATCAGTGGCCAGTCTTACCCCTATCCGAGCGGCACTGTGAAGCGGCTAGCCGCCGGTCGCCGCTTCACAGTGCACTTTCACTTCAGCGGTGGGCTTTGGCCGGGGCTCTATTTCGTTGGCGGGGGCGTCACCACCGGCTCTGCTAGTGATCGGCGGTTCCTACACCGGGTGGTGGATTACCGGGCCCTGCGCATCACGGAAACCCAAGCGGTCACCGTGATTGGCGCCTGCCAGCTCCAGCGGAAGCCTCCCAGGTTAGCGGGCCTGGAAGGCGCCGCAGCTCCTCAGGCCTGAGCCTCGGCAGCACTCATCTGAGGCTGGAACATGAACATCGAATAGATCACGTTGCGACGCATCGACGTCATCATGTCGAGGAACATGTCATAGCCCTCGTTCTTGTATTCGATCAGCGGATCCTTCTGGCCATAGCCGCGCAGACCCACGGATTCGCGCAGGGCCTCCATGGCCTGCAGGTGCTCGCGCCAAAGGGTGTCGATCTGCTGGAGGATGAAGTAGCGCTCGGCCTCGCGCATCAGGCCGGGGCGCAGCTGCTCGACCTGGCCCTCCTTGATGTCGTAGGCGTTGCGCAGCTGCTCCTGCAGGAAGGCCTTGAGCTCCTCCATCTGCAGGCCCTGCAGCTGATCGGGAGTGAGATCCTCTAGCAGGTACACAAACTCCTGCACCTTGGCCACCAGGCGGGCAAGATCCCACTCCTCGGGCGGCAGGTCGGGGTTCACGTAGGCCTCCACGATGTCATCCATGGTGCGCTCGCCGTAGCCGATCACCTGCTGCTTGAGCTCGCGGCCCTCCAGAACGCGCCGGCGTTCGGCGTAGACGGCCTTGCGCTGATTGTTCATCACCTCGTCGTACTCGAACACCTGCTTGCGGATGTCGTAGTAGTAGGTTTCCACCTTCTTCTGGGCCCCCTCCAGCGAGCGGGTGAGCATGCCGGATTCGATCGGCATGTCTTCCTCCACCCGGAAGGCATTCATCAGACCGGCGACGCGGTCGCCGCCGAAGATGCGCAGCAGGTTGTCTTCCAGGGAGAGGAAGAAGCGGGTGGATCCGGGGTCGCCCTGGCGGCCGGCGCGGCCGCGCAGCTGGTTGTCGACCCGGCGCGACTCATGGCGCTCGGTGCCGACCACGTGCAGGCCGCCGGCCTCGCGCACCTTCACCTCCTCCTGTTTCACCACCGCGTCGTATTCGGCCTTCACCCGGGTGATCAGGTCCCGCAGGGCCTGGATTTGGGAATCGTCGGTGGGGGCCTTCTCGGCGGCCTGGGCGATGCGGTCCTCCAGCTCCAGCACCGTGAGCTGGCGGTCGCCCCAGGCCTTCACCAGATCCTGGGCCAGCTCGGAGAGGGAGCGCTCCGTGGCGTCGCTGAGGGCGCAGGGGTAGAGGGCACCGATGGCCCGGGCCTCGCTGGGGACCTTGGCAGAGGCCCCTGAGACTGCGCCGAAGCCAGCGGCCGGCTCGGCCGCCGGCCGCTGCAGCGGCACGGGCGGACGGTGGCCATCCTCAGGGCGCACGAGCCGGGGCAGCAGCACCTCCCGCAACTTGAGGCGGGCCATGTAGTCGCTGTTGCCGCCGAGGATGATGTCGGTGCCGCGGCCGGCCATGTTGGTGGCGATGGTCACGGCGCCGGCGCGGCCGGCCTGGGCAACGATCTCGGCCTCCCGTTCCACGTTCTCCGGCTTGGCGTTGAGCAGGTTGTGGGGGACCTCCTCCTCCGCCAGCAGGGCGCTGAGCAGCTCGGATTTCTCCACGCTGGTGGTGCCCACCAGCACCGGCCGGCCCTGCTTGTGGATCTCGGCGGTTTCCAGGGCCACGGCCCGCCATTTGGCGGTCTCGTTCTTGTACACCTGATCGGTCCAGTCGGCCCGGGAGCGGGGCCGGTTGGTGGGCACGATCGTGACCTCGAGTTTGTAGGTCTTCTCGAATTCCACCTCCTCGGTCTTGGCGGTGCCGGTCATGCCGGCCAGGCGCGGGTAGAGCAGGAAGAAGTTCTGGTAAGTGATTGAGGCGAGGGTCTGGGTTTCGGGCTGGATCGGCAGGTTTTCCTTGGCCTCGATCGCCTGGTGCTGGCCATCGCTCCAGCGGCGGCCCGGCATCACCCGACCCGTGAACTCATCCACGATCACGGCCTCGCCGCCACGCACGATGTAGTTCACGTCCTTGATGAACAACTCCTTGGCCTTGAGGGCATTGCCGATGTAATGCGCCCATGGGTCGGCGGGATCAAACAGGTCTGTCACCCCCAGCAGCTCCTCCGCCTTGGCGTAGCCCTCGTCAGTGAGGGTCACGTTGCGCTGCTTCTCATCCACCTCGTAGTCGCCCTCAGGCTCGATGCCGTCCTTGGTGAGGCCCTCGGCCCGCACCAGGGCGGCGGCCACTTCGGAGGCCCGCTGGTATTTCTCCTGGGGCCGCTCCACCTGGCCGGAGATGATCAACGGCGTGCGGGCCTCGTCGATCAGGATTGAGTCGACCTCGTCGATCACGCAGTAGTGGAAGTCGCGCTGCACCACCTCGGCGATGTCGGTCGCCATGTTGTCGCGCAGGTAGTCGAAGCCGAGCTCCGAGTTGGTGGCGTAGGTGATGTCGCAGCCGTAGTTGCGGCGGCGCTCGGCCGGAGCCATCTCCTGCTGGATCAGGCCCACGGAGAGGCCGAGGAAGCGGTGGATCTGGCCCATCCACTCCGCGTCGCGGCGGGCCAGGTAGTCGTTCACCGTCACCACATGCACGCCGCGGCCGGTGAGGGCGTTGAGGTAGGCGGGCAGGGTGGCCACCAGGGTCTTGCCCTCGCCTGTCTTCATCTCGGCGATCTGGCCGTCGTGCAGCACCATGCCGCCGATCAGCTGCACATCGAAGTGGCGCATGCCCAGCACCCGCTTGCCGGCCTCGCGCACCACGGCGAAGGCCTGGGGCAGCAGCTCATCGAGCAGCTTGCGCTCCCGCTCCAGGGTGACCTCCCGGCTCAGGCCCCGGCCGGCGCACTCCTGCTGCAGGGCCGCGAGCTTCTGGCGGAACTCGGCCGTCAGACCCCGCAGCTCGTCATCCGACAGCGTCGACACCTCCTCCTCCAGCAGGCTGACGTCGGAGACGATCGGCTGGTAGCGCTTCAGCTTGCGGGCATTGGGATCACCCAGCAGCAGCTTGAGCATGGGGAGGGGCCGGATCGCGTTGAGGGTCAGCCTACTGAGGGCCGCTGCCGCCGGGCCCGCGACTCAGCCCGGAGGCAGCCAGTCGAGCAGCCCCAGCTTGGCCAGCCACACGAGGGTGGTGGCGAGGAAGGGGTGCCGGGCTGGCGCAAAGCCGTCGGTGAGCTCGGCCACGGAGCAGCCCTGAACCGGATCGGCCGCGGCCACCAGGGCCAGCAGCCGGGCCGCCTCCTCCGGGCTGCCCCGCAGGCCGGGGTACATCCGATCGAGGGCCACGGCCTGGGTTCGAGCCAGGGCCTGCGGCCCAGCCACCCCGGAACCCAGGCGCAAACGGGTGTCCGGCTCAAGCACGGTGGTGGCGAAGCCGGCGAAATCGGCAAAGGGATCACCCCGCAGCGGGCTGATCCGGTGGGGCGAGGCCGCCCCTGCCTGGGCCTGGGCGCCGTGGCGCCGCTGGGCGAGTTCACGGAAGAGCTCGTTGTACTGGGCCACCACCACCGGCCAGGAGAACATCTGGCGGGCCCGCCGCTGGCCGGCCGCCCCCATCGAGGCCCGCAGCTCCGGCGAGGTGATCAGCCGCGCCAGGGCTGCGGCGGCCTGGCCCCCGTGCACGGCGGTGTGCTGGGCCACGGCACCGGCGTAGGTCTGGTAAGTCTCGAGGCCCAGGGTGTGGAGGTGGGCCAACAACTGGCCAGGGGCACCACCGGGGGCACCGAGGGTAGGGATGAGAAAGCCCTCCACCCCATCGCGCACGGTGTAGCGGTAGCCATCCCAGTCGCTCACCACCACGGGCAGTCCGGCGGCCATGGCCTCCACCGGCGCCAGGCCGAAGGTCTCCTGGATGTTGTCCACCAGGGAGAGAAAGATGTCGGCGGCGGCCCAGCTCTGGGCCACGGTGGCCTGGTCGTTGCCATCGAGCACCAGCACGTTCACGTCGCTGGCATAGGCATCAGCCGCCTGGCGATAGAGCTCCTGATCGGCTTCGCCGTTGGGAAACCAGCCCACCAGGGCGAAGTGCACGCGCACGCCGGCCTGCCGGGCCGCGGCCTGCACCGCCTGGAACATCACCTGGGGGAAGGCCTTCTCGAAGTAGGAGAGCCGCCCCAGCCAGAGCACCAGCAGGTCGTCCTCAGCGATGCCCAGGCGAGCGCGCAGGGCGGCGCGGGCGGCAGTGGAGGCGGCCTGGGCCGCGATCGTCTCCACCTCCACCGCCAGGGGAATCAGGGCTAGCTCGGGCAGGGCCATCCGGCTGCCACCGAAGCGCTCGCGTAGGTAGTCGCCCCAGGCGTCGAACATCTCGCGGAGGGCCTGCTGCACGGCCGGCGACGTGCAGACCAGGGCATCCCAGGATTGGACAGGCGCCACCCCCGTGGCGCCGATGCTCTCGCGCACGAAGGGGGGCGCCAGGGTGTGGATCAGACCCACCAGGCTGTAGGGGTCGTCGCGGCCTTCGCTGCGGCGGCGCAGCCAGGCCAGTTCCGAGAGGTAGGGCTGCCCCCGCAATAAGACTCCGCTGCGGGCCGGAATGGCGGTGGACCAGAGGGAGCCACCTCCCACCGCCGGAGCTGCTTCCCCCTCGGCGAACAGCCCCTCGGCGATCTGGTCGGGGGAGAGGCCGCCCTGGTGGAGCACGTTCAGCTGGCGGTAGCCGCCATGGCGGGCCAGGGCACGGAACAGGGCGCCGTTGGCCACGTCCTTGCCGAAGGGATTGCCTGGAAGCACGAAACGGCCAGGGGGATGGAACAGCGCCAGCTCCTCGATGGTCTGCAGTGGCACGCGTTCGCCTCCCGAGGCTGACTCGACGGGTTAGGACGCAGTCTGGAGCAGGGCGACGCGCGAAGATCGGCCCATGGCGCTTCACTCAGCCGACCCCGACTCCCGCCCCGAGGCTGCGGCGCTCCGGCTGATTCGGCACGCTCCAGGCGCCCCGGCCCTGCGCCTGGGGCTTGGGGCCGGATGGCGACCGGTGGGAGCCATCGGCCAGCTGCGGGCCCTGCTGAACGACCACAGCTTCTGGGCCGCCGGCCGCAGCGCCGGGGATCTGCGCCGGATGCTGCGCCACAGCCAGGCCGCCGTGAGTGCCTGGGATGGCCGGCAGCTGGTGGGCTTCGGCCGGGCCAGCAGCGATGGGGTGTATCGGGCCGCGCTCTGGGATGTGGTGGTGGCGGAGGCCTACCAGGGCCAGGGACTTGGGCGCGAGCTGGTGACGCTGCTGCTGGAAGCACCGCTGCTCAGGGGCGTGGAGCGGACCTATCTGATGACGACCAACAGCGCCGGCTTCTACCGCCAGCTCGGCTTTGCCGAGATGCCCAGCCAGAAGCTACTGCTGAGACAGCAGATCAAGAAAACTGGTTAACTCAGGGCCGGAGCGCTGGGACAAGACGTGAAGCGTGAAACTTCAGGCCTAAGCAATTAATAAGCGGATGAAGAGATTCGAACTCTCGACCCTCTCCTTGGCAAGGAGATGCTCTACCACTGAGCTACATCCGCAGAGACAGGCTTCAAATTGAAGCCCGCTGCGTCCGGCGTTCGCCGATGGAGAAAGTATGCACCACGGGGGTCCCCGGGGTCAAACCAGCTGCAGGGCAAGCGCCGGCCCACCGGCGGGACAGCCGCAGGGCCGCCCCAGCCGGCGGCGGGGCCGACAGCAGCCAGCCATAGGGTGGCCCCATGAACGAGCTGAGCACCACGTTTCCCCCGGCCGCCCTGGATCGCCTGCGTCAGCGCAATCTGCTGCGCAACCTGGTGGAGCACGAGATCGTGGCCGAGGCGGTGGGGGCCATCGCCCTCTCCGAGGAGGAGCAGCAGCAGGCCATCGCCAACTTCGGCGGCAAGGCCGATCCCGAGGCGCTGGCCAGCCAGATGGCCCGCACCCATGGCTGGACGCGCGACGATCTGGCCTGGCAGGCCCTGCTGCCGCTGCGGATCCAGCGTTACTGCGAGGAGCACCACGCTCCCAAGGCGGAGGCCCGCTTCCTGCAGCGCAAGACCCAGCTGGATCAGGTGGTGTACAGCCTGCTGCGGATCCAGGATGGCGCCCTGGCCCGTGAGCTCTACTTCCAGATCGCCAACGGCGAAGCCAGCTTTGCCCAGCTGGCAGGCCAGCACTCAGAGGGGCCGGAGCGTGACAGTTCCGGAGTGATCGGCCCCAAGCCCCTCACCAGTGCCCACCCGCAGCTGGCCGAGCGGCTGCGCACGGCCCAGGAGGGCGAGCTGCTGGAACCGTTCCGCCTGGTGAACTGGTGGGTGGTGGTGCGACTGGACCGCTACATCCATGCCAGCTTCAACGAGGCCACGGCCCGGCAGATGGCCTACGAGCTCTTCCAGGAGTGGGTTCAGGAGGAGGCCACGCTTAGAATCGCGCACCTCCTTCAATCCGCAGGCACCAGCTCCAGCCCCGCCAGCCCGATCTCCAACGGATGACGACATCCCCCAATCCCTCCCTTGCCGCCCTCGGACACCCGGCTTTTGACGGCCTGTCCCAGACGGCCCAGGAGCAGCTGGCGAACGGCACGGTGTATGTGCGCTTCCGGCCAGGCCAGATCCTTTCCCAGGAGGAGTTGATCCCCAGCAAGGTGCTGGTGATCCTCCAGGGTCATGCCCGCCTGCTGGGCCGCGACCGGGGCAAGCTGGTGACCCTGGCCAAGCTGGGGGCTGGCCACCTGGTAGGCCTGGTGTCGCTGCTGCGGGCGCTGCCCTGTGAAGAGGTGTCCGCCAGCAGCGAACTGGTGGCAGCGGCGATTCCAGACGCCCTGATCCTGAAACTGTTCGAGCAGGAGCCGAGCTTCCGCGCCTGGTGCAGCGCCACGCTGTTTCCCGCAGAACTGGCTGCGCTGATCCGGGAACTGCTGCAGCGGGCTCACCGCAGCGATGTGTCCCTGGCCGACGCCCTGGCTGCGGCCGCCAAGCGGGGCGCCACGGTGGTCGCGGCCGACCCAGCGGCCATCGCGCAGGCCTCGGACGCTGGGCTGGAGGTGCATGTGGCGGGCGGCAGCGGCAGCGACCTGAGCCTGAGCGATCGCCTGGACCCCGGCCAGAGCCTGCCGCGGCAGAGTTCGCCCCTGCCCCTGCGGCTGATCGGCCTACCGGCCAGCCTGATCGAGCAGCTGGCGCGGGTGCCCGAAGCAGCCGCCGCCCAGGCCGGCAACGGAGCCGCATCGAATGGCCAGGCACCCGAGATCGTGGATGCCCCCGAGCTGCCGGGCCGCAGCTCGCTGGCCATCGCCCAGCCCCAGGGGAGCGGGCCCGGAGCACCGAAAGCCCTGCTGATACGGGCCGAGCGGCCGTTTGAGGTCACGCTGGCCTGCTTCCAGATGATCAGCCGGCTGATGGGGCTGCCCTATCGGCGCGATGCGATCGAGAAGGTGCTCCAGGATGCCGAGCGGCGCGGCCACAACCCCAGCCTGCAGCTCTGCGGCCAGCTGGCGGCCAACCTTGGTCTCTACGTGATGAGCACCCAGGTGCCACTGGCGGTGGCCAATCGCCTGCAGACCCCGGCCCTCGTGCCCTGGGGCAACGCCTTTGCCCTGATCACCGCCAGCGGCGAGGCAGGGATCACCGTGGCATCACCCGCCGATGGCTGGGTTGAGCTCAGCCCCAAGCAGATCGGCGAGCGCTTCCCCGAGGGGCTGCAGATGCTGGTGTTCGACCGGATGGTGAGCACGCCGGAAGCACGCTTCGGGCCGGCCTGGTTCTGGCCGGCGATCAAGCAATACCGGGGCGTGCTGTTCCAGGTGCTGGCGGCCTCCTTCGTGGTGCAGCTGTTCACCCTGGCCAATCCGCTGTTGATTCAGGTGATCATCGACAAGGTGATCAGCCAGCGCAGCCTCGACACCCTGCAGGTGCTCGGCATTGCCCTGGTAGTGGTGTCGCTGCTGGAGGGGGTGATCAACAGCCTGCGTACCTTCCTGTTTGCCGAAACCACCAACCGCATCGACATGCGCCTGGGGGCCGAGGTGATCGATCACCTGCTGCGCCTGCCCCTGGGCTACTTCGATCGCCGTCCGGTGGGCGAACTCTCCAGCCGCATCGCCGAGCTGGAGAAGATCCGCAATTTCCTCACCGGCCAGGCGCTCACCACGGTTCTGGATGCTGCTTTCTCAGTGATCTACATCCTGGTGATGGCGCTCTACAGCTGGTTGCTCACGATTGTGGCCCTGCTTGTGGTGCCGATCCAGGTGTTCATCACCTTCGTGGGGGCACCGCTGTTCCGCCGCCAGTTCCGCCAGGCCGCCGAGGCCAACGCCCGCACCCAGAGCCACCTCGTGGAGGTGCTCTCCGGCATCCAGACGGTGAAGGCCCAGAACGTGGAAATGGTGAGCCGCTGGACCTGGCAGGAGCGCTACAGCCAGTACATGGCCCTCACCTTCCAGAAGACGATCACCGGCACGGCCGTCAGCGAAACCAGCCAGTGGCTGCAGAAGGTGTCGCAGCTGTTGGTGCTGTGGGTTGGCGCCGTGCTCGTGCTCAATGGCCAGCTCACCCTGGGCCAGCTGATCGCCTTCCGCATCATCAGCAGCTACGTGACCCAGCCCCTGCTGCGGCTCACCACCATCTGGCAGAGCATCCAGGAGCTGCGGGTGTCGTTCGAGCGGCTGGCCGACGTGGTGGACACCCCCCAGGAATCCAGCGAGGCCGACCAGCAGAAGATGTCCCTGCCCCCCCTGCGGGGTGAGGTGCGCTTTGAGGATCTGAGCTTCAGCTTCTCCCCGGCGACGCCGCCGATTCTGCGCAATGTGAACCTCACCGTTCCGGCAGGAACCTTTGTGGGGGTCGTGGGCCAGAGCGGCAGTGGCAAGAGCACGCTGATGAAGCTGCTGCCACGCCTCTATTCCCCCCAGCAGGGACGCATCCTGATCGATGGCTACGACATCGACAAGGTGGAGCTCTATTCCCTTCGCCGGCAGATCGGCATCGTGCCGCAGGATCCCCTGCTCTTCTCGGGCACGATCAACGAGAACATCGCCCTCACCGACCCCGAAGCCAGCAGCGAGGCGATCGTGGCGGCGGCGAGGGTGGCGGCGGCCCACGATTTCATCATGGAGTTGTCATCGGGCTACAGCACACCGGTGGGGGAACGGGGTGCCGGCCTCAGCGGCGGCCAGCGCCAGCGCATCGCCATTGCCCGCACCTTGCTGAGCAATCCCAAGCTGCTGGTGATGGATGAAGCCACCAGCGCCCTCGACTATGAAACCGAGCGGCAGGTCTGCGAAAACCTGCGCAGCACCCTCAAGGATTGCACGGTGTTCTTCATCACCCACCGTCTGAGCACGATTCGCAGCGCTGATCTCATCGTGATGATGGACCGCGGCGCGATCGTTGAAACTGGCACGCACCAACAGCTGATGGACCAGCGCGGCCGCTACTACGCCCTCTACCGCCAACAGGAGGCGATTTCATGAACCCCCTTGAGGCCACACGCCGCCAGCTGGAGAATCGGCTCACCCTCACCAGCCAGGAGGAGGTGGGCGTTCGGCAGTCCACCCGCTGGATGCGCAGCGTCACCTGGAGCCTGATCGCCACCACCGGCTTCGCGATCACCTGGCTGGCGCTGGCCAAAACGGAGGAGATCGTGGTGGCCACAGGCAAACTGGAACCGATCGGAGCGGTGAAGGAGATCCAGATGCCGGTGGGCGGCGTCGCCAGAATGATCCTGGTCAAAGAGGGGCAGCGGGTGAAGGCTGGCCAGATCCTGATGCAGCTCGACACCGAATCCAGTGGGCAGCGTGGACTGTCGCTGAACAAATCGATGGCCCTGAAGCAGAGCGAACTGTTGTTCAAACAGGAGGAGCTGAAGCGCTATCTGGAGCTGAATGCCGCTCAATCAAGACAGCTCTCGAAACAACTGGACCTGGATCGGACCATCCTGGGCCGCATGGAGCAGCTGAACGCCGCTGGGGCGATGGCCGAACTCCAATTCCTGAACCAGCGCAACAAGGTGCAGGAAAGCATCGGCAAACTGGAGCAGAGTCGGACGGATCGCCTGCGTCAGATGGCAATTCTGGAGCAACAGCTAGAGAATCTGCGCAGCCAGGTCTCCGAGCTGCGAGCGCAGCAGGCTGATTCCAACCTCACCCTGCGCTATCAATCGATCCGATCACCCGTAGACGGGGTGGTGTTTGACCTCAAGCCCACAAATGCAGGTTATGTGGCCCAGACCTCCACACCCGTGATGAAGGTGGTTCCCAACGCCAAACTGCAGGCCAAGGTGGAAATTGCCAGCAGCGATATTGGCTTTGTAAAGCAGGGAATGCCGGTGGATCTGAGTGTCGACTCATTCCCAGCCAGTGATTTCGGCGTTCTCGAAGGAAAAGTGAAACGGATTGGCTCCGATGCCCTGCCACCGGATCAGGCCGTGCAGCGCACTGACTATCGATTCCCAGCCGAGATCTCCCTCCTCACTCAGGAGCTGACTGTGAAAAACGGCCAGACGCTGCCGCTTCAGGTTGGCATGTCGGTACAGGCCCACATCAAACTGCGCAAGGTCACGTACCTGCAGCTGCTGCTGGAATCCTTCAAGGACAAGACCGACTCCCTGCGTCGCATTTGAGACTCGGTCATGACCGGACTTATGTGCCGAGCCGCCCACATGAGTACCACGCCCCGGGCGCAGGGGCCCACCCCGCACAGGGATATGGACGCTCGAAAGCCCTGTTGCCGCAAGGGATTTGCCCGTGCGAGAGCCATACGAGGCCAGATCACTTGCCGTCACATGAATTTGCGAGTAATTTGACTTGGCTGCGCGTCAACGCGTAGACTCTAAACGCGTCCTGCTTCGCAAACCAACACTGTGGCCTTCACCATCATTCCCGGCTCCAGCACCGCCCTCACGACCTATGAAGGTACGGACGGCGTTGATGGGGCAGCCATTGTCTCCCTGCCCAACGACAGCACCGGCATCGACCTGTTCGCCCAAGGCGCCGACGATGTCGTCAACTGGGGCATTCAGCTGGCCAACTCCTCCATCCGTGGTGGTGATGGCAATGATCTGCTGACCCCCAACATCATCGCTGGCGCTCAACTGCTCAGCAGCTTCGTCAACGGCAACGCCGGCGAAGACACCCTCGGTGGCAACATCCAGCTGGGCATCTCCGCCAGCCTCACCAGCGTGCTGGGCGGCCAGGGCAACGACGTCATCTACTCCAACAACCTTCAGAGCTCCCGCCTGAACGGCAACCTGGGCGACGACGAGATCTTTGTGGGCTTCGGCATCGCCGACGACAAGGCATCCATCGGTGCCACTGTCAACATCGCCAACTCGCAGATCTTCGGCGGCCAAGGCGACGACCTGATCAGCATCACCGGCGGCCCCACCAGCGTCGTCAAGGGCTACTTCAGCACCGTTGTCGATGGCAACCTCGGCGACGATGAAATCATCGTTGCCCTTGGCAATGGCACGGTCTTCCAGAACAGCCTGATCGCCGGTGGCGACGGCGATGATTTTATCAACGCCGAAGACACTGCCTTCAACGTTGATCTCGTCATCGAAGGCGGCGAAGGCAACGACGTCATCCTCGGCGGCCAAGGCTCCGACGACATCGACACCGGCAACGGCCGCAACTTCGTTGAAGGCAATGGTGGAAACGACTTCATCGTTGGCGGCGAAGGCGAAGACACCCTGAACGGTGGCTCCGGCTTCGACGATATCCTCGGCGGTGCCGATGCCGACATCATCTTCGGCGATGGTGAATCTGACTTCCTGGATGGCGAAGCCGGCGATGACTACATCGATGGCGGCACCTCAAGTGACACAATCATCGGCGGCACCGGCGATGACACCCTGCTGGGTTCTGAAGGCTTCGACATCATCGACGGTGGTGAAGATGCTGACCGGATCGTTGGTGGTACGGAAGCCGATGAACTGACCGGTGGCGCCGGTGATGACACCTTCGTGCAACTGGCAGGCTCCACCGACTCGCTGGGCCTGTTCAATGCCGCTCCTGTCGTTACGGCCGGCACCGCCTTCTACAACGGGACTAACGGCGCGCTGTTCGATGTTGGCAACGACGAAACCATCAACGCTGGCGACAAAGTCCTCCTTGATAACGGTTTCGACGTCATCACCGACTGGACCCAAGCTGATGATGTTCTGATCACCGGCACATTGGCCAGCCTGGTTGGTAACACTGCAAGCCCTGATGGCCTGAGCTTCGGCTTCGACATCGGTGGTCCTGCAGTCCCGAACTCTCCCCTCGCCTACTCCGTGGGTCAGACGTTCAACCTGGCGGTGCGCGGCACCTGGGTCCAAAACGACGACGGTTCGGAATCCTTCGAAGTGGGTGCCACTCCCTTCTCGGGCAACGACATCCTCGTGGGTACGGCCACGATCACCGGCACGCTCGCCCTGCCGCTCGTTCCTAACTTCATCGAGTCCTTCAACAGCATCTCCAACTGGACGGTGCTGGACAACGCTGGCTCTACCGACCCCGTCTTTGCCTGATTGGCCTAACAATCAGTTCTTTCAAAGACTGTCGCGGCCCCCTCTTTCGAGGGGGCTTTTTTTTGCGTGATCGATGCGTGGTCAGCGTGCGCCATCCCCAAACCCGCGCCATCTCACACCTGCCAGTCACTGCAACAATGGGGGCCACGCCACGGGTGCCGGCAGAGCCGCCTCTGCACTCCTCGGCTGCGCTGCGCCGCTGGCCTGCCATCGATCAATCGTTGCCGAAACGTTGAAGATCCTCTTCGTTCATCAGAACTTCCCCGGCCAATACACCCACATCGTGCGGTCCTTGGCTGGCCAGGGCAGCCATCAGCTGGTGGCCCTGGGTCTGGAGCCCCGCTGGCCAGGCCTGCCCAAGGATGTGGCCTATGTGCGCTACCCAATCCAGCGGCGCACCACCCCCAACATCCAGCCCTGGGTGCAAGACCTCGAAACCAAGGCGATCCGCGGCGAGGCCTGTGCTGCAGCTGCCCATACCCTCAAGGGTCAAGGCTTCACCCCGGATCTGATCTGCGGCCACCCCGGCTGGGGCGAAGTGCTGTTTCTACGGGATGTGTGGCCGCAGACGCCTCTGCTCACGTATCAGGAATTCTTCTATCAACTGCAGGGCTTCGATTCCGATTTCGATCCCGAACTGCAGCAGGCTCCCGATTGGCGTGCCGCCGCCCGCACCCGCCTCAAGAACGTGAATCCGCAGCTCAGCCTCGAGGTGAGCAGCTGGTGCCTCACACCCACCGCCTTCCAGCGCAGCAGCTTTCCCGCCCACTGGCAGCCGCGCATCAGCGTGATCCACGACGGCATCGACACCACCGCCATCCAGCCCCGGCCGGACGCGCCGCCGCTGCAGCTCCCCGATGGCACCGCGCTGCGCCAGGGCGAGCCGATTATCACCTTCGTGAACCGCCGCATCGAGCCCTACCGCGGCTGCCACACGATGATCCGCGCCATCCCCGAGCTGCAGCGCCTGGCCCCGGAGGCCCGCCTGGTGATCGTGGGCGACACCACGGGCGTGAGCTACGGCGCCCCCTGTCCCAAGGGCGAGTGGAAGGATCACTTCCTGGCCGACATCGAGGGCCGCTACGACCCCTCCCGCGTGCACTTCACCGGCCGCCTTCCCTACGACCAGTTCCTGCACCTGTTCCAGCTCAGTGCGGCGCATGTGTATCTCACCTATCCCTTCGTGCTCAGCTGGAGCCTGCTGGAAGCGATGGCCAGCGGCTGCCCGGTGGTGGGCTCGGCCACCGCGCCCGTGCAGGAGGTGATCCGCGATGGCCACAACGGCCTGCTCGTGGATTTCTTCCAGCCCGCCGATCTGGCCGCCGCCGTGGCTGAGCTTCTCGCCAATCGCCCCCTGGCCAAGCGCCTCGGCGCCGAAGCCCGCGCCACGGTGCTGGCCTCCTACACCCTGGAGCGCTGCCTGCCGCGGCAGCTGGCCCTGATGTCGCTGGTGGCCAGCGGCGCCATCGGCGCCGATCGCTAGGCCGCCGGCAGCAGAGCCGCCGTGGCGGCGGTGAGGGCCATCACCTGCTTGAGATGCCGCTCAAACAACTCCGCCACCTCCGCCGCCTCCAGGTAGCGCCAGGCGGCGTGGGCGCCGGCACTGGGCTGGTAAGCAGTTTCGCAGGCGAAGCGCTCCACCACGCTCAGCGGAGCTGGATTGGCGTCGTAGCGGGCCAGATGGCGGGCGAAGAAGATGTCCTCCGGCTCCTCAGGTGGCGAGCCGGCCGCCTCGGCCTGGCAGATGCGCTGCATCAGGCGCGGGTCGCGGATCGAGAGGCCGCCGTTGCCATTCACCAGCCCATCGGGCACCGTGCCGCAGAGCCGCACGGTTTCCCACTGGGGTGCGGTGCGCTCCAGATCAAGGCCATAGCTGGGAAAGCAGCGGGAGAGCAAGCGGCCCTGGGCCCAGGGGGAGCCCACATAGCCGTAGGCGAAGGCCCCCGGGTCGGGCGGCTCGATCAGCAGCGTGTCGGTCTGCACGAGCAGCAGGCGCGCGGCCGGAAACAGGCCCCAGAAATCGGCATCCTTGAGCAGCGTGTTGTAGGCCAGCCAGCTGTAGGAGTCGGCCCCGTCCACCCGCAGCCCCACCACCTGCACCCAGGCCTCCAGGCCGGCGAACAGGGCCCGGCAACGCTCCAGGGAGGCCGGCGCCGTGATCAGGGTGAGCCGCCAGCGCAGCCGGCCCATCAGCAGCGTGTTCAGCACCGTGAAGCGCAGCAGCGGCGTGGGCCGGTCGTCCACGAGCAGCGCCTGCACCGCCGGATCCAGCCACGCCTGCACCGCCGGCCGTTGGGCCAGGGCCGGCAGCCGCTGTGCCCAGGGCTCCAGGTAGCCCTTCAGCAACACCCGGGCATGGGCCTGGAACATCGCGACCCGGTAGGCCTCCAGTTGGCGGCTCAGGCCCGGCGCGGGGGCTGGTGTGGGAACCGTGCTCATCGCCGCGGCCGGTAGGCCACCATCACCTGGCCGCGGGGATGGTGCCAGTCGCCGATGTACTCGAAGCCATACCCCTGCTCGCCCCCGAAGGCCTCCATCTGGGCGCGGGTGTAGGCGAAGTAGCCGTGGTCGTGGGGCACCGCGGGGTTGGCGCACTCCTGCTCCACCTCATGGAACGTGGCATAGACCACCCCATCGGGCTGCAGGCAGGGCCGCAGCCGCGCCAGGCAGCGGCCGATCAGCCGCGGTGGCAGGTGGGTGAACAGCGACTGGGCAATCGCCACATCCACGGGCTGGCGGAAGCGCCAGAAGCGGAAGTTGCCATCCCGCAGGATGCGGGGCCGCCGCTCCCGGCGCAGCTGCGGGGCCAGCTCCTGCTCCACCCCAGCCCGGATCAGGCCACGCTCCTTCTCGATGCCGAGGTAGTGGCCCGGCTCCAGGTAGGGAATCGCCTTCACCCCCAGGCGCAGGGCACCGCAGGCGATATCGAGCAACACATGCTGGGGCTGCAGGCCCCGGGCCACCAGGAAGTCGAACTGGAGCTGGCCGATCTCCTCCCAGTGGCCCCCCACATACTCGCGATGGCCCCTCAGGGCCACGCCCCGGGGGCCCTGGGGATCCAGCGCCGCCAGCCCCGGATCCCCGCCCCAGCGCCGGCGCAACGCGTCGAACAGGGGGATCATCCAGGCTGCATCGCAATGGCCGGATCCTACGCGTGCCATCTGACCACGCTGGTTGCGATGATCGATGGCCATGATCCCCAGAGTGCTGCACCACATCTGGCTCAGCGATGAGCCCAGACCTGATCTGGTGCAGCGCTGTCTGGCCTCCTGGGCCCAGGTGATGCCCGGCTTCAGCATCCGCCGCTGGAGCCTGGCCGATTTCAACCTGCCGGCCCTGCCGCTCTTCGTGCGGCAGGCGATCCAGGTGCAGCAGTGGGCCTTCGCCACGGATGTGCTGCGGCTCTGGGTGCTGCAGCACCAGGGCGGCTTCTACCTCGATGCCGATGTGCTCGCCGTGCGCTCGCTGGAGCCCCTGCTCGGCTACGACTTCGTGACCGCCGTGGAGTTCAATCCCCAGGCCTTCGCGGCCGAAGGCGGCGCCAGCCTGCTCGATGGGCAGGGCCAACGCCTGCTGGAGCGCTGCCCCGGTCCACCCCCGGGCATCGGCCTCCAGGCCGCCGTGCTGGGGTCGGTTCCCCAGCACCCCTTCGCCCGCTCCTGCCTGGCCTACTACGAGCACCGGCCCTTCATCGACGCCGATGGCCGCTGGCATCGCAATCCGATCGCCCCGGGCATCTACGGGCTCGCGGCCGAGCCCTACGGTTTTCGCTGGCTCAACCAGCTGCAGAAGCTGCGGGAGGGCCTGATCGTGCTGCCGGCCGCGATGATCGCCAGCACGCGATCCCAGTACGGCGCCGACACCTTCGCGTTCCACTGCTGCGCTGGATCGTGGCGCACGCCGGACGACGCTCAGGGCCAGCCCAAGCCGTAGCGCTGCGCCATAGCCGCGTAGGTGGGCTCCAGCTGCCGCCGCAGCCACTGGCGCAGGGCAGGATCCACGCTGTGGGCCTCCCCCTGGCCGGCGTTCTCCACCGGCAGCTGGGCTGGCAGCGGCACCGTCTCGAGCTCCAGGAAAGCGAGCAGCTGCCGCCAGAGCGGCGCGGGATCGCTGAAGAAGTCTTCACTGCGCAGGATCAGCAGCTGCTCGGCGGGGAACAGGGCCTCATAGCGCTCCAGCTGCAGCTCGTAGCGGCTGCGGCTCAGATAGCTGTGCACCTGGTGGGAATGGTGCTCCGCCAGCCCCGCAAGCAGCTGATCCGCGGCGCCGGCCAGGCGCGCGTCCTCCGCTGCCAGGGCCTGCTCCGGCGGCAGGGGCTCCAGGCCCAACCGGATCGAGTGGAACAGCCCCGAGAGGGCCCGCTCCACCGGATCCCGCAGCAGCACCACCAGCCGCGCCTGCGGCAGCGCCCGCTGCAGCCGCTCGGGCACGGCGGGGTGAAACAGGTAGTAGGGGGTGATATCGCCGCAGCGCTGGTGCGGGCTGGCCCCGGCGTAGTGCTGGCCGTACCACTCCGCGCCGCGGCCGTGGTGCAGGCTGAAGAACTGCACCTCCTTCACAGGCGGCAGGAACACGCCGGGGTGGTCGGCCAGCAGCCGCTGCAGGCTGGTGGTGCCGCCCTTCTGGGTGCCGAGGCCAATGAACGCAGGCAGCCGCACCCCTGTGCATCCCTCGCAGCGACCAGACCCTACCGCCAGGGTCTGCGGCTGACGTGATGGAGACCACCCACGACGGGGCCACACTCGGCTAAGCCTGGGGGCCTCAGCCACGGATCTCTCGCCAGGGATCCGCCCGCCCTGGACCCCATCCTCCTGCAGGCCGCACCACCATGATCGTGGCCGATTCCTTCCTCTGGCTGCACCTGCCGAAAACCGGCGGCACCTCGATGAACCGCCTGTTCCTCGATCGCGCCATCCCCGGCATCGCCGTGGACCCCGACGACATTCCCGCCAAGCACGACTCGGTGCCCCTGCGCGAAAGCCGGGCCAGCTGGCGGGCCGAAGGCCGCCGCCGCTTCATCACCGCCCGCCGCCTGACCGACTGGCTGGTGAGCGACTGGCAGCACAAGCGCCGCCACATGGGCCTGCCCGATCTGGACTTCGCCCCGGTACGCAGCGGCCTCAGCTACTCGCTGCGGCTGGGGGGCACCTGGGTGGCCGCCGACTGGTGGCTGCAGTACTTCGAGGTGGATGAGCGGGTTACGGCCCTGCGGCTCGAACACCTGGCCACGGATCTGAACCGGAACCTGCTGCCCCTACTCCCGGCGGGGACCGCCGCCTTCAGCCAGCTCCCACGCGAGAACAGCCGTCCCGTCGGGAGCCAGGCGCCGGGCTTCACGGCCGCCGACCTGGAGCGGATCGCCGCCGCGAACCCGCGCTGGAGTGCCTGGGAGCGGCAGGTGTACGGCCCAGCGGAGCATCCCGGCCAGCTTCCGTAGGCTGGGCGGCTTCGCCTCATCCCCACGGCATGGCCGGCACGCCCCAGACCCTGATCCTGGTGGTGGGGATGCACCGCAGCGGCACCTCGCTGCTCGGGTCCCTGCTGCCCCAGGTGGGGGTTCCCGTGCCGGGTGAGCTGATCGACGCGGATCACCACAACCCTGAGGGCTACTTCGAGCGCAGCGACATCACCGCCCTGCAGGAGCAACTGCTGCTTGACCTGGACCGCTGGTGGCCAAGTCAGAAGGGCGTTCTGCCCCTGCCGCTGAACTGGCGCGACCACCCCGCCAGTGAGCAGACGGTGGAGCAGCTGCACGCGTTGCTGGCCGGCGAGATGGCCCGCCACAGCGGCCCCTGGGCGATCAAGGATCCCCGCACCAGCCTGCTGCTGCCCCTCTGGCGGCGGGTGGCCCACGACCTGGGCCTGCCCCTGAAGGTGGTGCTCTGCCTGCGGGATCCCCGGGAGGTGTCCACCTCGCTGCTGCGCCGCGACCGCCTGAGCGCCGGCATGACCGCCTGGCGGGCCCAGCAGCTCTGGTGGCGCCACACCCTGCAGGCGCTGCTCGACAGCCAGGGCCTGCCCCTGCATCCCCTGCACTACGGCCGTTGGTTCGAGCCCTCGGGCCAGGGCGGCCCCGAACGCCAGCTGCAAGAACTGGTGCGGTTCTGCCGGGGCACCGACCCCAGCCCCGAGGAAACCCGCCTCGCCCTGACCCAGGTGCGCCCCGAACATCGCCGCAGCCTGCGCAGTCTGCAGCGACTGGTGCCGATCCATCCCCGCCTGCGGCGCCTGGAGCGCCAGCTGCTGGCCGTGGCCGATGGCCAGCTGGAGCGCGGCGCCCTGGAGGCGGAGCTGGCCAGCGCACCCCTGCCGATCGCCTTGCCCCTGGCGGCGCTGCGCCACGGCCCCGGAGCCGGTGCAATCGCCGGAGCACCGGGGGACGACACCGGCCCCGATCCCGCGAGCCATCCCTGGGGGGCGGCCGCTCTGGCACTGCACGGCCAACACCAGGCCCTGGGTCGACGCCAGCTGGAGAACTGGTGCCAGTGGAGCGGCCCCACCACCATCGACCAGGCCTACCTGGCAGCCGCCCCCGCCTCGGCCTTCCCCCTGCTGCAGTCGCCGCCGGATGCCGGCGCAGCGACGACCCCCGACAGACCGGCCGCCGGCCGGATCCTGGCCTGGGGAAGGGACTGGACGTCCTGGCCGCTGCAGGCCTGGCTTCAACACCTGCCGCTGGCTCTGCACCCCAGGACCTGGGAGCTGCTCCAAGGCCTGGAGCCGCTGGAACTCCCAGCCGCCGACAGCCCGGAGCGTCGAGGCTGGCTGGGGATTCATCTCCAGTCCCTGGAAGAGAGCACCGCCCAGGGGCAACTGGAGCGCCTGACACGGCTGGAGCTGGTGTTCGATCCTGATCCCACCCAGGTGGGTCTGCTGCGGCGCCTGGGGGTGCGGGCCTGCCGGCTCACCACGGGCCAGACGAATGGCTGGCTGGACCAACCTGGGGATGGGGAGGCCATCGCCCAGCAACTGGGCCTGCCAGCACCAGAGAGCCTCACGGGAGTAGGTGGACAGCTCCTCTGCCTCGGTAGCGGCGGCGAAGACTGGGAACGCCAGCTCCAGCCTCCCTGCTGGGGACTTCCCGGCTTCGATCGGCTGCGGCTGGACGGCCCCGAACAGGCGCGACTGCTGGCGGCCTGGCTGCAGGCCTGCAACACCATCGGCTTGCAGCTGGTGCGCTTTCATCCCAGCCGGGAGGAGCTGGACCTGTGGGGCTGGACCCTCCTGCGGCCACCCGATGCCCCCCCGGCTGGCTGGCTTCCGCCCCAGACCTTCCTCGGCGAGATCAGCATCCCCTCCCTGCAGGCGGAGCTGGCCTGGCGGCAGGCCGGCTGTCCAGCACCGGAGCCCTGCCAGACGCCCACCCCAGCCGCCGAGAGCCTCTGGGAGCAGGGCGATGGCCTGGGCGAGGCCGCCGTCTGCATCAGCCTGCACAACTACGGCGACCGCATCGAGGCCGCCCTCGACAGCGTGCGCCAGCAGAGCCTCGTCGCCCTGGAGCTGGTGGTGGTGGACGACGCCTCGAGCGACGGCGGCGAGCGGCGCGTGCTGGCCTGGCTGGAGCGCCACGGCCAGCGCTTCACCCGCAGCCTGCTGCTGCGCCACCCGGGCAATGCGGGCCTCGCCGCCGCCCGCAACACGGCCTTCGCCGCCGCTCGCTCACCCTGGTGCTTCGTGCTCGACGCCGACAACACGCTGCTGCCCGAGGCGGTGACCCAGTGCCTGCGGGTGGCCCGCTCAGCACCGGCAACGGCCGGCGTGGTGCACCCGCTGGTGGAGGTGGTTCCCGAAGAAACAGTGCTCGGGCGCAGCAGTGCGATCGAGCCCCTGAGTTGGCAGCGCAATCACTTCCTCGCCACCAACGTGATCGACGCCATGGCCTTGGTGCGCCGCCAGGCCTGGGCCCAGGTGGGCGGTTACACCCACATCCCCGGAGGCTGGGAGGACTACGACTTCTGGTGCCAGCTAATCGATGCCGGCTTCCACGGCGTGCTCTGCCCCCAGCGGCTCGCCCGTTACCACTGCCATGGCCATTCGATGCTGGCCACCAAAACGCACCTGGAGGTGCGGCGCCTCAGCCGACTCCTGCAGGCCCGCCATCCCTGGCTGAGGTTGCCGATGGCCGAATCCGGCGCCTGAGAACAGCCATGGGACGCCGACAGCCAGACCGCATGCTGACAGCGACCAGGAGCCTGTCGGTACTCCTCTTGATCATCCTCCTGGCGGGACTGCTACGCCTACCTTTTCTGGGCACAAAACCACTGGGTGGCGATGAGATCTATAGCGCACTGCGCATCTCTGGCAGCTCATTCGGCCTGGTCAAGCAACAACTGGCAGATGGAGAACCGCACCCGGCGACCTCCTGGCAAGCCCACCTCACGCCACGGCCAGGACGTACAGCATCGGACATGATGCGCGTCCTGGCGCAGGAAGCACCTGAACACCCACCCTTGTTTTTTCTGGCAGCCCGGAGCTGGCGACAGATCGTCGGGGCGTCCCTCTCTGGCCAGCGCTTACTACCAGCTCTGTTCGGGCTTCTGCTGATTCCAGCCACTGCCGCCCTGGCCTGGGAATTATGGGGCAACAGGAGAACCAGCCTCCTGGCAGCGACGGCAATCGCTCTGAGTCCTTTTCACACGCTCTACGCTGCCGAACTCCGGCAGTACAGCCTCTGGGCCCTGCTGCTGGTTGCCTGCACATGGGCGCTTGTGCGCGCGGAGCACCTGCATCGGCGCAGAGACTGGCTGATCTATTGCATCCTGTGCATAGCGCTGCTCTACACCCACCTCTTTTCAGTCTTTCCTGTCGCCGGTTTTGCCCTGCTGCCTCTGCTTCTCCCTCCCTGGCGGAAGCGGTGGCGAGCACTCACTCTTGCCAGCTTCACCGCATTTCTGGCCTTCTCTCCATGGCTCTGGGCAGCGGCCCATGGAGCGATGTTGCGCCAGGGCACGAATCTTTGGACGGGCACCGATCTGCCATTTCCCCTCCTCCTCTGGAATTGGGGTCTGAACCTCGCACGACTATGGATTGATCTGGATCCAGGTGGTCGCTTGATCACAGGCGATGGGATCATGGCCAGTGTTGGCCGACTCGCGATCGTCGTCACTGCCACCGCAGTGACGGCTTGGGCCTTTGCCATCGTGATCAGGCGTTCCAACCATCAACCCGCCGCCATCTTGATCACACTGCTGGGCTGCTCAGTGTTGCCTCTGATCCTCACAGATCTGAGCATGGGTGGTTGCCGTTCAGCCATTGCCCGCTATTCACTCCCTGGCTATCTGGCTGTGCAACTTGCCGTCGTTGGCGGACTGGCACCTCGCCCCAACAACCGCAGCCAGTCGCCCCAAGAACGTGTGCGATGGAATCGTCTTGCAGCGCTGATCCTAGCCGGCTGGCTGCTGCTCAACCTGAGCTCACAACTGAAGGCCTCTGTCGCGCCTGGCTGGTGGAGCAAGCTAGGAAATATGGATCAGACTTTGGTGGCAAACGCGCTACACCAAACCGAAAGCCCACTCATCGTTTCCGAAGGCTACCTCCTGCGCCTGCTGTCATTCAGCCAGGCCCTTCCCAAGGGCAGCATGGTATTGGTATTGCCATCAGGAGACGACAGCCAGCGGCAGACCCTCAAGAAGTGGGTCGTGCCCGCAATAGACCGCAAGCAAACCGTCGTCCTCTACAGGCCTTCCCCTGAAGTCCTAAGCACACTGGAACTCTTGGGAATCGACTCATTCAGGGAAACATTACGCACACCATCCCGCTATCCCTACCTCCCCCACGTCAACCAACACACCAGGCAATGGCTTGCAGAAGCTAGTCGGAAGGCAGGAGATAAGCCCGAGTGACAACTATACTAGAGGAGCATAGAAGCGATTCCGAATCAGCTCCCCATAGAACATGTCGGACTCATCAGGGCGCATGGTCATCGCCTGCTGGATCCGCTCCGGAGAAGCACCAATCTGCACAAGACGCTGAAAGTGCGCCACAGCGAGTGGACTGGCAATCGTATCAAGGTAACACTGCTTAGGCCCAGGAGACGATGGTCCCAGAAGACTTGAGATGGCGCAGGCAAAGTCACCACCAAGATACTGATCAAGCGCAATCCAGGCATTGGGGCGCAAGTCGGCCTCAATGAAATAGAGATGGCCATCAGCAGCATCCTTAACCAGGGAGATATTGGCCCATCCGTGAGCAGAAAGAGCACGCCCCAACCCCTCCAACAACGGCAGGACACCTGGCATCACCTCAGAGCCCGCCCCATAACGACGCTCCACCGACGGGCCAAAAGAAGACGTCGTAGCCACAAAGGTGCTCAAGGAGAATGCCTTCAGCTTTGTATGCCAATAAAGAGCCTCAACACTCCAGAGCTCACCAGTAATGGCCTGCTGCATCAGGAACGGTGAACCAGCAAGCCGGCCCGCAGCCGCCTCTAGCTCCGCAGCCTGGCCACAGTGAAAGGTCCCCTTTCCACCAGACGAGCGATCCCGCTTCAGAAAGCAGGGATAGGCAAGCTCCTCAGCCCGGCGCAAGGCATCACCAGAACTCGTGGCGATCGACCATCGAGGCGTCGGCAAACCATAGAGATCCAGGGCGCGACTGAAATTGATCTTGGAAAAAAGATGATGTCGAGCAGCCGCAGCATCAACTGGCAACAACGACAGGAAACGTTGATCCAGAAGTGATCGGAAGCACAACTCTCCAAGAACATCGTCACTCGCGGGAACTACCCAGTCATAAGGCTCAACCTGAGTATGCAAATGCAAGGCAAGACCTGCAAGCTCCTCAGGCCCGCGGGCACGATGCAGGGCACGGACATGACTGCTAGCTGCAAAGACGCCGGAAAGACTGACGACATCACAACTCCAGCCTGCCTGCGTAAACAGACAGGGAAGAAACCAGCCCTCAGTACTCGGTGAGATAACAAGAACACGAGGGCCAGAGCCCATGATCAAACAGCTGCCAGGACAGGCTGAACAGCTTGATGACGCATGATATTAATCAGGATCTGCTGAGTGGCAGGCCAGTCAACATAGTCTTGGTCAGACTGATCACGCTTTGCCCCCCAGAAAGCCATCAAGACGTTGGGCGTCAGCTTCGTGAGCGAAGCCTTGATTTCCTGGCGCTTTTCAAGAGATCCGCGATGATAGCAGTCGTGCACGTGATAGATCGTGACGCCTTTATAGACATCACGAGAAGAATAGCGTCCCACGTTCCAATCCATCAAGACGCACAGTCGCGGGGCACGCTGACGGTGCCACATCTGACGAGACAGATCCAGCGCCAACCGACCCGCAAGGCAAAAGCCAACGACCACTGGATTGCACTCAGGAAGGCAAGCCTCCAGCCAATCTAGATAACAGCAGGCAAGATAGTCTTGGTTCGCAGCACTAGCGTAGTCGTGGAGCACCCTGAGATAATACAAAGGGTGATCAGAGAGTTCGGCCGCGAAGTTTGCCACCATACTTCCAGACAGCTGACCCACAAGCACCACTGGGACGCCTGCTGCGTTGCCGTTGAAGAGCCGTACAACCCGATCGGGGCCAACCGGCTCACCGCTGAGCTGCACGTTGGCTGCCTGGATCTGGTGAGCCAGCGCCGTTCGCAGAGGGAACCGGCTGACATCCACCATCAATTGATCGAGGTCGGCAATGCCCTGGGATGGAGCTTCTGCCTCACCTACTGGCCCCACAGGAGCGGCAAAGAGCTCCGCCAGTTGGTGGATCGTCGGATCTGGAGGACACGCCTCCAAGCGGCAACGGATCCCAGACGATCTCTCAACGCTACCGATGATCTGAGCCAGAGCCAGCGAGTCGATGCCAAAACTGGAGATCGGCTGGTGACCATCACCAGACCTGAACGCAGCTGAATGCTGACGGATGGCAGCGAAGAGTTGCTGCTCCAAGGAAGCATCCACCTGGAGCCGAGGCGAAGACTCAGTCGGCGAAGGAACTAGGTCAGCAAGATTCGCAACAAGCTCTAGTTTTCGGATTTTCCCTGTAGCCGTGCGAGGGATTTCCCCTGCCTCTTTCAGGACAAGCTGACTCAGGGGCACTCCAAATTCACGCTGGATCGGCTGCGACAGAGTCGCCTGCAGTTGCTCCAGCGTCAGGGAAGCAGCATGAGGTGCAAGCACCACAAACAACACCAGGGATTCACCAGGGCCAGCGCAGGCCACAACGACATCGAAGAGATCAGGCGTAGTTTCAGCCACAAACCGCTCAATGGCCGCCAGCGACGTCTTACGACTATTCAGAACGATCGTGTCTTTCAGGCGACCTGTTAGAACGAGCCCATCATCGTCGAGCAGTCCGAGATCACCCGTCTCAAACCAATCGGCACCACTTTCAAATGGCGAGAGCGTCCAGCCAGCCGAAGCAACAGTGCTGAGATAACCCAAAAAGGTGAAGGGTCTCTGCACGGTGATTGGGCCAGGCTCTCCAACATCCTGACACCCGATAGCGACGTTCACCCCAGAAGAAACAGGGCCAATTCGCAGACCGTGAGGATGACGGTGCTCAGCAAGACCACGGTAGGGGCCGTAGGCGACTCCTCCAGTCTCCGTTAGGCCATAGGCAAAATGAATAACATTGTCTGGAGCCCCCCACGGCCGCAGCAGCTGGCCCAACTGCTCAACAGCCTCCAAGGGAATCGTGCTGCTGCCAATATTCAGCTTGATCAGGCTGCTGAGATCACGGCGGGTCAGTGGCCCAGATGAAGTCGCAAGGTAGCGCAACAACACAGAAACCATGACTGGAGGCATAATCACTGCCTCAATCTGATAGGCCTCAATAGCGGCAAACAAGCGATCCGGATCACGGACCGCTTCTCGCAATGGCAGATACGCGGAGAGTCGACTGAGGGCATAGGCGTAGCCAATACCGGTGGACGATCCCAACGGGAATAACGCAAGAACACGACGCGGATTGCTGACTTCATAGTCATACCAATCACCGGAAAAAGCTGCATACTTGCATTCGCCTGTGGTGCCTGAGGTCTGAAGGGCAAACGCCACTGCAGCGTCCTGCTGGTTCAGAGGTTGCGAAGGTACAGCTGCCGCGATCAACCGCGAGAAGGGAAGCCACCGAACCCTACTGGTGGCCCCAAGCAAAGTCTCCAGGCCAGCACTCAGCTCATCCACCACAATCGCCACTGGACCGGCCTGCTCCAACAGTTGCCGCAGCTCCTGCAACTCACGGCCACTGGCACGGGCACCGGATGCGGCCAAAGTGACAGGGATCGCCGTGAGCCCAGCGCGCAGACACGCCCAGAACACTGGCATAAAGGTGCTGCACTGATCCAGGCAGATCACCACACGATGCCCAGCAAGATGGACCGCCATGTAAGCAGCAATCTGATCTGCCAAGCTCAGCAAGTGCCTGCCTTCACTGACAACTGCACCATCGCCAAGAAGGTCTAAATAGCTATGCTCTTCCTCGTTACATCTCAGAGAGATACGCTCATAGAGTGTGGCTGTCGTGGTCATCACGGCGTCACAGCCCTACGGGATGCCGTCACCACCCGCTCACCAACCCCAGACAAACGCGCCGACTGCTCAATAGTTGGCAAGGCTGCCCTAACCACTTCAGCCGTATCAGCGATAGCCGCCATGATCGCATCCTGGTCAGAGGGAGTCAGGGCGCCGTAGCAAGGCGCAGAGACAATCTGCCGAAGCACCTCATGGACACGTGCGCTGACAAAACACGCATGCAAAACCCCGTCCATAGGCCTAGGATCACGACGCAGCGGAGAAGGGTACAACTCTTCTGGGTGATTAAAGACTAACGGAATCTCAAGAGAAAGGGCAAACAGCAGCTGATGGGCCAATTCATGAATCACCTGGATCAGGATGCCAACCAGGTCATGTCGATTCGAGTTAATGGCGATAGAGCCCCAGGCGATGCTTGAGGAATAACCACCAAATGATCTGGTAGACATTTCTGATGTGGAGGCAAGGATCCACAACGGCTTGATGGCCTCGATTTCGGCAACAACCTCTGCAGAAGCAGATCTCAGGATGGCCAAAGACTCATGGATCAGCTGCCTAGTTATCGCTGATGCTTCATCAGTGGGAGCAACAAGCTGAAGGCTGCCATCTGGCAAGTCGTTCAAGGCGTAGGCAGCTGCATACCAATCCAGGTCCTCCCCAAGTTGCTCCGAAGAGAAATCAAGCACCTGCCCTGCAGTTCTCGGGCTACGTAGTGCAAGAAAGCCTAAGATCCGACGCGCTTGCTGAAAGTCGTCGGCCAGAAGCGACAATACGAGATGATGATGCAGAATGAAATCACAGGCATCAGCATCGCACAGAAGCCTGAGGAATGCGGTCTCCGCTTCGGGGGCGAAGACCTCAAACTGTTCATCAGGGAGAGCCTCAATTAACTTTTTAACTGAGTACGCAAGCCTGAGATGAACTTCACCGCGCAAATGAAGCGGGGAGAATCGGTAGACTCTAAATGTATGCACGCAACATTCAAGGGCCAGGGGAGGGTCAGCCGAAGACGGCAACCGGTCAACTCAGACAGAGATCAGCAGCCGTGACTACGAGACCTTCTCTTTTCCACCTTCGCCAAAACCAATTTTGGCAAACAGGCTTCGAGCTGCCATGTTTTTGCCGCCCTCGCCAGGGTCGCTAAAGGTGGCACTATGGCCCCCACCCTCTCCGGGAACAGCCATCACTTGAAACAGGGTCGAGAAGCCGGATTGACCCAGTAGATCGATTTTCATCGCAAAGAAATGCTAGCCTTCCTACTTTAGATTTTCCTAGAAGAGTCAAGGAGATTGGATGGCAGTGGCTAAACTGGCACTTGGACTAAGGGCGCCTCCCCTAGAGCCGGTCAACCCACCCGATCCGGCAGCACCAATGATGGTCTGCCCAACCGGCGGACTTTAGACAGACTGTAAGGTGTGCGCCCCGAATTGTGTCACTCGAATGGATTGGGACCGGGCAGGTTACCACCTTCTCCGAGGCCAATCTTGGCGATCAAGCTCAGGACCCACGAACCTCCTTCTCCAGGGCCAGGCGCAGTAGCAGATGCTCCTGGAACAATCCCGCCCTCACCAGGCTCCTGCAGGACTTGTGAGATCACAGAAAAACCGTACTGAGCCTGAAAATCGATTTTCATGAGAAGCCGATTAAAGCATAGCGACCGTTATAGCCCCAACGGCCTCAGAAGTCAAGCGTTCATCAAGTAGAAGTCAACGCATGACAGGCCAAGTGCCAATCTGCTGAAAGCCCAAAGAACGGAATGACTACCCAAACCAGCCAGCCAATCAAGCTACCCTACCCTGAGCAAGGCTACCTCTGTTGCGGTAGCTCTGTTGCGGTAGCTCTGTTGCGGTAGAGAGTGGGCACCTCCATTAAAGGGTCGTTACTCTCACTAGCCAGCCTGGTGATCGCGCTCCAGGGCGAACCTGCGAAGACGCAAGGAGATCTGAGTCCAAGTTGAGTGGAGAGCTCTGAAGGGGTCAGGCTACGGCCACTCCACCTTCACCCAGACCAATCTTGGCAATCAGGCTGCGCATCGCACCACCCTCGCCTGGTCCAGGAGCGGGTTCCATGCCACTCACCCTGGGATTGCCACCCTCCCCGATGTCCTGCAGCACTTGCACTGCTGTCGAGAATCCGTACTGACCCTGCAGATCGATTAGCATCAATACTTGAAAAAACACTCACATATTTCTAGCTGTTTCGCTCCCGGGAGTCAAGTGGATCCTGACCCAAAGCCACCCGAAGCCCAGGAGGGGGCTGCCTTGGTGTGGACATGTTAAATCCTTCCTTAAGAGAGCCGCACGACCGCCCCAAAAGGCAAGTGCATCATTGGCCCAAATAGCGGACAAGAAGACTATATCGCCAATCGGAACATGTACGTAGACTTCACATCCAAGCCTGCGCCACGGATCCCTAAAAAAACCCAGGCAAAGCCCGCAAGGGATTCTCGCCAAGCACAAAAAAGCCTGCAAAAAAGATTTTTTTGCAGGCTATAATCATAACCGCTTGCCGAAGCTAGCTGGGGGCACTATTCAAAGTGCAGAGATGAGCGGCTCGACGGGAGGAACCTTGCCACCTTCGCCAGACCCGATTTTGGAGATCAAGCCACGGATTGCGTAACCGCCTTCACCAGGACCCGGAGCTTGGGCCATGGTGTCGCCACCCTCACCGGTCTGCTGGAGAACCTGGAGGATGGGGGAGAAACCGTATTGGCCTTGCAGGTCGATTTTCATCGTAGGGGTGGTTAACTCCCTAACCTTATACACTTCTGGCCGCGCCGGGTCAAGTGCCTGCTTGCAGAGCTGAACGGCTTGGCTTCACGCAGAAGCTGCCGGTCTCTACAGGCCTCTACTGGGAGGGCGCACGCCGCAACAGCGTGCTCATCAGCCAACCGAGGCCAGGGGCAGGCAGCAGCCGCAGCGGCGGCCGCAAGGCCAGCAGCAAAGCCACGTGGGGCCAGCCCAGCAGGTGCTCGCACCCGCAACACCAGAGGAAGACGGCCTCGCGCGAGGCGTAGAGCCAACCCTGGCGACGGCCCAGATGGGCCGGACCTACCCGGGCCAGCACCACCGGCTCGGTCAGGTTGTCGAGGCTGTCGCCTCGGCGCAGCAGGCGCAGCCAGAGGTCGTAATCCTCGAAACCAGGTCGTGCACGGTAGTTGCCGGCGGCAAGGACGCGCGAACGACGCAGAATCACCGCAGGGTGGTTGAGGGGATTGCGCCAGCGGCTGAAGCGCCGCAACCGATGGGCGCCCCGGGGCACTGTGCGGCAGCCGCTGGCCTGCTGCGGATCCAACTGGAATTCCACAAGAGGCGCGCTCATGGCGGCCAACTCGGGGCGGCGGACCATCGCCTGGACCTGCCACAGCGCCCGATCGGGCAAGCAGAGGTCGTCGGCATCAAAGCGCAGCACCAGCTCCTCACGGCAGGCCAGCAGGCCCCGGGCCAGCACCGGGCCAAGACCCTCTTCCCCCGGGCCCAACACCAGTTCCAAGGGGAGCTCGGTACGCTCCAGCTCCAGGGCCAAGGTTTCGGGGGGCGGACCATCGCAGCTCACCACCACCTGGGCGGGTGGCAAGCCCTGCGCCACCAGGCTGGCCAAGGCCTCCCGCAGCACCGGCGGCGACTCCCAGGGTGCCAGGGGCAACAACACGCTGTAAGCAGGCAGGGCTGCAGGAGACACGCTCATGGATGGGGCCCCGGCAGCGGATCGGTCAGGCCGGCACAGATCGCCCGGGCATTGGCTGGGCGCCGGGGCTCGAACAGCAGCCAAAGCCAGGGTTTGACCAGCATCTTGAGCACCTCCTTCACCTTGAGATCCAGGGGTACCTCGGGCTGGCGACAGAGCCAGCGCAGGTTGCGCAGACCGTAGTAGTGCCGCTGCGGGCTGTAGAGCTTCATTCCCAACCAGCGACACAGGGGCTGGGGGTGGGGGGCGCCAAAGCGCTGAGCCAGCTCCACCCGCTGGTCCTGGAGCAGGAGACAACCCCTGGCAGCAGCGCGGAAGCACCAGATATGGTCCAGGAAATCGATGAACAACTCGGTGTGGAAGGGGCCGAGACGGTCCCAGTCGCAACTGCAGAAGGTGGTGCCGGAGCTGATCAGGAGGCGCGGCCGTGCATAGGGGTCCGACCCGCTGGTGTCCTGGACACACCCTGGCTCGGCATCCAGATCCCGAATGGCTGGGCCCACCAGTAGGAGGCGACCGGGGTGCCGCTGCCACGCCTCCTGCAGTCGCACAAGGGCCAGAGGATCGACGGCACTGTCCTGGTCCAGCAGGGTGATCCACTGGACGCCGGCCGCGATCGCTGCACGGATGCCGGCATTAAACCCCCCGGCCAAGCCGCCCCGGTTGGCCTGGTGCACGACGCGCATGCCCCCAGCCTCCAGGGCGTTGAGGCGTTGATCTGCCTGCGGGTTGTTATCCACCAACACCACCAACCCCAGGGCCTGCCGGAGCTCCTGCATCCGGCGCTCGAACTCCTCAAAGCACGGTCCCGGCGGCAGGCGATACACGGGTACCACGACCCCATGGATCCCGGCGGAATCAGCCAAGGACCCGCGAATGGCGCCGCAACCGCGGAGCAATCCTCTCCTGCATCAGCCGATCCATCCGCTGCTCGAACACCGCCTGCGAGAAACGGGCCTGGAACACCGCCTCGGCCCGGGACGATGTGGCGTGCCAGAGCTGGGAATCCGTGCTGAGGGCCACCAACTGGGCCACCATATCCCTTGGGTGATCGGCAATGAGCACCGACGACTGGGACGGCAACTCCAACCCCTCGGCACCGATTGTGGTTGTCACGCAGGGCAAGCCATGCTGAATCGCCTGCACCACCTTTCCCTTGATCCCGCTGCCATAGCGCAGGGGCACCAACATCGCCAGCGACGTGGAGAACAGGGGCATCACATCTTCTATATAACCAAGAAACGCGACATGAGGATTAGACAGAAGCTCGGCATCCGCGCCACGGGAAAGACTCTCGTACAGCTCCTGGCCAATCACATTGAGTCGATACTCAGGCAGGCTTTGCTGTAGCACAGGATGGATCGCGGCTTGAAAATAACGCAGGGCATCCACATTGGGCTGATGCGCAGAGCCAATAAAGAGGAAATCACGGCGCTGGTCAAAGCCCTGCGTCGCACCGATGAAGGGCCGACACTGAGGCACATGGAAGACCGAATTCACTTCAGGCAAGATCTCCGCCAAAAGATCCCGCTCGTAGGAACTGATCACGATACTGGCATCGGCTCGCTGGATGTAGGCAAGCTCCCTCTGCCGCAACTGCGCCAGACGGGCAGAGGAACTACCAGGACTGGCCTTTAGTGACTGGCGACCAGCTAACTGCGAGTCCACAAGCCCAGCCTCCCGGCTCTCACGCAGGAAATGCAGATCCACCGTGTTATAAATCAGTGCCGCACCTGGGAGAGCACGCTCGATCAAGGGCAGGAAATGATCAAGCTGATAATAGCGAGAAATAAAGACTAATCGAATTGCATCGGATCTCTCAGCCAGCAGAGAGGGCAGCGACTGGAAGTTGTCCTGAAGTACCTCGACACCAATCGCCTCAAGAGATTGACTATAGCCCTCAAAATAGTTATTGTGGTGCTGGGCGTAGAAGACTACATGATAGCCCCGGGCTATGAAATACTCCAGGTAGGCCATGGCATCAATACTGCCGGACCCCTTATCGGGCATCGGCAGATAGGCATCGATGAACAGCAGCTGAGGCTTGGCCTCAAATCGCTCCTGGGTGGAGATCGGCGCAGGATGGAGCTGGTTGAACAGCGCTCGCTTCTCTTCCTGCACTGCAGCAAAGGCCTGCTTCCCAAAGGAGGCACCCTCCTCATGCAACAGCAGGGAAGCCGGCTGAACATAGGTTCGGCAGCCGCGCTGGCGCAATCGCTCACACAGATCTGGATCTTCGTAATACCCAGGACTGAATCGTTCATCAAATCCGCCTAGCTCCAGAAACAACTGGCGAGGCACCAACAGGGAGCAGGCCGAGACAAAATCCACCTCGCGCAGAAAGCTGAAACGCGGATCAAAGGCGTGGGCTCCACGTCCCAGGGGGCTGGGGTGCCCACCGGCCTTCATCAAACAACCACTCTCCTGGATGCGCAGATGACTGTGGAGAACCTTGGAACCCACAGCTCCCACCTGCGGGCTCGATCCCAGCCTGCGATAGGTTGATACCAGATGATCAAGCCAGAGAGGGTGGCAGAACGTGTCGTTATTGAGGATGACTAACAGCTCTGCCGAAGCGCGACGGGCAGCAGCATTGACATTCCGCGTAAAGCCGAGATTTAGCGGGTTACGATGATAATGAATATTGGCAGCCTGCAGACGGGCTGCATAGCCAGAAAGGGTAGGATCGCCAGGCAGATCGTCCGCAAGATGAATATCGAAAGCGATATCAGTCTGCTGCCTGAACAATGAGTCAAGACAGAGCAGTGTGTAAATCGCATGGCCATGGGCCGGGATAATCACCGACACCTGGGGAACCAGGGTTTTGGTCAGATGGCTCGCCCGCAGCCGTCGTTGCAATGCGGGTAGCAGCCAACCGGCAACCTCTTCAGGCGGCAGGGCCAACAGATCAGTCCAGCGTTGCTGTATCCCATACAGAAACAGCTCATCTTCACCGCCATAGATCGCATCACCATTCTGGGCAATCAGCCTGCGGCGGCGCTCAAACTTTTGCTTTGCCTGCCAGGCCTTGAGAAATCCCGCCTCAGGATTCACCAAAGAGACAGCACCAAAGCAGGCGTCTTTAACAGCGCGCTTGAGCCCGAATCCAATCGGAGCCGCCAGATACAATTCCCTAACGACGTTATAGGCCTTCCCTGCAATCCCACGATTTGAGGACGGGGAGGGCATGGGTCTCAATCAAGAGCGAACGTGAACCGTCTCAATGGCCCCTTGGGCCAGCTAGCCAACCTACCACGGAGATGTAGGAGCCAAACCGGAAGGTGTCAACGACCCTTGGCCTTGAGAACCGTCTTGATGGTCTTGGCAAGAATCAATAGATCCAGCCAGTTGCTCCAATGCCGCAGATAGAAGAGGTCATAGCTCAGCTTGAGCTCTGCCTCTTCCACACTGGCTGCATAGGGAGCGCAGACCTGGGCCCAGCCGCTCAGCCCCGGACGCATCCAGTGGCGTTTGCGGTAGTGGGGGATCCGCAGCTCCAGCTCATGCTCCAGTTCGGGACGTTCCGGCCTTGGGCCGATCAGGCTCATGTCGCCCCAGAGCACATTCAGCAACTGGGGCAGCTCATCCAGGCGCGTACGGCGCAGCAGCAGGCCCACCGGCGTGATGCGCTGATCTCCTGGTTGGGTCCAGGTGGCTGGCGCATCGGGCCTGGCACAGGCCATGGAGCGGAGCTTCAGCAGCTGGAAGGTCTGTCCCATCCAGCCACTACGCTCCTGCACGTAGAACACCGGCCCCCGGTCCTGGAGCCAGACCAGCAGGGCGGCCAGCGCAATCACCGGCAGGCTCAGCAACAGCAGCATGGAAGCCACCACGACGTCGGCCATCCGCTTGAGCTGGCGCTGCACGCTGAACGTATCGGCCCACGGGATCTCCTCCATAGCCAGCCACTGTTCAGGCAGTAGGGAGGGGGGCAGCCGTTCCAGCTGGTCTTCCACCAGTTCCAGGACCGTCGCCAGCGGCACGGAACCCTCGGCGCTCAGGGCAGCCAATCGCTGTTCGGGAGCTGGATCAAAACGGAGGTCACGATCCAGCACCAGCCCACCGGGGGGAACCGGACGCCAGCCTGGGGGCAGAGCCAGGGGAGAGGGCGTACGGGCCCACTCCTGCTGAATCCGTCGCACGTGTTCCGGATCCGCCAGCTGTGGCCAGGGCGGCTGGGGCCAGCGCCGATCCAGCCAGCGCAGGGCCAGGCGTAGCAGTAGCGACCAAACCGTCAGAGCGCCCAGCAGCAACAGCATGGTGCTGCGGTGGGTGAGAAAGAACGACGCGGGCAGATTCAACGACCAATCCACCACGATCACGGCCGCCAACGTGGCCAGAGCCGTCAGCCCCAGGCGCAGCAAAACCAGCCGCAGGCGCAACCAGGGCCAACGCAGGACTGTATAGCTGCCGAACAGCCAGCCGAACAACAGATAGAGCAGCCCCAGCCCCAAAAGCCAGTGGGCGTGGCTGAGGAGATCCACCCCCCGGAGCCGATCCACCAGAGCCGCCAGCACAAACAGGCCCATCAGGTCGAGGCCGGCGCAAAAGGCGAGCTGCTGGCGAGGCCGACGCCAGGGCATGGGCAGGGCTGTGAACTGGTGAAACCCTACGTCTCAAGCTCAGGGTCGATCCTTAGCCTCCCAGCACCGCCATCAAACTCCCCATCTCAATCGCCTCCAGGCCGTAGTTCCAGCCCAGGTTGCTCTTGATGCCGGCCCGTTCCAGGGCCTGCTGCATGGTGTCGGTGGTGAGCACCCCGAAGATCACCGGGATGCCGGTGTCGCGGGCCACGGCGGCCACGCCCTTGCTCACCTCGGCCACCACCACATCGAAGTGGGGGGTGTCCCCGCGGATCACGGCCCCCAGGGTGATCACCACCTGGTAGCGACCGCTGGTGGCCAGGCGCTGGGCCACCAGGGGGATCTCGAAGCTGCCCGGCACCCAGGCCACATCCAGCTGGCTGCTGCTGGGGCTGATGTCGATGCCGTGGCGGGACAGGCAGTCGAGGCAGCCGCTCAGCAGCTTGCCCGTCACCAGGTCGTTGAAGCGGGCCACCACCACGGCCACCCGCAGGCCGCTGGCTTCGTTGAAACGTCCCTCAAAAACCGTCACGGGGGTGGTGCTCCAGGAGCTTCAGCCTACGGAAGCGACCCGGAGAGCCTTGCGGTCCAGGGCCCCGCCAGCCGGCCCGGGGCCTCAGACCACGAAGAAGCTCATGCCCCAGTTGAGCAGCACCAGGGCCACCCAGGCCAGGCTGCCCAGCAGGATCAGGCGGTTGGAGCGGCCGGAGTCCTCGCTGGAGGCGTAGAGCACGGGCACCGCCACGATCAGCGCGAACGACAGCACCACCAGGGCCAGAACGGTGAGGGTGTTGATGATCTGCATGGATCGGTGGCAGGGGGAACGGCGGCGGCGCCAGCCGGTCAGTTTCGGGATTCTCACACGCCGGATCGGCCAGCCCGGCAGCCGGCGGAGGGTTCCTTCACAAGTTGTGGGAGGGGCTGACGGGGCCTGCCTGCGGGTGCGGTGGCGGGGCCAAGGGAATGGCGGGCCGGTGCTGGTTCGGGGCCTCGGGTGTCGGCCAGCCGCCACCCCTACGATCAGCTCCCCCTGCCCCTGAGAGCCCGTGGCCGCGGAAGCCGAGCAGCAGCTCTCGCTCGTGCCGGAGCTGGGCCTGCAGGGCGATCTGTTCGGCGGGGCCTTCGGGGAGGCGGCAGCGCCGAACGGCCGGGGAGGCGCCCGATCCGGAAGCGGGCCCGCCGCGCCATCTGGAGCCGCCCGCGGGCCGGACGCCTCGCCAGCCCCAGGCGACCTCGACGACGACGATCTGGAGGCGGACGCCCGGGCCAGGCCGCGCCGCCGCCGTACCGGTCCGGGCGCAAACGCTTGCACCGCCGGCCCCAGCCACAGCCCAGTCGCCAGCGAAGGCACAGCTCCTGAGGTGACCGACGCCCAGGGTCAACCCGAGCAGACCAGCGATCCCGAGACACCCCAGGCCGAAGCCGAGCCCAGCGACCTGCCCCGCTGGCACCACCACGGCCTGGTGGAGCCCGAGCGGCTCACGCCGATGCTGCGCCACTACGTGGAGCTCAAGCGCGCCCACCCGGAGCGGGTGCTGCTCTACCGCCTGGGCGACTTCTTTGAGTGCTTCTTCGAGGACGCCATCCGCCTCTCGCGCCTGCTGGAGCTCACCCTCACCGGCAAGGAGGCCGGCAAGGCCCTGGGTCGGGTGCCGATGGCGGGCATCCCCCACCACGCCGCCGAGCGCTACTGCACCGAGCTGGTGCGCCGCGGCCTGAGCGTGGCCCTCTGCGACCAGCTGGAGGACGCCGCGGCCCGGAGCCCGACCAAGGGCGCCCTGCTCAAGCGCGACATCACCCGCGTGCTCACCCCCGGCACCGTGCTGGAGGAGGGGATGCTCGCCGCCCGCCGCAACAACTGGCTCTGCGCCGTGGTGCTGGAGGGCGAGGGCAGCGCCGCCACCCGCTGGGGCCTGGCGGTGGCGGACGTGAGCACGGGCGACTTCCGCGTGACCGAGCGGCGGGGCAGCGACCAGCTGCACCAGGAGCTGCTGCAGCTGGAGGCGGCCGAGGTGGTGTGGCCCGCGCCCGAGCGCGCCGCGGCCGATGGCGGCCCGCAGGCCATCCCCGCCTGGTGCCCCGACGCCCTGCGGCTCACGCCCCTGCCCCGCACCCCCTTCGCCGCCCCCGAGGCCCGCGCCGCCCTGCTGCGGCGCTTCCGGCTGGCCAGCCTCGATGGCCTGGGGCTGGGCGAGGCGCCCCTGGCCCTGCGGGCCGCCGGCGGCCTGTTGCGCTACCTCGACGACACCCAGCCCGGCAGCGCCATCCCCCTGGAGCTGCCCACCACCTGGCACGCCGGCGACCAGCTGGTGCTCGACGCCCAGACCCGCCGCAACCTGGAGCTGACCCGCACCCAGATGGGCGGCGGTGTGCACGGCTCGCTGCTCTGGGCCCTGGATCGCACCATGACGGCCATGGGCGGCCGCTGCCTGCGCCGCTGGATCGAGGCGCCGCTGGTGGACCTGGCGGCCATCCGCACCCGCCAGGACGGGGTGGGGGAGCTGGTGGAGGGTCGGTCGCTGCGGCTGGCCCTGCGCCGGCTGCTGCGGCCCATGGGCGACCTGGAGCGCCTGGCGGGCCGGGCAGGGGCCGGCACCGCCTCCGCCCGGGATCTGGTGGCCCTGGCCGATGGCCTGGAGCGGCTGCCCCAGCTGGCGGGGTTGCTGGCCGGCGCCACCAGCCCGCCCCTGGCGGCCCTGGCCCGCCCCTGGCCGGAACTGGCCGCGTTGGCGGCCCTGCTGCGCCACACCCTGCTCGACAGTCCGCCCCTCTCCCTCAGCGAGGGCGGGCTGATCCACGACGGCGTCGATCCCCAGCTGGATGGCCTGCGCAACCAGCTCGATGACCAGGAGGCCTGGCTGGCGGAGCAGGAGGCCGCCGAACGCCGAGCCAGCGGCATCAGCACCCTGCGGCTCCAGTACCACCGCACCTTCGGCTACTTCCTCTCGGTGAGCCGGGCCAAGGCAGCGGCCGTACCCGACCACTGGATCCGCCGCCAGACCCTGGCCAACGAGGAGCGCTTCGTGACCCCCGAACTCAAGGGGCGCGAGGGTCGCATCCTGCAGCTGCGGGCCCGGGCCGCCCAGCGGGAATACGAGCTGTTCGGGGCGCTGCGGGCCCAGGTGGGGGAGCAGGCCGGCCCGATCCGCGCCGCCGCCCGCTTGGTGGCGGAGCTGGATGCCCTCGTCTCCCTGGCGGAGGTGGCGGCCACCGGCGGCTACTGCCGGCCCGAACTCACCGATCCCGCCGGCCTCGACGCCCGCCTGCTCGAGATCCAGGCCGGCCGGCACCCGGTGGTGGAGCTGCTGCTGGTGGAGGAGCCCTTCACACCGAACGACATCGCCCTGGGATCGTCGGGGGCCGCGCACGAAGCCGCCGCGGGCGATCACCCCGACCTGCTGGTGCTCACGGGCCCCAACGCCAGCGGCAAGAGCTGCTACCTGCGCCAGACGGGTCTGTTGCAGCTGATGGCCCAGATCGGCAGCTGGATTCCGGCCCGCTCGGCCCGCCTCGGCATCGCCGATCGCATCTTCACCCGCGTCGGTGCCGGCGACGATCTGGCGGCGGGCCAGTCCACCTTCATGGTGGAGATGGCGGAGACCGCCAACATCCTGCACCACGCCACCGAGCGCTCACTGGTGCTGCTCGATGAGATCGGCCGCGGCACAGCCACCTTCGACGGCCTCTCGATCGCCTGGGCCGTGGCCGAGCACCTGGCCGGGGCTGGCGAGGGTGGCATCCGGGCCCGCTCCGTGTTCGCCACCCACTACCACGAGCTCAACGAGCTGGCGGCGCTGCTGCCCAACGTGGCCAACGTGCAGGTGCTGGTGGAGGAAACCGGCGACGAACTGGTGTTCCTGCACCAGGTGGTGAGCGGCGGCGCCAGCCGCAGCTACGGCATCGAGGCGGCACGGCTGGCCGGGGTGCCGCCGGCGGTGGTGGCCCGGGCCCGCCAGGTGCTGGGGCGCATCGAGGCCAACAGCCACGTGGCCGTGGGGCTGGGGTCGGGGGCCTAGACCCCCGTCCGATCCAGCCAGGCGCGCCGCAGCAGGGCATTGGCCGCCGCCCCCACCAGACCAGCTCCGCCGCGGCTGCCCTCCAGGCGGATCTGGGGCAGGGCGCTGGCCGCCAGGTGGGCCTTGCTCTCGGCCACCCCCACGAAGCCCACCGGCATGCCGATCACGAGGGCGGGAGGGGCCAGGGCAGGGTCGGCGAGCGCAGGGGCTGCCGTGGCCGCTGCCGCGGCCGCGGCGCCAGTGGTGCCCGCCACCAGCGTCAGCAGCACCTCCAGGGCGGTGGGGGCACTGCCGATCAGCACCACCGCGCCGGGGTGCTCGGCCAGGGCCTGGGCCATGCCCGCCGCGGCCCGGGTACCACCGGGAGGGGGCGTAGCGGGTGCCCAGTCGAGCACGCTGCGCACAGAGTTGCCGAAGGTGCGCCGGGCCATGGGGGCCACCGCCGCCGCCGCCATGGCTGTGTCCGTGAGGATCACGGCGCCGGCGGCCAGGGCCGCCAGCCCCCGCTCACAGGCGCCGGTGGAGAAGCGCAGGTCGGGGGCGATGGTCAGGTCGCCGCTGCTGTGAACCAGGCGCTCCAGCACGTCCTGCTGCACGGGGCTGAGGCCCTGCAGGGCACCGCTGGGCTCCAGGGCCGCCCGGATCAGCCGAATGCTGGCGCTGAAGATCGGGTGATCGAGGGGGGAGGCGTGGCGATCCAGGGCGGCGCCAGGGGAAGGCTCGGGCAAGGGGCAGGCGTCGGCCGGAGCCGGAGACGGCAGGCCCCATGGTGGGGCCAGGGGCGGCTGGGGCGGCAGGAGGTGAGCATGAGGCGGGCGGTGAGCGGGCGCCAGGCCATGGGCAGGCGAGCGCGAGGGATGGGAACAGGGACGCGCCGCGTGTCCATGAATCCGTACAGGCCGTACAGAATGAAGGACACTGGCGAGGCAGCCCCACCCCCACTCCGGGCCCCAGCTCTGGCCCCAGGATTGGCAGTGAGCCCGACGCTCGCTGGCCTGAAACGATCACTGGCCTGAAACCATCCCTGGGCCTGCAACCAGCGCCTGCCGCCCAACCGCCACGGCCCCCATGGAACAGCCCGGGAAGGAACAACCTGGTTTGGAGCCGCTCGGAATGGAGCAGCAAGAAATTGAACAGCTCGGCGTCGAGGCCGCCCGGCGCCGCCTGCCGGAGCTGATCAGCCGGGCCGCCACCGGTCAGGCCACCGTGATCAGCCGCCACGGTCAGCCGCTGGCGGCCCTGGTGCCCCTCGACCAGGCCAGCCAGCAGCAGCGCCCGGGCGACTCGCCCCCGACCGGCTCACCCCCATCCGGCCCAGGCCGATCCCGCCGTACTCAACCCGGCCAGCGGCCAGCCAGCCGCCAGCACCAGCTGCAGAGTCTGCTGAGCCTGCAGGGCAGTGGTCGCCGCTGCTGGGAGCTGCACCAGCAACGCCCCGCGCGCCCGGCGCCGGAGCCGGCCGCCTTCGTGCAGCCGGTGCAGCGGCATCAGGCCTTTGCCGCCCACCTGCTCAGCCACGGCGCCAGCGTGGCGATCGACGGCAGCGCCCTGGTGGCCTTCCTCTGCGACGCCCAGGGCACCGGCGCCTACCTTGGCCCGCTGCTGCAGGGCATCGCCCAGGGCTACTGGCGCGGCGTGCTCAGCAGCCTCAGCCTGGCGCGGGTGCTGGAGGGGCCGCTGGCCCGGGGGCAGGAGCCGCTGGCCCAGCGCTATGGCCAGGTGTTCAGCGACCCCGAGACCTGGACGGTGCTGGCCCCGGACACCCGGATCGTGGCGGCCGCCGTGCGGCTGCGGCTGCAGGATCCGGCCCTCGATGACACGGCCGCGATCGAACTGGCCACGGCCATTCAGGCCAACGCCGCGCTGCTGGTGAGCGACAACCCCGCCCTGGCCCACACTGGACTGGCCGCCACCGAGCACCTGCCGGTGCTGTCAGCCCTGCGTCGCCGCCATGACCCGCCCCCTGTCGAGCTGACCTGAGACGCCGAGCTGACGAGCCCCGATGCCGATCCACCTCTACTGGGGCGATGACGAGGCGGCCCGCAACCGGGCCGTGGAGGCCCTGATCGAACAGGTCACCGATCCGGCCTGGCAGAGCATCAACCTCACCCGCCTCGATGGCACCGACGCGACCCAGGCCGCCCAGGCCCTGGAGGAGGCCCGCACCGCCCCCTTCGGCGGCGGTGATCGGGTGGTGCTGCTGCAGCGCAGTCCCTTCTGCCACCAGTGCCCGGCCGAGCTGGCGGAGCGGCTGGAGGCCAGCCTGGAGCTGGTGCCCGAGGGCTGCCATCTGCTGCTGGTGAGCCCCAACAAGCCCGACGCCCGCCTGCGCACCACCAAGGCCCTGCAGAAGCTGGTGAAGGCCGGCCAGGCCACGGAGCGCAGCTTCAGCCTGCCGGCGGTCTGGGATGGGGCCGGCCAGGTGGAGCTGGTGGCCCGAACCGCCCGGGAGCTGGGGCTGGCCCTGGAGCCCGCCGCCGCCGAGGCCCTGGCCGAGGCGATCGGCTCCGACAGCGCCCGCCTGGCCAGCGAACTGGAGAAGCTGGCCCTCTACGTGGGGGCGACGGCCACGCCGGGGGAGAAGCCCCGGGGGCCGGCCATCACGGCGGCGGCGGTGGCGGCGCTGGTGGGCAGCCACGCCACCAACGCCCTGCAGGTGGGCGATGCGCTGCTGGCGGGCCGTCCCGCCGAAGCGATCGGTCTGGTGGAGGCCCTGCTGGCGGCCAACGAGCCGGCCCTGCGCATCGTGGCCACCCTCACGGGCCAGATCCGGGGCTGGCTGTGGGTGAGCCTGCTCGATCGCCAGGGCGAGCAGGACGTGGCCGCCATCGCCAAGGCCGCCGGCATCGGCAACCCCAAGCGCATCTACGTGATGCGCAAACAGATCCGCGGCCGCAGCCCCGGCCGCTTCCTGGCGCTGCTGGGCCAGCTGCTGGAGGTGGAGGCGGCCCTCAAGCGCGGCAGCGAGCCCGGCGATGCCTTCCGCGATGGCTTCCTGCTGGGGGGCCAGGGCCTTCAGTAGGCCGCGTAGCTCTTCTCCTCCACCAACTCCGAGCCGCTCAGGGCATTGATCTGGCGCTTGAGGGCAGCGCGGCGGTCGTTGGTCACATAGACGGCGCGGGCCAGCTCCACGAAGCCGGGGCCGAAGTCTCCCTGGCGCTCGCAGTCGCGGATGCGGTCTTCGATGGTCCAGAGCTCGCCGTTCACCGTGCGCAGCGCCTCCTCCAGCTCCGCCAGTCCCGGCCGCTGGCGCAGGCCGGCGGCCACCGCCACGACCTCCAGCGCCTCCAGCTCGCGGCGCACATTGGCCCGCTTGGCGTCATCGCCGATGCGCGCGTCCTTGATGGCCAGGATCGTGAGCTTGTCAATCAGCTCCCCCACGGACACGGGCACCTGCACGGATGTGCTCATCGCCATCGCCGTCGCCACCCAACCGGTTCGCCGCAGGGTAGGCAGGGTCCGGCACCGGAGCCCGACGGCTTGAACGCTGGAGCCAACCGGACGGGGCAGATAATCCTCACTTAACTCCGCGTCGACACCGGGCATGGCCCTGCTGGTTCAGAAGTTCGGGGGCACCTCGGTGGCCGATGTGGAGCGGATCCAGGCCGTGGCCCGTCGCATCGCCGCCAGCCGCAACGCCGGCAACGAGCTGGTGATCGTGGTATCGGCCATGGGCCACACCACCGACGAGCTCACCGGCCTGGCCCGGGCCCTCAGCAGCGACCCCCCGCAGCGGGAGATGGACATGCTGCTGGCCACCGGCGAGCAGGTCTCGATCGCGCTGCTGGCCATGGCCCTCAACGCCATCGGCGTGCCGGCGGTGTCGATGACCGGGCCCCAGGTGGGCATCGTGACCGAGTCGGCCCACGGCCGCGCCCGCATCCTGGAGGTGCGCACCGAGCGCCTGCGCCGCCTGCTGGACGACGGCCAGGTGGTGGTGGTGGCCGGCTTCCAGGGCACCAGCAGCGGCCTGTCCGGCACTCCCGAGATCACCACCCTGGGCCGCGGCGGCTCCGACACCTCCGCCGTGGCCCTGGCCGCCGCCCTCGGCGCCGACGCCTGCGAGATCTACACCGATGTGCCGGGGGTGCTGACCACCGACCCGCGCAAGGTGGCCGATGCCCAGCTGATGGACACCGTGACCTGCGACGAGATGCTGGAGCTGGCCAGCCTCGGCGCCGCCGTGCTGCACCCGCGGGCCGTGGAGATCGCCCGCAACTACGGCGTGCCGCTGGTGGTGCGCTCCAGCTGGAGCGAGCAGCCCGGCACCCTGCTCACCAGCGACGGCACCAGCCGCCGCAGCGGCAGCGAGGGCCTGGAGCTGGGCAAACCCGTGGACGGCGCCGAGCTGGAACAGCACCAGGCCGTGCTGGCCCTGGCCCATGTGCCCGACCGTCCCGGCGTCGCCGCCCAGCTGTTCGAGGCCCTCTCGAGCGCCGGCCTGAACGTGGACCTGATCGTGCAGGCCACCCACGAGGGCGAGGGCGGCAGCGCCACCAACGACATCGCCTTCACGGTGGGCGAAGCCCAACTGGAGTCGGCCGAGGCCGTCTGCCGTGAGGTGCTGGCCGCCATGGGCGCCGAAGGAGCCACCCTGAGCGCCGAAGGCGGCATGGCCAAGCTCAGCATCTCCGGCGCCGGCATCATGGGCCGCCCCGGCGTTGCCGCCCGCCTGTTCGACACCCTGGCCAGGGGCGGCATCAACCTGCGCCTGATCGCCACCAGCGAGGTGAAGGTGAGCTGTCTGGTGGCCGGCCACCAGGGGGCCAAGGCCCTGCAGGCCGCCGCCAGCGCCTTCGAACTGAGCAACCAGCAGCTGCACCACGATCCGGCCCCCTGCGGGGTCGGGGCCCCGCCGGTGCGCGGCGTCGCCCTGGACCGCGACCAGGCCCAGGTGACCGTGCGCCACATCCCCGACCGCCCCGGCACCGCAGCCGCGGTCTGCCGAGCCCTGGCCGATGCCGGCCTCAGCCTCGATGCCATCATCCAGTCGGAGCGCAGCCACGGCAGCGGCGAGCAGCGCAGCCGCGACCTGGGCTTCACCCTGCGCCGCGACGACCTGGCCCGGGCCCACGCCGCCCTGCAGCCCCTGCTGACCAGCTGGCCCGGCGCCCGCTTCGAGGAGGGGCAGGCCATCGCCCGGGTGAGCGCCGTGGGGGCGGGCATGCCCTGCACGCCAGGCACCGCCGCCCGCCTGTTCCGCTCCCTGGCGGATGCCGGCATCAACATCGAGATGATCGCCACCAGCGAGATCCGCACCAGCTGCGTGGTGCCGGAGGCCGAGGGCGTGCGGGCCCTCCAAGCGGTGCATGCCGCCTTCGGGCTGGGTGGCGCTTTGGTTCACAGAGCCGAAGGGACGGAAGCCCCCCAATGACAGAGCAATCCAGCAGCAACGGGGTCCTTGTTCGCGCCTGCATTCCCCACTTCTTTCGCGAGGACAACGAAGCCAGCGGCTACGGATCACGCCGACCAGGGGCTCGTCTAGCACGTTCGCTGGCCCTGGCCCGCTGCATCACGGGCCTGGTGAATCTTCAGCGAGGCCTACAGGATGCCGTGCTTCATATCGGCGATCGCACCATCGACCGCCCCGCCCAACGCCGGGATACAGCGACTCTCACACCCCTGCGCGTCGAAATCTGCGTGTGCACCGATGGCCGCCATCAACTCGACGATGTGTTGGATCACTTTCGCGGTCAAGTCAAACGGTTGACCATCGATCTCGAAGACCCACGCCTGCTACCCCTAGCCAGCCGGGATCACCTGGTCAACTCAGGGACCGCACCCGATCTAGCCCTTTACCTCGAAGATGATCTCGTCATTCACGATGCAAGCTATGCCGATAAGCTGCTCTGGTTCTTGAACCGCACCCAGCACAAGCTGTCGCTGATGCCCCATCGCTACGAGCGCATCGATCACGGAAATCTCGGCATTCTTCACGTAGACGGGCCACTGAGCAAGCAGTTCATCCAGAGATTCACCAGTCCACAAGAGAACGCGGCCAATGGCCTTTACCTTGGGAAGGAGCGGGTTAACTTCGACATCACAGCCAATCCTCACTCCGGGACATTTGCCCTCAGCAAGGAGCAGGTCCACCATCTGCGCACCCAAAGACTGCCCACCTCAGGTTTTGTGGGCCCCCTGGAAACTGCAGCCACTTTGACTGTCTTGCAATTTTTTCCGGTTTTGAAGCCTTCATTCAATGACCGAAGCTTTCTCTCGATCGAACATGGCCACCCATCTTTCAGCCACTACGTGAATAAGTTTCCTCATCGCACTACATGCGAGGATCCCTACTAGTCCCCACTTCCAGTCACACCTTCCCCACCAACTTCTGGCGCAGCTGCTTGATCTTGTCGCGCAGGTTGGCAGCTTCCTCGAAATCGAGATTTTTCGCGGCCGCCTTCATCTTGTCCTCGAGCTGCTGGATCAATTCCGGCAGCGCGTCGAGGGGAACCTCATTATGTTCGGCCTGCTCGGTAGCTTCCTCCAGCTGCTCATCATTGAGCCGCCGCGACGACTCCAGGAAGGACAGGATGGAATTGCCGGCCCGCTTGCCGGCGGGGGAGGGCGTGATGCCGTGCTTTTCGTTGTAGGTGTGCTGGATGGCGCGACGCCGCTCGGTTTCACTGATGGCCCTGGCCATCGAATCGGTGAGGTTATCGGCATAGAGCAGGGCCACGCCTTCCACATGGCGGGCGGCGCGGCCGATGGTCTGGATCAGGGAGCGCTCGGCCCGCAGGAAGCCCTCTTTGTCGGCATCGAGAATCGCCACCAGCGACACCTCCGGGAGATCCAGGCCCTCCCGCAGCAGGTTGACACCCACCAGCACGTCGTACTCGCCATTGCGTAGGTCCTGGATGATCTCGATCCGCTCGATCGAGTGGATCTCCGAGTGCAGATAGCGCACCCGCACGCCGTTCTCGGCCAGGTAGTCGGTGAGGTCCTCAGCCATGCGCTTGGTGAGGGTGGTCACCAGCACCCGCTCCTGCTTGTCGGCCCGCACGCGGATCTCGCCCAGCAGGTCGTCCACCTGGCCCTCGGTGGGGCGCACCTCCACGATCGGATCCAGCACGCCGGTGGGCCGGATCACCTGCTCCACCACCTGCTCCTGGCTCTGGGCCAGCTCCCAGCTGCCGGGCGTAGCGCTCACGAAGATCGTCTGCTGGGCCTTCTGCCAGAACTCCTCGCCCTTGAGGGGCCGGTTGTCGGCGGCACTGGGCAGGCGGAAACCATGTTCGATCAGCACCTGCTTGCGCGATTGATCGCCGTTGTACATCGCCTGCAACTGGGAGCAGGTGACGTGGCTCTCATCCACCACCAGCAGCCAGTCCTCGGGGAAATAATCAATCAGGCACTCGGGCGGCGTGCCGGCGGGGCGGCCGGCCAGGTGGCGGGCGTAGTTCTCCACGCCATTGCAGTAGCCCACCTGCTCGAGCATCTCCAGGTCGTAGGCGGTGCGCTGCTCCAGCCGCTGGGCCTCCAGCAGACGGCCCTCGGCGTTGAGGCGATCCAGCCGCTCCCGCAGCTCGCTGCGGATCTCCTGGATCGCCTCCTCCAGCCGCTCCTTGGGCGTCACGAAGTGCTTGGCCGGGTAGATGTTGATGGCTTCTAGGCTCTGCAGGATCTCGCCGGTGGTGGGATCCACGTAGCGGATCGCCTCCACCTCATCGCCGAAGAGCTCGATCCGCACCAGCCGGTCTTCGTAGGCGGGGCCGATCTCCAGCACATCGCCGCGCACGCGGAAGCGGCCGCGGGAGATCTCCAGATCATTGCGGGAATACTGGTTATTCACCAGCTCCCGCAGGGAGGCGCGCAGGTTGAGCGTGTCGCCCACCTGGAACTTGACAGCGGCCTTGAGGTATTCGCTGGGGATACCCAGGCCGTAGATGCAGCTGATCGAGGCCACCACGATCACATCGCGCCGCTCGAACAGCGAGCGCGTCGCCGAGTGGCGCAGCATGTCGATCTCTTCGTTGATCGATGCCGTCTTGGCGATGTAGGTATCCGAGACCGGCACATAGGCCTCGGGCTGGTAGTAGTCGTAGTAAGAGATGAAATACTCAACGGCGTTGTTCGGGAAGAATTCCCGCAGCTCGTTGCAGAGCTGGGCCGCCAGGGTCTTGTTGTGGGCCAGCACCAGCGTGGGGCGCCCGGTGTGGGCGATCACGTTGGCGATGGTGAAGGTCTTGCCGGTGCCGGTGGCCCCCAGCAGGGTCTGATAGCGCTGGCCACCCTCCACGCCCTGCACTAGACCGGCGATCGCGGTGGGCTGGTCGCCCTTGGGCACGTAGGGGGCGTGGAGCTGGAACGGGACCATGGGGCCCATTCTCGGGGGAGCGGGCCCCGGCCGTGGTGTGCGGTGAACCGGCGGTGCCGTCAGCCCACGCTGACACTGCCGGTGAGCAGGCCGCCGACCCGGGTGTAGTCGACCTCCAGCCCCAGAATCCTCAGGATCACGGTGGAGAGCACGGCATAGACCACCGCGCCGAGGATCGCACTCACCAGACCGTTGCGGAGCCGGAATCCCCGGATCAGCCAGGCCGCCAGGCCGAACAGGATCACGGTGATGACCCAGTTGAAGATCCAGGAGATCGGTGTCAGCAGCCCCCCGAAGCTGGTGATCGCCCAGGGCAGGGCGAACAGCAGCTTCAGCGGCCAGATCAGCAGGGTGCCGAGCAGGCCGATCACCGCAGCCGCCAGCAGGGCGATCGGGAAGCTCTCCACCTCCACCCCCAGGGGCAGCCAGGCGACGAGCAACAGCACGGCGGCCCGGATCGGCCACTGCAGCAACCACAGCAAAGAACCCATGACACGTGCGACGGGGTCAACCTCCGCAACGTAGTCATGGGTTCAAGGGGCCACCACAGGCTGACGCAATCCGCGAAGGGGACTGTCGATCAGCCGGGGCGACGGGGGATCGGGCTGCCGGGAATCAGGCCGCCACGGGGGCCGCGCTGCCCAGGGCCTCGCGCAGGCCGCGCACCACGGCCACCATCGCCAGTTCATCGCCCAGGCGGTTCACGGCGGAGCCCACGCCCACACCGCTGGCACCGGCGGCGATGGCCAGCGGCAGGGTGACGGCGGAGAGGCCGGAGGCGCAGAGCACGGGCAGGGGCTGACCGGCGCTGGCCAGGGCGCGGCTGATGGCGTGGGCGGCGGCCAGGGTGGGCGCCGCCTTCTCGATCAGGCCGAGGGTGCCGGCGCTGAAGGGCTTGGCGCTGGTGCCGCCCTCGGTCTGGATGATGTCGGCGCCGGCGGCCACCAGGTCCACCGCCAGCTGCTCCTGCTCGTCCAGGGGCAGCACGTGGGGCACGGTGACGCTCAGCACCACCTCGGGCAGCAGCTCGCGGGTGCGGCGGGTGATGGCCAGCACCTCGGCGGCGTCGAAGACGCGGCCGAGGGGATAGAAGGCGTCGTAGTTGCCGATCTCCACCAGGGCGGCGCCGGCGGCCACGGCCGCGGGGAACAGCTCGGGATCCACGGCCGACACACAGATCGGCAGACCCGAGGCCTCAGCCGCCAGCCGCACCAGGGCCGGATCGCAGGCCACGTCGATCACATCCGCACCACCGGCCCCGGCGGCGCGGCTGATGCGCTGCACGGACGCGGCATCGAAGTTGGTGAGGCCGGCGATCACCTTGAGCAGGCGGCGCGCGGCGAGCGCCTGCTGCAGTTGAGTGGGCAGGCGGTCGAGGCGGGACATCGCAGACGCACGGAGATGAAATCGATTCTCCCACCCCAGGCCTCGGCGCCTCCGGCGCGGCCGCCCTGGAGTGGGCTGCATGCACGCCTGCACCGTCACCTCCTACGCGATCCGGCCCTGCTGCCGCCGGGGGCCTCGCTGCTGGTGGCGGTGTCCGGTGGGCAGGACTCGATGGCCCTGACGCGCCTGCTGCTGGACCTGCGCCGCCTGCACCACTGGCGGCTGCACCTCTGGCACGGCGACCACGGCTGGCGGTCCGAATCGGGCCGGCAGGCCGAGGAGCTGGCCGCCTGGACCGCGGCCCAGGGCCTGGCGATCACGGTGGAGCGGGCCGGCGCCACCGGGGCCGAGCCCCTGGAGGGCGCCACGGAGGCCGCCGCCCGCCACTGGCGCTACGGGCGCCTGGCGCGGCTGGCCGCGAGCCTGGACTGCCCGCGGGTGGTGACGGCCCACACCGCCACGGACCGGGCCGAGACCCTGCTGCTGCACCTGGCCCGCGGCAGCCACCGCCGCGGGCTGGCCAGCCTGCGGCCGCGGCGCCCCCTGGCGCCGGACTCATCGCGGGAGCTAGTGCGGCCGCTGCTGGGGTTCTGCCGCGACGACACCGCCGCCGTCTGCGCCCGCTGGGAGCTGCCGATCTGGGCCGACCCCAGCAACGACACGCTGCAGTGGAGCCGCAACCGGGTGCGCCACCAGGTGCTGCCGGTGCTCGAGCAGCTCCACCCCGGCGCCAGCCGGCGGATCAGCGCCCTCGCGGCCCGGCTGCAACAGGAGCAGGAGCCGCTGGAGGAGCTGCTGCCCCTGGCCCTGGCCCAGCTGCGCCATCCGGACGACCCCGATGGCCTGGACCTGAAACAGCTGACCGCCTTGGGTCCCGGCAGCCAGCGCCAACTGCTGCGGCACTGGCTGGCCGAGCGGGCCCAGATCAAGCTGGGTGCCGCCAGCCTGGAGCAGCTGGTGCAGCGCCTGCAGCCCCATTGCGGAGCGGGAATCCATGACCTAGGACGTGGGCGCCGCCTGGTCTGGGGCGCAGGGGCGATCCGGCTCAGCAAGGCGCCCCCGCCAAGGCCGAGCGGCCCCAGCGCCCCCTAGCCCATCCC
>NZ_JAGQBX010000001.1 GCF_024345855.1 Synechococcus sp. GreenBA-s | reverse complement strand
GGGGGTGTTCGCCACACCGTGAAGATCGGCTGGTGGGCCTATCGCCTCTGGGACCGGCAGGACTGCATCGATCTCAGCGCAGCCTTTGCCTACCACAGCCTCCAGTCGTTCTTTCCGGTTCTCCTGATTGCGCTGGGTGCTCACCCACAAAAAAAGGGCCCGATCAGGGCCCCAGGTAGTAGCGATGTGAATCGGCTGGTCAGACGCCGCTGCCCGCCAGTTCGGGAATGGCCACGGCACCCTGCTTGAGGATCACCACCTGCTTGTCGTCGTTGACATCGACCACGGCGGAATCACCCTCGCTGATGCGGCCACTGAGGAACTCTTCTGCCAGGGAATCTTCCAGCAGGCGCATCACGGCCCGGCGCAGGGGACGAGCCCCGTAGCTGGGGTTGTAGCCCTCTTCCACGAGACGCTCCTTGAAGGCCTCGGTGACGGAGAGATGGATGCCCTTCTCAGCCATGCGGCCAAAGACTTCCTTGAGCATGATTTCGGCGATCTCCTTGACCTCGTCGCGGCTGAGCTGACGGAAGACGATGATCTCGTCGAGGCGGTTGAGGAACTCGGGGCGGAAGTACTGCTTCAGCTCCTCGTTCACCAGCGAGCGGATGCGGTTGTAGTTGGTCTCCTCGGCGTCGCCACCGCCGAATTCGAAGCCGAGACCACCGCCCCCTTTCTCGATGACTTTCGAACCGATGTTCGAGGTCATGATGATCAGGGTGTTCTTGAAATCCACCGTGCGGCCTTTGGAATCGGTCAGGCGGCCGTCTTCCAGCAGCTGCAGCAGCAGGTTGAACACATCGGGGTGAGCCTTCTCGATCTCATCGAACAGCACCACGGTGTAGGGCCGGCGGCGTACGGCTTCGGTGAGCTGGCCGCCCTCGTTGAAGCCCACATAGCCCGGAGGCGAGCCGATCAGCTTGCTGACCGTGTGGCGCTCCATGAATTCCGACATGTCGAGGCGGATCATGGCCTCTTCGCTGCCGAAGAAGTAGGCCGCCAGCGACTTGGTCAGTTCCGTCTTGCCGACGCCGGTGGGGCCGGAGAAGATGAAGCTGGCGATCGGCCGGTTGGGGTTCTTCAGGCCCACACGGGCACGGCGGATGGCGCGGGACACGGCCTTCACGGCTTCGTCCTGACCGATCAGGCGCTGGTGGAGGGTCTCCTCCATGTTCAGCAGCTTGACGGACTCGCTCTCGGTGAGCTTCTGGACCGGCACGCCGGTCCAGGAGGCCACGATGTGGGCGATGTCCTCTTCGGTGACGACCGGGTTGCGGTCGATGGCCGGCACTTCGGCCACGGCCACTGCACCGTCGCCTTCGACTTCCGCACTGCCTTCCGCCGCGGGTTCTTCCTCCTTGCGGGACTGCAGGATGGAGCGGATCTGCTCGCGCAGCTCCACTTCCTTGTCGCGCAGTTCTCCGGCCTTGCCGAAGTCCTGTTCGCGGACGGCGTCGTCCTTCTGCTTCTGGATCTCCCGCAGCTGCTTGTCCACTTCCTTGGCGGCAGGGGGCAGCTTGGAGTTCATCAGCCGCACGCGGCTGCCGGCCTCGTCGATGAGGTCGATCGCCTTGTCCGGCAGGAAGCGGTCGGAGATGTAGCGGTCGCCCAGGGTGGCGGCGGCGATGATGGCCTCGTCGGAGATCTTGAGGCGGTGGTGGGCCTCGTAGCGCTCCTTGAGGCCCCGCAGGATCTCAATGGTGTCGTCCACCGAGGGCTCACCGACCATCACCGGCTGGAAGCGGCGCTCCAGGGCGGCATCGCGCTCGATGTGCTTGCGGTACTCATCGAGGGTGGTGGCGCCGATGCACTGCAGCTCACCGCGGGCCAGGGCGGGCTTGAGGATGTTGGCGGCGTCGATGGCGCCTTCCGCCGCACCGGCCCCGATCAGGGTGTGCACCTCGTCGATGACGAGGATCACGTTGCCGGCGCTGCGGATCTCCTCCATGATCTTCTTGAGGCGCTCCTCGAACTCACCCCGATACTTGGTGCCGGCCACCAGCAGGCCGATGTCGAGGGTGAGAACGCGCTTGTCCTCGAGGATGTCCGGCACATCGCCGGAGTTGATGCGCTGGGCGAGGCCCTCGGCGATGGCGGTCTTACCGACGCCGGGTTCGCCGATCAGCACCGGGTTGTTCTTGGTGCGGCGCCCGAGGATCTGGATGACGCGTTCGATCTCATGCTGGCGGCCCACCACCGGGTCCAGCTTGCCGTCGGCGGCCTGCTGGGTGAGGTTGCTGCCGAATTCGTCGAGGGTGGGGGTCTTGGTGGAGCCCTTGCTGCCGCCACCGGAGCTGACCTCTGCGGTCTCGCCCAGCATGCGGATCACCTGGGTGCGCACCTTGGCCAGGTCCACCCCGAGGTTCTCGAGCACCCGGGCGGCAACGCCTTCGCCCTCGCGGATCAGTCCCAGCAGCAGGTGCTCGGTGCCGATGTAGTTGTGGCCGAGCTGGCGGGCCTCCTCCAGGGAGAGCTCCAGCACGCGCTTGGCGCGGGGGGTGAAGGGGATCTCCACGGCCACGAAGCCGGAGCCGCGACCGATGATCTTCTCGACCTCGACCCGGGCGTCCTTGAGGTTGACCCCCATGGACTTGAGGACTTTGGCGGCCACACCGGTGCCCTCGCCGATCAGGCCCAGCAGGATCTGCTCGGTGCCGACGAAGTTGTGGCCGAGGCGGCGGGCCTCCTCCTGGGCCAGCATGATCACCTTGATGGCCTTCTCGGTAAACCGCTCGAACATGGGGCGGTGCCTTTTGCGGGTGTCACCAACCTATCAGGGTTGGACGGTGGTGTGTGGTTGTGGCGGCCATGGGGGCAAAGCCGCTGCGGCGCAGCTGGACTGCCCAGGTGTTTCCAACAATTGAAGCGCCTGAACTTTCGGTTCTTCGCATCAAAAAATGGCGGCAATCCGCACAGCCGCTCAGGGGTCGCCGGAGGAGGCCTCCTGCCCGATTCGCCGCCATTGGATCAGGGCGTCCTGGCCGTTGCGGTAGTAGCGGCGACGGACCCCTGCGGTCTGGAACCCCAGGGCTCCGTAGAGGGCCTGGGCCGCCCCGTTGTCGGCCGCGACCTCCAGGGTGGCGTGGTGGGCTCCGCGCCCCACGGCCTCGGCCAGCAGGGCCTCGAGCAGCAGGCGGCCGAGGCCGCCGCGGCGATGGGCCGGATGCACCGCCACCACGGTGATGTGCAGTTCGTCCACCACCAGCCAGCCGCAGGCCAGCCCCACCAGCCCAGGCCCCTGCCAGAGGCCGAGGCCCGGGCGCTCCGCCGCCGCCAGCTCCGTGTGCCACTGCTGGGCGGACCAGAGTCCCCCCAGGGCCGAGGTGTCGAGGGCCAGGCAGGCCTCGAGATCCGCAGGAGTCAGCGGTCCCAGCTGCAGGCTGGAGGGCGCCGACGCCGCTCGTGCCAGCCCTTCCGCTGCCGCATCCCGGGCCGGGCCGTGCGCTGGCGTGGCCGCGGGCTGGGCTGGCGGGCCGGGTTCGCTGGGCACGGAAGACAGGCCGGGTGCTGCCTACGATTGTGAACTTGTTCTGTGACACGGCCCCGCGATGAGCAGCAGCACGGCCAGCGCCCCCTCCGGTGCCGCGATCAGCGCCGATGCCGCCGGCGCCTTGCCCGGAGCCCCTGCAGCGCCCTCCGCTCCCCGCCCGTTCGAGGCCGATCGGGATGCGGACAGCCCCAACCGCAACCTGACCCCGCTCACCACCCGCCTCGATGCCCGGGGCCAGCTGGAGGTGGGTGGGATCGCCCTGGGGGAGCTGGCCCGCCGCTACGGCACGCCCCTCTACGTGCTGGATGAGGCCACCCTGCGGGGCACCTGCGCCGCCTATCGCGACGCCCTGGCGGCCTATTACCCCGGCCCCGCCCTGGCCCTCTACGCCTCCAAGGCCAACAGCAGCCTGGCGATCACCGCCCTGGTGGCCTCCGAGGGGCTGGGCCTCGATGCCGTGTCGGCGGGCGAGCTGCTCACGGCCCTGGAGGGCGGCATGGCCCCCGATCGGATCGTCTTCCACGGCAACAACAAGTCCGTCGAAGAGCTGGCCCTGGCGGTGCAGCACGGCGTGACCGTGGTGGTGGACAACTGGTTCGACCTGGAGAACCTGGCGGCCCTGGCGCCGGCGACCCCGGTGACCCTGATGCTGCGGTTCACGCCCGGCATCGAGTGCCACACCCACGAGTACATCCGCACCGGCCACCTCGACAGCAAGTTCGGCTTTGATCCCGACCAGCTGGAGCCGGTGCTGCGGCACCTCGCCGGCTGCCCCTGGGCCCGGCTCACCGGTCTGCACGCCCACATCGGCTCCCAGATCTTCGAACTGCAGCCCCACCACGACCTGGCGGCGGTGCTGGCCGATGCCCTGGCCCTGGCCCGCTCCCTGGGCCACCCGGTGAGCGACCTGAACGTGGGCGGTGGCCTCGGCATCCGCTACGTGGCCAGCGACGATCCGCCGTCGATCCAGCAGTGGGTGCGCACCGTGGCCGAGGCGGTGGTCGCCGCCTGCCGGGAGCGCGACCTGGAGCTGCCCCGGCTGCTGTGTGAACCGGGGCGTTCCCTGGTGGCCACCGCCGGTGTGACCCTTTACACGGTGGGCAGCCGCAAGGAGATCCCTGGCCTCCGCACCTATCTCTCGGTGGATGGCGGCATGAGCGACAACCCGCGGCCGATCACCTACCAGTCGCGCTACACGGCGCTGCTGGCGGAGCGACCCGAGGCCGAGGCCAGCGAGACGGTGACCGTGGCCGGCAAGCACTGCGAATCCGGCGACGTGTTGCTCAAGGACCTGGCCCTGCCGCCTGCCACCAGCGGCGATGTGCTGGCCGTGTTCGCCACCGGGGCCTACAACGCCTCGATGGCCTCCAACTACAACCGCATCCCCCGGCCCGCCGCCGTGCTGGTGGCCGATGGCCGGGCCGATCTGGTGCAGCGCCGGGAGCGGCCGGACGAGCTGCTGCGCTACGACGTCCTGCCCGAGCGGCTGCGGCCGGTAGCCTGACCCCGCGCAGGGGGCAGGTCGGCAGTGTTTGGGCTTGGGCCGTTGGATCTGCGGCTGCTGCTGGATCTGCTCTTCGCCACGGCCCTCGGCATGGTGCTGCTGGCCCGCGTCAACGAGCCCCGCACCCTGTGGCTGCTGCGGGGCTACCTCACCCTGGTGGCCCTGGCCTGGGTGGTGCAGCGCTTCGCCGACCTGCCGCTCACCAGCAAGCTGGTTGATGCCCTGGTGCTGGCCTGCAGCCTCGCCCTGGCCATCCTCTGGCAGGGGGAGCTGCGGCGTCTGATGGAACTGCTGGGCACCGGAAGGCTTGATGTGCTCTTCGGCAGTCGCCGGGCCGACCAGCTGGCCTCGGGCTCGGTGGCGGTGCTGAGCGAGGCGGCCGGACGGCTGTCCCAGCTGCGGCGCGGTGGCCTGATCGTGCTGGATCTGGGCAGTGACCTGCGCCCCGAGGACTTCCTCAACCCCGGCATCGCCCTCGATGCCCAGCTCTCGGTGGATCTGCTGCTCAACCTCTTCGCCCAGGACACGCCGCTCCACGACGGCGCCGTGCTGGTGAAGGACAACCGCATCCTCTCGGCCGGGGTGATCCTGCCCCTGTCGCGGCACCAGGGCCTGAACCGCTATGGCACCCGCCACCTGGCGGCCCTGGGGATCACCGAGCGCTTCGATCGCTGCCTCTGCATCGTGGTCTCCGAGGAGACGGGCACCCTGTCGCTGGCGCGCCAGGGCCGGCTGGAGCGGCCGATCACCAGCAGCCGCCTGCAGGAGCTGCTCAGCGCCGCCGTGGTCAAGAGTTCCGGCAAGGGTTCAGCCAAGGCCGCCGCGAAGGCCAGCGTCACTCCGGCGCCGCGGTTGCCTTCGGTCAGTGGGCGTAGCGTGGCTGCGGATTCGCCCGATCGTCATCCATGAGTCGCGCCCTGGCGACCTCCGATCCATCCCAGGGCAGTCGACCCGCGCTGCAGGCCCTGCCGGCGGACCTCGATCCGACCCGGCTGCCGGCCCATGTGGCCGTGATCATGGACGGCAACGGCCGCTGGGCCCGGCGCCGCAACCTGCCGCGGGTGATGGGGCACCGCGAGGGCGTGGAGGCCCTCAAGCGCACCCTGCGCCTCTGCAGCGACTGGGGCATCGGCGCCCTCACCGCCTATGCCTTCTCCACCGAGAACTGGAGCCGCCCGGGGGAGGAGGTGAGCTTCCTGATGGCCCTGTTCGAGCGGGTGCTGGCCCGCGAACTGGAGGCCCTGGACCGCGAGCAGGTGTGCATCCGTTTCCTGGGCGACCTGCAGCAGCTGCCCGACGGTCTGCAGGAGCTGATCGCCAACGCTGAGGCCCGCACCGCCAGCAACAGCGGTATTCACTTCAACGTGTGTACCAACTACGGCGGCCGCCGCGAGCTGGTGCGCGCCGCCCGCCGCCTGGCGGAGCAGGTGGCCCGCGGCGAGCTCGATCCGGCGGCGATCGATGAGACCGCCTTCGCCGCCGAGCTGCACACCGCCGGCGAATGCGATCCCGACCTGCTGATCCGCACCAGCGGTGAGCACCGCATCAGTAACTTCCTGCTCTGGCAGCTGGCCTATGCCGAGCTGCACGTCACCGATGTGCTCTGGCCCGACTTCGACGCCCAGGCCCTGACCCTGGCCCTGCTGGACTACCAGGGCCGCCAGCGCCGTTTCGGCGGCATCGATCCCGTCTCCCCCTGATCGCCCCCGCCTTGATCGCCACCCCCGCCAGCCGCGTCGCCGACGCCACGCCTGAAGCCTTGCCGGCGCCGCCGATCCGCCACGACTGGACGGTGGCCGAGATCCAGGCGCTGCTGGAGCTGCCCCTGATGGACCTGCTCTGGCGGGCCCAGGCCGTGCACCGCGCCGCCAACCCCGGCTACCGGGTGCAGCTGGCCTCGCTGCTGAGCGTCAAGACCGGCGGCTGCGAGGAGGACTGTGCCTACTGCCCCCAGTCGCTGCACAACAGCAGTGACGTGACGGGTCGGCCCGAGCTGGAGGTGGAGCCGGTGCTGGCCCGGGCCCGGGCCGCCAAGGAGGCCGGGGCCCACCGCTTCTGCATGGGCTGGGCCTGGCGCGACATCCGCGACGGTGCGCCGTTTGAGGCGATGCTCGCGATGGTGCGCGGCGTGCGGGAGCTGGGGCTGGAGGCCTGCGTGACCGCTGGCATGCTCACCGACAGCCAGGCGGCGCGGCTGGCGGAGGCCGGCCTCACCTCCTACAACCACAACCTCGACACCAGCCCCGAGCACTACGACCGGATCATCAGCACCCGTACCTACCAGGAGCGGCTCGAAACCCTGGCGCGGGTGCGGCAGGCGGGCATCTCGATGTGCTGCGGCGGCATCATCGGCATGGGCGAGAGCACCACGGATCGGGCCTCGCTGCTGCAGGTGCTGGCCGGCCTCAACCCCCACCCCGAGAGCGTGCCGATCAATGCCCTGGTGGCGGTGGAGGGCACGCCGCTGGAGAACCAGCCGCCGGTGGATCCCCTGGAGCTGGTGCGGATGGTGGCCGTGGCCCGGATCCTGATGCCCCACAGCCGGGTACGCCTCAGCGCCGGCCGCGAAACCATGGGCCGCGAGGGCCAGGTGCTCTGCCTGCTGGCGGGCGCCGATTCGATCTTCTACGGCGACACCCTGCTCACCACGGGCAACCCCGCCGTGGAGGCCGACCGCGAGCTGCTGGCGGCGGCGGGCGTCAACCCCTGGCTCGATCCCTGCAGCTGAGTCGGCCATGACCGTGCAGGTGGCGGCCTTCTACGGCTTCGCGGCGATGGACGGCCTGCCGGCGCTGCAGGCCGAGCTCAAGGCGTTGGCGGAGCAGGGGAGTGTGCGAGGCACGATCCTGCTGGCGGAGGAGGGGGTGAACGGCACCATCAGCGGGCCGACGGCCGGGGTGGAGCGGGTGCTGGCGCGGCTGCGGGCCCTGCCGGCCCTGGCGGGCCTGGAGGCCAAGCTCAGCTGGGCGCCGCAGCCGGTGTTCCAGCGGCTCAAGGTGCGGCTCAAGCGCGAGATCGTGACCATGGGCTGCCCCACGGTGAAGCCGGCCGACCAGGTGGGCACCTACGTGGCCCCCGAGCACTGGGATGCGCTGATCCGCGATCCGGACACCCTGCTGATCGACACCCGCAACGCCTACGAGGTGGCGATCGGCAGCTTCGAGGGCGCCCTCGATCCGGGCACCGCCAGCTTCCGGGAGTTCCCCGCCTGGGTGGAGCGGGAGCTGCGTCCCCTGGTGGAGCAGCGGCGGCCCAGGGCGATCGCCATGTTCTGCACGGGCGGCATCCGCTGTGAGAAGGCCACCTCCTACCTGCAGCAGCAGGGCTTCGCCGGGGTGCATCACCTCCAGGGCGGGATCCTCAAGTACCTGGAGGAGGTGCCGGAGCAGGGCAGCAGCTGGCGTGGTGAGTGCTACGTGTTCGACCGGCGCGTGAGTGTGAACCACCGGTTGGAACCCGGGAGCTACAGCCTCTGCCATGCCTGCGGCCTGCCCCTCTCGCCTGCCGATCAGGCCCTGCCCAGCTACCGGGAGGGGGTGAGCTGTCGCCACTGCATCGAGCGGTTCAGTGACGCCGATCGGGAGCGCTTCGCCGAGCGCCAGAGGCAGATGGAGCGGACCGACACCGGCGGGGATGGTCCCATCGGGGTGGCGCGGGCGGCTGTGGCGGGGGGAGGCCACCAGCCGTGACCAACCGCACCGGGGCGCTGCCGATCCTCTACAGCTTCCGGCGCTGCCCCTACGCCATCCGCGCCCGCCTGGCGATCGATGCCTCAGGGCTGCTGGTGGCGCTGCGGGAGGTGGACCTCAAGGCCAAGCCCACGGACCTGGTGGCCGCCTCCCCCAAGGGCACCGTGCCCGTGCTGGTGCACCCCGATGGCCGCGTGCTGGAGGAGAGCCTGGCGGTGATGGCCTGGGCCCTGGCCCAGCACGATCCGGGCGACTGGCTCCGCCGGGGCCCGGAGGCGACGGCGCCTGCCGAGCGCCAGCGCATCGCCGACCTGATCGCCCGCAACGACGGACCGTTCAAGACCCACCTCGACCGCTACAAGTACGCCAGTCGCTATCCGGATCACGACCCTCGGCAGCACAGGCAGGAGGGTCTGGCGATCCTGCGGGAGTGGAACGGGCTGCTGAAGGCCGGTGGCTGGCTGCTGGGGGAGCGGCCCTCCCTGGCCGACGTCGCCGTGCTGCCGTTCGTGCGCCAGTTCCGCCTGGCCGATCCGGCCTGGTTTGATGGCCTGGAGGAGCTCGCCCCGCTGCAGGCCTGGCTGGGGCGCTTCCTGGCCAGTCCCGCGCTGGCGGCGGCCCTGGCCCCCGTGGCCCCGTGGCGGCCGGGGGATCCCCAGGGCCTGTTCCCGCCCCATCGCCGGCTGCATCACCTGGCCCTGGCCAGCGAGTGGGAGCAGGCCAGGCGTGACGGCAGCTACCGGCGCTCCACCCGGGGACAGAGCCTGGAGGACGTGGGCTACATCCACGCCAGCTTCGAGCACCAGCTGGCGGCCACCCACGCCCGCTTCTTCGCGGGGGCGCCGCCGTTGCGGCGGCTGGAGATCGATCCGGCCAGGCTCAGCGCACCCCTGGCCCTGGAGTGTGCTCCGGGCGGCCACGCCCTGTTTCCCCACATCCACGGGCCCCTGAACCTGGACGCCGTGGTGGCGGTGGAGCCCTACCCATGACCACCCCCGCCGCGGCTGATCCTGTGCTGAGCCTGGAAGCGATCGAAGCCCGGGCCGATCGGCGGGGGCTGCTGTTGCGGCTGCGGGCCCCCCGCCGCCTGGGGGTCTGGGGCCTGCAGGTGGTGGTGGCCCGGCCCCGGCCCGGCCGCTTGCCCCTGCTGCTGGGCGAACTGAAGGGCTGGGCGATCCCCACGGCGGCGGGTCTGCGTCTGGACACCCTGCGGGTGCAGGGGGAGGCCAGCCACGGCGTGGGCGCCCTGATCTGGGCCGCCACCTTCGCCTGGGCCCTGGAGGCCACCCCCTGCCGCCGGGCCCGCCTGCTGGCCATCCGCGACGCCCCGGAGCAACACCGGCGCCTGGTCCGCTACTTCGAGCGGCTGGGATTCCGCGCCGAGCGGGAGCTGGGGGCCGGTCCCCTGGATCTGGGGCCGCGGCTGCTCTGGGGAGGCTCAGGGCTGCTGATGGAGGGCGACTGCGCCGGTGGGCTCCGGCGTTGCGCGCGATGGCTGGGCACCAGGCCCGCCGCTGGCTGAACCCGGCGACAGTCCGGTGGCGGGTTCTCCGGCAGACGGGGTGGAGCGCGCCTGCGGGGGCCACTCCTGGGGAGCGAAGCTGCGGATCCAGCCGGCCCCCGGAGCCGGGCAGTACCAGCTGCAGATCACGACGCGACGGGAGGGGGGGCCGTGCAGGCCCACCAGGTAGCGCTGCCGCACCTGGGACCAGCTGGGCGTCGCCACGCGCCTGGCCCCCGACAGCTCCCTCAGCCGTTCCACCAGGCCTGCCGCCAGGGCGTCCGGCTGGTCGGTGGCCGGGGCAGTGGGTTGGTCGGAGGCATCTGGGAGTTGGGCGAGCAGGTCGGCCGGGTGGTCGAGCCCCTGGGGCAGCCACCAGTGGTCCTGCTCTCCCGTGGCGACGGACAGGACGGAGACGATGGCACCCTGGCCCATGGCAGATCGATGTGGCTGTCCGATCAGTGCCACCCCCGTTCCATCCGGCCCGGGCGCTCAGGCCTGCTCGCCGGCGTGGTAGCTGCTGCGCACCAGCGGGCCGCTGCGCACCTGGCTGAAGCCGAGGTCCCAGGCGATGGCGCCCAGGGCCGCGAACTCCTCCGGTCTCCAGTAGCGGGCCACGGGGATATGGGCCAGGGAGGGGCGCAGGTACTGCCCGAGGGTGAGCCGTTGGCAATCCACGGCCCGCAGGTCGCGCAGGGCCTGCACCACCTCCTCAAACCCCTCGCCCAGCCCCAGCATCAGGCCGCTCTTGGTGGGGATTCCGGGCGCCAGCTCCCGGGCGGCGGCCAGCAGGCCGAGGGAACGCCGGTAGGTGGCCCCGCGGCGCACCTCGCCCTGGAGCCGCTCCACGGTTTCCAGGTTGTGGTTGAAGCACACCGGTGCCGCCGCCAGCACGGCTTCCAGCCGTCGCCGCTGGGCCGCCAGTCCCTCCGCTGCGTTCCCATGGCCGCCCCAGAAGTCCGGGGTGAGCACCTCGATCGCCACCTGCGGGTTGCGGCGGCGAATCGCGGCCATGGCGGCGGTGAACAGGCCGGCGCCGTGGTCGGCCAGGTCGTCGCGGGCAACGGTCGTGAGCACCACGTAGCGCAGGTCCAGGGTCTGCACCGCCTCCGCCACCCGCTCGGCTTCGGCGGGATCGAACGGCGTGGGAGCGCTGCCCTTCTCCACCTGGCAGAAGGCGCAGCTGCGGGTGCAGATCGGTCCGCCCAGCAGGAAGGTGGCGGTGCCGGCCGCGTAGCACTCCCCTCGGTTGGGACAGCGGCCCTCCTCGCAGATGGTGTGCAGCCGCTGCTGACGCACCACGCCCTGCACCGCCTCCAGCTGGGAGGTGGTGCCGATGGGCGCGTGAATCCAGGCGGGCAGGCGCTCGGCGGGGGGGATGGCGCTGTAGCGGGTCGATCGGGAGGCCATGGCCGGCGTGCGGGGTGGCGCGTGGGGGTCAGACCATCGGCCGGCGCCCCTCCAGGGCCCGCGCCAGGGTGACTTCATCGGCGTATTCGAGCTCGCTGCCCACCGGCAGGCCGTAGGCGATGCGGCTCACCTGGGTGAAGGGTTTGAGCAGCCGCGCCAGGTACAGGCTGGTGGTGTCGCCCTCCACGCTGGGGGTGAGGGCAAGGATCACCTCTTCGATGCCATCGCGATCCACCCGTTCCACCAGGGGCTGGATCTGCAGCAGTTCCGGACCCACCCCATCCATCGGTGAGATCAGGCCGCCGAGCACGTGGTAGCAGCCCTTGAACTCGCGGGTGCGCTCCAGGGCCAGCAGGTCGCGCGAGTCGGCCACCACGCAGAGCACGCCGGTCTGGCGGGTCTCGTTGCGGCAGATCTCACACAGCGGCTCGGCGGAGAGATGGAAGCAGCGGGTGCATTGGCCCACCTGGCTGCGGGCCGCCAGCAGCGCGTCGGCGAAGGCCTGGATCTGCTCGCTGGGCTGGCGCAGCACGTGCAGGGCCAGGCGCTGGGCCGTGCGCGGACCGATGCCCGGCAGCCGCTCGAACTGGTCGATCAGGCGGGCCAGGGGGCGGGTGAAGCCGCTCAGGGCGCTGCTGCGGATGAGCGGAATCTAGGGGCGCTGGCGCGGCGCCCGCCATAGGCCCGGTGCCCCCGGCGGCGCCCGTGCCCCGCGGGCGGGAGAATGGCCACCACTCGCTCTCCTGATCCGTGCTCCTGGCCCCCCTCCGCTCGATCTGGACGCGCCTGCGCGGGCGCCTCGGGGCCGGGACCCGCGGCCTGGCCCTGGGCCTCGTGCTCAGCCTGGCGCTGGTGGGCTGCAGCGCCGCGGCGGCCGGCCTCAACTCCTTCCAGAGCCCCGATGGCCGCTATGCCTTCCTCTACCCCACCGGCTGGACCCGGGTGCAGGTGAGCGATGGCCCCCAGGTGGTGTTCCACGACCTGATCAACAGCGATGAGACCCTCAGCCTGGTGATCTCCGATGTGAACGCCACCAACGAGCTCGAATCCCTCGGCAGCGCCGTGGCGGTGGGCGAGAAGCTGCGCCGCGTGGTGATCGCGCCGGAGGGCAGCGGCCGCCAGGCCGAGCTGGTGGAGGCCCAGGAGCGTCAGGACGGCGGCCGCACCTTCTACGACCTGGAATACGCCGTGCACCTGAGCGACCGCGACCGCCACGAGCTGGCCACCGTGGTGGTGGACCGCGGCCGGCTCTACACCCTGGCCGCCAGCACCAACGAGGCGCGCTGGCCGCGGGTGAAGGTCCTGTTCCACCAGGTGATCCAGTCGTTCACGCTGCAGATCTGATGGCGGCTCCCACCGAGGAGTTCTCCTCGGAGCGGCTGGTGATCGGCGGGGGGCTGGCGGGATCCCTGCTGGCCCTGGCCCTGCGCGAGCGCGGGCTGGCGGTGACGCTGCTCGACCCCGGATCCGGCGACACGGCCACCGCGCTCAGCTACGGCGTGATCCCGGGCTGGCCGCTGGCCGCCACGGCCCTGGCGCGGCTCGCCCCCCAGGCGGGCGCGCGCTGGCGGGCGTTGGAGGATCGCCATGGGGCCCTGGGCTGGCATCCCGCCCACTGGCGTCTGCCCCTGCCCGTCTCCCAGGTGGATGGCGAGGCCTTCGGCCAGCGGCTGCCGGCGGCGCTGGCCGCGGCGGGGGTGGAGGTGCGGCGGGGCCAGGCCCAGACCCTGGAGCGCTCAGGCTCCGGCTGGCGGGTGCACCTGGTGGAGGGGCCGCCGCTGCAGGCCGCCCAGGTGGTGCTGGCGGCGGGCAGTGGCTGCCGGGCGCTCTGGCCGGACCTGCCGGCGCGGCTGCGCAGCAGCTGGGCGGGGGTGCTGCAGCTGCAGGCGCGCCCGCCTGATCTGTCGCCCGATCAGCTGCAGCTGCCGCTGCAGTTCCAGCGGCCGGAGCTGGAACGCCGGGCGCCGGAGCTGGAGGCCGAGGCCTGGATCGTGGATCCCGGCGTGGTGCCGCGGGGCCGTGGCGCCCTGGTGGGCCAGCTCACCCTGGTGCGGCCGGCCGCCACCGGCTCCGGCGCCCCCGCCGATCCGGAGCCCGACCCGCAGCGGATGGAGCAGCGCCTGCGTCAGGGCCTCGAGCCCTTGACCTCGGCCTGGCAGGCCGTGCCGGCCCGCTACCGCCAGGCCTGCGTGAGCTTCTGCAGTGAAGGGCAACCTTTGGCCGGGCCCGTGGCCGGGGCGCCGGGCCTGTGGGTGTTCAGTGGCTTCAGCGGCGGCTTTGCCCAGGTGCCGGTGCTGGCGCCCCTGCTGGCGGCGTGCCTGGCGGATCCGGGCGGCCCGGCCCTGGATGCCCTGCAGCGGCTTGGGGTGCTGCCCCAGGCGGCAGGTTGAGCTGCGGTGTGAGGGGTGCCCCCGGATCCAGGGGCATCGGCAGCAGCTCCCGCAGCAGCCGCGCGTAGCTGATGTTCACCCCCACCGTGGCGTTGAGCCGTTGCACGAGGCTGGCGATCAGCCGTTCCTGGGTATTCGAGAGGTCCACCTCGCTGGAGAGGCCGGTCTGATAGCGCAGCTTCACGTCGCGGAAGGCCTCCAGGGCGGCGGCGACGCCGCGGCGGGCCGCAGAGAGCTTGGCCAGGCTGGCCTCGTGGCTGAAGAAGGCCTGCTCCAGCCGCAGCCGGATGGCATCCCGCTGGGCGGCGACCTGCTGGCTGGTGGCGGCCTCGCGGCGGGCCAGGGCGCGCACCTGGCCGGCGGTGCTGCCGGCGTCGAACAGCAGCCACTGCAGGTTCAGCCCCACCGACCAGTCGCCGCCGCTGCTGTTCTGCACCGGGATCACCGTGGTGCCGCAGCAGCCGCCGTTGCTGGCGCTCACGTTGAAGGTGTTGGCCGTGCTGCCGTAGAGGCCGCCATTGGCGAACAGCGACAGCCTGGGCAGCAGCGCCGCCGCCGTGGCGTCCCGCTGCCGGGCCAGGGCTTCGCGGGTAGCGAGGATCGCCTCCAGCTCGGGGTTGCCGCGGTAGGCGGCCAGCAGGCTCTCCTCCAGGTCCAGGGGCCAGCGGGGCATCGGCGTGATCGGATCGCCGGCGCTGGGCGTCAGGCCCGGTGGCAGGGTCAGCAGCACCGCCAGCTGGCGGCGGGCCACGGCCCGATCCGCCAGGGCCTGGATCAGGGTCTCCTGGTTGGCCGCTTCGATGGCGCGGCGGCGCAGCACATCGAGGCGTGGCACCAGGCCGGCCTGCTGGAGATCGAGGGCGTCCCGCAGGATCAGCAGGTCGTTGCGCACGGCGGCGTCCTGGATGCGCACGGTCTGATCCGCCTGCTGCAGCTGGTAGTAGGCCTCACTCACCTGCAGCTGCAGCAGGCGCAGCTGGTTGGCATAGCTGTGGCGCTCCCGCTGCAGCCGCGCCCGGGCCGCCTGCACCGTGGGGCTGCGGGCGAAGTCGATCAGGGCGTAGTCGAGCTGCAGGCCGGCTGCGCCACCGCTGGTGGTGGTGGTGAGGGACGCGGACCCGCCGCTGGGAACGTAGAAGGCGCCGGGTGTCGCCTGGCCGTTGGCCCCCAGCAGCCCCGTGGCTGAGAACTGGGGCCCCAGACCCAGGCGGCCACTGCCCACCGGTGCGTTGGCATAGAGGCTGCTCTGGCCGCTGCTGCCATTGGCGAAGGCGCTGATGCGCGGCCAGTAGCTGCCCAGCTGGGCCTGTAGCTCCGCCAGGGCCGCCGCCACCAGCTCCCGCTGGGCCTGCAGGCCGGCGCTGTTGGCGAAGGCGATGGCGAGGGCCTGCTCCAGACTCAGGCTCTGGATGCTGCCGGCCTGCAGGCTGGCGGCGGTCGGCAGGCTCAGGGGCGGGGCCGGCGCGGCGGCAGGCCGCAGCAGCACGCCGGTGGCAGGGCGGTTGGGCCGCAGCAGGGCCTCCGGCAGCGGCTGGCTCGGCGTGAGCCCATCGGCACGGCGGTCGGCGGCCGGGTCTGGATCGAGGGGGATCAGGGCATCGAGGGCCCGCAGCTGCTGGTCCAGGTCCCGCCAGCTGCGCTCCAGCTGCGCGGTGCCCGGGCTCTGGGCCTGGCCGGGGCCGGGCAGGGCGATCAGCGCGCTGAGCGCGCCCGCCAGCGCTCCCCGCCAGCGCCGATGCGGTGCAGCCGTGCCCATCTGCCCAGGTCCCGCCAGCGGCGCCCAGTTTGCTCGATCGATTCCTGCGGGTTGGCCCCCTGGCGCTGCCCTTCAGGGCGGCCTTGCTTCAATCGGGTGAGCCTGCCCCAAGCTGGGCGCCATGGTGCCGTCCCTACCTCCCTCCGAATCCGCGAGGTCGCAGCGGCTGCCCGGCCGCTGGCGGCGGCTCAGCGACCACGACCAGGTGGGGGTCTGCCTGGCCGGCATGGGCGGGGCCCTGCTGCTGTGGGGGCTGTTCTGGCCCGTTCCCACCGAGGTGATGGGCCGGGGGGTGCTGCTCTACCCCAACAACGCCGGCATCCTCGACGCCCGCGCCGGCGGCCAGGTGCGGACGATCCACGTGCAGGTGGGTGAGCCGGTGCGCCGGGGCCAGGTGCTGATGCAGCTCTACCTGCCCGTGCTGGAGCGGCAGCTGCAGCAGCAGAAGGGCAATCTGGCCCAGCTGGAGCGCATCAACCGCGATCTTGATCGGCGCGATCGGCTGCGGCTCACCACTGAGCAGCTCAGCGTGGACACCGCCCTGGCCAAGCTGCGCGACGACCGTCGCCGCTTCCAGCGCCTGCAGGCCACCTACGCCGACAAGCTCCGCAGCCTGGAGTGGCTGGCCAAGCGCGAGGTGGTGGCTCCGCTCTCCAGTGCCGTGGTGGCGACGGAGCAGGGCTTCACCAGCACGAGCGTCGACCTCGACCAGGTCGCGATCAACGAGAAGACGGTGCTCACCGACTACCAGAAGGTGAAGCTCCAGATCGAGAGCGAGGCCCAGCAGCGGCGCTACCAGATCGGTGATCTCAGGCGCCAGATCCGGGTCACCGACGCCAGGATCGCCTACGACGGCCAGGTGGAGGCCGAGCGGGACGGCACCGTGCTCGACCTGCAGGTGATTCCCGGTCAGACCGTGGGCACCGGCCAGCGGCTGGGCACCATCGGCCGCCCCATCGCGCCGGGAGCCCCGCAGCCGGCGCTGATGGCGGTGGCCTACTTCGATCCTGCCGACGCCCGGCGCCTGCCCCTGGGGCTGCCGGTGGAGGTGGTGCCGATGTGGAACCAGCGGGGCCGCTTCGGCGGCATCGTGGGCACGGTGAGCCGCGTGCTGACGCTGCCCGCCACCCAGGACGACATCTCGACGACGATCGGCAACCCGCAGCTGGCCAGGGATCTCAGCAAGGGTGGCCCCGTGATGCGCGCCGACATCCGCCTGCTTCGCGACCCCCGCAGCGCCGATGGCTACCGCTGGACCCTCTCCGGCGGCAGCGGCGTCTTCCCGGTGCGGGAAGGACTCACCGTGAGCAGCCATGCCTATGTGGAGTGGCGCAGCCCGATCAGCTACGTGATTCCGGGCCTGCGCTCCCTCACCGGTGGCTACCGCAGCCTGCGCATCGACAGCCTCTGGAATAGGCCGTTCCTGCGCCAGCCCGGCGCCCTGCCCTGACCGCCATGGCCCTTCCCCGTCCGAGGATCCGCAACCCGCTGCTGCGGCAGGAGCTGCCCTGGCTAGCCAGTGAGCTGGTGCTGCTGATCGTGCTCTGCAACGCCAACGCCCCGGAGCTGTGGTTCTGGCTGGTGGTGCTGCTGGTGGTGCTGGGCTATCGCCTCGAGCGCTGGCTGGCGTCACGGCCGCGCTGAACGGCAGCGGAACGGGCGTCGACGCCGGCCAGGCCGCGCCAGCGGCGCTCGCCGGTTTCCAGGGTGCGCAGGGCCAGGCTGCACAGGGTCAGGCGGCTGGCGTTGTGCTGGAGCCCCTCCAGGCTCAGGCCAGGGGATGCGCTGCAGAGGTCGGGATCGGCCAGGCGGCGTTCCAGCGTCATCCAGCGGTCTGGGATCGCCATCGGCTGGCTGGGCGGTGGTGGCAGGGGCTCCCCCGGGGTCTCCAACTGCTCGGCCCAGAGCCGCAGCCTCTGGGCCAGGGCGCCCAGCAGATCGGCCTGGGCCTGGTGCAGATCGCCGAGGGCGGGCGGAAGGTCTGTCCAGGCTCCCTGGCGTCCGAGGCTGTCGCTGCTCACGATCAGCCTGGAGCAGCAGTCGTCGAGCACTTGCAGCAGCTGGTGCAGGGGGTGGTGCTCCGGGCGGCTGCCCAGTTCGTTCGTCACCTGGACCTCCAGGCGGCGCTGGCTCACCAGCTGCGTGCGCAGCTGGCGGCGTCTCTCCCGTCGGTGGGGCTGCGGGTCGGCCGCGGCCTCCAGGGCCAGGGCAAGGTCGCGCAGCAGGGTCGCGTAGCCCTGCAGGCTGGCGGCGCTGGCCCGGGCCGGCCAGAACAGCCGCAGGCTCAGCAGCGCCGTCAGGATGCCGAACGCCGTCCAGAACAGTCGCAGCGGGATCCAGGCGGCGAGCTGGTCGTCGTGGACCAGCCAGCCCATCACAACGATCATGCCTCCCACCTTGTAGCCCACCTGCAGGCCCAGGGCACCGCCGAACAGCCGCAGGGCCCCCAGGGCCACGGCCATGCCGAGGGGCAGGGGGAGGTCCTTGAGGCCCCCATAGGCCACCAGCAGGATCGCGGCCCCCAGCAGGGATCCCAGCAGCCGCTGCCGTCCGAGGGCCAGGGAGCCGCCATAACTGCCGGTGCACACCGCCAGCACCGCCAGGGGCGCGTAATAGCCGAAGGGCAGTCCGCTCAGGAGGGCGAAGGCGTTGGTGAGCCCGGCGGTGAAGGCGAGGCGCAGTTCGGCACGACGGATCAGCATCGACCTTGGTCCGAGGCGCGGGTCCGGGGGGGCTGCCCCAGCCGGCCTAGGCCCCCCAGGCTGCTGAGCAGAGGGCGCTGTTCCTCCGCCAGGGACAGCAGCACCAGCAGGGGCCAGCGGTTCCGCTGGGCCAGCTCCTGCCACGGCCGCGGATCCTGGGAGGGGCGGACCCCTGGCCGGCCGGCCAGCCGGTCCGCCAGGGCCTGAAGGCTGGCGGCGATGGGTCCCGGACCGGTGGGGGGCCCCTCAGGCAGGTGGGCCATCAGTCGCTCCCATTGCAGCCAGTGGTGGTGGGCGCTCTGCCACAGCATCAGCCGCTGCGGCCAGCGCCGCCGGCGCAGTTCGCCCTGGCGCGGGCCCCGCTGCTCCTGCAGCACCAGCTGCTCCATGCGGAGCAGGGACTCCGTGAGCGGCGCCGGCGGCAGCGGCTGGGGGCGCGCCTCCCCCTGCTGGACCCACCGCCCGTAGGCCTGGAGCTGGCGGGCCAGGGCCTGGCGCAGTCCCGCCTCCGCCTGCTCCAGCTGCTGCAGGCCATTGCGGGGCCAGAACAGCAGCCCGACGCCGATGGCGATCAGGCAGCCCACCACCGTGTCGAGGGCCCGGTTGACGACGTACTCCCAGTTGAGCGCCACGTGGGTGGGGATCATCAGGAACATCACGCTCAGCAGCGCCGCCGTGCCGGCGGCCGACTGCCAGCCCAGCAGGCGCAGCAGCGGCAGCAGGATCAGCATCGACACCAGCACGCCGCTCCAGCCGCTGAGCACCGTGTGGACCACGAAGGTGACCAGCCCCCCCACCACGGTGCCCAGCACCCGGGCTGAAGCCGCCTGGAGGGTCTGATCGTCGTTGTCGTCCACCACGATCACCACGGCCATGAGCGGGTACCAGAGGAACTCCACCCGCTCACACCAGCTGGCCACGGCGGCGGTGAAAAAGGCCGCCGTGGCCAGCTTGAGGCTGTTGCGCACCAGCTGGGGGTTCACGGACACCGGCTGGCACGAATCGCCTGGAGCCTATGGCGCACCCAGGCGTTCCGCCCTATCCATGGGGCCATGCCCCCCCTGCAGCTCACCCCTGATCTCGAAGCCCTGCTGCGCATGGGCCTGGCTGTGCTCTGCGGCCTGGCCGTGGGCTTCAACCGCGCCCACTACACCCAGGCGCCCCACCCCAACCGGGTGCGGGTGCACGTGCTGGTGGGGCTGAGCGCCTGCCTGATGGTGCTGGCGGCGGCGGGTCTGGAGGGCGATCCCCAGGCCCGCAGCCGGGCGATCCAGGGGGTGGCCACCGGTGTGGGCTTCCTCGGGGCCGGCGAGATCCTGGTGGATCGGGGGACGCGCAAGCGCGGCACGCCCCAGGTTCACGGTCTCACCAGTGCCGCCTCGATCTGGTTCACCGCCTCCCTGGGCGTCACCGTGGCGGCCTCCACGCCGGTGCTGGCGTTTGCGGCCCTGGGCCTGGCCCTGCTGACCCTCTCCCGCAGCGAAAATGGCCACGGTGATGGGCCCGTCACCGATCCCAAGGCTGCCGACCAGGCCGATGCCGCCCCCGGAGATCGCCGCGCCCATCACCACGGCGGCCATGGGGACGGGGCGGCTGCCGGCCAGGAGCGCCGCGTTGCAGGAGATCGGCGCAAGGACACGGGCGAGCGCCGCCGCGGCTCGGACAGTTCCGATGGCCACTCCCCCACCTGACCCCCATGGCTGAGGGCGCAATGGCTGATGACGCGATGGTTGGCGACAGCCTCTGGCAGCACAAACCCTGGTGGTGCCAGCCCTGGTCGATTCTGCTGAGCGGCGTGGCGGTGGTCGCCGGCAGCTGGCTGCTGCTGGGGCGCTGGTGGATCACCGCGCCCCTGGCCGCGGCGGTGCTGCTGTGGTGGTGGCTGTTCCTGGTGCTGGTGCCAGCCGCCTACCGAGCCGAAGTGGCGGCCTCAGCGGAGCCGCCGGGAACGGCTGGGCTGCCCGATGCCGCTGAGCCGCCCTGACAGCGGGATCAGAACAGGAAGCGGTAGCGGTCGCTGGTGGCTCCGGCGGCGGCTCCGGCCGCGCCAGCGGCCTGGGCGGGCCACTCGGCCTCCCAATAGCTGATGCCGTCGCGATCGAAGGGGCGTCCGCCGAGGCGTTCCGCTTCGAGTTTGGTGCCGCCCATGGCGGTGATCAGGCCGCCCAGTTCCATCGGGCCAAGGTCGGTCTTGAGGTCCTTGCCGGCGGCCGCCAGCAGGGCCGGCAGGCGCACCAGGTTCTCGGGGGTGGTGATCTTCTGGAAGAGGGCCTTGAGCAGCAGCTTCTGGCGGTCGAGCCGGCCGATGTCGCCCATCTCATCGTGCCGGAAGCGCAGGAAGCCCTCCAGGTCGCGGCCCTTGAGGGTCTGGAGGCCGGGCTGCAGATCGATGGTGAGCCCCTGGGTGTTGTCGGTGTAAACCATCCGCTTGGGAACGTTCACCTCCAGGCCGCCGAGGGCATCGCCCAGCCGCCGGATCACCGACAGGTTCACCAGGACGTGGTGGTCGATCGGGCGGCCCAGGTGGCGGGAGAGCTCGCCCTTCACGGCCTCCGGCCCGCCCATGGCGTAAAGCGCATTGGCCTTGAGCGGCCCGAAGCTGCTGGAGTCGATGTAGGTGTCCCGCGGCACCTGGGTCAGGTGGGTGACCCCGTCCTTGACCCGCAGGGTGTACATCACATCGGTGTTGCCGCCGCCCACATCGGTGCCGAGGATCACCACCTCCTGATCCCCCAGGCCGGCCCAGGCGCTGAAGGGGTTGATCAGGGCCTTGGTCTTCTCCTGCAGGTGGCCCTGGAGCAGCTCGGTGAGGGGGGCCGCCAGCAGCAGTCCGCCCCCCAGGCCGATCACCGCTGCGAGCAGCACCGGAGTGCGGCCATCGCGGCGGGGAGCCTGGGGCATCTTCAGGGCGGGACTCTTCATTCTCAAAACTTATTTCATGCCTCTTGACCCGCTGCCATCTGCGACCTAGGCGACGGTCAGTTTCTGCGCTGGCCAGTGCTGGGCGAACTGGTCCGTATGGGGCCCTCGGATCTCCTGATCCTCGGATCGCCGGGCTCTCGGATCGACGGGCCCGCGGATCAACGGGCCCAGTCTCACGCCCGACTGGCGGCCAGGGCGTGCAGGCCGAGGCGGATGTGGGCACCGAGGGCGCCCAGGGCCATCAGCTGCTGGGCCGTGCGGTTGGCCTGCAGCTCGCCGCTGTGCTGCTCCAGCTGGTCGAGCACGGTGCGGCCGAGGCGGGCGTACGCCTCGAGGAGCCGCTCCAGCTGGGCCAGCTGCTCCTCGCCGGCTTCACCCGCCACAGCCCCATCGGCCGCGGCGTTCTGCAGCAGGTGGCTGAGCTGGCGGAAGCTGATGGCCTCGGGGACGGCCTGGGGGCTGGGGAAGGACCCTTCCATCACGACTGGGTAGCAACACGATGGAATCAGCCTATGGAGGGCTGTTGGTGGGCAGACTCCTTGCGCTGGTGGGGATCTCCCGACCCGGGTGTACGGTCCTGTCCGGCGGCGCCTGGGGCCTCAGAGGCTGAGGGCTTCGCCGTCCCGCAGGCCTGCCTGCACCCGCCAGAGGTTGGCGTAGGCCCCACCGGCGCCGATCAGCTGCTCGTGCCGCCCGCTCTCGACGATGCGGCCGTGGTCCATCACCACGATCAGATCGGCGTGGCGCACGGTGGAGAGGCGGTGGGCGATCACCAGGGTGGTGCGGTGTCGGGTGATGGTGTCGAGGGAGCGCTGGATCGCCGCCTCGGTCTCGTTGTCCACGGCGGCCGTGGCCTCATCGAGGATCAGCACCGGCGGGTCCTTGAGGATGGCCCGGGCCAGGGCGATGCGCTGGCGCTGGCCGCCCGAGAGGCGTTGGCCCCGCTCCCCCACCACCGTGGCGTAGCCGTGGGGCAGGGCCTCGATGAAGCGCGACGCCTCCGCCAGCAGGGCCGCCCGGGCGATCGCCTCCGGGGTGGCGTCGAAGCTGCCGTAGGCGATGTTCTCGGCCACCGTGCCGTGGAACAGGAACACCTCCTGGCTCACCAGACCGATGGCGCGGCGCAGGTCGCCCAGCTCCAGCTCGTGGATCGGCAGGCCATCGAGGCGGATCTCACCGTGCTTCACCTCGTAGAGGCGCAGCAGCAGCTTCACGATCGTGCTCTTGCCCGAGCCCGTGGCGCCCACGATCCCGACGGTGCTGCCGGCCGGCACCCGCAGGTTGAAGTCCGCCAGTAGCGGCTCCCGGCCGGCGTAGCCGAAGCCCACGCCGGCAAACTCCAGCTCCCCCCGCACCGACGCCAGGGGCAGGGGGCGATGGCCATCGGGAATGGCGATCGGCGTCTCCAGCAGATCCAGCACCCGCTGGGTGGAGGCCATGCCCCGCTGGTAGTCGTCGAGGGTGCGGCCCAGGGTGGTGAGGGGCCAGAGCAGGCGCTGGGTGATGAACACCAGGAACGAATAGGTGCCCACGGCGATGGTCCCCTGCCACGCCTGAAGGCCGCCGATCACCAGGATCGCCAGGAAGGCGAACAGGATCGCGAAGCGGATCAGCGGAATGAAGGCGGCCGAGAGGCGGATGGCGCGGCGGTTGCTGCTGCGGTAGGCGTCGCTCTCGATCCGGAGCCGTTCCCACTCCCAGGCCTCGGCGGCGTAGCTCTTGATCGTGAGCATGCCGCCGAGGTTGTTGCTGAGGCGGCTGGCCAGGTCCCCGGCCTTCTCGCGCACCTCGCGATAGCGCGGCTGGAGACGTTTCTGGAAGCTGAGCGATCCCCACAGGATCACCGGGATCGGCAGGAAGGACACCCCGGCCACCGTGGGCGACAGCCACACCATGGCGCCACCCACGGCCAGCACGGTGGTGATCAGCTGCAGCAGTTCATTGGCGCCGTGGTCGAGGAAGCGCTCCAGCTGGTTGATGTCGTCGTTGAGGATCGCCATCAGCCGGCCGCTGCTGCTGGCCTCGAAAAAACCCATCTCCAGCTTCTGGAGGTGGTCGTAGGCCTCGAGTCGCAGCTCGTGCTGCACCGTCTGGGCCAGGTTGCGCCAGAGCAGGGCGTAGAGGTATTCGAACAGCGATTCGGCGCTCCAGATCAGGAACGAGAGCACCGCCAGCACCCCCAGCTGGCCTGGCACCGACACCACGCCGAAGGCGGCCAGCCAGGAGGTGTTCTGCTTCACCACCACGTCGACCGCCAGGCCGATCAGCACCGGCGGTGCCAGATCGAACAGCTTGTTGAGCACCGAGCAGCCGGCGGCCAGCCAGACCAGGCGGCGATGGGGCCGCAGGGTGATCAGCAGCCGGCGCAGGGCCGGGGGCTGGGGGCGGGGCGGGCCGGCGACGGCTGGAGCCATGGGAGCGGCGGCGCTGGGCCGGCGGATCTGGCGCCATTAAAGGGGCTGGGCCGGGGGCCAGGGTGCAGCCGCGGGAGAGGTCGCTGCGGGAGTGGCCGCCATGGGCCGAGCAGCTCTGAACCCGCCAACAGAACAACCCCGGGACTCGCCTTGGCGGGTCCCGGGGCAGAGGTCAACGCGGGTCGTTCACCAGCGGTTGCCGCCGCCGCCGTAGCCGCCGGCATCACCACCGCCGTAGCCACCACCACCGCCGCCGCCGCCATAGCCGCCGCGACCACCGCCGCCGCCGCCATAGCCGCCACCGCGGTTGCCGCCGCCGCCACCGCCGTAACCACCGCGACCGCCGCCGCCGCCACCACCGCCACCTTCACGGGGGGTGGCCTTGTTGACGCGGATCATGCGGCCCATCCACTCCACGTTCTGGAGGTCGTCGATGGCCTTCTGCTCATCGGCGTCGTTGGCCATCTCCACGAAGGCGAAACCGCGCTTGCGGCCGGTCTCGCGATCAAGGGGAAGGCTGCACTTGGAGACTTCGCCGTACTGGCTGAAGAGATCGAGCAGATCCTCCTGTTCGGCCTGGAACGAGAGGTTGCCTACGTAAATGGTCATTCCTTTAGCGGAACCTGGAACTGATTCGTGGATGCTGCGGTTCCGAGTGGAGCCTGAAAGCCTTGGAATCGAGGTCAAGCCTACAGGGTCAGCACGGCCGCGAACCTGTGGGGGCCGGCCCTTCCGGCGCCGGCGGAGCACAGCGGGGGACGCCCCAGGTAACGAGGCTTGAAGCAGAACCGAAGCGAACCGGAAGGAAGTCCCGCGCACCCGGCTACTGTCCCATTGTCAGTGAATCCTCACCCGTTAACGAGTCCTGTGATGACGGCACCCGTTCCCTGGAGTCTGGCCTGGCGCGACGATGGTGAGCTCACCCACCAGGATCGCTTTGACCTGTTGCAGAGCCTGGTCGCCTGTGAAAGCGAGGCGGTGCAGACAACCTTGATTGCGGCCGTGGAGCAGCTGAGCCTGGAGCAGGTCAGCGTGCTCTCCACCGGTGGCGTCACCGGCCTCTGCGCCTGAAGCCCGGTCCGGGGCCTGGAGGGGCGGTTCTCCAGGCCCGTCACGGTCCGACTGGCGGACCGAAGGGACTCAATCGGTCACCACTTCCAGACAGGAGCTGATCCCGTGGACGCGAGCCCGCGGGATCTGGAGCTCAGACCCGCACGCGGCTGATCTGCAGCTCCTTGTTCATCACCCGCAGGCGCTTGAGCGAGGTGAACACGTCCTCGGGCATGCCCTTGGGCAGATCCACCATGCTGTGGCTGTCGAAGATCTGGATCCGGCCGATGCTGCGGCCAGTCAGGCCCGCCTCATTGGCGATGGCGCCGACGATGTTGCCCGGCTTGACCCGGTCCTGCCAGCCCACCTCGATGCGGAAGCGCTCCATGTGACCTTCCGGCGGGCCGGCCTGCTCGCGGGGGCCGCGGCGGGCGGCGCCACCGGCGGCGGGGCCGGGGCGATCGCCGCGCTGCTCCCGCTCACCCCGGCGGCCATCGCGGGCACCGGGCAGCTGGCGCAGCCAGTTCTCGTCGCCGTGCACCAGCAGGGGCTGCTCGCCCACCGCCAGCTGCAGGGCGGCCAGGGCCAGCTGGTCGCCGCTCACGCCCTGCTCCCCGGCGATGCGCTGCAGGATTTCGGAGAGCAGAGCCCGCTCCTCCGCCTTGGGGTCGCGGCTGGAGGGCTGGCTGGGATCGGCCTCGACCTGGCTGGTGGCCAGGGCCTTGGTGAGCCGTTCCCGCAGGCGATCGAGGCGGTTCTGGTTGATGGTGGCGTTGCTGGGCACCTCCATCGGCTCGATCGGCCGGCCCACGGCCCGCTCCAGGCCGCCGAGGAAGCGGCGCTCCCGCGGGGTGATGAACAGGATGGCGTCGCCGGTGCGGCCGGCCCGGCCGGTGCGGCCGATGCGGTGCACGTAGGCCTCTGAATCGAAGGGGATGTCGTAGTTCACCACCAGTGTGATGCGATCCACATCCAGGCCGCGGGCGGCCACATCGGTGGCCACGAGCACATCGACACTGCCGCTCTTGAGCCGCTCGATGGTGCGCTCGCGTTGGTTCTGGGCCACGTCGCCGTTGAGCACGGCCACGTCGTAGCCCTTGGCCTCCAGGGATTCGGCCACCGTGACGGTGATCGCCTTGGTGCGGGCAAAGATGATCACCCCCTCCTTGGTTTCCGCCTCCAGCACGCGGCTGAGGGCCTCCAGCTTCTGGGGGCCGTTCACCGTGATGTAGCGCTGGCGGATGCGGCTCGAATCGGACCCCTTGGTTTTGATCGTGATCTCGGCCGGATCGTTCAGGTACTGGTGGGAGATGCGGCGGATCTCGGCGGGCATGGTGGCGGAGAAGAGCACCACCTGGCGCTTCTCGGGCAGCTGACCCAGCACCCACTCCACGTCGTCGATGAAGCCCATGCGCAGCATCTCGTCGGCCTCATCGAGCACCAGGCTGCGCAGCCCGGACAGGTCGAGGGTGCCCTGGCGCATGTGGTCCATCACCCGGCCGGGGGTGCCCACCACCACCTGCACACCCCGCTTGAGCCGGGCGATCTGATCGCGGAAGTCGGCACCGCCGTAGATGGGCAGCACCCGCAGGTGCGGCAGCTTGGCCGCATAGCTGTTGAAAGACTCGGCCACCTGGATGGCCAGCTCACGGGTGGGGGTCAGCACCAGCACCTGGGGGGTGCGCTGGGCCGGATCGAGGGCGGCGAGCAGCGGCAGGGCGAAGGCCGCGGTCTTGCCGGTGCCGGTCTGGGCCTGGCCCACCAGGTCACGGCCGAGCATCAGCTCGGGGATGGCGGCCTTCTGGATCGGGGAGGGCTCCTGGTAGCCGATGGCCGCCAGGGCCTCCAGCAGTTCGGGACCGAAGCCGAAGCCGGCGAAGCCACTGGCCGGGGCCGGGGTGGCGCTGCTGTCGTCGTCCTCGCTGAGGATGGCGATCGGCTCCGAAAGCGTTTCGGGCAGCTGGTCGGACACGTGCTCAGGGAGCTGTTCAGAGACGTGTTCAGACACGCTGAGATCCACAGAGCAGCTGAAGCTCTCGACGGAGGTATGGGTCACTGGTGAGGTCTGGGCCTGGTAATTCCTTCGTCGCAGGCCGGCAGACACCCGTGGATCACTGCGAGCACCGAAGGAAGCCGTTGCGGGGGTCCATGGCCTGGGTGCCGATGGACCTGCGGACGGCTGGCGCGGTCGCGGATCAGAAAACTGCCTTGCCCTTCACAAAGGGTGAAAAGAAACCTTAACACCTGGCCCGAAGGGCTCCTCAGGCTCGGTTGTAGTCGTCGGCCAGGCGCTCGATGTCGTCCTCGCGCAAATCCTCTCCCCGCTGCACCTCCACGATCAGCAGATCGTCGGCGCCGGCACTGGCGCGGTGGATGGCGCCGCAGGGCACTGTGAGCAGGGTGCCGGGGTTGGCCTCAAGCTGCTGGCCCTCGCACTCGAGCAGGCCCGAACCGGCCACCACGACCCAGTGCTCGCTGCGGTGGCGGTGACGCTGCAGGCTGATGCGGGCGCCGGCACGGATCCAGAGCCGTTTGACCCGATAGCCCTCACCGCCGCCCAGGGCCTCAAACCAGCCCCAGGGCCGCACGACCCTCCCGTCGCTCGCCTCTGGTGCTGCAGGGTCGGCCGTTGGATCGCTGGGCTCACGCATGGAGCGGTGGCGGGCAGGCCTGGCAGTGCCTCGACGCTAGGCAGGGTGCACCGCCTTCAGGGCCGCAGCCACTCCGGATCCGGCGGCGTGGTCAGGCTGGCCTGCAGGCGGGCGCGGGTGAGGCCGGTGTAGAGCAGCCGCGGATCCCAGTGGCGGCTGGGGGGCATCAGCAGCAGCACCTCGCCGTACTGGCTCCCCTGGGACTTGTGGATCGTCAGGGCCAGGGCCGGTTCCGCACCGCCCAGCCGCGCCGGGTGCAGCAGCCTCGGGCCCGGGAACAGCACCAGCCGCTCGCCGCGGCGCTCCACCAGCACGCCGATGTCGCCGTTGGCCAGGCCCTGCTCGGGCAGGTTGCGCTGGTTCAGCACCGGCGTGGCCAGGGGCCAGTGCTGCAGCGGGCGGCCGAAGCTCTCCCCCAGCAGCTGGCGGTGGATCTCCTCTACCCCCCAGCGCCCCTGGCGCACGGGGCTGAGCAGGATGCAGGCCTCCAGTTCGGCGAGCAGCGCTTCCATGCCCTCGGGAAGCGGCTGTTGGGCGGGCTCCCCGTTGGCGAGGACCTCGGCGGTGCCTGCGGCGTTGGCGGTGGTGGCTTCGGGCCAGGCCAGGGCCAGGGCCAGGGCCCGCAGCCGCTGCTGGTGGGCGCGCAGGCGCTCCAGGGCCAGCTGGGGCGGACGGTTCAGCGGTAGCCGCTGCCAGCGCAGGTTGTCGGCGGGGGACAGAGCCTGCAGCTGCTCGCGCCATGGCATCCCCACGGCCTGTTGCACACCCGGCCGCAGGCTCTGGGCCAGCCGTGCCAGGGCACCGTTGTTGCGGTAGGTGGTGGTGAGTTCCACCATCGCCTCCCCCAGGGCGCTCTGGCGGGCGGGGCGGTGCAGTTCCAGCAGCACGGCCCCGGGGCCCACCGGCGCCAGCTGAGCCGGATCCCCCACCAGCACCAGCTGGCAGTGGGCCGGCAGGGCGTCTAGCAGGGCCTGCATCAGCGGCAGATCCACCATCGACACCTCGTCCACCACCAGCAGATCGAGGCCCAGGGGATGGCGGCGGTGGCGGCCGAAGCGTTCGCCGTTGCTCTCCAGAAGCCGGTGCAGCGTGGTGCAGGGGGCCCGCTCCAGCCGGGCGGCGATGCCCGGATCGAGCTGCCCTGAGCCCGCCGCCAGGGCCTGCTGCAGGCGGGTGGCGGCCTTGCCGGTGGGCGCCGCCAGGTGCAGCCGCAGCTGCGGAACCACCGCCAGGGCGGCGCCCAGCATCTGCACGACGGTGCTGGTCTTGCCGGTGCCGGGGCCGCCGCCGAGCAGCACGAGGCGATGGCGCAGCAGGGCTGCCACGGCCCGCTGCTGCTGCTGGTCGAGGCCATGGCCGGCGGCTGTGGCCACGGCCCGCGCGATGGCCTCGGGCGGCAGCGGCGGCTCCAGCGGCGCGGCGGCGCGCTCGGCCAGGGCCGCCAGCACCGCCTCGAGCTGGCTGTGCCAGCGGCGCCAGCGCAGCCGGTCCCCGTCCAGCACCAGGGGCGCTTCGCCGGGGTCTGCGGGGTGCGTGTCGCGGCCCTGGCCGGGCTGGGCCAGGGCCTCCGCGCGCACCACCAGCGACGACGTCTCCAGGGCCCGGCGGTGGCCCTCCGGCCACTGTCCTGCCGTTACCTCCGCCGGCGCCGGCCCCGCCAGCTCCAGCTCCAGCGCACCCCGCTCCAGGGCTGCTGCAAGGGCAGCGATCAGCTCCAGCAGCAGGGGATCGCCGGCTCCGCCATAGAGCCGCGGCAGGGTGTCCAGCAGGGCGCTGGCCAGTGGGCCCGGACCCTGGGACTGGGCCGGCGGTGTGGTCGGCGGCGGAGTGGCCGTCGGCTGGAGCGGCTCCGGTGCGGCCTGCGGATTCCGCGTCATCGGGCGCCCTCCTGCAGCAGCTGATCGAGGGCCAGCAGGCGCTCCAGGGGCGGCTGCTCCACCAGCATCCCCGGCACGGGGTCGGCGGCCGTTGGGCCGGGCGCGCCGCGCAGGAACACGTAGGCGTAGCCGCCCAGGTGACGTTCCGGCGCGTAGCCGGGCAGGCGCCAGCGCAGGTAGCGGTGCAGGGCCACCAGATAGAGGTGGGCCTGGAGCGGGTAGTGGTTGGCGGCCATCAGCTCGGCCATCGCCGCCTGGCCGTAGTGGAGCGGGCCACAGGCCAGGGGCTGGCCGCTGGCGTCGCGCTCCCCCAGCCAGTTGCTCTTCCAGTCGGCCACCCACCAGCGCTCGCCGCAGCGGAACACCAGGTCGATCGAGCCGGTGAGGAAGCCGCGGCTGGCCACCTCCAGCCGGGCCAGGGTCTGGGCATAGGCGGGCCCGAACAGGCCGCCGGGATGGGCGGCGAACACCGCCGCCAGGGCCTGGGCCGTGACGCAACGGCGCTGGGCGGTCTCCCCGCCGGCCGCGCCCAGCCCCGCGTCCGCCGGCACCGCCAGGGGCAGATCGAAGTTCATCTCGTTGAGCCGCTGCTGCCGCTCCAGATCCGCGAGGCGGAAGCGGCCGAGGGGGCCGCCGAGGGGCGTGATCCGCAGCCGCTCCAGGCCCTCCAGCAGGGCGCCGGCCAGGGACTGATCCAGGCCGGCCCGCCCCAGCTCCCGCTCCACCACGGCCTGCGTGCCTGGGTGGCTGGATTCCTGGCGGTAGTCGATCTGCTCGAGGATGGCGTGCAGGGCCTCGCCGGGGCCGGCGCCGCGGGGGAAGTCCGCCAGGGGGCCCCGGCGCTCCAGGGGGTCCTCCGGGGCGGAGGGGATCGGGGCCCTGCCGGTCTCCAGGTCGAGGGGCTCACGGCCCTCAAGGCCAGGCGCTTCGCTGTCGCGGCTGAGGGCATCGGTGTCGCGCCCCTCCTCGGCGGCCTGGGGCGGCAGGGGGCTGGCGCTGTGGGCCCAGCTGGAGTAGCTGGCCCGGCCCCAGCGGCTGTCGAGGCGGTGCTGGGGGACCGGCCCGCCGGTGAGGGTGCCCTGGGGAGCTTCCGGGCTCCAGTGCCGGTCGGAGGCGGGGAGCGCGGCGGGATCGAGGCGATGCAGCGGCAGGTCCGCCCGCAGGGCGCCGCCGGGCTCCAGCAGCCAGGGGGCCAGGGGGTTGGCGCCGTGCTTCTTCTCCTGCCGCCAGCCGAGCACCAGCAGGTGCTGGGCCCTGGTGGCGGCCACGTAGGCCAGGCGCTCGCTCTCCTGCTCCTGGGCGGCCTGGTGGTCGAGGGCGGCCTGGCGACCCACCCCCCAGTGGGGACTGAGGTGCAGGTCCAGGCGCGCCGCCCGGCTGTCCTGCGGGCGCCAGCGGCGCCCGAGCTCGCGGCTGGCACCGGTGGGGGGCTGGGGCGCCAGCCACAGGTAGGGGCAGACCACCACCGGGTATTCCAGACCCTTGCTGCGGTGCACGGTCACCACCGCGATCGAGGAATCGGCGGCGGCGCTGTGCAGCTGGTGGGCTTCCGGCACCTCCCGGTCGGGGTCGAGCCGCAGGCGCCGCAGCCAGTCGGCGGCGGCGGCGGCCGTGAGGCCATGGCGGTGCATGTGCTCCTGGGCCAGCTCCGCCGCCTGCTGCAGGTCGGCCAGGGCCCGCCCCCCCAGCGACAGCCGGGCCAGGCCCTCGGTGCGCAGTAGCTGGCCCAGGGCCGCCATCAGTCCCTGGCGCGGCAGGGCGACGGCCAGGCGGCTGAGGACATCCGCCAGCGTGTCCCAGGCCTCCGGTGGGGCAGCCGCGATGCGCTCGGCCGACCAGCCCAGCAGCGGCGAGGCCGCCAGCAGCCGCTGCCGGCCCCCATGGCCGGGATCCGCCAGGGCATCGAGCAGCCGCTGCAGGCCCGTGGCCCCCTCGCTGGCGAACACGTCGCCGCGACTCACCAGCCGGCTGGGCAGGTGGCGGCGCTCCAGGGACCGCCGCAGCTCCTCCGCCTGGCTGTGGCGGGCCACCAGCAGGCAGAGATCGCCGGGCTCCAGGGGCCGTTCGCGGCCCGCCGTGCTCGCCGCGCCGGGCTGCCGCAGCCGCAGGCGGCGCTGCAGCAGGGCCAGGCAGAGGCCCGCCACCTGCTCCGGCAGGGTCTCGCTGTCCAGCTCCAGCAGCTGCAGCGGCGCTTCGTCCGCCGGCAGCAGCAGCTCCCCCTTGCGGGCGCAGGCCTCCACCGCCGGCACGTCGAGGCCGGAGTGCCGCAGGCCCGCCGGCACCATCAGGGCGTTGAACCCCGCCACCAGCCCCTCGGAGGAGCGGCGGTTCTCGGTGAGGCCGTAGCGGCTGTCGGCCCGATCGCGGGCCTGGCGGTAGGTGGCCAGTTCGCCGCCGCGGAAGCGGTAGATGGCCTGCTTGGGGTCGCCCACCATCACCAGCAGGTGGCGGGCCGGCGTGCCGGCCGGGGCGGCGAAGGCCCGCTCCAGGATGCGCCACTGGATCGGGTCGGTGTCCTGGAACTCGTCGATCAGGGCCACGTGGTAGCGCTCGGCCACCGCCGCGATCAGGGCGCCCTGGCCGTCCCCCGCGCCGGGATCCAGGCCCTCCAGCAGCTGGCCGAAGCCCATCCGGCCACTGCGGCCGCGGCGCCGGGCCAGCTCGCGTCGACCCCAGTGGGCGAAGTGCAGCAGCAGCCGTTCGGCGGGGCCATCCACCAGGTCGGCGATCGCCTGCAGCAGCGGCGCCTCCGGCAGGGGCCGGCCCTCCCCCTCGATCGGCGCCGTGGCCTTGACGTAGGGACCCGGGTGGAACACGTCGAGCAGCAGGCGCTCGCGGGTCTTCTTGGCGCTGTTGCTGAACTCCAGCACTTCCCCGTAGCCCGGCACCGCGCCGTTCCGGGCCGCGATCCAGGCGCTCACCTGGGCGTCCCGTCCGCTGGACTTCAGCACGTAGGGGTCGTATTTGGCCCCGGCCCGTTTCAGGTCGGCGGCGGTGGCGCAGAGGGCCTGCTCCAGGGCCGTCCCCCGCTGCTGCCACTCAGCCTGGAAGCGCTGCCAGAGCCCTGGCCAGAGCGCTATGAGCTGGGGGGCCAGGGACTGCTCCAGGTCGAGCTCCGCCGGCAGGGGATCGAGGTCCAGGGCGGGATCGCCGTCGAGCCGCTGCAGCAGCTTCTCCAGCACCGCGGGGCCCAGTCCCCGCTGCTGCAACCCCGCCAGGAGTGCCGGGGGAACGGGCAGCACCTGCTGCTGCCAGTAGTCGTGGCACACCTGGGCCAGCCGCTCCCCGTCGTCGCTCTCCAGCTCCACGGCCGGACCCAGGCCGGCTTCGAGGGAGCGGCGCTGCAGGGTGCGGCGGCAGAAGCCGTGGATGGTGGTGATGTCGGCCCGATCGAGCTGCTCGAGGGCCAGCAGCAGCTGGCCGCGCACCCGCTGGCCGTCGTGCTGGTGCTCCAGCCAGGCCAGCAGCACCGGATCGGGCGGCTGGTCGCCAGGACCCGGACCCTCAGGATCGGGGACGCCCGGATCAGGCGGCCTCGCGCCGGCCTCCACCAGGGCCAGGGCCTGCTGCAGGCGCAGGGCGATCCGGTCCCGCAGCTCGGCGGCGGCGGCCTCGGTGAAGGTCACCACCAGCAGCTGCTGCAGGGTGAGGGGAGCCTCGGGGCGGGTGACCAGCCGCAGCACCAGGTGGGCCAGGGCAAAGGTCTTGCCGGTGCCGGCGCTGGCCTCCAGCAGCCGCACGCCCGGATCCAGCGGGAAGCGGTTGGCGTCGAAGGGCTGCAGGGCGGGGCCGGCGGGGCTCATGGCTTCACCTCCTCGTAGAGGGCGAGAACCGGTTGCCAGAGCTCCAGGGCCCAGTGCTCGAACGTCTCCCCCAGCAGCTCCCGGGCCGGCAGCGAGGCTCCGAAGCAGAGGGCCTGGGCCTCCTGGTCGCGCTCGCCCGGCCCCTGGAAGCCCCCCTCCCAGCAGGCCGCCGCCTTGCTGAAGCCCGATCCGGGCTTCCTGGCTTCCGCCGCGGCGAAGGCCCAGCCCGTGTCGGGGGGCACGGGCCAGCAGCGCTGCCGGAACTGCTCCCGCCAGGCCCGCAGCTGCTCCAGCTGCTCCCGGGCCGCGGCGGCCGGGGGTGCCCCAAACCGCCCCACCACCCGGAAGCGCGGCCCGTCCCGGCCGATCAGCACACCGCGGGCCGGCGCCTGGCCGGCCGCGGCGGCCAGCAGCAGTTCCAGCCACAGCTGCAGCACCTGGCGACTGCGCACCCTGGCGGTGTGGGTCAGCACCAGGGCGTCGCTGCGCCAGCGCAGCTCCGCTGCCAGGTCGCCCTGGCGGGCGGTGTCCAGCCGCTCCTCCCCCAGCTGGGCCAGGCAGTCCCGCAGGGTGCTCCAGCGGCTGCTGAGCTGCTGGGCCTCCAGCTGGCCTGCCGCGTGGGGTGGCAACACCCCCTGCCCCCGCTGCAGCCGCACCCAGTCGGGGGCGTCCTCGCCGGTGGCGGCGCTCCGCTCGAGCTGCTGCCGCAGCAGGCTGGCGCGGCTGCGCTCCTCCAGGGCGAGGGGTTCGAGGTCCTGCACCTGCTGGCCCCATTCCCTGGGCCGGAGCCCCAGGGCCGCCAGCCAGCTCTCCTGGGGGGCCAGCAGCCAGTGCTGCAGGTCGGTGAAGGCCTCGGCCTCAGGATCCGCCAGGCTGCCGGGCCCTGGGGCTGGACCGGCGGCCAGGGGCTGGGGTGGGCTGGCGCCGCGGCTATCCAGCAGCCGGCGGGCCTCCAGCAGACGCCGGTCGCAGCTGGCGGGCGGCCAGGGCCCCTCCGCCAGGAAGTTGCGCCGCTCCAGGGGGTTGGGACTGTGGTCCCGCCGCAGCCGCGCCACGGCTCCGGGGCCCAGCTCCTGCTCCAGCAGCGCCAGCCACTGGCGCACGGGGGTGGAGGGCATCAGGGCCTCGCCGGTGCGCTCGTCGCGGCTGCTCCAGCTGATCAGCAGGTGGTCGCGGGCCGAGAGCAGGCTCTCCAGCAGCACGTAGCGGTCCTGGTCGCCGGGGCTGGGGTCGCCCAGCTGGCGGTGCTGCTCCATCAGGTGGAAGCCAGGGCGCTCCCGCTGGCGGGGGAAGCTGCCGGCATCGAGGCCCATCAGCACGATCACCCGGTGGGGGATGGCCCGCATCGGCTCCAGAGCACTGATGGTGAGGGCGCCGCTGCGGTGGCCGAAGCGGCCGCTGTCGGCGCTGAGGCGCTCCCCCAGCACCTCCGCCACCACCGGCGCCTCCAGCTGCAGCGGACTGGCGGCGGCCAGCTCCGTCCAGTCGGCGAGGGCCGCGTGGATCGCCTGCAGCTCCCAGGCCCGCTCGCCGCCCTGGCCGAACAGATCCGTCAGCAGCTGCCGCAGCAGCGGGGCCCAGGCCGCCGGCGTGCGGGGCCGGGCCAGCTGCTCGAGGGCCCGCTTCAGGCCCAGCAGCAGGTGCAACCAGCGGCCCTGCTGCTCCAGGCTGCCGGCCATGGCCAGCGGCGCGGTCCCTGCCGGGGCCAGGCCGGGCTGCTCCGGCAGCACCAGGCCGAGCACCAGCCGGTCCAGGGCCCAGGCCAGGCTGTGGGTCGGGTCGCCGCCGCGGGCGGCGCCATCGAGGCCCCAGCGGAAGCCGGCGCGCTGCAGCAGCTCCGTGATCGCGCCGGCCTCCGTGGGCGGCACCTGGCGGTGCTCGAGCAGGGGCCGGCAGGCCAGCAGCCCCTCCAGGGCCGAGGCCGTGAGCCGCTCGCCCCCCAGCTCCAGCAGGGCCAGCAGGCCGCTGCTGATGCCGGCCTCGCTCTGCTGGCTGCGGTCGGTGAGCCGCCAGGGCAGATCCACCCCGGTGGCCTCGCCGTCGCCGAAGACGGCCCCCACCAGCGGAGCGAAGGCCTCCACCTGGGGCGTCATCACCAGGATGTCGCGGGGGGCCAGGCTGGCATCGGCGGCCAGCAGCTGCAGGATGCGGTCGCGCACGATCTGCACCTGGCGCAGCCGGCCCGGGCAGGCGTGGAACTCCAGGGAGGGGTCGCCCGCAGCCAGCTGAAGCGGCTCGGCCTCGTCCGGGTCCACCAGCCGCTGCTGCAGCTGCTCCAGCAGGGTCGGCTCCCGCTGCTGCTGTTCGCGGGCCAGGCAGGCGGCGCCCAGGAACAGGTCCCGCTCCTCCCAGGCGCCGAGCTGGGTGTCGCCGGAGCCCTCCAGCAGCTGCTGGAACTCGGCCCCCAGCCGCCCGAAGCGGGCCTCCAGGCCAGGGGCCTGCAGCAGCCAGTCCTCCCCGAGGGGATCGAGGGCCGCTCCGCTGAGCCCGCTACTGAGTCCGCCACTGAGCCTGCCAGCGCCTGTCCCGACCCGCTGCCACAGCGCCCGGCAGGGGGTGAGCAGGTAGAGCTCCACCTCCAGGTGACCGGAGAGGGCCTGCAGCAGTTCCACCTGCACCGGCGCCATGCTGCTCAGACCGAACAGGCGCAGGGGGCTGCCGCGCTGCAGGCCCGGGATCGGCCGATCCGGGGGCCAGTGCCGCAGGCGCTCGATGGCGTCGGCCACCCGCAGCCCGAACGGCGCCCGTCCCAGCCGCTCCGCCAGCCGGGTGAACAGCAGCGGCTGCCACTGCTGCAGCGCCGGCAGGGGCTGGCCGCGCCCATCCAGCCGCTGGCCGGCACTCCAGGCGGCGAGCATCGCCGGGCGGTAGAGGGTGTAGTCGTCGAAGGCATCGGCGATGGCCCGGCCCAGCTGCCAGAGGGGACGGTCCAGGTGGCCCAGGGCCAGCGGCCCCGAGCCGTGGCCTGCGGGCCCGTCGCCATGGCCCCGCTGCAGCAGCCACTGGCGCAGCAGCGTCGCCTCGCCCTGCTGCACCAGCTCCGGCAGCAGCTCCAGCAGCGGCCACACCAGCTGGTTGGCGCGCCAGGGGTCGGCGCCGACGGCTGGGCTCCCCCCGGCGTCGCCGTCCTGCAGCACGGCCTCCACCAGCTGGCGCAGGTGGCTGCCGGGAAACGGGAAGCGCAGGTTGGCGGCGATGCCGTCGGCGAAGGCACCGGCGCCGCTGCCGAGCCCGAGCGCCAGCTGTTCCCCCAGCCAGCGGCTGGTGGGCCAGGTGTTCACCACCACCTGCACCGGCTCGAAGGGCCCCGGCGGACTGAGCCGCAGCCGGGCGGCCAGGAGCTGGGCCAGCAGTTCAGCCCGATTGCTGCGGTAGACCGTGAGCAAGGGTCAGCGGCGGCTCAGGCTGGGGGCCTGCGGGCTGAAGCGCCCCATGCCGGGCCACAGCTCCAGGCCCTTGGGCTGGTCGCCGGCCCGCAGCCCCGGCACGGACACCACCTCTCCGGTTTCGGGGCAGTAGGCACTCAGCGCGCCGCCGTAGCAGGCGCCGGTGTCCACCATCACGATGTGGCGCAGATGCCGCACGTGGGGTCCGGGGGTGTGGCCGATCACCACCTGGCCGAAGCGGCCGTCGTAGTGGTCCCAGAAGGCCATGCGGACCGTCAGATCCGGCTGCCAGCTGATCGGATCGAAGCCGGCGTGGGTGGCCACCCAGCCATCGCCCCAATAGGCAAGCGGCAGGTGGTCGAGCCGCTCCAGCCAGGCGCGGCAGAGGCGATCGCCGAGGTGGCGGTAGGTGTCGCAGCCGGCCAGACCCTGCTGGGCGCGCCAGCTGCCGCTCTGCAGGGCCTGCACCAGGCCCTGTTCGTGGTTGCCCTTGAGCCACACGGCCCGGCCGCTCTGCACCAGCCCCCAGGCGCGCTCCATCGTGGCCGCGATTCCGGGACCCCGGTTGATCACATCGCCGCAGAACACCAGCCGGTCCTGGGCCGGCAGCGTGTCGAGCAGCCGCTCCAGGGCGGCATCACAGCCATGGACATCGCCGATCACCCAATGGCGGGAGCGGCTGCTGGGGGACGCCATGGATCGGACGCGTTAGGACCAGTGTTGCCTCCGATACCGCCTTCTGTCAGCCCCTGCGCAGACGGATTGCCGGCTCGGCAGTGGCTCAGCAGCGCTGATAGCTTGCGCCCACACGCAAAAGCGGCCGGAGGCGCGGTAGCGATGGATTCCGAGGCTCCGGCCCCAACCCCTTCCGGGCAGGATCTGAGATCCCTGCCGGTGGGGCGCCGGGTGGCCGCCCTGGTGAAGGCCCTCGATGGCGCCCAGCGCACCAACGAGGCCCTGGCCCGCTGTGGCGATGGCGACGCGATGGTGGAGGTGCTGCTGGACGCCTCGAGCAAGCTGGGGCTGGGCCTCAGCCGCGCCGACCTGCTGCGCACCCCGCCGATCCGCGACTGGATCTGGTGGAAGAACAAGGAGGCGGTGTTCACCGTGGGTGACTCCAAGCCCCGCTACCAGCAGGACGGCCAGCAGGGCCGCCCCGGGCCTGCCCCGTCCGGCGAGACCTCCGGCCCGGACGGCGAGGCGCCGCGCCGCAAGTTTCTCGGGCTGTTCTGAGCGGCTCAGCCGACGCTGGCCAGGGGATCGGCGATGGTGGGGCTGGGGGCCTCGAAGCTGCCCTTGGCCACGAATTCCAGGCGCAGCTTGAGGAATTCGATGAATTTGGGATCGCTGGACACCACCGCTGCCGCGGGCCGGGGGACGCCGGCGGCCACGCCCGCCAGTTCGGGGGCCTCCAGGAAGGCCGGACGCTTCACCAGCCAGAAGTCGATCGCCTTGCCGGTTTCGCCGTAGTGGCGCACCCGCTCCCTGAGCACCTCATCGAGGGGCTCCTCCACGGTGAGGAAGGCCTCGCTGGCGGCCACGAAGTGGTAGTGGGTCATGGGGCGGTGTTGCCGAACAGGGGGTCCCGGCGGGGATTCTGAACCAAGGCCCGCATCTCGCTGACGGCCTGCTGCAGGCCCACCGCCAGGGCCCGGGCCACGATCGTGTGGCCGATGTTCAGCTCCTCCATCCCCTCGATCGCCGCCACCGGCTCCACGTTCTGATAAGTGAGGCCATGGCCGGCGTTGACCCGCAGGCCGAGGCTGCGGGCGATGAAGCTGCCCTCGGTGAGGCGGGCCAGCTCCAGGGGCTGCTGGCTCCAGCTGGCCTCCGCATAGGTGCCGGTGTGCAGCTCCACCCAGCGGGCGCCCGTGGCCCTGCAGGCTTCCAGCTGGCGCGCCTCGGCATCCACGAACAGGCTCACGCCGATGCCGGCGCCCTGCAGCCGACCCACCAGGCCCTGCAGGGGCTGCAGCTGGCTGGCCACGTCGAGCCCACCCTCCGTGGTGACCTCCTCGCGCTTCTCCGGCACCAGGGTCACCATGTCGGGCCGGAGGCGCAGGGCGATGGCCTCCATCTCAGGGGTGGCGGCCATCTCCAGGTTGAGCCGGCTGCGCACCACCTGGCGCAGCAGCTCCACGTCCCGGTCCTGGATGTGGCGCCGGTCTTCGCGCAGGTGCACGGTGATGCCGTCGGCGCCGCCCAGTTCCGCCAGCAGGGCGTAGCTCACCGGGTCGGGCTCCACGGTGCGGCGGGCCTGGCGCACGTTGGCGATGTGATCGAGATTCACGCCGAGGCTGGCCATGGCACCGGGGATGGGGCGAGTCCGGATCCTATGGATCGCCTGGGCGCAGTGCGGCGCTGGGGGTGAGGAGCTGGCCGCGCGGAGCTGGGAGCCGGGCGTGCGGGGCCGGGGCCGCGCGGGCAACTGCCCGCACCGGCGCCATCGGCCGCCGGGTGGCCCCTAGGTTTCCATCCGTGCCCAAGGCGGCCCGGCGGCCGGTCCATGACTGAGCCCTGGACCACAGACCAGGCCAGCCCTTCGGTCCAGGCCAACACTTCGGTTCAGGCCGGCATTCCAGTCCAGGCCAACAGCTCAGTCCAGGCGCGGATGACGGCCCAGCAGGCGCAGATGACAGCCCCGACGATGGCCAACCAGACCGGGGCCGAGCCCGTGCCGCCCCCCGTGCCGTCATCCCCCCAGGCCGCGGCCGCCGCCTCCCTGGCCCTGAGCCGGCGGGAGCGCAGTCTCTGCAACGGCATCAACCCCTGGCTGGCGCCCCTGGCGATGGTGCTCACCCAGGACGTGGCCCTGCGGGGCTTCTTCCGCGCCGGCGTGCGCGTGCAGGGGGCCGAGCACCTGCCGCGCTCCGGGCCGGTGCTGCTGGCCCCCACCCACCGCTCCCGCTGGGATGCGCTGATGCTGCCCCACGCCGCCGGCCGCCGCGTCAGTGGCCGCGACTGCCGCTTCATGGTCAGCAGCGACGAGATGGTGGGGCTGCAGGGCTGGTTCCTGCACCGGCTGGGCTGCTTCCCGGTCAACCCGCGCAAGCCGGCGGCGGCCTCGCTGCGCCTGGCGGTGGAGCTGCTGCAGGCCGGCCAGCAGCTGGTGGTGTTCCCCGAGGGCCGGATCATTCAGGACGGCGAGGACGCCCTGCGGCTGATGCCGGGGCTGGCGCGGCTGGCGGCCCTGGCGGTGGGTCAGGGGGTGTCGGTGCCCGTGGTGCCGGTGGGCCTGGCCTACGGCCACGCCAAGCCCCGTTTCGGTGACCGCGCCGCCCTCTGCTTTGCGCCGCCGCTGACGCTGGCGGGGGTGGGCCGCCAGGCGGCGGCCGATCTCAACCGGGACCTGGCGGCCGCGATGCGATCAGCTGAGGAAGCGGCCCGCCTGCTGGTGGGGCGTCCCCTGCAGGGCCCGTAGAGTTTTTTGACCTCATCGGAGTTGCCGTGCGTCGGCCCCTCGCAGCCCTTAGCCTCGCCGCCCTGGCCGCCGCTTCGGCTGCTGGACTGGCCCTCAGCCCAGTCCTCAGCGGTCCCGCCGTTGCCCAGGAGGAGCCCCAGAAGGTGCTCGAGTCCGGCACGACCGGCCTCAACCTGGCGGCCGTCAACGCCAAGGTGGCCCAGGGGGATGCCGCCGCGGCCGCCGGCCGTCTGGCTGAAGCCCGCGCCGCCTACGACCAGGCCCGCTCCGGCGCCCAGAGCCTGACCCGCTTCTACCGCAACCTCAGCGGCGCCTTCCGCGGCCTCGATGCCCGCATTCCCCGCGAGATGGACCAGAAGGGCCGCGAAGCCCTGGAACTGCAGGCCAGCATCAACCTGCGCCTGGCTGCATTGCTCCGCCGCCAGAATCAGCCTGAGGTGGCCGTCCCTCTGCTGGTGGAGGTCATCCAGATCATGACCCCCGCCAGCTCCATGGGCCAGAAGGCCTACCAGAACCTGCTGGAACTGGGCTTCGTCACGACCCCCTACGGCGCCGCTGCGCCGGCCCCCGGTCTCTGATCCGGCTCGGACGCTTCCCGGCGCCCTTCGCCAGCCAGATCGCGAGCACGGGCGCCTAGATTCTGCGCCCGTTGCCGCGTCCCCGGTCTGCATGGTCCATCCTGACCAGGTCCGCTCCGCCATCACCCAGGCCCTGCCCGATGCCGTCGTCGCCGTGGAGGATCTCACCGGCGGTGGCGATCACCTCTCGGTGAGCGTCGTCTCGGCGGCCTTCGCCGGCCTGAGCCGGGTCAAGCAGCACCAGCTCGTCTACGGCGCCCTGCGCAGCGAACTGGCCAGCGAGGCCATCCACGCCCTGGCCCTCAACACCTCGGTTCCCGCCTGATTCCCCACCCTTCAACCCATGGATCCCAGCACCCAGCAGCGCATCGAGGCCCTGGTCGCCACCAGCCCCGTGTTCGTGTTCATGAAGGGCAGCAAGCTGATGCCCCAGTGCGGCTTCAGCAACAACGTGGTTCAGATCCTCAACGCCCTGGCCGTGCCGTTTGAGACCTTCGACGTGCTCTCCGATGCCGAGATCCGTCAGGGCATCAAGGAGTTCTCCGACTGGCCGACGATTCCGCAGGTGTATGTGAACGGCGAGTTCATGGGCGGCTCGGACATCCTGATCGAGCTCTACAACTCGGGCGAACTGCGCGAGACCCTGGCCGTCGCCCTGGCCTGAGCCGAGGTCCGGTCAGCCCTCAGCCCCTCAGTTACGACCTGATTCGTAGAGGGTGCTGAGGTCGCCGCCGGGGCCCACGAAGCTGGAGGGATCCATGATCCAGCGATCCACCATCTCCTCCAGCCGCCGCTGGGCAATCGGATCGAGGATGGCGGTGCGGCGCAGGGCGTGCAGGTAGCCGTCGGCGTAGAGACGCAGCTCCGAGGGGCCGTGGTAGCGGCTCGCCAGCGACTGGCAGGCGTCACACAGGGACTGGAAGTGACGGATGGCGTCGGGGTTCTGCAGGGAGGTCATGACCGGGGCTCAGGCTGGGGCCTGCAACGACGACGCGGGGGGCTGGGGAGCGGGCCAGGGGTTGGGCCAGCTGGGAAGGCAGCGCCCGATACCGCTGTGCCGCTGGAATTCCCGATAGCCTAAGCAGAGACCGGGAGTAGCGGGTGGAACTCGCGCCAAAACAGATCCCAGTCGCTGCGGCTTCTGGACCGACGCCAGGAGCCGGCATGGGCACCGGCGGCCCCGCTTCCGAGCTGGGCCTCAAGCGGGTGCTGGTGGTGGATCCCCACCCCACCCTGCGCACGGTGCTGGCCCAGCGCCTGCGCCAGGACGGCCACCTCTCGGCCGCCGTGGCGACCGCAGCTGAGGCCGTGCTCCTCTGCGAGGACCAGACCCCCGATCTGCTGGTATCGGCCGAGCTGCTGGAGGAGACCTCCGCCCTGCGGCTGGCGGCCCAGCTGCGCTGCCCGGTGATGGTGCTCACGGCCCGCTCCGGCGCCGAGCCGGTGGTGGCCCTGCTCGATGCCGGCGCCGACGACGTGCTGCGCAAGCCCTTCGGCCTGGAGGAGCTGGCGGCCCGCTGCCGCAGCTTGCTGCGCCGCAGTGGTAGCGGCCTGCAGGAGCGGGTCTGCGTGGGGCCGCTGGAGGTGCATCTGCTGCTGCGCCAGGTGACCCTGCGGGATCAGCCCGTGGAGCTCAGCCCCCGGGAATTCGCCCTGCTCTGTGCGCTGCTGATGCCGCCGGGCACCGTGCGCAGCCGCTCGGAACTGTTGCGCATGGCCTGGCCGCCGTTCAGTGGTGGTCCCCGCTCCGTGGATACCCAGGTGCTCACCCTGCGGCGCAAGCTGGAGCAGGCCGGCCTGGGCGAGGGCGGCGGCATCGAGACCGTGCGCCAGCAGGGCTACCGCTTCAGCCTCGACACCCTGCCCGAGCCCGCCAGCGCCCAGCCCTAGCGGGCTACGGCCCGGGAATGGCCCAGCCCCCCCGGGCCAGGGCAGCGCCGGCCACCACTTCAGCCGCCAGCATCAGGGTCGTCAGTCCGGCCAGCAACTGGTAGGTCCAGGGCGGGCTGATGCGGCCGATGGCGCTGGTGTCCAGGCCGGTGCGGGCCTGGAGTTCCTCCAGCAGCTCCTCCAGGTGCTGCACCCGCTGCGGCAGCAGGTAGGCCTGGCCAGGGGGATTGGCGCCGGCTGTCGAGGCCCGGCGCACGTACCAGGCCCGGCCTCCCTGGCTGGTGGCCACGGGGGTGAGGCCCGTGATCTCGCGCCAGTCCAGCCGCCAGCCGCGCCGCAGCAGCCAGGCGCACCAGCGGGGATGGCCCACCGCCAGGCCAGTGGCATCCAGGCTCACCTGTTCGCTGGTGGCGGCCAGCAGCAGCAGCAGTCCCAGCGGCAGGGCCAGGCCGAAGCCGGTGCGCAGCTCGGGCGGCGCCAGGGCCGGCAGGGGCAACACCAGGGCCAGATAGAGGCCGATCAGGGTGAAGCGGATCAACGGCGCCATCGGGTAACGGAGGGGCGCCGCTGGGAGGTCGGCGCCGGCTGCCGGGGCGGACGTCATCGGTCTTCGGGGGAGCCGGGCAGGGGTTCGATCAGGGTCGGCGGCACATAGCGGCCGGTGAACACCTCCTGTTCGCGCCCCTTCCAGAACTCGCCCAGGCGCATCAGGTCGGCGGTGGCCTCCTGCAGCTTGCCCACGAACTCGTCGGGGTCCATGGAGTCCTTGGCCTCCTTGAGCTTGGTGAGCCGCAGCAGGTGCAGCATCCACGGCTTACCCAGCTCGCCCCGCTGCTCCAGGTAGCGGGCCAGGTCCTCGGAACTGGGGGTGGGAGAACTTGGCGAGGAGAAGCCCATGGCCTGCCGCATCGGTTCTCAACCCTAAAGACTCGGGCTCGGCACCGTTGTGCTGTCGCCTTGAAAACGCCCTAGTTTGAGAGGGATCTCCCCAGGAATCTGATCGGTGGTGCAACGCAACCGGGCCTCATTGTTGGATCTTGAGTCTCGGCTGGGGCACCGCATGCACCTGCGCAATCTGCCCGCGCAGATCCCCCGGGATCGCCTGGGTGAGGAGGGGCTTCCGGCTGATCTGGCCTATCAGTTGGTGCACGACCACCTGATGTTAGATGGCAATGCGCGCCTGAATCTCGCAACGTTTGTGGGCACCTGGATGGAGCCCGAGGCACTGCAGCTGATGCAGGAGTGTGCTGAAAAGAATATGATTGATAAGGACGAATATCCACAGACGGCAGAAATCGAAGAGCGCTGTCTGCGGATTCTCGCTGACCTCTGGCATGCGGATGCTGCCGATGATCCCATCGGCACGTCCACCACGGGTTCCAGTGAGGGCTGCATGCTCGGCGGCATGGTGCTGAAGTGGCATTGGCGCCAGCGCCGTCGGGCGGCGGGGCTGGACGATCGCCGCCCGAATCTGGTGATGGGAGCCAATACCCAGATCTGCTGGGACAAGTTCTGTGCCTATTTCGATGTGGAGCCCAGGCTTGTGCCGATCACGCCGGAGCGGCTGCATCTCACCGGTGAGGAGGCCGTGGCCCGTTGCGATGAGAACACCATCGGTGTGGTTGGCATTCTTGGCAGCACTTTTGATGGCAGCTATGAACCCATCGCCGCGATGCAGCGCTGTCTTGATGCATTGGAACAGCGTACGGGGCTGGCGATCCCGATCCATGTGGATGCGGCTTCGGGTGGCTTCGTCGCCCCCTTCAATTCGCCCGACCTGGCCTGGGATTTCCGTTTGCCGCGGGTGCAGTCGATCAATGCCAGCGGCCACAAGTATGGCGGTGTTCTGCCTGGGGTTGGCTGGGTGCTCTGGCGGTCCCAGGATGCCTTGCCGGATGCCTTGCGGTTCAACGTTAATTATCTTGGCGGCCAGATGCCCACCATCGGCATGAACTTCTCCAGGCCAGGGGCCCAGGTGGTGGCGCAATATTTTAATTTCCTGCATCTCGGGCGCTCCGGGTATGCCCAGCGCATGGCCACGCTTGAGGCCATTGCCTGCTACCTGGCGGATGGCATGGCTGGACTGTCCTGCTTCCGTCTGGTGAGCCATCCGCGGGGACAGTTGCCGGTGTTCGCTGTGCAGCTGGATCCTGCCGTCCGCAATTGGACGGTGTTTCAACTCTCCGACAGGCTGCGGGTCCGAGGTTGGTTGATCCCCGCTTACACGATGCCGAGCGATTGTGAGTCGATGGCGGTGCTTCGCTTTGTGGTGCGGGCTGGCTTCAGTCGGGATATGGCCGATCAGCTGCTGGAGGACATCCAGCGGGCGGTGGATTGGTTTGAGCGCCTGCCTGGCCCCATGCCGGAGCCTGAAGACGTTGCCGATCAGGCGTTCCACCATTGATGGGCCCTGCCGCATCGCTGGATCACACGACGTTCCAGCACTATCTGATCGGCCTGCTGGCCATCGGGAATAATGTGTCGGCCATCGGTGCGTTCCTGTCGCAGACCAAGGGCTTGCCGCAGGCGAAGGTGCGGCGCAGCATCCTGGTCACCAGTGGCGCCTGCCTGGGGATGCTGTTGCTGTTCATGCTGATGGGTACGGCGATCCTTGATTTCTTCGGGATTTCGATCAGCGCCTTCCAGATCGCCGGCGGACTGTTACTGGGTGGCGTTGGTCTCGACATGATGAACGCAAGGCAGCCCGATGCCATCGCCGTGAAGGCTGTTGATCCCAACCGCGCGTTACAGCCCTCTGGGGATGATGCCCAGCTCTATGCCTCCGCCGTGGTGCCGATCGCGATTCCGCTCACGGTGGGGGCAGGGACGTTTTCGGCTGTGATCCTGTTTGCCGATCTGGCCCAGCGCTCGGGCACATCCATCAATCTGTTGGCGGCGATTGTGGGCCTGGTGCTGGTGAATCATCTGGTGTTCAACTTCAGTGCCCGCATCGTTCGCTATGCCGGAGATGTGGGGCTGAGCGTGTTCACCAAGATCATGGGGCTGTTCACCCTGGCCATCGGCGTTGAATTCATCGTGCGCGGCCTGAGCACGATCTACCGCCAGCTCCATTCCGGCTGACCGCTGCAGACCGGCAATAGCGCCCGGCTCACGCCGGCAACGCCAAGGGGTTGAGGCCCAGGTCGGCGCCGATGCGGTGGGCGCAGGCGAAGCCGCTGAAGGCCACGGCGTTGAGCCCCTGGCCGGGGAAGCAGGAATCGCCCACGCAGTAGAGCCCGCGCAGGCCGGTGCGGTTGAAGGGCATCGGCAGCAGGCCCGGGAGGCGCAGGGCGGGGATCGGGCCGTAGCTGCCGCCCATGCGGCCCAGGAAGCGGCGATGGCTGCGGGGGGTGCCCACCTCGCGGTGGCGGATGGCCCCGGTCAGGCCGGGCAGGATCGCCTCCAGGCGCTGGATCAGCCGGTCGGCGTCGGCCTGCTTCTTGGCGGCATAGGCGCTGGGGCCCAGGCCCTGCCAGTGCTCCATGGAGCTGGGGGTGAAGCTGTGCACGATGTGGCGGCCGGGCGGGGCCAGGGAGGGATCCAGCAGGGTCGGGATCGACACGAAGATCACTCCCTGTTCGTCCTCCATGGCGCTCCACGCCTCGAGCATCAGGTGGTGGCAGTGGAAGCCTGCGGGGATCAGCGAGGCCTCCACCCCCAGGTGCAGCGAGAGGAAGGAGGGGGAGGGCCGGTAGCGGCGCCGCCAGCGGCTTTCGGCGGCCGGGGTGTGGGAGGCCTCCACCAGGGCCGAGGCGGCGGGGCGCTGGATGGTGTCGTCCTCCGTCGCGGTGGCGAAGGTGTCCCAGCGGGTGGCGTTGCTCACCACACGCCGGGCCTGGATCTGCTCGCCGCTGGCCAGCTGCACCCCAACGGCCTGGGCGTTGGGGCCCTCCCCGTCGAACAGCACCCGGGTGACGCGTGCCTTGTAGCGGATCTGGCCCCCATGGCTCTCGAGCCCCGCCACCAGCTTCTCGGCGATCACGCCGACGCCGCCTTTGGGGTAGTTGATGCCGCCGGCATGGCGATCGGAGAACACCATGCCGGCGTTGATCATCGGCGTGAGGTCCGCGGGCATCACGCTCCAGCAGAAGCACTCCATGTCGATGAACTTCAGCAGGGCCGGATCCTGGATGTGACGGCGGGCCACATCGCCCACGTTCACCGGCAGCCAGCGGGCCAGGCCCAGGCAGGCCAGCGGAGCCCGGAAGAACACCTTGGCCAGGTAGGCCGGATCCTCCAGCGACAGCAGGGGCATCGCATCGAGGCAGCGGAACACCTGCCAGCAGGTGTCGTAGAAGGCGCGGATGCCCTTGGCTTCATGGGGGAATAGGGCCGTGAGCCGGGCCACGAAGCTGTCGTAGTCGCGGTCGACGGCCACGTTGAGGCCGCCGGGCAGGTGGTATTCGAGCTGGGCCGGATCGGGGATGGTGTCGCAGCGCTGGCCCACGTCGGCCAGGGCGCGGGTGAGCAGGTTGGTGTGGCCCTGATCTCCGAAGCCGAAGATCATCGAGGCGCCCACATCGAAGGTGTAGCCGTCGCGCCGGAAGCTGCCGCCCGAGCCGCCCGGGATCAGGTAGCGCTCGAGCACCAGCACCCTGGCGCCCTTGGCGGCCAGCTGGCTGGCGGTCACAAGGCCGCCGATGCCGGCGCCGATCACCACGACATCCCAGGTGGCGGCGGGGCTGCTGGCGGGCACAGGGGACATGGCTGGGAAGGCTCCGACCCTAGATGCCGGCCTCAGGCGCAGACGAGCGGGCGCTCGCTGGCCTGGGCCGTGAAGGGCGCCAGATCGGCCAGGGCCCGGTCGCGGTAGGCGCCGTAGCGCTCGCGCTTGCCCTGGATGCGGCTGGGCAGCTCCGGCAGCAGGCCGAAGTTCGGCGGCATCGGCTGGAAGCCGCCCCGCTTGCCCTTGCCGCCGCAGGGGGCCTCGGCGATGAAGTGGGTGAGGGCGCCGATCATCGTGGTGGGCGGCAGGCTGATGGGCTCGAGGCCCTGGGCCAGCCGGGCGGCGTTGGTGCCCGCCAGCCAGCCGCCGGCCACCGCCGCCGCGTAGCCCTCGGTGCCGGTGATCTGCCCGGCCGCCAGCAGGCTGGGCCGGCTGCGGAACTGCAGGGTGGGATCGAGCAGCTGGGGCGATTCCAGGAAGGTGTTGCGGTGCATCACCCCGAAGCGCACGAACTCGGCGTTCTCCAGGCCCGGGATCAGGCGCAGCACCCGCTTCTGCTCGCCCCACTTGAGGTTGGTCTGGAAGCCCACCAGGTTCCAGAGGCGGCCGTCCTTGTCTTCCTGGCGCAGCTGCACCACGGCATGGGCGCGCTTCGCGCGGCGCACGTCGCGGTCGTTCACGTCGCCCCAGCGGGGATCCCAGAGGCCGATCGGCTTGAGCGGGCCGTAGCGCATCGTGTCCTCGCCGCGGCGGGCGAGCTCCTCGATCGGCAGACAGCCCTCGAAGAAGGTGGCGCTCTCCTTCTCGAAGTCCTTGAGGTCGGCCTGCTCGGCGCTCAGCAGCGCCTCGCGGAAGGAGAGGAACTGCTCCTTGGTCATGGGGCAGTTGATGTAGTCGGCGTCGCCCTTGTCGTAGCGGCTGGCGCGGAAGGCCACGGAGAGGTCGATGCTCTCCCCCTCGACGATCGGGCTGGCGGCGTCGAAGAAGTGGCAGTCGGCGCGGCCGGTGAAGGCCCGCAGCTGCTCCGCCAGGGCTTCGCTGGTGAGCGGACCGGTGGCCAGGACGGCGATCTCGCCGGGGCCGGGCAGCTCACCGTGCTCGCGGCGCTCCACCGTCACCAGGGGGTGCTGCTCCAGGGCGGCGGTGAGGGCGGCGCTGTAGCGGCCCCGATCCACCGCCAGGGCGCCGCCGGCGGGTACGGCATGGGCATCGGCGGTGCCGATCACCAGGGATCCCAGCCGCCGCAGCTCCTCCTGGAGCAGCCCCGCGGCCCGGTCACTGCTGAGGGCTCCGAAGCTGTTGCTGCAGACCAGTTCCGCAAACTCAGCGCTGTGGTGGGCCGGGGAGCGGCGTACCGGCCGCATCTCCACCAGGCGCACCGGCAGTCCGGCCTGGGCGATCTGCCAGGCCGCCTCGGTGCCAGCCAGGCCAGCCCCGATCACCAGCAGGGGCTCTGGACTGCTGCTGGTGCTGGCGCTGGGCATGGACACGCGGAAACCGGCAGGGCCTGAAGAGGCAGGCTAGGAGCCGGTCTGCACGGGCGAAGTGATCAGGCGCGGGCGCGCTTGAGCATCAGCTGCAGCTGGCCCACGGCGGCGCGGCCGATGTTGAACGCAGCCCAGCCCACGGCCAGCAGAACGGGGGTGGCAACGAGCAAGAGCCGTGCGTCCATGGCGGGGGCGAAAAAACTGCGTGCGGCGATCTTAAGGACCTGCCCCGGCTCCGGAGGGCTCTGGCGCCGCGGCTGATCGAATTCGCAGCAAAGGGAGGGGGGCCGCAGGGGGCTCAGGGGCTGAAGCCCAGCTCAGGGCTGCGGCCGGCGTGGGTCATGGCCAGTTGCCGGTAGCGCCGGGCGTGCTGGCGCTGCTCGGCGGCCGCCGCCTCACTGAGCTCGCGCTTCACCTGGGCAGGGGCCCCCATGACGAGGGCCCTCGGCGGCACGTCCTTCGTGACCACCGAACCCGCCGCCACCAGCGCTCCGGCCCCCACGGTGACGCCGTTGAGCACCACCGCGCCGATGCCGATCAGGCAGCCGTCCTCCAGGGTGGCGCCATGGACCACGGCCCGGTGGCCGATGGTCACGTCCGCCCCGATCCGCACCGGCTGGCCGGGATCGCCGTGCAGCACCGCCCCGTCCTGCACGTTGCTGCCCTCGCCGATCACGATCGGGCAGACGTCGCCGCGGGCCACGGCCGTGGGCCAGAGGCTGGCGCCTGCCGCCAGCCGCACATCGCCGATCAGCACCGCCGAGTCGGCCACCCAGGCGTCGGGATGCACGCTGGGGTCGGGCCAGGGGAAGGCGTCCATGGGCTGGGCATCGGGCCGCAGACCCCATCCTGCGGCGGCTTGGAGCTCGGTCCCCCTGGGTGATACGTTCTCTTGGTGCCCGCAAGGGCCACCCCGCGGGTTCACCCCAAGGGCGGGTCGCTAGCTCAGCGGTAGAGCACTCGGCTTTTAACCGATTGGTCCTGAGTTCGAATCTCAGGCGACCCATACTGAATCTTTGCTTGCGATGACTGGGTTCTTCCCAGTGTTTGCAGTCGATTTCACGGGATCAGAGGGCCTTCTGCCCAGGCCGGTCTGAGATCGCGAACGGTCTGGGAAAGCCCCAATTGCGCCAAATGTTTGGGGGTTTCCCCCAAACATCCTCCAATCGCCTGAACCCCTTGCGGGGTCTGGGCGTTTCATCGGTCTGCGGCTCGGGAACCCTTCCCCAAGAGCCCTTGCCCCATGGCACCAGCCAACAGCGCCCTGAGCCGCGCCAACAGTGTGTTGCGCGCCCATCGCCTTCCCTTCCGCCTGCGCGCCGGTCACAACAGCCGCTGGGTGAGCGTCTACGAGAACCTTCCCGGCCGCCGGGTGCGGGAGCGGGCCGTCCGCGGCGTTCCCTGCCAGGACGAACTGGCCGTTGAAGAGCTCTGCTTCCGGCTGGTGAGTGAGGCCAGGAAGCAACCCCAGGCAGGGCTGGACGCGCTGCTGCCCGCCGATGACGAACCGACTCCATCCCTGCACCGTGCGGGCCCCCGCTGGCCGGAGATCTGCGAGGCCGTGGTGCGGTTCCAGCGGGGCCAGGGCGTGAACATGAACCTGGCGGGTCCGTTCAAGGGCAAGGGCTACTTCTGTCTGCTGCCGGCCGACCAGCCGGCGACAGAAGAGGACGTGCGCCGCTTTGCACTGCACACCAGCGAGAGCCTCAAGGCGCGTCTGGAGGATCCGGCGGAACCGCTGATCCCGATGGCGACCCATCGCCAGGGCTTCCGGCAGAAGCGGGAGGTGGTGTCGCTGCTGCGGCGCGCCGGCTTCGGGGCGATCGCCCCGCAGGCGCTGAGCGAAGAGCTCAAAGGGCTGGTGAACCGCAAGAAGCAGGCCCTGGTGGCGGCCGGTGAGTCGCGACGGCGGATCCCGAGCACGGAGGCGATCGAGCAGTGGCTGGATGCGGTGATGGCGGAGGACCCGCTGTGGGGCTGGGTGTTCGCGATGGTGGCCACCTACGGCCTGCGGCCCCATGAGGTTTGGCACATCGCCGACCTGCCCGATACCCATGGCCTGATAACGATCGGCGTGGCGTCACGCCATATCAAGGTGACCAAGACCGGTTTCCGGGCAGCGGTGCCGCTGCCGGCGGCCTGGGTGGAGCGCTACCGCCTGGGCGGTGCCAACGGCGAACGGCGGCTCGAGGAGTTGCGAGGTCGCTACAGGCCCAAGTTCGTCAATGAAGACGGCCAGCCCTATGACCCCGAACGCGATCTGGTGAAGCGCTGCGACAACAACGAACGGCTGGGGGCGATCTGCTGCCACAAGCTGCGCAGCAGCGATGCCAAGGCGGAGTTCGAGCTGCAGCACAAGCTCTTTGCCTGGGTGGAGACGGCCCCGGCCCAGGGCAAGCGCAAGGCCCAGCGCCGCCGGGAGCGCTGCGTGCCCTACGACCTGCGGCACGCCTATGCGATCCGGGCGCGGGAGACGACGACCTGGAACTACGCGGATGTGGCGGCTGTGATGGGCCACAGCCCGGAGGTGCATCGGCGCACGTACCTGAGGGAGATCAGTGGGGAGCAGACCAAAGCTGCTGTGGTGCGACGTCTGCTGGGGGGCAGTTCCGACGCCGCTGTCGCCTGAGCTGCTCGGTGCAGCGATCGAGGTGCCAGAGGTGGTCGGAGCGGGGGCAGCAGGGGTTGAGGCGAACCCAGTGCTGCCCCTGGCGGAGGATCCCGATTTGCCTCCAGCGGCGCAGGGTGGAGCGGCTGATGGCCAGGTGCTGGCAGAGCTCCGGTGTCCGCAGCCAAGGGCTCGGATCTGCCTGCATCAGTGGATCCTCCCCAGGGCGAGCTGACAGCGCTGCAGGTGCCAGAGCAGGTGCGAGCGGCTGGCGGTGGGGTTCTTGGGCACCAGATGACGGCCGTCCTTGAGCAGGCCCTGGCGGCGGATGAGGAAGAGGGTGGAGCGGCTGATGGCCAGCTGGGCGCAGAGCTGGTCGGTGGTCAGCCAGAGATCAGCGGCCATGGGTTGTGGCGTGGAATCCGCTGCGGCTGGTGCCGGCAGCAGGGGAGGCTACCGGCGGCGTCAGGGAGGCCCGGTGCCTGTCCTGCATGACCCCTCACTCCTCCCAGTCCCAGACCCCCAGCCGCTCCAGCCAGGCATCGCACTGCTCAGGGTCCCAGCCGTGGTGCTGCTCGAGCCGATCGGCGATGGCGAGCATCAGATCGAAGACCTCCCCCTCGTAGCCGCCGTGACTGTGGGCCCGCTGCTGCAGGGCCTGGGCGAGCTGGAGCAGGTCAAGCTCAGCCAGCAGGCTTGCCTGGTCCGCGGCGGCCTGGGCGTGGATGGCATCTGCTCTGGCGCGGGGCGGCCATCGCCAAAGCCGGCACCAGGCGAGGAGCTGTTGGAGAACCGGCACGGGCGCAGGGACGGGGCCCTTGAGGGTTCCGGGGGTGGAGACAGGCTCAACGTCGCAGGCTTTCGCAGGCCTCCCCATCCCCGTCGCCATCGAGATAGGTGTGGCCCTGACGCAGCAGTTGCTGGGCCTGGGCATAGGAACCGATCTCCCGGCAGCTGTAGCGGCGGCCCCCGGCTGGGGTGTTGGTGGCACCCGTGGGTGAGAGCGGGGTGCTGGTGGCCCAGGGGTCTGGCTTCTGGCCACTCGATCCAGCGGCGCCCGCCCCAGAGGGTTGCGTGGTTCGTCTGCCGCGCCGGAAGTCCCAGGGGCGGGTGATGCCGCCGGCCACCTGCCACACGCCATAACGCCGGCGGCTGGCCCGATATTCGGCATCGAGATACTCGCGGGCGTTGCAGCCGGCCAGGTACTGGCGGTAGGCAAAGGCCAGCCCGTCCTCCACCAGGGCCAGGTTCAGGTTCACCCCGCCGATCACTTCGGCCACGGTGCGCCCATAGCGGTCGGTGGTCTGGGCGATCAGCCGCACGCTGCTGCCGATCGGCAGACGCATCTGCAGATACCGGCGGGCCTGGGCCCCGTAGGGCGCCTGGACCATCTCCGGAGCGTCGATGCAGGCCAGCCGCACCGTCACCAGCCGGCCGCTGTCACGCACGCGGATCGTGTCGCCATCGCCGATCGACACCACAGTGGCTGAACTGCCCTGGGCCAGGGCATTGGGTGCAGCCAGCGCAGGGACCAGCAGCAGGGCGGAGAGCAGAAGAGGCAGGGATGGACGTTGCACAGCTGGAGTCTGATCTGAGGCCTCCGCTATGCAGTTTCTGAATCAATCCGCCGGCGCTGGCAGTAGCGGCCAAGCTGGAGATTGCTGCAGCCTGCAGGTGGTCTGGTCTGTCCTGGTGGTGGCGCTGCCGCTCAGTCTTTCGCTGGGTGGTAATGCCCTGGCCGAGCAGCCGGTCCGATCTCTTCCCCAGACCGCGAGCTGCCCCTATGGCTTCTATCGCTCCGGTGACCGCTGCCTGAGCACCCCCGGCAGCACACGCAAGGCGGTGGAGAAGGTGGGCACCTTCTGCCCCCTGGGCTGGTTCAGCTCCGGCAGCTACTGCGTTCGTTACCGCTGAGACCTGGATCCCTTCGCTGATCCGTTGACCCCTTGCTCGCACCGCTCCCCATGGGTTTCCGCTTCCGCCGCTCCGCACGCCTGGGCCCCCTGCGGTTCAACTTCGCCAAGGGTGGCCTGAGTTCCATCTCGGTCGGCGGCCGCGGGGCGTCATTCAACATCCCAGTGACCCGACGAGGCGGCCCCCGCACCACCGTGGGGCTGCCCAACAGCCGCCGTCTGCGCGCCGGCCAGCTGTCTGCCCTCAAGCAGGACCTGCTTGCCCTGCTCCAGCGGCAGCTTTTCTCGCCCGGATCCGCCGGGCAGCAGCTGTGGGAGCTGGGGCTGGTGAGCCGTCTGCTGGCCGATGGCTCCCTCGGGGCGCGCATGACCGGCCTGCTGGCGGTGATCGAAACGCCGGAGGCCCTGGAGGGCTACCTGCTGCGGGCCCAGGGCCAGGACGATGCCAAACGCCGGGCCCAGCGCTGCATTGAGGCGGTGCAGGAGGCCTCACGCCTGGCGGCTGCACGGGGTTGGTTGGGCTGACAGACGAAACCCCCGAGGTTGGCCCCGGGGGTCGTGGTGTCATCACGCCAGAGCGTGGGATGGGCTTGTGAAGCGGCTGGTGTTGGCGCCTGGGGCCGAGCATTCCAGGTGTGGGGCAGCTGGTTCTCCGGAGGGCACCTGAGGCGGTGCGGATGGAGTGTCGACGGTTCAGACGAACATTCGGTGTCTGAACTGACGACCCGCCCACGGATGGGTGAAGACTGTTGGAGCAGGGGCCTGCAGTCAGCGTTGCTTCTACGCGTGCTGAGGTGGGGTGTCAGCCATCGATGGCTCCTACCTGGGTTGATGGACTCAGATTCGCTCCGCCAGCAGCTCCGCACAATCGGCCTTTACACGCATTGCCTGGGGCTGCAGAGGGGAGCAGCGTGGATGGTTTGGGCTGCTCCTCCTCAAGCCCGAGGAGGTGGCGGAGGATGCCACTGGGGTGCACAGACCCGCCAGCCCTCCTGCCGCTTCTGGCGCCAGAGCGCGATCGCCTGCTCGCGGGTGAGCTGCTTGCGGTTCTTGAGCAGCGGCACGGGCTGATCGGGCAGCAACTCACCGCTGGTCACCTCGAGCCGCTGGGTCCAGCGGTCCCAGAGGGTGGGCCGAAAGTGCAGCACGCGGCGGCCGTCGCTGAGCCAGCCCTCCCTGGGGGAGAGCGGCGGCCGCCTGCTGGCACCGGCGGTCTGCCCCCTGGCGCTCGTCATGCCCCTTCCGGTGCCCAGCCCTTCCGGCGCACCATTTCATCGGTCCAGCCCTGGCAGCGGCGGGTGAGGTGCTCGCCGTGGGCGATCAGGTCACGGTGCAGTTGGCAGGTGAGCAGGGGGATGCAGCTGGCACCGGCGTGGTGGCGAAACCAGTGACAGGTCATGCAGACCTGGCGGCTGCGGCTGGTCTGGAGGACGGCCTGATCGAGGTAGGGCCAGTCTTCTGGACACGGCTCAGCGGAGACGGGGGACGGAACTGCCACGGGGGCACCAGCGCGCGTACATCTGTACTAGCAGGCTTTGGGCTTGTCGTCGCCCGGGTCGGCTGCTGGGGGTGTCCGAGGTCCTTGGCCCTGGGCTGCGGCTCCCGGCCGCTCCGTCTGCGGGTGGCTCAGTTTTCGATGTCGTCTTAATCGGCTTCCATGGCAGCTAGGGCAGCCCATCAGGCATCGGGTGCGGTTCCCTGGTGTGAGCAGCGTCTGCCGCTCCCGGGCTCCCCTCCACGACTTCCACCAATTGCTCGACGACCCGTCTCAGGGCTGGCCCCTGTTGCGGATCCTTCATGGCCTCCATGGCCCAGGCGGTGATGTGCTGATCGATCACCTCCATGGCGACACAGACGTCGGCCAGGAGCTCGATGGTGATGGTGCCGGTGGTCAGGGTCGCTTCAGGCATGGACATCACGGGGTCACGGAAGGAGAGTTCCCTGCTGCCGGGCCTTTGAGCCTGGCCACTGGGCATGACAAAGCCCCGGGCCTGCGCCCGGGGCTGGTGGGATCACATCTCCCGTCAGTGCATCACCCACACCGTGCCTGGCGTGAGCCAGGCAGAGGTACGGACGGTCAGTCCTTGACGCTCCGCAGCTCCCAGAAGCTAGCGCCAAGGCTGTAGCTGGCCTCACCGCTGTGCTGCTCGTAGGTCTGGCGAGCCTTGAGCTGGCATTCGAGCTCTTTGCAGCTGAGGCTGTAGCGCCACTGTTTGCGGCCGGGGCGGCGTAGCAAGAGGGTCTGGGGGGCGATGCGGTAGCCATTGCCGTCCTTGCCGGCAGGGAGCTGCTGCTGCAGATCGCCACGCAGGTGGGCCAGCCGCAGCTGGTCGTGCAGCTGCTTCTGCTCCTCGGCCAGGGCCTCCTGCTCCTGCTTGAGCGTGAGCAGGCGGACGACGCAGGTCTGGATCGCGTCGGGGGAGAAGCGGGGATCGGCGAGGCCGGCGCTGGCGGGCAGGACTCCAAGGCCTGCCAGGAGCAGCAGCGCTTCCGGCGAGCCCGGGGCGGGTTCAGCGCCGGGGGCCGTAGGGGCAGAGACGACGGGCGCGGTGGTGATCGGGGTGGCTGTCATGGGCAACAGGGAGTGGGTGAGGGGGGCAGAGATTCGTGGGGGCGCAGGGGCCGCTGGAGACCCTTCAGGCGCTCATGGCCTGCAGCTGGCTGAGGGCCTCGAGCAGCTCGCCTCGGCGCAGCACCTCGATCGGGGCCGGCAGGGAGCTGCGATCGATCGGGTAGCTGCGCAGCAGCGCCCGCAGCTCCACCACCGACAGGTCTTCCCAGGCGGGGATGAGGCGAAGGCCAGGGCCCTGGCCAGGGCTGGGCTGGGCGCCGTGGCCGGGGCTGTGGTCGGGGATGGGCCCGCAACGGCCAGCCAGTTCCGGCGGCAGCGGCTGACACCAGGCCTCAGGCGCCGGGGCTGCACTGGTGTGGGCGCCGTTGGCGCCGCCCAACTGGGTCGAGAGCTGGGCCACCAGCTCCGCCAGACCGCGCACGGCCGTGAGCAGGGCCGCCTGCAGTTCAGCCTGCGTCGCGCCACTGCAGACGCAGGGCCGCTGGGATGGGGGATGGGTGTGCATCAGACCACCACCTGAAAGACGACCGAGGGGGTGTGGAGCTTGCGCTCGCTCTTGGGGCAGTAGGCCTCCCACTCCGCCGCGAACGGGTAGGGGCGGATGCCGGTGGTGTCCTGCAGATCCACCTTCATGCCATCGATGCCGGCGGTGGTGACGATGTGGACGTTCTGGGCGGCCTTGCTGCAGAAGTTCAGGCCGGCCTCGGCGTAGGCGTTGCTGCCCACCAGCGAGGCATTGCGGGCGTGGTAGTCGCCGATGGCGGTGGCGTGTAGGTGCCCGAAGAGCGTGTAGTCGACCGTGATGCCCTGGCTGGCGTACTTGCCGGCGATCTCCTGGACCGACTTCTGCAGGTTCGCTCCGATCTGGTGGCCGTGCAGACACAGGAAGGTGCGGCCCAGCACCTCAAACAGCAGTTCATTGGCGCGGAAGCCGCAGAAGCTGATGCCATCGGCGTTCGCGAAGCCGCGCCGGAGGATCTCGTAGATCATCAGGTCGTAGCTGTCGGTGGCCAGGGCATCGCTCCAGCCCAGCTCCTTGCTCACCCGGCTCTCGTTGCCGGTGATGCCGTAGACCTCCACCGCTAGCTCGCTGCGCAGATCCAGCAGGAAGGCCCGCAGGATGTCGACCGCCAGCAGGGTGGCCTTGGAGCGGTTGGTGGCGTTGCTGAGCAGCTCATCGAGGCGCCGGTCGCTGTTGAGGAAATCCCCCAGACAGGCCACCACCACCTTGCGGGCCCCGAAGCAGCGGGCCAGCTGCTTGACGCGGCCGGCGAGCTTGGCCAGCCGCGCAGCGGCCACCGTGAAGTCGTAGCGGTTGGAGGGCAGCTCGACGCGCTCATTGAAGTGCAGATCGCTGAGCTGCACGATCAGCACCGCCTCGCCGCCATCGGGGATGGGGCTGAGCGGCACAGCGCTGGTGAAGCCGCGCTGATCGAGCAGGGTGCCGAGTTCGCGGGTGTAGGCGGCGACGGCGTTCTCGATGCGGGCGTGCTCGCGGAAGGCCTTGCGTTCGATGCGGTTGCTGTCGGCCAGGGCCTGGCGGCTCTTGGCCAGGCGCACGTTGAACTGCAGCAGGTCGCGGTCAGGGTTGCCGTTGGGGCAGGGGTTGTCGCCGCTGGGGCGACGGTGCGCACATCCCATGGACACTCGCAGGGGAGGAAGGCTACCGGCGGTGGGTGTGATCCATGGCGGTAGTGATCGCCTTGAGGGACTGCCTGCCTTCATTCACTACATGAAATACCCCATTTGGCGGTCTAGCGCTATCTGTCCGTGGGAACCTGTGGATAGCGGACCCGTGAACCGGCGCTAGTCTTGGTGGGCTTAAGTCAGGACTCCTTGTGCTGCAGTCGTCTGGCGAGTTGTCACTCAGGCGATGCGCTGTGGTTCTCGGAATGGCGAGGCCTGATGGGGGTTGTTCACGGAAACCATCCAATAGGCGTTAGGCTGGTTATACTTGGAAGACATGAAAGCATCAATTTACTCCTAAGCCAAACACAAACGGAGAATGGATTACAAGGAACTTAAGCAGGCAGTTAAGGGTATCGCAAGCAAAGGTCTTGAAGAGAAAAAGAATTGGTACTCGTCCGCCGCAGAGGCCTACAACTCCACAAGGCCGAAATACCCCAGCGAGCTAGTTGGGAAGGCGTTCAGCGCAGCCAAGCTTTCTTCGTCCTCAAGAATTCTTGAAATTGGGAGTGGCCCGGGAACAGCAACTACCTCTTTTGCAGAACTCGGCTGTCACATGGTCTGCATTGAGCCCAATCCAGACTTTTGCAAGATAGCAAAAAAGAAGTGCAAATTGTATTCATCGGTAGAAGTGATCAACAAATCCTTTGAGGAATGGGATCTAGAGACTGAAGCATTTGATGCAGTTCTCGCGGCAAGCTCCATGCATTGGATCCCTTCCGAGATTGGCTATACCAAGACTAGCAGTGCACTGAAGGAGGATGGCTATTTAATCCTCTTGTGGAACAAAGAGCTGCAGCCCTGCAAGTCCATGCAGAATGCGCTCTCGGATGTATACCAATTGCATGCGCCATCTCTTGACCGATACGAAGACAGGAGAACACAGGAAGACATTCTCGCTGGTCTTGGGCAAATGATGCTTGACTCTGGCAGGTTCCGAAACCTAGTTACAGCAACTGTTGAAACCTCTTTGACCTATACGCCTGATCAATACATAACTCTTCTCACTACGTACTCCTCATGCCTAAGGCTTGATCAACACACGAGGAATGCCTTGTTTGCTGGCCTAAGGCAATGCTTCTTAGAGAAAGGAGGCGGCGAGGTTCGCCTTTCATATCTATCAACTTTTCACATTGCCCAGAAGATTTCGAACTTTGGAACATAGTATTTTTAACAGCCTAACATCAAGATTTAGCGGTCGGGAGCATGTATGGCTTTTGATTGCAAAGGGCAACTGCCCGCCGCTGATCTTGAGCGTTAGGTATTATCCAGCCTCTTTCTGAGCGAAAGAGAAGTTTCGCCATGTGCAGTTAAGATCTGGTCACGGATAATGTTTTTCATCAATCTTCCTGCGTGCCTCCGCAGCTCATGAGTTCATCCGCACCAATTGATGTCACGTTTGACTTCCGGACGGATGCCCGGGGCAGGGACCCAGACTCACACAGTCCAAGACTCCGCGAGTATCACCAGCGACTCTGGAGCAAACCACTCCCAACCGGTGAAATATTCAAACTCTCGCGATCTAAACCGGGAGTTTATCTGCATCATAGGTCTGAGCGCGGGGAGTATTCCCTATCGAGCGATTCAGTCATCCCAACGTTTGTAGGGCACAAGAGACTGGATCACCTCACCACCCAGATTCCAGAACACGAGCTCGAGGAGTTCCAGCGAACTAGTTACACGATGGGTGGAATGATGATATTCCCTAGCAACCGGGTTGATCGCAAGCCGACTATCAATGGCGCGCGCGGGATCAACGCCAAAATTAGAGATCGATTTGATCTTACCTTGGAGTGTATTCGCCGCCATTATGATGGCGGGACTAGTCCTCTCGCTTGCACCCTCGAACGTTATAGAGAATTCTTCGCGCTATTTCGCGACTTTCCCGGATACGTTGAGTTCTTCCTGCTGCAGGATTTGGCAGCCAGCGACTTCTCCGGAGTAAAATGCTTTATGCCCTTCACCGGTTTTGATGATTCTCCAGTGCCAACCAGCATTGGCGTCTTTCAATCGTACCGCCAACGCGCCGAAGCTTTTATTAGAGCCCGCAACCATAGAATCGAAGCATCAATGAACCGGTGAACAATCGCCTCAGCAGGCAGTGCGCCTCGCGGTTTGGTGCCATCATGGCTTGCACCGGTTGCAGTTGATGGCCGATCTGCCGAATGAACTCTGCTTGTGCGTTGTTTGCTTTGGCGGCATTTGAGCCCTAATGTTAGGTGGTCTGAGGATCGGCGGACGGCTGTATACTCAATCAACTGATGAGTGGAGGCGATGGGACTAGAGGTGGTTGGCATCAGTGTCTTACAGGTCTGCAAGATCAAGATCACAGTGCTCGCACGTCTGGCTGATCACTATTTTCTTAGTGAGCACAACAGCCTTGATCACTCTGTTGGCTGGGGACCGGCAGGGATGGAGATTCGCGGGCGGGTTCGGGTTAGCAAGATAGAACAGCAGCGCATCGAACGTTTTGTCGCCGCTGCTCGGTATGACATTGCCGTGAATAACTGCGAGCATTTTGCTTATTACGTGGTGCATGGCCTTGCTCTCTCCACGCAGCAGCACACCTGGTGGAAGGATCTGAGTGCAAAGACGATTCGCATCCTCCAGCCAACCCAAAGCAAGCGCAGCAATATCAGTGATGCTATCGGGCGCGAGGTGGGTAATGTCCTCAATGAAAATCTTCGTCAGTCCAGGATTCGCAATGCCAACCAGGAAAGGATTGCCTTCTGGGATGCACGTGGGTTGCGACTGGAGTGATGCTTGTTGGCTTGTCCCAGCTTTAACCTCAAGCCCTAGAAAATACGCACGGAACGTGATGCTTTCTATTAGATCATGAGTGGTCTTGAGGTGGCGATGAAAGATGTATTTCATGCTACCTGCCAAGCCCTCGTGTGGACAGGCCGGACCAGTCATCCTGCTCATTACTGCAAGCTCCTTTCCTGCCACTCAGGGGCAATGTTTGGAGATAACCTCAGGAGTGCGGGCCCATGAACTTGTCTGATCTATAGTATATTGATGCTCTTGGCTCGTCTCCTGGCTATTTGTGGGCGGGAAACGACCTGCTTGTTGCCGCTTTCGTGTTGAAGTCCCATGGCGCAGAAATGCCAACAATGCAATGGCAGGTCGGTGCGATACGACCGAAGCCTTGGTGGTCGGGCAGTGTGCGCAGTCTGCGGGGCGCCGATGACCGTTGGGAAGAAGAAGACACGCCTGCGCCAAGCGAGTTCTTCGAGTTCCGTCTCGCACAGATGGACTCAACCACCTTCTGTCAAGACCGTAATTGCATGGCTCATGCCAGCTGGCCTGGTTGGAATGTATCTCTTTCTCATGGCCAATCCAAGGGCTGTGTCTCAATGGCTTGCTCCATATAGTCCATCAAGCAGGGGTGCTTGGTGGATTAAGACCCCTGCTGATATTGAGCTTCTAATCGGGCAGGCTCAAAAGAATGACTCGCAACCCGTTGAGCAATCGGTTCATGACGTGACACGTGAGCTGATTGCGCGACTGCAGGGAAAAGGGGTGCGCCTTCTAGTCAGTGAAAAGGTCATGGATCACGCGGGTGGAGAATGGGATCCTGGTCTAGCCGAAATCAGGATTCGTCCATCGACCGTTTCCATGGGTTCCAGTGTTTTGGCGGAAGCCCTGGCTCACGAAGCAGCCCATGTGGCTCAGTCCTGTCGAGCTGGTGGGCTGGGACGGAACAGCGAGCCCATGGGGATTCCGGTTGACGCGGCCGAAGTCTTTAAACATCAACTCGATTCGCCCCTGTACAAGGGCCCTCCTTCTAGTAAGGCCATTGAGTTGGAGGCTTTTTCGGTCGGCGCTAATCCCCCTTGGGCTGTAAAGCTACTCGATCATTTCTGCAAAGGCTGAGCGTCTTTGTCTGAAGGCCTCCTGGAGTCAGGATTCATGTGCTGATGCAGGAACGCTAGGGCTTCGTTTTCCACTGCATGTCGCTGAACCTGGTTGGCAGGGGTACCGTTTCTCTCCTCTTGGCCTTGCTTTTCTGCTTATTTCCTTCACTCCCCCTGAACCTCCTCCAGCGGCACCGGCCGCTGCCCGCAGGCGCGGCGACAGTCCAGCCACACCTCCAGCGGCACACTGAGCTGCCGGGCGATCTCCTCATCATTCAGCCCCTGCGCCAGGGGCCGGCGCGCCTTGATCCACAGCTCGCGCAGGCGGTGGCTGATGCGCAAGAGATAGCCGGTGTCTCGCAGGTGGTGCAGCAGCTCGCCATTCACCTTCGGGACGAGGTAGCTGGAGGGGCGGTGGCCGAGGCTGGGATCAAAGCCGATGGCGCCCTTGCACAGGCCCTCATAGGCCGGACCGAGCAGCTCATCGGTGCTGAGCTGCCAGCGCTGGGCAAAGCGGCGCGCCTGGCGGTGGGCCAGGCCCAGGTGCTGGCAGGCAAAGGCCCGTTCGGCGCTGGTCATCGGCCGGCGGAGTCGCGGAGGCATCCGTTCAGTTCAGGGGCGGGAGGCTACCCAGGGCCGCCGGCTGGCCAGGTGCGGCAACGGCTGCGGCCGGTTGCAGGGCGGCGCTGAGCAGCGCCCGCAGCGGCGTGGGCTGGAGCAGTTGCACCGCCATGGCGAGCATGACCCCGCATATCGCGCCACCACGGGCGGATGGGGCCAGGGAGACGCCGGTGGTGCGGAGGGAGGCCATGGCAACGGTGAACAGTCCCCCAAGGGTTCCGGCGGCCAGCGGGAGTGGAAGCCTTTCTGTCGAGATCAGGGACCAGGGCACCAGTGCCATCGCCGAGACCCGTTGCGGCGCCATCGGCACACCCAGCCGATCCGCGCCGTTGCCCACAGCTGTGGCCAGCCGCGATCACCGCTGCGGCCACCGCAGGCCACAGCCGTGGGCGGTGTCTGAAGCCTGCCTCTGGCGACAACGGTGGAGTCACGGACGTTCCCCATGACCGCTTTCCGCTCCAGCTCCACCGCCTCCAGCACCACCAGCGCCCCTGGCGCTCTGCCCCGCAACCTGCTGCTCACCCACCACCACCGCGACGCGATGGAGAACGCCTGTGAGCGCGGTTTCTGGATGCCGCTGGCCCTCAGCGCCGAGCAGGCTGGCGATCTCTCCTATCTGGTGGCCGTCAGCGCCGGCTGCGAGGCGATCACCGCCATCGCCGAGATCACCAGCCTGGAGCCCTGGCGGGAGGCCGATGGGATCGAGCGCTGGCTGCCGTTCCTCGGCGCCCTGGTGCCCCTGCTGCGGCCCGTGCCCCTGGGCGATCGCCAGCTTCTGGCCGGTTGGCTGCCGCGCAAGCGGGAGCAGGTGCAGCTGCTCAGCCTGGGCGAGCTGCTGCAGGCCAGCCGGTTGAGCGATCTGCTCCCCGGCTCCGGTGCCTGCTGCCCTCTGCGCCCAGTTGCAGCGGCCGCGGATGGCTGTGCAGATCGGGCAGCCTGATCAGCCCATGGGCCAGGCTCCAGCTGATCAGACCGCGCTGGTCCCGCACCCCCACCTTGCGGTAGAGGTTGCTGAGGTAACGGCGCACCGTGTCACCGCGGAGCTGGTGCAGGGCGGCGATCTCGCGGCTGTTGTGGCCGCGGGCCACCGCCGCGATCAGCTCCTGGTCGCGGCGGCTCAGCTCCAGGGCCTGGCCATCGGCGCCGCGCAGGGCCATGGGTTGGTGCAGCCGCTGGCGGAGCAGCGGATCCAGACAGCTCTGGCCCCTGAGCACCATCAGCAGGGCGTGGAGCAGCTGGCCCTTGCCGCAGGCCTGCAGACAGCAGAGGGCCTCGGCGCCGCTGCTCCAGATCCGCTGCAGCCGTTCCGGCGCCACCGAATCGGCGAGCACGACGACAAACCGGCAACGCGCGGCCCCCAGGGCACTGCGCAGCTGCTCGATCAGCGCGTCGGCACCGCCGTCGGCGCAGTCATCACCGCAGACCACCAGCACGGGCCCCGGATCGGGCGGGAGTCGCGTCAGCAACTCGCCGATGCTGCCGGCCACCAGGCTGCAGCAATCGAGGAGCAGGACGGCGGAGGTTTTGAGGAGCAGGTCCTCGCTGCAGATCGCCACGGTCCAGCCCTCGGCGGCCGTGGCGATGTCGGTCAGCAGGTGCCGCGTTGAGGCGCGCAGGGCTGCGGGATCCAAGGCCGGAAGAGGGGAGCAGTGGAGCGGCCCCAACCGCCACAACCGGCAGGCCCACATCGGCAGCGTGTCCAGAGCTGAACTAGCGGACGTGCTGTTGATAGGTCTTGTAACAACAGCCGAACGCCGCGGATCTTGTGGTGCTGCTCTATCTCCAGTTCTTCCCGTCAGCTACCTCCAGGGGCCCCATGGCATTAGCTCCAGACGGCCCCTGGTTCAGGCCGTCAGGTTCCGGCCGTCTTGAGGAGTGCGTGGGCCGTGGCGCGCATCCGGGCCAGGGCCCGCTGCTCCACCGTGTGCAGCAGCGTTGCCGTCAGTCCCAGGGAACGGCGCAGCTGGGCCTTGCTCAGTGCCGGCTCGCGCAGGTACAGGCCGCGGATCACCGCCAGCTCCTGGTGATCAAGACCCTCCAGCAACTGCGGCAATACCGCCAGCTGCGGATCGTCTTCCGCCGGGGTTGCCTCCGCCAGGCGCAGGGAGGCCTGCTCCAGCCTTTGACTGCGCTGGCCCGCGTTGTTGTCCTTGCTATCGGCGCTGAAGGCTTCCAGCGAGCCGGTGCGGGTGAGCTGCCACTGCTGCAGCAACGCCGCCAGGGCCGCTGCGCTGAGGGTTTTGCCGTGGCGGTGGCACTGGCCCGCCAGCCAGGCGAGCGAGGGCGGCCGGCCTGTGGCGGCCTCCTGCTCCTGGCTGAGGCGCTGCACCTTCAGCACCAGGGCGGCCTTCTCGGCGGGGAAGCGGATGGCGCGCTTGCCGCGCTGCTCGATCTCGGCAAAGCCGCGCCGCACCCAGAAGGTGGCGTAGGTGGAGAAGCGGTAGCCGCGGGCGGGGTCGTACTTCTCGGCGGCGCGCATCAGGTTCAGCGCCCCCTCCTGCAGGGCATCGGCGGTGGCCTCATCGCTGGCGGGCAGGCTGTGGCGATGGCGCCCCCAGGTGTGGGAGACGAGGCGCAGGTTGTGGCGCACCAGCCGATCACGGGCGCGCAGGGCGCTGCGGCGCACGGCCGCCGGCGCCTTGGCGGGACCTTCCGGGTGGTGCTGCCAGCGCTGGATGCGGCGCGAGAGCTCGAGCACGGTGCGCTCGGTGAGCGGTTGGTGGCGGTTGCTGGCCGTGAGCCAGGCGCAGACCGAGGCAGCAGGGGCGGTGGGGGTCAGGGTCATGCAGCAGGGGCAGGGATCGGGGCCACCGGGTGGCGGCCGCCAGGAGGATTCCCGCGTTGCCCCGCTTGTGCCATCCGTGCGGGATCTGCTACTGGGCAGGCCTGTGATGGGGCGGATCGCTCCCTTGGGGTAGGGCCGAGCGCTCCCAGGGCCTGGAGCAGATGGACCCTGGAGTGGGAGCGGACTGACCCACCATCTATATCTGCAAAGAACAATCCAAGAACCAATCCAGAAGGCGGGGCGGTGATCTGCTGATCGCGAAGCCAGCGCCAGAGGCGACCCATCGGCAGAGCCCCAGGGGCAGGTTCTGATGGAGGGCGCAGAGACCTGTGTTGCTGGGTGCCAATAGCCTCCGCAGTCACGACAGGAGCAGGTCCTCCTGGCCGCCATGCGCTTTTACGCCGTCTGCACCGAGGCGATTGAGCACACCCACCGCGCCCTTCAGCAGCTGGAGCAGCGGCGCCAGGGATCCAGCCGGCCCAGCCGCGCCCTGCGGGTCGCCCAGCTGTACGGCCACCTGCAGTGCCGCGCCAGGGACGGCGCCGCGGTGCAGCTCGGTCTGCGCGATCTCGCGGCCGCCTGGCATCTGCAGCCGCGCGAACTGCGGGCCGACCTCAAGGATCTGCAGGCGATCGGCTGGCTGCACTACAGCAGCGGCCCGGCGGGCCTGCGGATCCAGCTGACGGAGCCCGCTCAGGTGGCTGCAGTCGTTCCCCAGCTGCCGGAGACTTCCGCCGTGGTGGCCTCCAGCGAGCCGGCTCAGGGCCTGATCGATCAGTTCGCGGCCCGCTACAACCACCAGCGGCCCGTCAGCTGGCCCGCCTACAGCCCGCGCGGCAGCGCCCTGGCGGCCCGGCTGCGCCGTGCCATCGCCCACTCCGGTGGGCCGGAGACGTTCTGGCCGGTGTTGACGCAGGCCCTGGTCGGGATGCCCGAGTTCTGGCGCAGCACCTACCCCCAGGGCCGCAGCGGCGCCGACTGCGCTGCCGTTCTGTTCAGCGCCGATCGCCATGCCGCAGGCCTGGGTGTGGAGTTCTGGCATGTCTTCTGCTGGAGCGAGGCCCGCGGCCCGGACGCTGCAACCAGGGGGCAAGACGGCGCCCGCGTTGGCGCGGCCTTGCCGCTGCCGCCGGAGAGTGATCTGCTCAGGGCCCGGCGGCTGTTCGTCTGGGGCGATCACGCCTGGCGCGGCCAGGGCATGGAGGCCCTCAAGCTGCCGCCTGGGGAGAAGCAGCGGCTGGCGGAGCTGCTCGAGGCCGCTGGTGAGGGGGTGCCCGGCGCGGCGGCGGCGCAGTTCGTCCAGCCGATGGCGGCTGTCGCCTGAGCGATGGACACCGCCATGACAGCGGCAACCGCCGCCACGGTCGCCAGCGCGACAACCACCGCTTCCGACACGGCCGCCATTCCCGGCGGCTTTGATCCCGTCCTCCTGCACAACTGGATCTCCGATGGTCGCCTGATCGAGACCGCCGCCGGCCTCGTCGCAGCTGATCCCCCTCTACCTGTGCAGGATGCCGGCCTGGTGGAGCACGAGAAGAACCTGCTCGCGGCGGTGCTGATCGGTCCAGACGATCAGCGCGAGCGCTGGGGCCATTTCCGCCGTGCCATCGGCCTGCGCTTTGACGAGGGCGTGCCGGGCTCCCTCTGGAGCGATCCCGGCCACCGGGCCCTGGCGCTGGAGATCGACGCCCTGTTCCGCGGTCGCCGCGACATCGCCGTGCTCAATGCCCAGGCGCTGCGGGAAGACCTGCAGCAGCGCGCCCTCGATGGCCGCTTTCGCGGCTCGCTGCAGCAGATCGAGACGGCCCTGGCCGATTTGCTCGCCTGGGGACGCGAGGGCGGACCCCATCCGGAGCTGGAGTTCAGCCTGGCCTGCCAGCTGTTCCAGAGCGCCAAGGCGCGGGCGCTCTTCTATCCCGGCCTGCGGCGTCTGCTGGCGCGTGAGCAGGTGGATGGCGGCATCGACGCCGAACTGGAGCATTGCCGCACGCTGCTCAATGAGGCCACCGCGATCACGGCCGGTCGGATGCGCCAGAACCTGCAGCTCTGCAGCCCGACCGATGCCGCCCGTGAGTGCATCGCGCTCGCTTCCCTGCCGGCCGAGCAGCGGCCCCAGCCGATCTCGACGGGGATTCCGTCGCTGGATATGGACATGCGCGGCGGGATTCTGCCCGGGACGGGCGAGAGCACCTGGGTGCTGGCGGCCCGCTCCGGCGTGGGCAAGACCACCGTCGCCATCGCCGCCGCCATGGGCCTGGCCATCAACGGGGCGTCGGTGCTGGTGCTCTCCTGCGAGCTGAGCCGCCGCGCCATCGGTGCCCGCTTGCTGTCGCACTACTGCCGCCGCGCCAGTGGGATCTACAGCCCCCGGTTCACCAGCAATGACCTGGAGGGCCGCGGTGCGGTGATCGAGGGCCGGGATCTGGAGCAGCTGCACCAGCTGGCCGCCCAGTTCTCAGAGGGCATCACGCCGAATGGCCAGCCGATGGGCCGGGTGCTCTACCAGTCGCAGTTCGCCGCCACCGCCGAGCAGCTGGCGGGCCTGGTGGAGGACTGCAAGAGCGCCCACCCGGAGCTGGCAGCGGTGGTGCTCGATCACTTCCATGCCATGGGCCCCACACCCGGCTACGGCAGCAACACCACCGCCGAGCTGGCGGCGCGGGCCACCACGATCAAGGCCCTGGCCGGCCGCTGCGAACTGGATGTGTTCGTGGTTGCCCAGCTGAACCGCGGCGCCTACGGCAACCCCAGCGGCCCCGATGTCTCCCACCTGGCGGGGACCTCGGAGCTGGAGCGCTACGCCTCGGCGGTGTGGCTGATCGATCGACCCAAGGTGGACCAGTTCCAGGCGCCGCAGCCGGGCCTGCTGGAGGTGCACCACGGCAAGGTGCGCCACGGCCAGATGGCCGCCGGCAACGACGTGAGCAGGACCACGATCCGGCTGGACCGGGCCCACTGCTTCCTGGAGGCGGATGAGGCGCGGCGGGTGTTCTGCGGCTCGGACCTCTACCCCGGTGTGGAATGTCTGTGACCGCCGCAGGCGGCTCCGCTGTTGCTGGCCCCGGAGCGCTGGTGACACCGGCGCTGTTGGAATGCGTGCGCGAGCGGGCCCGCATCGAGGAGCTGTTCAACCCTGCCGATCTGCGCAAAGCGGGCCGTGAGTTCCTGGCCCGTTGCCCCTGGCATGACGACCGTCGTCCCTCGCTGACCGTGAGCCCGGCCCGGAACCGGGTGTATTGCTTCGTGTGCGGGCGGGGCGCCGATGCGATCGGCTGGCTGCAGGACCGCCAGGGTCTGTCGTTTCAGGAGGCGGTGCTGGAGCTGGCGCAGCGCTGTGGGATCAGCCCCGTGGAGGGAGACCCGGCGGCGCAGCAGCGCTGGGAGCAGGAGCGGCGCCAGCGGCGTGACCTGCTCGCCCGGCGTCAGCGCCAGCGGCTGCAGTTCCACCAGGCCCTGGAAGTGCAACTGGTGAATGGCGGCCCGGCGGCTGAGCTGCTGCGCCGCCGGGGTGTGAGCCCGGAGACCGCCCGCCAGTGGCAGCTGGGCGCCAGTGACGGCCGGCTGCTGATCCCGCTGAACGATCCGGCTGGCCAGTGCCTGGGCTTCTGCGGCCGTGCCCTGGCTGGTCAGCTGCCCAAGTACCGCAACAGCGCGGGCGATCTGCTGTTCCAGCGCAACGGGCTGGTCTTTGGCCTGGATCGGGCCGCTGGGGCGATCCGGCGTGAGGGCACGGCGCTGCTGGTGGAGGGTCCGCTGGATGGGATCCAGCTGCACCAGGCCGGCTTCTGCCATGCGGTCGCCTGTCTGGGCACCAGCGTGTCGCCGCTGCAGCTGCAGCTCCTGCGCCGCCATGGGCTGCGTCATCTGCTGATCGCCTTCGATGGCGACAGCGCCGGCCGCAGTGCCACGGCGCGGCTGCTGGAGCAGCTGCAGCCCCAGCTGCTCAGCGGAGAGCTCACGGCCGCGGTGCTCCGGCTTCCGGATGGTCAGGACGCCGACGGGCTGGTGCGCAGCCAGGGCGCAGCGGCGCTGGAGGGGTTGATCGCCGGGGCCGAGCACTGGCTGGAGTGGCGGCTGGCGCGGTTGCTGGAGCCCCTCAACGCTCCTGAGTTTGCCTGTGGTGGCGCCCCTTTGGAGCTGTTGCAGCGGATCGAGCGCGAGGGGCAGGCGTTGCTGCAGTCGCTGCCCGATGGGGTGCTGCGCCGCACGGCGGAACGGCGGCTGGAGCAGGGCCTGGCGCTGCGGCTGAGCGGCCTGGAGTCACTGGCGCTGGCGGGATCGATGCCGCCTGCGGCCCTGGGGCCCGTGACCCAGGGGCCCGTGGCTTTGTCATCCGTGGCGTCGCCACTCGTGGCCCTGCCGTCTGTGGCTTTGCCTCTGGCACCGGCAACCACGGCCCGTCAGCGGGCGGAGCGGCGCGTTGTGCGGCTGTTCATCCATGCGCCCGACTGCCGCGATCCGCTGCTCGCCCTGCCGATCACGGATCCCGCCTGCCGTGCGGCTCTCGACTGGGCCTGCAACCTGGCGGTGGCGGTGGCTGATGACCGGTTGCCTGCGGCGCTGCTGCAGGTGGCGGGGCAGCTGGGCGGGAGCATCGCCGCCCTGTTGCGTCAGGCCGCCGCACCGGGGGAGGAGGTGCTGCAGCTGCTGTGGCGGGATCCTCAGGCAGAGCTGCAGGCGCTGATGGATTGGCTGGAGCCTTTGCCGCCAAGTGCCTGAGGCGTGCTCACGCTTACCTGCTTTGAAGACGGGGACTGGCAGTCGTGAGGTCAGAACCCCCGAGGATGGATCCCGCCGCTCCCGCCCCCGCCCCGGTGGCAGGACGGTTCAGTACCGAACCGCGCACGCGCTTCGGACTGAGGCCTGTGTCCTGACAATGTCGGGCGTTCAGGGCTAGCGTGGCCTCCAGGTGGTGGATGCCATGGCCGGATCCCAGCTCCGCAGCGAAAAGCTCGACCTACGGCTGACGCCGACCGCCAAGCAGACCCTGCAGCGCGCCGCAGAGGCCGCCCAACGCAGCGTCAGTGAGTTCGTGCTGGAGAGCGCCCTGGCCAGAGCCGCCGAGACCCTGGCGGACCGGCGATTGTTTGCTCTGGATCCGGAGCGCTGGCAGGCCTTTGTGGCCGCTCTGGATGCCCCGCCGCAGCGCCATCCACGGATGCAGCGGCTGCTGCAGGAGCCCAGCGTGTTCGAGGGCTGAGCAGCCAGCTGATCCCAGATGCCCCCTTGGACGATCGAGCCGCTGCACGCCGGCCACGCGGTGGAAGACTTCGACTGCGGTGATGTCGCCCTCAATCGCTTTCTGGTCCGCTACGCGCTGGTGAACCAGCGGGCCCATGCCAGCCGCACCTATGTGGCCCTCAAGGAAGCAGAGGTGGTGGGCTTTCACACCTTGGTGGTGGGAGAGGTGGCGCCTGATCAGGCGCCCGAACGTGTGCGCAAGGGGCTGGCCCGCCATCCGGTTCCGCTGATGGTGCTGGCGCGCCTGGCGGTCGCCCGGTCTCACCAGGGCCAGGGCCTTGGGGCTGGACTGCTGAAAGATGCCATTTTGCGCACTTTGGCGGCCGCTGATATTGCCGGTATCCGCGCCTTTGTTGTGCACGCCAAGGATGAGCGGGCCCGCGGCTTCTATGGCCATTTCGGCTTCCAGTCCTCCCCTAGCGATCCCTTGCATCTCTATGTCCTGATCAAGGATCTCAAGGCCTCAAGGGGTTGATGGACAGGGATGACGTGCCCGTGGTGTCAACCGGCGTCAGGTGGGGGGTGAGGGTGTCCCATGGCGCCGGGGCTGGTGGCGTTGCTGCTGCCCGCCCGGCGCTGGCCAGTGCATGTGCGTTGCCTGAACGGGCTGCCCGAAGCGATTGAGCACCTGGTGCTGACGCTTGACAGCCCGGCAGCCCAAGGCAATCAGGTCGCCAGGCTCGGTGACAGCTCATGGAGCACCTGCACCACTTCAGGTTGCAGCATGACCAAGGTCGTGCCCTCTTGATTGTCGGTCGGCACCTCCAGTTGCAGCGGCAGCACTTCGCTGGGCCTGGGATCCAGGGCATGGGCGTCGAACTGGGCCGAGGCCTCGGGGATCACCTCTTCCCCCTGTCGCACCAGTTCCTCACTGCGGTTCGGCAGGTTCCAGGCACCGCCAAGGCCATCGCTCAGGAGCAGCGGCCTTTGGTGATCCACCACCTGTCCTGGTGAGCGGGCCGTCAGCCGCAGGCGCCAGCCGGCTGGGTAGGCGGGATCAGGCTGCTCGAACAGGGTCAGGCCCCAGGAATGACCCGAGGAATCCGTGAGGGTCCAGCGCTGTGGATCGACTGCTGCCTGGGCCTGGAGCGGCAGCACCATCAGGGTCAGGGCAAGCAGAACAGCGGCGAAGACGGGTCGCCAGCTGGGTCGATGCAACCGGTGGGCAGCAGGGCGGCAACCCGCACCAGCACTTTGAGAAGAAATGCTCATACCGCCTCTCGCATCATAGAAGGCTTCAACGCTACTGTTTTATTGGGAAGAGTCGGCGCTCGTCAGGTCGTCCACAACGAGGGGCCCCCTCGCCTTCGCAGCTCTCCCCAGCCCCGTCTTCATTCCTAGCCATGACGACAACCATCCTCAAGCGTTCCTGGGGCCACCCATGGAACAGCTTCAAGGACTGGGTAACCAGCACCGACAACCGCCTCTACGTGGGCTGGTTCGGTGTGCTGATGATCCCCACCCTACTGGTGGCCACCTGCTGTTTCGTGATCGCCTTCATCGGCGCCCCGCCCGTCGACATCGACGGGATCCGCGAGCCCGTCTCAGGCGGCCTGCTCTACGGCAACAACATCATCACCGCTGCGGTGGTGCCCAGCTCCAACGCCATCGGTCTGCACCTCTACCCGATCTGGGCTGCTTCCAGCCTCGACGAGTGGCTCTACAACGGGGGCCCCTACCAGCTGATCATCTTCCACTTCCTGATCGGTATCTTCTGCTGGATGGGTCGTGAATGGGAACTGAGTTACCGCCTGGGGATGCGCCCCTGGATTGCCGTGGCCTATTCCGCTCCGGTGGCTGCCGCCACCGCCGTGCTGCTGATCTACTCAATCGGTCAGGGCTCCTTCTCCGACGGCATGCCCTTGGGCATCTCCGGCACCTTCAACTTCATGCTGGTGCTGCAGGCAGAGCACAACGTGCTGATGCACCCCTTCCACATGCTCGGCGTGGCCGGTGTGTTCGGCGGCGCCCTGTTCGCCGCCATGCACGGTTCCCTTGTCACCAGTTCGCTGGTGCGGGAATCCACGGAAACCGAATCCCTGAACAAGGGATACAAGTTCGGCCAGGAGGAGGAGACCTACAACATCGTCGCCGCCCACGGCTATTTCGGTCGCCTGATCTTCCAGTACGCCTCCTTCAACAACAGCCGCAGCCTCCACTTCTTCCTGGCCGCCTGGCCCGTGGTGGGGATCTGGTTCGCCTCCCTGGCGGTGGCCAGCTTCTCCTTCAACCTGAACGGCCTCAACTTCAACCACTCGGTGGTGGATCACCAGGGGCGCGTGATCAACACCTGGGCCGATGTGCTCAACCGCGGCGGCCTCGGCATCGAAGCCATGCACGAGCGCAACGTCCATAACTTCCCGCTTGATCTGGCGGCGGCCGCCAGCACCCCTGTGGCGCTCACCGCGCCGGCGATCGGTTAGTGGGACTTTGAATCTCACCCAGTCGATCCTGCTTCGCTCCATGGACTGAGCAGAAAATCTGGGGTCTGGAGTGATCTGGGCCCTTTTCGATCTCCAGAAACCCTTCCGGATCGCGGTTGGGATTCCTGGTCACGCTCAGTTTGATGCCGCCTGTGCGGATCCCTATCCCTTGCCCAGGCACCATGCCCTTTGCCCTGAATTTCGTCCACCCGCTGCTGATGTGGGTGCTGCTGAGCCTGATGCTCTACTCGGGCTACCTGGGCTTCAAGGCCAGCTTGATCCGAAAGGTGAGCGCCGAGGAACGCAAGGCGCTGGTTCCCCTGCACTACGGCCAGCGTCACGCCCAACTCGGTGCGGTGATCCTGGGCCTCACCCTGCTGGGCGCCGCCGGTGGGCTGGCTGCCACCTTCCTCAAGAACGGCAAGCTGATCATCGGTCCGCATCTGTTTGTTGGTCTGGCGGTTGCCGTGCTGGTGATCGCCACGGCCTCCCTGGGCCCTTCCCTCCAGAAGGGCAAGGACTGGGCCCGGGGCCTGCATGTGGCCATCAATGGGGGAGTGCTGCTGCTGTTCGGCTGGCAGGCCATCAGCGGCATCGCCATCGTCCAGAAACTGCTGAGTTCAGCGGCATCACCAACGTCCCTTGGCACCTGATCCGATGACGTTCACCACTTCTCTCCAGCGGCTGACACGGCTGGCCCTCTCCACCCTGCTGCTGATGCTGGTCGGCGTTGGGCTGTTGACAGCCCGGCCGAGCACCGCCCTGGCAGCAGAGGCCTCGCCGCCGGTCGATTCGGCAGCACTCTCCAAGGCCGTCGTGGCGATGGAGCAGCTCGATCAGATGCGCATCTCCCTGGCCTCCACCCTCGAGGGCCGCACCGAGGAGCCCACCATCGAAACGATGAAGGAGGTGTGCAAACCGGTGGGCATGCGGGCCATCGCCATCGGCAAGGAGAACGGCTGGCAGGTGCGCCAGGTGGCCAGCAAGTACCGCAACCCCGACCATGCCCCCGCCAACACCCAGGAGCGCGAGGTGATCGATTTGTTCAGCCGACACCCTGAGATCAACGGGCTCTGGGAGCCGGCCGTGGCGGAACAGGGCGCCGGCCTGAACTACTACCGCCGCATCAACGTCGAGCCGAGCTGCCTGGCCTGCCACGGCACCAAGGCCAGTCGGCCGGCGTTCATCAAAGACAACTACCCCGACGACAAGGCGTTCGACCTGGCCGTTGGTGAGCTGCGCGGCATGTATGCCGTGCACCTGCCGGAGGTTCAGGCGGCTCTCGCCGCCGCCGCGGGCTGAGCCACGCCAACGCAAAGATGGATCTACAGTATGAGCATCTCGTCATAAACCGATCCGGCGGCCCAAAGACATGACCCTCGTTCACGCACGACCGTCCAGTGACGAGGTCCCCAGCCTGGGACGTCGTCAGTTCATGAACCTGCTCACCTTCGGTGCCGTCACCGGGGTGGCGCTCGGCGCCCTCTACCCGGTGGTGCGCTACTTCATCCCTCCCCGGGAGGCTGGCTCATCGGGTGGTGCCCTTGCCCTGGACGAACTCGGCAATCCGATCGCGGCCAGCGGCTGGCTGGCCAACCACCCGGAAGGCGACCGCAGCCTGGTGCAGGGTCTCAAGGGCGATCCCACCTATCTGATCGTGGAAGGGGAGGGCGCTATCGGCGCCATCGGCCTCAATGCCATCTGCACCCATCTGGGTTGCGTGGTCCCCTGGAACAGCGGCGAAAACAAGTTCATCTGCCCCTGCCACGGAAGCCAGTACGACCCGGAGGGGGCCGTGGTCCGCGGTCCCGCCCCGCTGCCCCTGGCCCTGGCCCATGTGGCGGTTCAGGGCGAACGGGTGCTGCTCAGCACCTGGAGCGAGAGCGATCCCCGCACCGGCGAGAAGCCCTGGTGGAGCTGAGCTGAGCGTCAGGAAGCTGGCTTCAGCTGGTCAGGACGGCTCAACGGATGGGCAGCTATAGGTCCGGTTGAAATTGGCGAAGTCGAAGCGCTGGCCCTCGCCATCCTCCTCCTGCATCATGTCCACGAAACCATGACCAAACAACACCTGGGAAAGGGGGTAGTTGTGATGGGCATGGATCGGCCGGTCCAGGATTTCGTCAATGCCACTGAACGAAACCACGATGTCGGCTTGGCTTGTGGTCAGCTCCTGGGGAGTACGTCCATACAAGGGGCTGTGCTGATCGATCGAATGCATCACCGTCCAGGTGAGCAGAAAAAGGGGCGAGCAATCGCGGTTCAACGTCATCGGGTGCAGACGTCGCATCCGTTGCCCTTCCGAAGTGCACTCATCGATGGCGAGATAAGCCCGAATCCCAGCATCAAGGATGGTCTTGCGCCGTTCATTGGCCACGCGGAACATCAAGGTGGACAGTTCGTTGTAGGAATGTACCGTGGCCACATCCGAGAACAGGATCCGCGCTTTGGACTTGGAGAAGCGGCTGAAGGTCGATCCTGTGATCAGCGCAATTAGAATCAACCCCACCAATGACTCGAGAGTGACAACCAGATTCGTGAAGAGAGTGCTGGGATAGAGCGCTCCATAGCCGATCGCCCCCAGGGTGTGCACACTGAAGAAGAACGCTTCCATGAAACTGGTTGCAGGGCCTGCCACCCCCGAGATCCCATGGGCATCAAGCCAGTAAAGGCTCGCGAACATCAGGTGGAGAAGCAGGTATCCCACGGCGATCAACGCAAAGAAGACTGGCCACGGCACGGCCAGCATCAGGTGATTGGGATAGCGCCAGTGGCGGATCCAGTCGGCTGGATTCACCGATGTGAAGATGCCTCCATGCTTCTGGAGCCGCACCGAAGGTGCTGGGGCGCCCTGGGCTGAAGACTGTTGCCATGGCGCCATCGGCCGATCCCTCGGGTCATCGGCACACTCTATCCTCTTATGCGTGCTCACGCATGAACTTATGTATGGAATGCCACCGTTTCGCGATGGCCTGTCTAGAACAAAGGTGGCTCAGAGGTGACCGATGGCCGAACCAGGCTCCATAGGCCACGGCCATCACCAGGTGTTGATCGTGGGCGGTGGCTCCGGCGGCCTCACCGTCGCCAGCCAGTTGCTGCGGGCCCGGCCGGAGCTGGATGTGGCGATCCTGGAGCCCTCCTCCGTTCACGAGTACCAGTCGGGCTGGATCCTGGCCGGCGCCGGCCTGCTCCCCTACGGGGAAACCCACCGCCCCGAGGCCGCCGTGATCCCGGCGGGCGCCACCTGGATCCAAGGCAGCGCGGCAACGTTCGAGCCGGAGGCCCACCGGGTGATCACCGCAGCCGGTGAATCCATCAGCTACGACGTGCTGGTGGTGGCCATGGGCCTCCAGCTCAATTGGAGCGCCATCAAGGGCCTCCCGGAGGGCCTCGGCCACCACGGCATCGTCAGCAATTATTCCCACGCCCACATCGCCACCACCTGGGAGACGATCCGCGGCTTCCAGGGGGGAACCGCCCTGTTCACCCATCCGGCCACGCCGATCAAGTGCGGTGGCGCCCCCCAGAAGGTGATGTACCTGGCCGACGACGTTTTTCAGGCCACCAGCGGCGTGGGGGTGAACACGCACGTGATCTTCTGCACCGCCCTGGCGCAGCTCTATCCGGTCAAGGCTTACAACGCCACCGTCGAGCGCGTCGCGGCGCGGCGGGGGATCGAAACCCGGCTGCTCCACAACCTGATCGAGGTGCGCCCCGAGGAGCAGGTGGCGGTGTTCGACGTGCGGGAGGAAGGCCGGGAACCCTTTCGGGAGGAGATCCGCTTCGACCTGCTGCATGTGGTGCCAGCGATGGCGGCGCCGGACGTGGTGGCCCACAGCCCCCTGGCGATCGAAGGGCCGGGCGGCTGGGTGGAGGTGAACAAGGACACCTGCCAGCACAAGCGCTTTGCCGATGTGTTCGCCCTCGGCGATGTGAGCTCCCTGCCCACTTCGAAAAGCCTGGCCGCCATCCGGGGTCAGGCGCCGGTGCTGGTGGCCAACCTGCTGGCTCAGCTCGATGGACGCCCGCTTGCGGCCAACTACGACGGCTACACCGCCTGCCCGCTGATCACCAGCTTCCACAGCGTGGTGATGGCCGAGTTCGACTACGACCTGCAGCCAGTGAGCTCTTTCCTGGTGGATCCCACCCAGGAGCGTTGGAGCATGTTTCTGGTGGAAACACGGGTGTTCCCGTGGGTCTACTGGCACCGGGTGCTGAAGGGCCGCCTGCATGAAAGCCGCTTCCTCAAGCCGTTCAAGCCGCTGGTGCGTGCGTTGGGGCTGGCGCGGAAGGAAAGCTGAGCAGGCCTAGAGACCACAAGCTCAGACGCCCTGCAACTGCCGCAGCTGGTCCTCAAGCCGCTGCTTGAGCTGACGTTGCACCAGGTTGCAGAGGTCCTCCACCAGGGGGTCGGCCACCGCATAGATCAGCCGTGTGCCGTCCCGCTCACAGCTCACCAGCCCCGCCCGCTGCAGCTGGCCCAGCTGGCGGCTGATGTGGGACTGGCTGAATCCGGTGGCCTCGATCAGGGAGGCCACATCCATGGCGCCGCCATGCTTGAGCTGACAGAGCAACTGCAGGCGGGCCGGCTCGCTCAGCAGGCGGAAGAAGGCGCTGAGTTCATCGAGCAGCTGGGGACTGGGCAGTGACGGGGGCGGGGTCCGGCGCATGGACGAGCTTATGTCGATACACGCATTATGCACGAAGCGCGCATGGCGGGGGCCTGGGGCGCGCAGCGACCCGGACAACCGAGATCGCTTTAATGCCCATAATGCGGCTATGCTCATACAAGTTCGTGATCGATCACCCGTGGCCGTCGCTCCCGCACCCTCCCTTTCCCTCGCCGCCGCCGCCGGCGGTGGCTCCCTGCTCTTCCGCCAGCTGTTCGACGCCGACACCGGCACCTTCACGTATCTGCTGGCTGATGTGCCCAGCTGCAAGGGGGTGATCATCGACACGGTCTACGAGCAGCATGGCCGCGATCTCGCCTTGATCCGTGAACTGGGCATCGATCTGGTGGCCTCGATCGACACCCATGCCCATGCCGACCACGTGACGGGGAGCTGGCTGATGCACGAGGCCACCGGCTGTGCCATCAGCCTGGCCGCCGCCGCCCGTGCCGAGAACGTCACCCGGCCCCTGGCCCATGGGGATCGCATCGACTTCGGCAGCCGCGCTCTGGAGGTGCGTGCCACCCCGGGTCATACCGATGGCTGCATCAGCTTCGTGCTCGATGACCAGTCGATGGCCTTCACCGGCGATGCGCTGCTGGTTCGCGGCTGCGGCCGCTGCGACTTCCAGCAGGGCAACGCTCACACCCTCTGGAACTCCATCACCGAGCAACTGCTGACGCTGCCGGAGTCCTGCCTGCTCTATCCCGGCCACGACTACACCGGCCGGAGCGTCACCTCCGTGGCCGAGGAGAAGGCCTTCAACGCCCGCCTCGGCGGCGACGCCAGCGAGCGGGATTTCGTGGGCCATATGGAGAACATGAAGCTCCCCCATCCCCACAAGATCGCCGAGGCCCTTCCGGGCAACATGCGCTCCGGCAAGCCCCGCGAGGCGGCCACCGCTCCTGCCTGGGCGCCCCTGGCCCGCAGCTATGCCGGCCTACCTGAACTGACCCCCGCCTGGGTGGTTGCCCATCAGGGCGAGGTCACCGTGCTCGACGTGCGCTCCGCCGAGGAATTCAACGGACCCGACGGGCGAGTGGCCGGCAGCCTGTTGATCCCCCTGCCGGAGCTGGAAGCCCAATCGGCCCAGATACCAGCCGACAGGCCCGTGGTGGTGGTCTGCCACTCCGGCAGCCGCTCCGCCCTGGCCACCCAGCAGCTGCTCAAAGCGGGCAGGGCCCAGGTGGCCAACCTGCGGGGCGGCCTGAGCCGCTGGGCTGCTGAGGGCTACCCGCTTGAGGGCGTTACCCCGGCCTGAGGCTTCCAGTTCCGATCGACATCTCAAGTTCGCCTTTCCTCAGATCTTCTCTCCCCCAACCATGACAACCACCGCCTCGATGCCTGCCACCACCCGCATCAATGCCCACGACCTGGCCGACCAGCTGGCGGCCCGCGATGTCACCGTGATTGATGTGCGCGAACCGATGGAATACGCCACAGGCCACATCACCGGCAGCCTCAACGTGCCGCTCTCACGCATCACCAAGGCCGATCTGCCCCGCGGCCCCTTGGTGCTGGTCTGTCAGAGCGGTAACCGCAGTACCAAGGCCTTGAGCCAACTTCTCCAGCAGGGCCACCCCCACCCGGTGGCCGACCTGATGGGTGGTCTGCCCGCCTGGCAGCAGGCCGGTTTTGACGTGCGAAAGCTCAAGGGGGCACCCCTTCCCCTGATGCGTCAGGTGCAGATCGCGGCCGGCAGCCTGGTGCTGCTGGGGGTGATCCTGAGCCAGACGGTGGCCCCGGGTTGGATCTGGCTGAGTGGCTTCGTGGGCGCCGGACTCACCTTCGCGGGCATCAGCGGCTTCTGCGGCATGGCCAGGCTGCTGGCCGCCATGCCCTGGAACAAGGTGGCGATGGGATCACAACGGAAATGATCACGGCGACCATGGCGCTGCTCGTGGCGGGCGGCGCCTTGATCGGCTTTCTGCTCGCCGTGCTCGGGGCCGGCGGCTCGATCCTGCTGTTGCCCCTGCTGGTGAGCGGTGCGGCCTTGCCCATCAAGGCCGCAGTTCCGCTCTCGCTGCTGGTCGTCACCCTGCTGGCCCTCGGCAATGTCGGTCCCTACATCCGCCGCCGGCAGGTCGCGATCCAACCCGCCCTGGTGCTGGGGTTGCCGGCCCTCGCCGGCAGCTGGATTGGCGGCTCCCTGGTGAAGGCCGGTCTGATCCCGGAGGCGATGCAGCTGGGACTCTTCACGGCAGCGGCTTTGCTTGCGTCCTGGCTGCTCAATCGCCGGGGTGCAATGGAGCACCCCCCCAATCACCGACGCCCAGCAGGCTCCCCCGTGGCGCTGGCCAGCCAGGGCGTGCTGGTCGGCCTGCTCACCGGCGTCGCTGGGGTGGGCGGCGGTTTTGCGATCGTGCCGGCCCTCGTTCTTCTGGCTGGCCTGCCGATGCAGCTCGCCAGCGGCACGAGCCTGCTGCTGATCGCCACCAATTCCCTGGTGGCCCTTGCCGCTCTGGGCCACTGGCCCACGGCCCACCTGCCGCTCCTGCTTCCTCTGGTGGGTGGTGGCTTCCTGGGGGCGGTGGTCGGCCAGCGTCTTGCGCCTCACCTGCCGGAGGTGCGGCTTCGCCAAGGTTTCTCGGCCTTGTTGATCGGCTCAGCGCTGCTCACCGGATTCGAGGCCTGGAGACGCCATGACCGGCCGCCCGCCGTTTCCAGGGCTGCCGCCAGCCGCCAGGTCGTGCCCTCCACATCCTGGTCTTCACGACCCGTCTCTCCCTCTTCGCAACTTTCGTCGCGCCATGAATGAACGCACTTTCCAGTTCCGGTTGCGCAGCAGCCACGCCGCTCCAGATCGGGCCACTCAGGATCTTGTGGTGGAGTTCCTGGGCGACTCCGGCGAGTGGGAACCCCAGCAGCTCAGCCTCACCATGCCGGGGTTCCGGATCTACCTGATCTCGTTGCTGCTCTGCCAGCACGTCTATCTGGTGGCCAATGCCAGGGAGAAGGCCATTCCGCTGCAGCAGGTGGAGGCCGACTTCCTCGTCACCACCAGCAGCGACTGGATTGTGGGCAGCGTGGAAGGTGACTTCCGCATCCGCCTTGATGCCGTCGCCTCCGAGCAGGAACGGCGCCTCGCCGATGCCGACGCCATCGCCTACATGCAGGAACGCATGAAGCTCTGCCCCATCTCCCGCAATCTGCCTGATGGGGTTCGCAAGCGCATCGACCTCACCTCCCTGGGCTGATCCATGAGCGAAACCTTCGATCTGATCGTTCTCGGTGCCGGCTCCAGCGGCATCACCCCCACCAAAGCCGATATTCCATTCACAATCACCAAAGCCGACTGCCATGTACAACCACGTCCTGATTCCGGTCGATGGCAGTGAGTTGTCGGAAGGGGCGCTGCAGGCCGCCATCGCTCTAGCCAAGAGGCTGGACGCACGGCTGACCGTGTTCTGTGCGCTGCCCACGGCCGGCGCCAATGCATACGCCACCGTGCCACCATTCGACGGCAGCTTCCTAACCGGATCAGGAGCCAGGCGCCACGACGAGGTTTCGGCGCTTTAGGGAAGTCGCAGGGAACTGAGCCGGTTGGAGCACCAGGTCCAGGGGGTTGGCGCTTCCGATGTGTGCTCCGCAAGCCCGGTGGAGAGTCCTGGTCAGGCCAGATCGTGCAGGGTCAGGGTTTGCTCGGGGTTGAGATCGATGCGCAGCGCTCCTGCGCTGCTGGTCAGCGTGAGCTGTAAGGGAAGGGCGTCGCTGGGCCGTGGGGTGAGGGCGTCAAGGTCGAACTGGGCGGAACCCGCGGGTATGGGCGTGCCATCGGGAGGCACGATTTCCTCGCTCCTGTTACCCAGGGTCCAGCGCTGTCCCATGGCGTCGCTGACCTGCAGAGCGTCGGTGTGGTCGAGGACGAGGTCGGCCTCGAGGGCATTGAGGCGCAGCCGCCAGCCGGAGGGGTGCTTGGGAAAGGGTTGCTCGAAAACCGAGGCCTGGAAGCGGTGGCCGGCCTCATCGCTCAGCGGCCAGCTCTCGACTGCCGCTGCCGGGGCGACCAGCACCAGGGAGGCCAGCAGCACAGCCAGAAGGCCAGCCAGCCCCTGGCGCCAGCGACGTCCCAACAACTCAAGGCAGATCGTCATATTCATGTTTTCTTAGCTTTTATGTCGATAAGATCATAACAAGATTCGGGTTCCTTCCCCCTGTCCACTCCGCCCATGGCCGTCGTCCATTGCCCTGCCCGGTCAGGTCGCGGCTCTCCCTCACGCGCTGCCTGCTGATGCTTGCCACTCTCGATGTCGTGACCCTGTCACGGCTGCAGTTCGCTCTGACGGCGATCTTTCACATGCTCTGGCCCGTGCTCTCCACCGGCCTGGCGATTTATCTGGTGGTGCTGGAAGCCATCTGGCTGCGCACACGCAACCCCCTTTACTACCGCCAGGCCCGCTTCTGGGCGAAGCTCTACGTGCTCAATTTCGGCATCGGTGTGGCCTCAGGTCTGCCGATGGAGTTCCAGTTCGGCACCAACTGGGCCCCACTGTCTGAGTTCGCCGGCGATTTCTTCGGGTCGGTGCTGGGCTTTGAAGGAGCGATGGCTTTCATGTTGGAGGCCGGCTTCCTCGGGATCATGTTGTTCGGCTGGCAGAAGGTGCCGCCGGTGATCCACTTCCTCTCCACCGTGATGGTGGCCTTCGGCGCCAACCTCTCAGTGTTCTGGATCCTCAGCGCCAACTCCTGGCTGCAGACTCCCTCGGGCGGCACTTTTTCCGATGGTCATTTCCACGTGCAGAACTACTTCGCCGCCATCAACAACCCCTTCATGGTGAGGAGCGTGATTCATATGGCCCTGGCCACGGTGGAAACCTCCATGCTGGTGGTGGCCGCGATCAGTGCCTGGTCGCTGATGCGCCAGAAGGCACCGGAGTTCTTCCTGTTCTCCTTCAAGCTGGCGCTGGTAATCCTGCTGGCGGTGGCGCCGCTACAGATCCTGGCAGGCCACGAAAGCGCCGTGCAGGTGGCCGAGCATCAGCCCACCAAGCTGGCCGCGATCGAGGCCCTCTGGGACGACCAGGCCGCAGGCAGCTCCCCGGCCTGGACCGTGCTGGCTTCCCCCGATGAAGCCAGTGGCAGCAATCGCTGGAGCCTGTCGGTGCCTGGCGCCTTCAGCTGGATCCTGGAGACGCGGCCGCAGCTCAGCCAACCGCTGCGTGGGCTCAACAGCTGGCCCGCCGACCAGCGGCCCCACATGGTGGGTCTGCTCTTCTATGCCTTCCGGGTGATGGTGGCGATCGGGTTGGCTGCGGCGGCCCTGATGGCCCTCAGCCTGCTGCTCTGGTGGCGAGGGGGCCTCAGCGCCGCCAGCTTCGCCCAGTGGCCCTGGTTCAGCTGGGCCTGGATCCTTTCGGCCCCGGCCGGCTACCTGGCGATTGAGTCCGGCTGGGTGGTGCGTTGCGTGGGCCGCCAGCCCTGGACGGTCTACGGCCAGCTGCGGACCGCCGATGCCGCTTCGGTTCTGCCAGTGGGCGAGGTTCTCACCAGCTTGAGTGTATTCGCTGTTCTTTACACGGTGTTGCTGGTCTTCGCGCTGTATTTCGGCTCCCGGATCATCGCCAAGGGACCGAATCTCACCCTTGAGCCGCCTGGCCTGGCCGCCCCCGTGATTCTTCCCGACCGATCGGGGAATGTTTGAACATGGAGTTCCTCGAATGGTTCATGCCCACGGTCTGGTTTGTGATCCTGGCCCTATTCCTGCTGCTCTATGTAATCCTCGATGGTTTTGATCTGGGGGTGGGCATCCTCTCGCTCACCTCCCCCAGCGAATCCCAGCGCACGATCCTGATGACGAGCCTCGGCAATGTGTGGGATGCCAACGAAACCTGGCTCGTCCTGATGGGCGGTGCCCTGTTCGGAGCTTTCCCCCTGGCCTACGGCACCATCCTCAAGGCTCTCTACGGCCCCATCTACCTGATGATCCTGGGGCTGATCCTGCGGGCCGTCGCCTTCGAGTTTCGCGAGAACGCCACCAACAAGCGGCCCTGGAACCTGATGTTCGGCATCGGCAGCGTGCTGGCCGCTGGCTCCCAGGGCATCTGTCTGGGCACGGTGCTTTCGGGCATTCCCACCGATGCCGCAGGCCACTTCACAGGCTCCGTCTGGATCTGGGTCAACCCCAGCAGCCTGGTGGTGGCGCTCACGCTCATCCAGGGCTACGTACTGATCGGCTCCACCTACTTGATCCTCAAAACCAGTGGTGAGCTACAGCGGTTGCATGTACGCACGGCCCGCCTGGCGGCTGCCACCACCCTGGGCGGGGCCCTGCTGATCACCTTCACAGCACCATTCGCGTCGGAAACGCTGCGGCAGCGCCTGTTTGATCCCGCGTTCCTGCCCTTCTTCGTAGTGTTGCCACTGCTGGGTGTTGCCCTGATCGTTCAGCTGTTCCGCAGCCTGGCGATGCAGCAGGAAGTTTGGCCCTTCGCTTACACCGTACTGTTGTTTATCCTCAGTTTTGCCGGCCTGGGGGTGATGGTGTTTCCGGCGGTGATTCCGCCGTCGGTCACGATCTTTCAGGCGTCGTCGTCGGTGAGTTCGATGGTGTTCATGCTTACGTTCATCGGCGTGCTCATTCCCATCATGCTCTTTTACAACATCTATAATTATATTGCCTTTCGAGGAAAGGCAAGTGCTGAATGAAGTAAGCCAGTTGTCTTTCAGCACGATCAACAAATTTAGAGTATCGATAAACCATTTATGTATAACTTCCGATCGCTCTTGCTGGCAGTTGCACTCAGCCTCTGCCTGCTGATCTTTGCGCCTCAGGGCGCCTCTGCGGCTACCGCGATTGTCCCTCCCGATGTCACGGTTGCTGCAGGCGAGGCGGCTGCCATTGACTCCGCAGTGGAGCAGTATCTCTCCAACCTGCCGGGTGATTTTCACGCGATCCGATCGGTTCCAGCCCTGAAGCGCCTGCTTGCCAGCGGCAACGTGTCACTGATTGACGTGCGGACACCTGCTGAGTACCGGGCGGGTCACATTGCCGGAGCCATCAACAGACCGTTGAACGATCTCGGCCGCCACATGGCTGAGATTTGCCCAGAGCGAGAGGTGGTGCTCTATTGCTCCAGCGGATTTCGCTCTGCCATGGGAGTGATGGCGCTGCAGCTGGAGGGCCGCCACCAGGTGAAGGGCTTTGCACCCAGCATCGAAGGCTGGAAGGCGGCTGGTGAGCCCGTAGTGACGACTGAAGGCGTGTAGGCCTGGCGAACGTGGGCGGTGTGCTGATTGTGGGGAGCAGATTCGCCAGCGCTCACACCACGCGACCCTGGCTGCAACGCATCGATCCATCCGCAACGAACCACCAAGATCCAAGGCCTTTGCTTCCTTGCTTCCCACACTGAAGGAACAAGGCTCGAGGCCGATGAACCCGTCGATCAACCAGCCCCTGCGGCTGATCACCCTCTGGATCGCCTGGCTGCTGGCGATGCTCTTTCACGTGGACCTGGGCCTGATGCCCCTGTTCCACGGCCAGTCGCCGGAGATCCACAGCCATGTGCAGGAGGGGGCATTGCCCCTGCTGTTCGGGGCGATGCTCGGCTACTTCCTGCTGCCGCTGATCGCCATCGTGCTGATCGCCTACGCCGCCACCACGGTCGGTCCGGCCACGCACTGGCGACCCTGGCGTCGGATCCACTTCTGGTTCAGCGTCGTCTATTCGGTCACCAACGTCCCCCATCTCATCGCCGACATCCTGGTGCCCGATGCCCGCCTCGATCAGATCGTGCTGATGGTGGCCCTCACGGTCTTCGGGCTGCTGATCAACGTGGAGGCCTGGCGCTGGTGGCGGCAGACCCCATAACTCGGTCACGTTGACGAGGAAACGATGCGCAGGCCTTGGAAAGGCTGGCGGCTGCCGCAGGTGCTTGCCATGCTGCTGGGCCTGCTGCTGGCGCTCACCCCTTCGCTGGCCCCTGCCCAGCCCGGCGTGGGGGGGGCGGAACTTCAGGTGTTCGTGCGCGAGGGCTGCCCCCATTGCGCCGCCGCCAAGGCGTTCCTCCCCGAACTGCGTAGGCAGCGGCCAGAGATTCGGGTGCGTCTGCGACCGCTCGACTCCGATCCCGCGGCGATCGACGACCTGCTGCGCTACTCCCGGCAGGCCGGTATCCAGGCTCCCGGGGTACCCACGTTCGTCCTCGAAGACCAGGTGCTGGTGGGGTTCAATGGCGCCGAGGGCCGCGGCAAGGAACTGCTCGCTCTGATCGATCGACGGGAGCGTGCCTCCACCAACGTGAGCCTTGGCCGCTTCGGCAGCCTCAGCGCCTCTGCGCTCGGCCTGCCGATCTTCACCCTGGCCATGGGGCTGCTGGATGGCTTCAATCCCTGCGCGATGTGGGTGCTGCTGTTTCTGCTCTCGCTGCTGGTGCACTGGCGCGACCGGCGGCGCATGGCCCTGGTGGCCGGCACCTTTGTGTTCGTCAGCGGGGCCGTCTACTACGCCTTCATGGCGGCCTGGCTGAATGTCTTCCTGCTACTGGGCTTCACCGCCTGGCTGCGGCTCCTGCTTGGATCCCTGGCCCTGGTGCTGGGGGTGGTGAATCTGAGCGAGTTCTGGCGCAAGGGTCCGGACTTCACCCTTTCGATCCCCGCCAGTGCCAAGCCGGGTCTCTATGCGCGCATGCGCGGGGTCATGCAGAGCCGGTCCCTGCCGGCGGCGCTGGTCGCGGTGGCAGGTCTGGCGGTGGTGGTGAACGCGGTGGAACTGCTCTGCACCGCAGGGCTGCCGGCGGTCTACACAGCCGTGCTCAGTCAACAGAACCTTGGTCTGGCCGCCCATTACGGCTACCTGGGGCTCTACATCGTGGGCTACATCGCCGACGACGCCCTGATGGTGGGGATCGCCGTGCTGGCGCTGAGCAGCAACAAACTCACCGAGGGCACGGGCCGGTGGCTGAAGCTGATCAGTGGAGTGGTGATGGTGGCCCTGGCCCTGCTGTTGCTGCTGCGGCCCGGCTGGCTGTTCTGAGCAGGCTCACTCAGCGGCGCGTCCAGGTCCCAATGTCGACGACGGAATCGAGATCAGAGGTGTGACGATAAACAACCTGAATCAGGTTGGGGTTGATGATCTTGCCATCCGTAAAGCCGTCTTCATCAACCATGGACACGCTGGCATTGTCATGCCCGAGCGTGCCGACAAACTTTTCAGTTGCGTACTTGGATTTGAAGACTCCGTGGAAAACCCGGCCCTGTTGCTTGGTGATTTGAGCGACGGCACTGAGATCACTGAAATCACCATGATGATGGGTCTTGCATCTCGATGCTTCGACTTTGCAGAGTACGGCCCCCTTCCCTTCAACAGTCCAGGTGCCGATCATGCTTGGAATGGCAGGCGCGGCCAGAGCAGCAGAGAAGGTTCCTGCGCTGACAAGAGTCGCCACGCCGGCCATGGCTAGCCGTGCCGCGAGCGATTTGGCGATGGAATTCGCGATCGCAGTATAATTCATCAGTCTTTAAGAGAACGCCTCGTCTATACCCTAGTCACAGAAGACAACCGTGAGTCAAGCGCGCAAATTATTGTCATGTCAGCAGGCAAGGCTCTTCCTCGCGAGACTACGAATCGGAACGATTGATCTGTGCGTGACGATGTCAGGCAACGGCAATGTAGTTACTGCGGAGTCTACCCAAATGAAAAAGAGACAGCCCGATCCAACTGAATGATGGCCGCACGATGGGGAGATTGCCTGTGCAACGCTCAACAAGGAGAGCCAGGGCTACCGCCAGTCGAGGCCTGGCAGAAAGGGAACGATCGCTGGGGTGGAGGTCATGTAGTGGTCATAGTCGCTGTGCATGGAACACAGGCGCTGCTCCTCGCGTCGTGCCTTGAGGCTGAGCACGGTCGCCAGCGCCAGCAGCAGTCCCAGGTGCAGCAGGCTGCCGAGGGCCAGCGTCACCCCCAGGGAACAGAGCAGCAGCGACTGGTAGAGGGGATGGCGGCACCGGCCGTAGGCCCCCACGGTGACCAGCGGCGCTCCGGGCATCGGTTCCGGCAGCGGACTGAGACTGTCCCCGAGGTTCAAGGCCCCCTGGGCGCCGAGGACCAGCCCGATCAGGACAGTGAGCCCGCCGATCAGGCGCAGCGCCAGGGGCCAGTGAATCCCCAGATCCGAGGGCGGAGGCGTTGGCGGCAGCCAGTGGGCGGCGATCAGGATCATCTGAGCCAGCACCCACCACTCGCCGTGGCGGTTGTCCCTCAGCCCCTCCCAGGAGAAGCCCCACTTCTGCATTCGTTCGTTCAGTTGGCTCAGCACGATTCGAGCTCGTCAGGTGAAGGGGGTGGGCCTGGCTGGCGCCACAGGCCGAGCCACTCGTCGTTGCGCTTGTCCACCGAACCGGTGGCCGGCTCCCAGATCTCCGGCACCAGGCCGGCCTGGCGCAGCTGGGCTTCCACCAGCTCCGGATCACTGCCCCAGGGCGGGCCGCCTGGCTGGCGGTGGCACCAGAACAGCCCCAGCAGCCAGCCGCCCGGCGTGAGCAGTCGGCACGCGGTGGCGATGTAGTCCTCCCGCAGGTCGGGATCGATTGCGCAGAAGCAGGTGTGCTCCACGATCCCGCTGAGGCTGCCGGGAGTCAGGCCCGCCGCCTCCAGGGCCTGCCGGTCGAACAGGTCGGCCTGCAGCCACTGCAGGGTGTCCCGCGCCTCGCCATGGAGCCTGCGGGCCTCGCGCAAAGCCGCGCCACTGAAATCCAGGCCGATGGCCGAGAAGCCGAGTTCTTCCAGCAGGGCAACCTCATGGCCGCGTCCGCAGCCAGGCACCAGCACCCTGCCCGGTGCCTGGAGCGCCAGCGGATGGCTGCGCAGGAACTGGGCCAGCGGTGGGGCGGGCTGACCCAGCTCCCAGCCGTCAGCGCCTTCCTGGTAGCGCTGGTCCCAGTGGCTCGCATCGGCGCTGGGGGCCTGTCTGGAGGGGCTCATGCCTCCAGCTTGCCCTGCTCGATCGCGACATGTGTTGAGCCGCATGGAGGCATTGCCGTACCGCGGCTGGGCAAAGCGGTTGAGCACAATCGGGGGCATGGACCTGCATGCCGACCTAACCCAGCGGGCGCTACTCGATACCAACGCCCTGGCCTGGAGTGCGTCCCCGATGGCGGGGGTGGAGCGGCGGATGCTGGATCGCCGCGGCTTGAGCGCCACGTCCATGGTGGCGGCGAGGAACTCCTGGTGCTGGAGGGCACCTTTTCCGATGAGCACGGCCATTACACCGCCGGCACCTACCTGCGCAATCCCGTGGGCTCCAGCCATACCCCGTTCAGCGAGGGGGGCTGCACGATCCTGGTGAAGCTGCAGCAGATGCACCCGGCCGACCAGCAGCGGCTGGTGGTCGACACGATCAACGCCGCCTGGGTGCCGGGCCTGGTGCCAGGACTGCAGGTGCTGCCGCTGCATGCCTGGGGCTCGGATCACGTAGCCCTGGTGCGCTGGGCTCCTGGCACGGTGTTTCAGCCCCATGGCCATCCGGGTGGCGAGGAGATCCTGGTGCTCGCTGGGGTGTTCCAGGACGACCAGGGCAGCTATCCGGCCGGCAGCTGGCTGCGCAATCCGCCCGGCAGCGGGCACCGGCCCTGGAGTGAGGCGGGCTGCACCATCTGGGTCAAGACCGGCCACCTACCGGCAACGCTGGGGCCCGATGGCTCAGAAGCGTGAATCCGGAGTGTCCAGGAAGGCTGATTCTTCAGGGCTCGTTTCCAGGGAAAGCAAGGCCTTTGCGGTGTCGGAAGCGGTCATAACGAGCGATTAAGTAGACGCATCAAAGGCTTGGCACTGTGCCCCGGATGGCATGAGCCCGCCCTGTCAGGCTGATCGAGCCGCTGCCGGATGGCTGCAGGCGGGCTTGCAGCAGCTCACGGAAGCGGGTGCGTTCCTCCTCGCTCATAGCCTCGAGGGCCTGACCGGCGCTCGGCCCCCCGAGGACGGTGTTCCAGAGGTCGTCGAAGTCGGTGTAAGTGCGTTCTACCGTGATCACTCTGGTGTAGATGTCGCCCAGGCCGGCGGTGACCCAGAGATCGCTCAGCGCTTCAAGGCGGGAGGAGCCGACACTGGGCGGCATGGGAATGGCCCTGCCGACAGCGCCCAGGGTTTCATTCACGCTCTGATACGGGAAGCCCCCACCCTCCATATCCCAGGCATAGGCGGCCACGGTTCCACCGGGGGCCACGACCCGTGCCATTTCGGCGACACCCTGCACCGGTTCCGGTACGAAGAAGATCACCAACGGCATGACCGCAAGATCGAATGCCTCGTCTGGGAACGGCAGGGCCATGGCGTCAGCGTTCACAAAGTCCACGCTCTGCAGCAGTGGATGCTGCCGGGCATAGGCGAGTTGCGCCTCCGACGGGTCGATGCCAACGAGCGCGAGCGGTTTGTTCTGCTCGGCGATCAGTTGCGTGAAGGCACCATTGCCACAGCCCACATCCAGCCAGCGCTGGCCCTCGTTCGGGGCGATCCAGTCGAGAAATTCCTTGCCGGCGAGGCGACTCCAGACCCCCATGAAGCGGTCATAGCCGGCCCCATCGGTGAAGCGGATGGGTTCACTGGTCATGGCCATCGGGTTCCAAGGGGCTCAAGGCTGCGGTTCGCTCACGCTGGCACTTCGAGGTCGCCGCCGGTGCCTCACCTTCCCAAGGCCAGGCTGACAGCCATCGGTTGGGTGGGAGCGCCTGGTCCGGCTGGGTGGCCTGGCCTGAGAGCGGCGAACTACAACAAGGCCCGGAGCGCTGGCCCCGGGCATTGGCCTGCTCAGCCGTAGTGCCGCTCCAAGGGGATCGGGCGCAGCTGTACGGTCGGTTAATTGAATGACTTCCCGTTTACGGCTTGAATCAGCCGGCATTCAACCATGCAAACCAAGCAGTTTCAGTGCAGCCAGCACTAACACGAAGGCGAGTATTCGACGGATCAATGCCACGGGCCAATGACGACTACCCAGCCTTGAGCCCAAGCTGCCGCCAATCACCACCGCCGCGATCCATCCGAACAGCGAGGTGTTCAGAACTGCTGTGAGAGCAGTTGGGCGATTCCAGGCAAGGCCTGCCAGGCCAGACAAGGAGTTAATCAGGATAAACAGTATCGAAGTTGCTGCAGCCTGGCGGGTATCGCACCACTTGGTCAGCAGGAGAAGTGGCGTAAGGAAAACACCTCCACCTGTGCCGGTAAGACCAGCCAATAGACCGAGGATGCCCCCGCTGATCACAAGAACTGAACGTTTGGGTTGACGCAGGCTTGCCGGGTCCTTGCTCACAGCACCCAACCGCCAAGCCGTGAAAACCAGCACGATTCCAATCAAGCGCTGAAACCATATCCCGGGCAGATTGAGCCAGCCGCCAAGGAATGATGCCGGAATTGCCAATAGATAGACTGGCCAGATAATTCGCCAGGGCAAATGGCCTGCCCTCAGAAAATTCCAGCAGCCAATACTTGCCACCACTATATTCAGGATCAGAGCGACAGGCTTAATCGTCTCCGGAAGTAGACCACATAATGTCATCAGAGCGATATAGCCCGATGCTCCGGCATGCCCCACCACTGCGTAAAGGAAGGCCACTACTGCGAAGCCTGCTGAGAGCGCAAGGTTCAGCACAACGTCATTGCTGGTGCAGAAGCAAAGTCGTGCCCGTATCTCAGCACCTGATCAGGGCCCGTTGATAAAAGCCAGGCTTGTGCCAGGCAGGCAGCATTTTCGGTCATGTGCCCTCTGGCTAGGAATGCGTGGGCCAGTCAGGCGGCCCCTTGCAATGAAGCTCAGCGCACGTTTCACGGGGCAGCCCACGTCTGCGCAATCAGCCCCAGCCGTTGGCCAGGCGTGCCGCCTCCTGCACGGCCGTGATGCAGCGCTGGGCGCGGCGCTTGGCATCGTCCTGGCCCTGGGCGCGCAGCAGGTAACCCTCCATCGCCTCCGGGGTTTCGATCAGCGCCAGCAGGCCAGCGGTGCGTGCACCGAGGGAGCCATCGGCGAGCAGACGGCTCACCAGGCCGTGCTCCCACAGCTGCTCTCCTGTGGAGCCTGGAAAAAAGAGCTCCTGGCGCAGCACGCCCAGCAGCGACTGCTTGAAGGCATCGAGCTGGCCCGGCCGCAGGCGGCGGCTGTTGGGCAGGCCTGCCGCAGGGCCGGCAGGGAGTGCGGCGGTGCGATCGGGGGCGTGCTCCACGCTCCAGCTCAAACCGGTGCCCGGCAGCCCCACGGTGGTGCGGGGGCCGCCGCTACGTCTCACTGGGATGTTGAACGAGGCTCCACTTCCACCAACGGAGATCGAGCTCAATCCCCCGCTGGAGAAGTTGAAACGCAGCGGGCCCAGGCGGGCGGAGCGGCGGAAGCGGAAGCCCATGGCAATCAGCGGGTCGGCTCTCAGGGATGGCCCGAGCAGGGTTCAGGTTGCCTTGCTGATGCAGCAGTCCGCAAATCCATGCGCCCAGCGCATAAAACCGTCGGCTCTGGAGTCTCCAGAGAAGGAGGGGGCCGCCTCAGAAGCGTTGCGCTGACTGGGTTTCTGTGGGTACGGGAACAGGCACTCCAGCCAGCCCCCACCTCGGGCCAGAAGGCGTAATTTGCGGTTGAGGGGAGGCCCGGGAGCCAACCCGACCCTCGCCCTCCAAGAGAGTCCGGCCAGGGATCACCCGAGCCGGTGCGCACGACGGAGGTGCGCCAACGATGCGACACACCAAAGTGAACTCGATGACGCGCCGCGAGCGTCATCCCCTAGCCGCAGAGAGCGATATGCCAGTTCTGTTTCCCGCGTGTTGACACCCCGGGCTGCATAGCCCGAGCCGGGATCACAGCCGAGAAGGCCAAGCCCCGAGCATCTCTTCTCCCAGACGTGATCTCCTTTCCTTCCCTGCCAGGCCCAAGACAGGTCATGCGTGAACCACAGACACCCGACCGGCAGTCCTTGGTGTGAGGAGGTGACCGCCGCAACCGGTGCTAAGGCGCCCCGCACGGGGCGCCTTCCTATTGGGGTGACAATCACCAGACCACCTCTGCACTCCTCTGACCTCCTCCCGATCGCCCCTGCAGATCCGCCCCTATGGGGCCGACGACTGGCCGGCGCTGTGGGCCCTGCTGGAGCCGGTGTTCCGCGCCGGTGAAACCTTCCCCCACGACCCAGGCATCACAGAAGAGGAGGCCCAGGTGGCGTGGGTGGAGCAGAGCCAGGCGGTGATGGTGGCCGTGGATACGGCCGGTGCCGTGGTGGGCACGTATTACCTGAGGCCCAACTCCCTGGCACTCGGTGCCCATGTGGCCAACGCGGGCTACGTGGTGGCCGAGCACTGCCGGCGGCAGGGAATCGGCAGCCGCCTCTGCCAGCACTCCCTGCAGGCGGCCCGCCGGCTCGGCTTCCGTCTTATGCAGTTCAATCTGGTGGTGAGCACCAACACCGCCGGCATCCGCTGCTGGCAGCGCAACGGCTTTCAGGTTGTCGGTACCCTGCCGGGGGCGTTTCGCCACAAGCAGCTGGGTTACGTCGATGCGCTGGTGATGGTCCAGGGCCTGGTGGAGGGGCCGACTTCATGAAGGTGGTGCCGCTGCGGCTGATACCCGGCGATGACCTGCGTCGGGCGCTGGAGACCTGGATGGGCGAGCAGGAGGTGCAGGCCGGCTGTGTGATCAGCGCCGTCGGCAGCCTGTCACTGGCCCAGCTGCGCTTGGCCGGTGCGACTCAGGCCACGGCGATCCACGGCGAGCTGGAGATCCTCAGCCTCTCCGGCACCCTCACGCTCGATGGGTCCCACCTGCACATCGCCTTCGCCGACAGCAGCGGCGCTGTGATCGGCGGCCACCTCTGCGCCGACTCGCTGGTGCGCACCACCGCCGAGCTGGTGATCGGCCTGCTACCGGAGTGGCGCTTCTGCCGGGAGCTGGATCCAGCCACCGGCTACCCCGAGCTGCAGATCAGTCCTCAGGCTCCGGGCTGACGGGCGGCAGCCGCCGTTCCACCTGCAGAAACACCAGCCAGGCCACTCCGGCGCCGATGCCGCCGGTCTAGTCGTTGCGCAGCAGCTCCACGATCGACACCGTGCTGGCGCCGATGCGCAGACCGCGCAGCAGGAAGCGGCCCAGCTTTTCCCGGTTCACCGTCATCGGCTGAGGCCGGCACAGAGGGGCTTCAGGTTGGCGGAAGGGCAGCGGGGGGTGCCACTTGGGTTATGGCCTCGGGCGGCACAACCACCTGCCTGGCGCTCCCGCCAGCCAGGAAAGAGGGGTAATGCTCGTCAGCTGATCGCCTGGGGATGCGTCAACTCAGCCCGCCGATGGTCAGAACACCAACTGGCGCAGCTGCTGCAGTTCGGTTGGGGTGACCTCTGACTGGGTGGCGGCAGTGATGCGTGTCTTGGCCACACAGGTCAGGTTCTGCGGGAGCAGGTAACTCACCTTCTTGCAACCGTTGCTGGGGCTGGGCTGCAGCACCACGGTCAGATCGGGGATGGCCAGGCCAGGGTCGCCTGTCATCGGCACCACCAGCACTGTGGGGTAGGCCGGGTCAAACAACTCGGTGTCCTGCACCACGACAGCTGGCCTGAGCTTGTTGGGCTCTGGGGGCCGGGGATCCTGGGCGGGGTCGTCTGGATCCTTGCGCCAGTCAACGGTGACGATCTGTCCGGCCTTGAGCTCCACGCTGGTTGTCAGCGGCTGATGGGCTCAGGAGTGGCCCAGTCGTCGATGAATCCTTGGGCCTCAGGATCAGCCGCGATGTGATCGGCCACCGTTTTGCTCTGGGCACGGATGCGGGCCCGCAGGGCATCCATGGCGCCCACCGAGCTGCTCACTGCCACAACCCGTATGCCGCCGCGCTGGCGGCGGCGAATGGAGAAGGGAGCTTCCGGCTCCTGAATGGCTTGATCGGCTGGGGTCATGACGGCAGCGGCTCTCGCCGTCCGCATGGGCACAGCCTCAACGTTAATCGCGGTGTCAGCGTCGCGCTTCGTGGAGGGCAGAACCTGGCGCTGGCGGCGCCGGGACTTGAGGTGGGGTCGTTAGCCAGCTCAGCCATGGCAGCCACTTCTGTACTCCGCACCTGCGCAATCCGCCTCACCCGCGGCTGCGCTGATGGACTGGCTTGAGCCGGTGGAGGATTGAGCCCGCAGCAGCCGATGGGCCCATGCCCGACGCACCCCACCACGGCGCTATGGAGCATCTGAACGGGGGCTATGTCCAGCTGGGGCTGTTTGCCCTTGTCTTTGGGGGTCTGCAGCTCTGGTGGATCGGCAGCACCCTGCGTGGCCGTCGCCTGGCCAGGCCGATGACGGAGCAGGAGTTCCGCCGTTCGCTGGAGCGCATCTGGTCGGGTCCTCAGCAAGGCCGTTGAGCGCGGCGGTTCGCTGCAGCAGAGCTGCTGCTGCGGGATGGGCCAGTCATTGGCGCCCTTGATGCCGGTCACCGTGCTGTGCGTGGATGGTGATTCTTCCGTTGCGATGACACCCGAGCTCGCGGCCTCTGTTCTGGAGGCCTTGCTGCTGCTCCACGAGGAGCTGTCCGTGGACCCGCAGACCCCCTGGTATGTGGGCATGCCGGATCAGACCCAGGTGCTCCATGACGAGCTCTGGCTCCTGGCCGGTGAGGTCCCGCACCGTTCCAGCCAGGCCCTGGTTGAGACCTGGTACCGAGCTGGTCGCTCCAGCCTGTTGCCCGTGGCCTGCACCGGTGCACTGGTGAGCGACCGGCACCAGGCGGCCTGAGGCGGCGGCCTCCCGTGGGCTCGATCAGGCTCTGGTGGCGCTGGAGCCCAGCAACAACCGGGGGTTGCTGCCGATCCAGGCCCGGGCAAGGCGACTAAAATGGCCCTGGCGCCGGAGCAGTCCATGGCAGCTGTGGTCACAACTCAGGGTTCGGTCCTGGATCTCAAGACCCACCTCTCCGCCTGGCTGTCACGCCCCCAGGCCGGTGACTTCGTCCAAGTGACTTCGCACCGCAAGCGCATTGCCCGCATCAAGGCGATCCGGCCTGAAGGGCCTGCGGCAACGACACCGCTGCAGCAGGCCCTGGACGCTGGAATCGTGAGCTGGAACGGGCAGAAGCCAGTCCTGGCTGCACCGGTCCGGTTACAGGGCGAGGGGAAGCTGGTGAGCGCGATCGTGCTGGAAGACCGGGGCTGAGCGTTGACGCTGTTCTGCGACACCAGCTCCCAGATCAAGCTGTTGATTGAGGAGCCGGACTCCGAGCGGATGCTCTGCGCAGCCACCTCGGCGGAATGGATTGCCGTTTGCCGCATCACCTGGGCTGAGGCCACCGCCGCGATGGCGCGTCGCGCCCGAGAGGATCCGGCCAGCGCCGACGCCATCGAGCAGGCCCGCCAGGGCCTGAGCGGGCTCTGGTCGGCGCTGGTGATTGTGGAAGTCAACCAGTCGCTGCTGGAAGCCGCCGGCCGCCTGGCCGATGCCTTTGCTCTGCGTGGGTATGACAGCGTTCAGCTGGCCGCTGCCCATCAGCTGCAGAGCAGCATTGAGCAGCCGGTCACCTTTGCCTGCTTTGACTGTCGGCTCAATCAGGCGGCCCAATTACTCCAGCTGCCCATCCTGAGCTGACCGCTAAGCGCATCGCTCTCAGGCGTCATCTGGCAGCCCATGCGCAATGAGAACAAGCCCCAGTTCTAATGCAACCGGAGTCACTGGTCTTGCTGTTGCTGTACGTCCCCTGAGTTGCTTGCAGGAGCAGGCGGATCAGCCGACAGCGCCTGATCGCCACCCGGCGGCAGGGGGTGAGGATGTCACACGGCGCCAGGGCTGCGCGAGCCGGTGAGGCCGCTGCGCGGTCACCGGCCCTGGCGCTCGTGTGATCTTGGATTCCTTGCCGCCGCCGGGGCTGGTGGCGTTGTTGCTGCCCCCCGGCGCTCTCCCGCGGCTGCGGTGGCCAGGCTTTCGTAGGCCAGTGCTGAGGTCTGAGGGCAAGGCTTTCGGCTGTCGTTGGGGCTGCAGTGTGGGCTGTCTCTGGGGGTGTCATTGGGGCTGTCTTTGCCGACCTTGAGGCTTCTGATTGATCCATGGTCTCGCTCGCGCCGATGGCCATTTCAGGTCTGTAAAGAGAGATGGAGAGAGTCCCGCTCCCGGCCCCGCTTCCGTGGCTAGTACGCCCGTACTGATATAATTAGAAGGTGCTCAAGGGATGGCGCCGGGTGGGCCGGGCTCCTTGAAGCGGATCCTTTCGCGTTGATCGTTTCCCATGCAATTTGCTGCTCAGGCCGCCGCCTTGGCGCCGCCTGATTCATCGCCTCTGAGCTCCATCTCCCCCGCGCCTGATCCTCCCGGTTGCCGTCAGCTGGTGATCGTCGCCGCTGGTGGCCGCACACTCGCCTGGAGCCCCAGCCACGTCGCCGTCCATCTCCTCGAGATCACGGGAGGCCGCATCGTGCAGGCCCTGTTCCATGGCGCTGCCCGCGGTGCCGATCAGGCCATCGCCGCCGCTGCCGATCAGCTCGGCTGGCCCGTGATCGCCTGCCCCGCCCTCTGGCAGCAGCACGGCCGATCTGCCGGTCCGATCCGCAACCGCCAGATGCTCCACCAGGCCATCGCCCAGCTCGCCCTGCTTCCGGCCGGTGCCGCGTTGCTCGTGGTGGCCTTCCCGGGCGGCCCCGGCACCGCCTCCCTGGTGCAGCTCACCCGCAGCCTGCAGGCCCGCTCCTCCCTGCCGATCGAGCTGCTCGCCATCCCCGCCTGAGGGGGCTACGCCCCCGTTGTGGCTGGGTTCTGCTGCATGCCCGGGGCTTGGTTCACGCACATCTCACGCACCCATCCGCTTTGCCATGTCCGTCGCCATTCCAATCACTGCTCCTGCGGCTCCCGCACAGCCCAGTGCGGCAGCGGCCGCTTCTGCTGCGCCCCTGCCCAGCCTCTGGGAGCTGGGCCAGGAGCTCCAGGCCGAAACCCACTGGATCGCCCGCCTCGCCGAACGCCTCGACACCGACGACGAGGCCGAACGCGCCCGCGCCATCGCCGATCTGGAGGAATCCCTCGCCATCGAGCAGGACAAGCGCGAGGCCTTCACCCGCAAGGCCGATGCCACCTGCTGGGTGATCGGCCGCCTCCGTGCCGAGGCCGGCTACCACCAGGACCAGGCCAAGCGCTACGCAGCCCTCGCCAAGGGTGAGGACAGCCGCGCCGATGCCCTCGAATCCACCCTGATCCAGCTGCTCAGCCGCTTCGATCCCACCGCCACCACCCACCGGCTGATCGATCACCGCCTCACCAGCCGCAGCAGCGACGTGGTGGAGATCGACGACCCCGACGCGCTGCCATCCGAACTGGTGGCCCTCCACACCAGCCGCACGCCGGACAAGCTGTCGATCAAGGCCCGCATCCGCGCCGCCATCGCCGCCGCCACCCGTGGCCTCGCCAAGCCGGATGCCGCCCAGCTGGCCCTCTCCATCGCCGCCACCGCCGTGCCCGGCGCCCGGCTGATCAAACGCCGCCACTGGTCCATCCACTGAGGGGTGGGGCCAGGGGCCCCCTTGCGATGGGGTGTTGCAGGGGCGGGCGGGAGTTGGTTCGGAACTCCCGGTCTGTGTAGCGCCGCTTCTGCTGATCCATCGCGCCGCTGATCCATCGAGCCACAGCACGTCTCTCACCGATCGCCATGACTGTCATCACCACCGCTCCCCAGGCCGCTCACACCGCTGCGGCTCCTCTGCGCCGGGCTGGCGCCAACGGCCGGCCCCCCTCCACCCTGCAGCTGCTGCGCGACACCCTTCAGCAGGAGGCCGCCGCGGGTGATCCAGCCCCCGTTCCAGCCGCGCCAGCTCCCGGTTCAATCGCACCGCCGCCGTGCGGCTTCTCTGCCGTTCAGATCGCCGCCCTCGCCGCTCCCCTCGATCGCGCCCATGTGCGCCAGCGGGAGCAGGGCCGCAGCTCCGTCAGCTACCTCGAGGGCTGGCAGGTGATCGCTGAGGCCAACCGCATCTTTGGTTTCGACGGCTGGCAGCGGCAGACCATCGCCCAGCACTGCGTCAACGAGCGGGAGCGCCCGATCGGCCGTGACCAGAAGCCCGGTTGGGGTGTGACCTACACCGCCCAGGTGCGCATCACGGTCGGCGGCCCCGGCCAGGTCCCGGTGATCCGCGAGGGCAGTGGTGCCGGCCACGGCATCGACTGCGACCTGGGCCAGGCCCATGAATCGGCCCTCAAGGAGGCCGAGACCGACGCCATGAAGCGGGCCCTGATGACCTTCGGGAACCCGTTCGGCCTGGCGCTCTACGACAAGCGTCAGCGGCAGGTGAGTGCGGCGCCCGCAGCTGCGCCCGCGGCAGGGCCCACAGCGCCGCGCAGCGTGAGTGCCGCCGCGGTGGCACGGCCCGCCACGGCCCGGCCCACTCCAGCGGCAGAGGCTGCAGCGGCTCCCCTGGATCAAGCCACGATCCAGGCACTGCAGGAACGCATCAAGGCCCTGCCCGCCGCCCGGCGTGAGGCCTTTGCCAAGGGCTTTCGCGCTGCCTTTCAGGTGCCCGAGGCCCAGCCGTCCCTGGCAGGTCTGATCACGACGGCTCGCCACCGGGAGTGGATCGAGGCGTTTCTGGGGGAGAGCGCCGCAGCCTGAGGTTGGAAACCTTCCTACGCTGGCAGCAACGCCGGCGCCATGGCCGTGACAACACCCAGCCAGCTGTCCTGGGCCGATTGCCCGGCCGTGGAGCAGGACGCACAACGCGTCAGCGGGGCCTGGGTGTTTCGCGGCACGCGTATCCCGGTGGCTGCACTGTTCGAGAACCTGGAAGACGGGGTCTCCCTGAGTGAGTTCGTGGAAATCTTTCCCGGGGTCACTCAGCAGCAGGCACGGCTGGTGCTTGACCATGCCGCAAGGAGCACAGCCGCGATCCCGGCCTAGTGCAGATCCTGTTCGATCAAGGCACTCCAGCTCCGTTGCGGCGCTGCTTGAGCGCCCATACGGTGAGCACCGCCTATGAGCAGGGGTGGTCGACCGTGACCAACGGCGATCTGATTCAGCTTGCGGAACAGCAGGGCTACCAGCTGCTGATCACCACGGACACGAACCTCCGCTACCAGCAGAACCTGCAGAGCCGCACGATCGCGATTCTGGTGCTCACCACCACAAGCTGGCCGCGCATCAAGGCTGCTGCGGCCCTGGTTGTGGACGTCGTCGCCAATATCCGCCCAGGCGACTACCGCGAGCTGCGCATCCCCTGACGCCCCTCCCCCAGGCTCACGAGAACAGCTCGGGCACTGGCTCCCCTGGGCGCGGCACCTCCCGCTGAGTGAATCGGCAAACCGCCCTTTGCTCCCTTGACTCTCCACTCGACTGGAGGGTGCATGGTTGGTTTGTGGGCGGGGCTCTGGTCCCTCCCGCAATCCCCCAGACCATCACCAACCCGGAAAACACCATGGCTTGCGCCTGTTCCACTCCCCTCACCCAGCCCGCCGCCTGCCCCTGTGGTTGCGGCTGCTCCAGCACCTGTGCCTGCACCAGCGGCGGCACCTGCGACTGCGGTTGCAGCTGCACCGCCGATCGCGGCGACCGGCAGGGCTGACGGCCTTCTGAGGTCATAAAAAAAGGGCCGCTGCAGCGGCCCCTGACACGTTGCTTTGAGCCGGCGACTCAGGCGGCGAGAGGCTGCTCCACGGGGGCAACTGTCTCCGTCACCGGCACGACCGTAGGCTCGCTCACCGCCACAGGCTCAGCAGGCGCCGTGATCGGCACCAGCTGCAGATCACCCTCACCGACCTTGATCTGCAGCCCGTCGCCGGGCTTGAGCTGGATCTGGGAGGTGTAGGCCCGACCCACCGTGACCGAACCGCTGGCCTGCACCTTGGTGGTGTAGCTCAGCTCCCGCACGACGTCGTCGTCGCCATCATTCAGCGAGATCCCCTTGGCGGCGAGCAGGGCCAGATAGAACTCGGTGTAGTTCAGCCGCTCGCTGCCGGTCTTGGTGGTGCTCACGTACCCGCAGGTCCGGACGATGTCGGCCTTGGGGGTATCGCCCAGCTCGAGCACCTTGGCAATCAGTTCAGCTCCAATCAGCATGGAGGTTCGAAATCGAACAAGCCAAGGCTACTGGCACTCTCCGGCGGACTTGCCCCCGCTCGATTCCGGCAGGCCCAGCCCGATTACCTCCGGTCTCGTTGTCCGCCGGCATCAACGCTGAGCGGGTCGGAACCCTGCGCACCGGCGCAGTTGAGTGCCATGGCAACGGCGTGGCCCCTCCCAGCGTGCCGACGGCGCCGGCGGCGGCAAGGATCAGGCCGGGCCGCTGGCGCGGTCCTTGCCGCCGCCACCGCAGCGGGCCTCGGTCGGGGTGTTCCACGCCGTCCCGTCCATGGCCCTCCCCTCTGCTCCCTGCTGCGAGATCCGCACCCTGGTGCTGCACGTCTATCCCGATGGCATCAAGGCCTATGGCCATGAGCGGCTCACTACGCCGCTCGGCCGTCGCGGCAAGCCCGTCAAGAAGCTGCGCCTGATCCCCGCCGAGCGGGCCCATGCCCTCGCTCGAAAACTGCAGGGGCGGTTTGGCACCACGGTGTCGGTGCTCTGAGGCGCAGCCGGGAGGCTTCGCCTCCCGTTCAGGCGCTGAGGACACCGTCAGGGGAGCAGAGATGGGCTCAGCCCGGCCACGGGGCAGGAGCACCGTGGTGCCTGCGGTTTAGCGCCGCAGCCGTGTGTGACCTGGGCCCCTGCCCCACCGGCGCCCTGTGGATCGGCTTCGCGCAGCCCTCCTCATGGTCCAGAGGGAGCATCGACGGACACCACCCATACGGGAGGGCAACCAACGGCTCAGGCAGTCGTCCTGCTGCGTTCTTCCAGGGTGAGAATTGCAGCCAGAACGCCTGGTAGAGCCTGCTGGCAGATCAACATCACCTGCTCGGCATCGAGATCGAAGTACTGGTGCGCAATCACATCGCGGAACCCCATGGCTCCCTTCCAGTCGATGTCAGGAAAGCTGGTCGCCAGCAGACCAGGCTGGAGCTTCTCCAGTCGTTTGAGTGCCTCCCCTGCTGCGAGGAACTGCATGCAGATCACATCGAGCAGGTCCTGGCCTTCCTCGCGGTTCAGCAGTGACGGATCGCGCAGCAAGGGTTGTGCCTTGCGCTCGATTCGCTCCAGGGCCTGCCGCAGCGGCGTGAGCAGCAACAGCAGGTCGCCGCTCACGCGCTGATGCCTTCGTCAAGGATGGCCTGGCGCAGGGCTGGATTCATATGCTCGCGCAGGCGTACCAGGTCAACCGGGCGCTGCAGCAGCTCCTCCAGCTCCTGCTTGAGGTGCACCGTGGCGTAGGGCGTGAGGGGATCGAGTTCGACCCACACATCCACGTCGCTGGTGGCTGTGGCCTGGTTGCGGGCCGTGGAGCCGAACAGGCCAATGCGTTGCAGCTGGTAGCGCTGCCGCCACTCACTCTGGTGCTCACGCAGGAGCGAAAGGACCTGATCAGGGCCGAATAGAGGCGCGGCGGCTGCGCTGACCATCTCAACAGTCCGAGCACCTCAGTATCGGACGGATCCGCTTGGTCGCCCAGCCCATGGCGTCGATGGGTGCGCTCGGTGCAGCCCCTGCTTCACCATCTCTCTGTGGATCGGCTTCGCGCAGCCCTCCTCATGGTCCGGGGTGGCCTCAAGGGCTTCGCAAGTCAGCCGGACTGGTGCGTTGGCTGCGCTGCGCTCCGCATCTCGGAGGGGGCTGCCCCTTGACCCCACCCCGGCCTGCTGAGGGGTCTCCGCTACGCCTGCCATGGCTACCGCATCCCGCATCCGCTCCTTCCGGTCCCTCAGCTCCCGCACCCTGGAGCTGCTGTGCGAAGAGGCCTCCGCCCACCGCCCGGCTCCGCTGGGGCGGCTGGAGCGGCTCTGCGCTGATCTCCTGTTCGATCGGCAGCTCCTCAATCCGGCGCTGGTGAGCTCGTTCTCTGAGAGCGAGCTGCCCTTCTGAAGCTCTGGGCCCAGGGCCCAGCCCTCGGGCCGCTGGTCCTCGGGCCCTTGGCCCCGGCTGCGGCCGGGGCTCTCTTTTTGCCCTCGCCGGCGGCAGTAGAGCTGATGGCGGTGAGGCGCCTTGAATCGCGATCTGACGGGCTCCCGAGACCGCAAAAGTGCGCGCGCGGGAATCCTCATGGTCACCCCGCGGGCAAGGGCTGACGCAAGGCGGCGATGCCGCTGCGCGGTCGCCGCCCCTTGCCTGCGCGGGGCACCACGCGGACGTCCCGCGCTTCTCTCGTCATGGCTGCTCGCAAGAAGGTCTCTGGTACACGGGTCTCTGGTTCTCGGGCCTCTGGTTCTCGGGCCTCGGGCCCCTCTCCGGAGGAGGCCCTCGTCACCGATCTGATCGCCCTGCTGGAGCAGGGCACCACCCCCTGGCGGCGGCCCTGGGATGGCAGCGGCGGCGGTCACCACGTGAATCTGCTCTCGGGCCACCGCTACCGCGGTGCCAATCCGATCCTGCTCACCCTGGGGATGCACCTGCGGGGGGCTGGCCTCCCGTTCTGGTGCGGCTATGCCGAGGCCAAAAGGCTCGGTGTCTTCCCCCGCAAGGGCAGCAAGGCGGTGCGGATCCTGCGGCCCCAGCTGCACTCCCGCGAGGAGCAATCGGAGGGCAACGAGGTCGTGCAAACCGTGCAGCGCAGCTGGGTCAGCTATCGCCCCGTGCCGGTCTTCAATGTCTGCGACCTCGAGGGCGAGGCGTTGGAGGGCCTGATCGCTGCCCGCCAGGAGGCCGAGGGGGCAGGGCCCCAGGGGGCTGAGGCAAGGCCTGAGCCCGAGCGCATTGCTGCAGCAGAAGCCGTTCTCGGGGCCTGGCCCGTGCCGGTGAGCCACGGCGGCGGGAAGGCCTTCTATCTGCCGGAGCTCGATCGCATCCAGCTGCCCGATCGCGCCGCCTTCTCAGGCGCCGAGAGTTTCTATGCCACCTGGGCCCATGAGGCCATCCACTCCACCGGCCACAAATTCCGGCTGCAGCGGGATCTGGGCGGGCGCATGGGCTTTCCCCGCTATGCCCGCGAGGAGCTGATTGCCGAGCTGGGGAGCGTGCTGCTGGGCCAGCGGCTGGAGATCGGCTGCGATCTGGCGAATCACGCCGCCTATCTGGAGGCCTGGATCGCCCTGCTCAAGGAGTCCCCCCGGGTGCTGTTCCAGGTGCTCAGCGCGGCGCGGCAGGCGGCGGATCTGATCTGCCCCGAGGCGGCAGAGCCCCAAGGGGGCGAGCCGCAGCTGATGGCGGCCACTCCCTGAGCCTCTCGCCCCTCCGGGGCCGGCCCAGCCCGGCGCCGCAATCGGGGCACGGCGCATCTTCATTAGTGGTTTCCAGCGGCCGCCCCTCGAACGGCAGCGTCACCAGGATGTTGGCGTCGGAATCCCGGCGGGCCTCGCACCGCGCCTGGGAGCCGTACAGGATCACCTAGTCCGGAGCGAACCGCTCCACCAGTTGCTGGGTGAAGGCCGCAAGGGCAGCGCCGGTGACGAGGGGGCCGGGCCAGCGTTGCCTGTCATGGGGCTGGTGTCCATCGCCGCCGCGGTGAACTCAGGGGAGCTCCAGCCAGCCCCGCAGGGCCAGATCGAGTTCGATCACCGCCTGGGGCTCCAGCTGACCCACCACTTCTCCCACGGCCTGGATGGGCACCGTGAACAACTTGTCGACCATGAGCTGGGAGGGCTTGCGCAGCCCATTGCGCGGCGAGGGCTCCACGGCGATCCGCACCAGAGGGGCCTGCGTGAGGGTGCTGGTGAGCGGGCAGAGGGTGACGCTGGGATGGGCCTGCAACCAGCGGTCGGCCTGCACCACCACGGCCGGTCGTGGCTTGCCGGAATAGACCCCGGGGCTGGCCACGGTCACCACAGTTCCCCGGCGGAGCGGTGGGATCGTCATGCCGTCCAGTCGCTCCAGCTGGGGACCTGCTCACTCCAGTGGGGCTGCTCCAACTGGGCGAGATGCTCCGACTGGCGCCGGGCCTCGTCGCCATCGCCATGGCGCAGCAGGTACTGATCGATGGCCTCGCGGATGCAGGCACTGCGGCTTTTGCCCAGGTGCTGGGCCACCGCATCGAGGCGCTGTTCCACTGCGGGATCCACCCGCACGCCGATCACCATGACCCCAGCCGTGCAACGTTCTGTTGTACAGCCTAGGGCTGTTGCTGATGGTGGCCAGCTCCCTGAGGGAGGCCGTGCCGGGCTGCCTCAGTCTCCGCCGGGGGCAAGGGCTGCGCGAGGCGGCGATGCCGCTGCGCGGTCGCCGCCCCTTGCCTTCCCGGCGGTCCTTTCGGCGTCCCGTCACGGCGCCCCATGGCGTCTGCGCCCATGTCTCCCACCCTCGATCGGCTCACCGCTGAGGATCCCGTCGCCCTGGTGCAGTCGTGCCACAGCGCCCTGCTCTGGATCCTGCGCAGCCACCAGAGCCATCCGATCCCCCGCTTCTGGATTGATCACCCTTACGGAGAGGAGGAGATCACCCTGCTGGAGGAGGAGCTGCTCCCCGCGCTTGAGGCGTTCCTCGCCCGCACCGGTGAGATCGATGCGCGGATCGAGGCGGCCCATGAGGCCGAGGTGGAGCGGGTGCAGGCGGCGATGGCTGCAGGCGAGCTGCTGGCCGCGTGAGGGCCCAAGGCCCCGGGGGGAAGCCCCCCTGGGGTTGGCGTTCATACGGTCTGCGATCCGCTTTCACATCACCGGCAGTCCGAGCATGTGCCTGGTGCGGGGGCAGCGCTGACCCAGCTGATCCAGCAGCCGTGGCCTGGGACAGGCCTGCCTGTGGCCTGCTTTCCCTGGCGAGGACACTCCTGGTTCGGGATCCTGCAGAAACCGGTGGGTTGCGCCGATGAGCTGGCCTGAACTGGAACGACTGGTGGCTGACGCCGAGGCAGATCCCGCCCTGCAGCGTGCCCTGCGCCAGTGCCGCACCCGCGGAGAGCTGATCCTCACGGCACGGCGCCTGGGCTACCGCCTCTCGCGGCTGGATCTGCAGCGGGCCCAGGTGGAAGACCTGCTGGAGGAGCAGGTGATGGCGGCGTCTGCCAGCTGAGGAACCCGTTGATCTGCAGCCCTGGATTGGGCTGGGATGAAGCCCCGCCGGGCTCAGACGGCTTGCTCAAAGACATCGCTGTCCATGGCGATGACGTGGTCGCTGATGTCCCGATGGATCGCCCGGGCGCGGGCCCCTTCCCCCGCTTCACCGGCGGCACCGGGTTGCAGGGCAAACAGTGGCGAGCCGTGGGCCACGAACAACACCGAGGCCGAGGTGTCACACCGCTCCTTGCACCTGCGGGCAGTCTGGGGGCCTGATCGAGGCGCAGCAGATCGGCTGGGACACAGCGGGAACGGTGTGATCGACGGTCGCGGTTGTGCCATTGGTTGCCCGCCGCCTGCATACCCGCGGGTGCCCGCCCCGGAAGGCCAGGCGCCCTGGCTGAGGGCCTGGGCGGGGGCCTGCGTTCGCGCCATGGCGTTCACTCCTGCTCATCGCTCTCCTCCCACACCCTGGTGCTGGAGCGCAGGGACTCGCGGCTGAGGTGTTTGCGGGTCAGGTTGCGGTCCTCCTGCAGCAGCGCCTTCTTCTCGTCCAGGAGCTGGATCTCCCGACGGGCTATAGCGGAGTCAGGCATTGCCGCAAACAGGGCGGAGGCGGCATTGAGGCTGAATTCCGCTGCCTGCAGGTTGCCGCGATCAAGCTCTTCAATGGCACGCCGGCGGGCGCGGTTGGCCTCCAGCAGCGCCAGCTGTTCGGCCACCCCGTCGTCCACCTCCAGGCCCGCCAGATCAGCGGAGGCCATGACCGGCAGGGTGAGCTGCGCGATCTGCTTCTGGCGCTCCCCGTTGCCGGGGGCATCCCAGGCCAGGCGGACGCTGGCAATCTCCTGATTTGGCTGCCAGGCGGGCAGGTGCAGCCGTAGACCCACGTTGAGCTCCTGGCCGGCCCGCAGGTTGGGGAGCTGGTAGTTGCCGAATTGCGTGGTCTTGAGGTCGTTGAGCACATCCAGGAGCCTGGCGCCGTTCTTGGCGCGCACGCCGATGCTCACGCGATTCCCCACGGTGGAGGCCAGCCCCTGGAGTTCGGACGCGTAGAGATCGGCGAGCTGGGAGGGGCTCTCGATGAAGGCGAGGGTGCCATCACCGGCGCTGGCCATCGCCCCCATCAGGTCCTCGTCAAAGCCATCCCCCAGCCCGAAGGCACTGGTGCTGATGCCCCTGGCCGTCAGGCCCGCCACCTTGGTTGCGATCTCCTGGTGATCGCTGAGGCCGGCGTTGGCCTGGCCATCGGAGAGCAGCAGCACCCGGTTGAGCTGGCTGGGATCGAGGTGGTCGGCCACTTGCAGGGCGCCGGCCAGCCAGCCGTCGAACAGGGCGGTGCTGCCGCCGGCGTGGATCGTGTTGATCGCCGCGATGAACGGCTGCGGATCGGTGACCGGAGTCGAGGGCAGCACGACGCGCACCTCGTCATCGAAGCTGACGATGGCGAGGCGATCGCGGGCGGTGAGTTCTCCCGCGAGGAAGCGGGCCGCCTTGCGGGCGTAGCTGAGCTTGCGGCCGCCCATGGATCCGGAGCGGTCGATCACCAGGGCGAGATTGAGCGGCGGCCGGGGCCTGGCCTGCTGCTCGGGGGGCAAGTCGTCGCAGGCGATGGTCACCAGCAGATCCAGGTCGGTGGCGCCATCGGCCGCCACCGCCGGCCGCAGAGGCCGGAAGCGAAGGTTGGGGGTGCTCATGGGCAACGTCAGGAGTGATCGGGGAACGAGGAGTGCAGACCGCGGCGGGTGAACTGAATGGCAACGGCCTCGGCGTGTCACTCACGTCCCTCCAGAGTCGGCCGATTGGCCTACGGCCAGCTCTGATCTCCTGCGAAAGACCAACCCCAACCCTGGTTTGCGGCGATTTAGCCGGAGTTGCTTGGTGTCAATGACGTCGGCTGGTTGCGCCGATGAGCTGGCCTGAACTTGAGCGCCTGGTGCTGATGCCAAGGCCGATCCCGACCTGCAGCGGGCCCAGGCGGAGGACCCGTTGGAGGAGCAGGTGATGGCGGCGTCTGCCTGCTGAGGATCGCGCGGATCTGCAGCCCTGCATTGGGCTGGGATAAGGCACCGCCGGGCTCTGACGGTTTGCTCAAATGACCTCTGCCTGGGGACCGAGGACCAGCACCGCAGCAGCTGGCTGGCGACAACCGCTTGGCGGAAGCCCTGGGTGCCCACACCGTTGGGGCAATGCCCTTCGGGACGCAGGCCTGGTAAACCTCACTGTTCAGGAGCTCCTGTACCGATTCACCCAGCAGCGCCACCTCGCGGCTGTCCGCGAGGCGATGGCAGAAGGTCTGGTGCATTCGCAGCAGGTACCAGAGGGCCCCCCTCCAGCCCTGCATTGAACTTGCTCCACATCCCCCTTGTCCCTGCGGGCATCGAGGACCATGTCGCGAGCGTTGTGGGCCTTGTCTGCCGCACTCACCAGCAGGGAATCGAGCTGGGCGCTCTGCACGTGCTCGATGTGGAGGGTCTTGCGGAGAAGCCAGGGCTACTTCTCACCGTATGCCTCCACAGCACCGCTGGTGTCGGTGCAGTTGAGCACGATCTACGCGACCCGCGGACCGAAGCGTGCTGCGATCCGGCTTGGCGTGACGCCGGCATCCTCGATGGCATCGTGAAGCAGGCCGGCAATGGCCTGCTCCTCGTCGCCGCCGTCTCCCCAGATCAACGCGCTGACGGCGATCAGGTGAGAGATGAAGGGCACGGATTTGCCCTTGCGCCGCTGGCGGCAGTGCAGTTCGGCAGTCCAGCTGAGGGCGTCTGTGTAGCGCTGGTCGTGGACCAGGGGGTCGCTTGCGTTGAGCTAGCTCATCAGATCACTCTGGGATGGGGGTACGCCCCTTGCGACCCCTTAAAGGTGATTGTCGCGCCTTCACGCCTGCTTCTGCGGTGGCATCAACAAGGAGACAGTCAGCCCACCCGAAGCCCGATCGCGCCGCAAGCCCTGTAGGTTGGTCTAACTGACGCCCTGCATGCAGGGCTCTTCATCGTGGCTGGCATGGCGAGTCTGGATCTAGATGTGGGCGATATCGTCCGCGAGACGAAGCAGGGTCGGCTGAGTCATCGCCGCCACCATGACGGACCTGCAGCGGCCCTGCCTTCTTTCAGGCCGCTACGCCAAGGAACCATTGTTGAAATACAAGGACGTTGGTTCTTCCAGGGTGGTCAGGACGTGCGCATCAAGTGGTCAGATGACACCTATGATTGGAGACTAGCCGATGACGAGCACCTCCAGCTGGTCCGCAAAGGTGCCAAGTCCTGATCGCTGGCAAGGAGTTTCTGTGGTAGATATCTGTGCTACGAGAGCACCTGCTCGATGCTTTGCTGCGGCCAAGCTATGAGCCGGCCCAGGAGAATCCCTGGAAGGTATCCATGCACCCCCAGCTCACAGCTGCAAGCAACCAACAAGTAGGCCTGCTGCCAGAGGATGCGGTACTTATTCACCGGCCTGGCCCTGAGGCAGCAGCCCCAGCTCAGCCGCTGAGACACTGGACCTGCCAAGCCCAGCCGCCGTGATGACCTGTTACCGCATTGTCCGCGATGACGGCCAGCTAGACACGATCGCCGGCCAGAAGTTTGCGACTTACGACGCGGCGTACGTCGTGCTGGAGCGCTACTACGGCGACCTGTGCTGCTCGGATGAGCGGGAGTACTACAGCATCGAGGAGTACAGCGCCACGCAAGACCTGGCCGATGGTCAGCTCTGCTGAGCGCAGGCAACAGAACGGCACTAGCAGCGGAACGGCAAGCTTTGGGCCAGCCTACGGAGGTGTTTGCCGGTTCGATTGAGCACGTCACCTTCCACAACTCCAGCAACTGCTTCTACGTGCTGCGGCTCAAGGCCGGCGGCCACCGCGACCTGGTGACCGCGGTGGGCCATGCTGCCGAGATCAGCGCCGGCGAATGGGGCACGGTCAGTCGCACCTGGGTGAACGGCCAGGCGCACGGCCAGCAGTTCAAGGCCGGTTTCATTCGCTCCTCTCCGCCAACCGATCTCTAACCCGACGCGCCCCACCCCCTGCAATGGGAGGGGGTGAGGGCTCCAACATGCTCACGTAATTCACGCGAGGCCGCCTAAGTAGTTGACACCGGCCAGATCCGAGAAATCATGCCGCCTATTTAGAGGCCTGGATCGCGCTGCTCAAGGAGTCCCCCCGGATCCTGTTTCAGGTGCTGAATGCGGCCCGGCAGACGGCGGATCTGATGTGCCCCGAGGCGGCAGAGCCCCATGGGGGGCGAGCAGCAGCCGATGGCCGAAGCGGCCCGAGGTTCTCGACCCTAGGTGGCCATTGAGCAATAGTTCTCGGCCTTAGCCTCTACGCATCAGATGGGGGGCATGGATCTCTAGGTGAGCTGCTAAGACTTGCTGTGCAGTCTTGTGATCACCGTTAGGATCCAGCCCGGCAAGCCACCAGACAGGCTGGCTTTGGTAGCAACGAGGCTGATCAGTTGCAATGAGACGCGCCAGGTGCTCGCAGTTCCACCCGAGAAAGTTATAATCCCATCCTTCGAATACACGCAAAGCGTGTTTCAGCCTAGCGATCGTATCATCAGGCGCAAAAGAGATTGCCTCTACGCCAGCAACCAGTCGACAGCTGGTGCGATCAAATATTTGCAGCCCTTGCCCAGTGTCAAAGATGTGGACATCAGACAGTCCAATCCCATAGTGCCAGAATGGATCGCCCGAATTCTGCCAGTTAACCAGTTTCCCGTATCGCGTGCTTTCTCGATCGCAGCAATGGTCAATATTGCAGGACATCTCACCCATGCAGTTGCAAGGCTCCTTCTGATGGCAGGCTACATGTGTTCCTTCTGGGATTGATCGAGCTGGATCAGTGGCTTTGTTGAGCTTTGAGTGCCAACAGCCCAGGTCACCACATTGGCCGTGCCGGGCTGCCTCAGTCTCCGCCGGGGGCAAGGGGGCTGCGCGAGGCGCCGAGGCCGCTGCGCGGTTGTCGCCCCTTGCCGTCCCGGCGGTCCTTTCGGCGTCCCGTCACGGCGCCCCATTGCGTCTGCGCCCAGGTCTCCCACCCTCGATCGGCTCACTGCTGAGGAACCCGTCGCCCTGGTGCAGTCGTGCCACAGCGCCCTGCTCTGGATCCTGCGCAGCCACCAGAGCCAGCTGATCCCCCGCCTCTGGATCGTTCACCCTTACGGAGAGGAGGAGATCACCCTGCTGGAGGAGGAGCTACTCGCCGCCATTGAGGCCATCCTCGCCCGCACCGGAGAGATCGATCTGGGGATTGAGACGGCCCAGGAGGCCGAGGTGGAGCTGGTGCAGGCGTTGATGGCAGGGGAGGCCCTGCTCCCGGGCTTGGGTGTCCGCGCCTGGGGCGGGTGGGGGCTGGCGCCCGCCGGCTCCGGATTCCCCATCAGCTGACGACGCCAAAGGCGAGTGGACAGGCGAGAGCATCGCGGGATCAGGGGTGCTGTGCCATTCGATGCGCCCGCCTGTGGCGCCTGCACTCCCCGTCTCTGTAGAGCCCACCAGGCTGGACATCAGCCCTCCCGGATCCCCATGCTGCGCATCCACGGCGATCGCCTCAGCCTCCTGGCAGCCCTCACCGCCCACTGGGCCGACCAGCAGCTGCAGATCCCGACGCAGCTCAAGCCTGTGGTGCAGCCGATCCGCCGCCGGCCTCGGCCATTGCGCTGACCTGGCTGCGACCGCCATCACCCAGCAGGCTCCTGGCGGAGGACCCCTGAGAAGCCCATCACGACCGGCGGCTGGTAGGGCGTGAGCTGCTGGGCCGTGGCCTCCAGGAACGCCACGAGGATCGTGATCAGCAGGATGTAGTCGCGCAGGGCGGGGTCCAGGGCGCCCTGGGGTGCTGGCGGCTGGGCGCTGAGGACTGCTTCCAGCGGGCCCCAGAGGGGATTGGCACGGGCCTCGGCATAGATCCCGGCGAGTCGGCCGCTGTGGAGCGGATCGCTGAGCGATGCCGATTCGGCGGAGTGGGCAAAGGCATTGCGCAGCTTGCGCAGGGCCGTGAGAGCTCGCTCCACACCGGAATCGATCAGCCCAAGGCGCCGGGCCAGCGCCACCTTGGCGCCAATGGAGCCGAGGGGCCGATCCGGCAGAAACAGGCCGTCTGCCTTGGCTGAACCCGGTGCCATGACGGCCTGCAGAAGGTGCTCCAGAGCTGAATCCACCCGGGCGACGCCCACCAGGACTGCGCCCCTGCCTCGCTCCTCCAGCATCTGGAGGGCGATGGTGCGTGCGGCCTGCGCGGCGGCGTCTGGGGAGAGGGGCAAGCCTGAGGCCATGGCTCTGGTGAGGGAATCAGCCGCGAGCGATGAATGGCGATGGCTGACCGCTGAAGCTCACCACCACGCGCTTCTTGGCCCGGGTGGCCGCCACGTGAAGGAGAGATCGCTCCTGCTGCTCGAAGAGCTCTTTGGAGAGCTGATCGGGGCAGCCATCCAGGATGCGCCGCAGCGGTAGCTGATCAGCGGTCAGACCTGGCAGGAACACCTGGTCGAACTCCAGTCCCTTGACCCGGTGCATGGTGGCGAGCCGTAGCGCTGGATCGCTGGGGTCGTCGGACTCATTCGCGTTGATCACCCGGGTGGCGAAGCCCTCTCTTTTGAGTAGGGCCTCCAGCCTCTCGACAGACTTGTTGGTGCGGGCTGTCACGCAGGTGGAACCCAGGGACTTCTGGTCTTCCTGAAGCTGGTGCAAGGTCTCCACCAGAAAGCGCTGCTCCTCGGCTGGATCCTCAAATCCGCGCACCAGGGGTTGGTCGCCGTGGAGCAGCGAGCGGTAGTCACTGGCCGGATCACTGCCGCCGTCGAGGTCGTCAAAGTCGAGGCCCTGAAGCACTGCCGTCGCCCAGGCGCGGGTTTCCTCGGTGGTGCGGTAGTTGATGCGCAACTTGCGGGCGCGGCCGCGGATGTCGATGCCGCAGCGGCTGAGTACCACCGGCTTGCCATAGATGCGCTGGTGGGGATCCCCCACGATGAACAGGTCGTTGGCGTGGGGCGGACCCGTCAGAGCGCGGAGCAGGGAGAAGGAGGCCACGTCAAGGTCCTGGGCCTCATCCACCACCACGGAGGCATAAAGCGGTGCACGCTCGGGTTGGTTGAGCAGGTCGGCGGCGATCTGCTTGGCCTCCTCCGGCTCCCAGAGGCCCCGCTGGCGGAACTCGGCCCGCACCGCATCAAACACCGCCCAGATCCGGCTGCGCTGCTCACGGCTCAGGCGAGTGCCGCGCCCCACGCGACGGGCCACCAGATAGTCGTCGCGGCTGCGGCAGCCTTGGGCCAGCACCACCTCCTTCCACTCCTCCTTGTAGAAGCGCTCCGTAAGGCCGAGCGAGGTGTCGGCTACATCCATCGCCATGCTCCAGCAGCTGTTTCTGGCCTCGTCGTTGAACACCCGAACCTGCAGCCCCTGGCTTTTGAGGAAGTTCATCACCCAACCATCGAGGTGAATCACCTCAATACGCTGCAGTTGCTCCGGGCTGCAGATCTTGGTGAGGTTGGCACGGATATCGGTTGCGAGATTGCGTGTGAAGGTGGTGAACAGCACCCGGCCTGGGGCGCCGGATTCGATCAGCTGCTGGGCCAGCCAGCGGGCGCGGTGCATGGCCACCACGGTCTTGCCAGTTCCCGCTCCCCCGAGCACACGCACCGCACCACTCCAGGTGCGCTCCACCAGCCTTCGCTGGCTGGGATGGAGAAACACCCGCCAGCGCTCCAGCGGTGCCGAGAGCATCGCCTCAAGCACATCGTCGTCGGTGATCACCACGAATTCGGCCTTGCTCTCAGGCGTATCGAGGGCCGCCGCAACGTCGGTGGGATCGATGGCAACGGGGCGCTGCCGTTCCAGCTCCTCGATCACCTCCTCAATGGCCTTGCCATCGGCAAGCAGGATCAGGCCATCCACGCAGTCCTGAGGCACCCATTCGATCAGACGGCTGAGGGTTTCCTCGGTGGTGACGGCGCGCACCGCCGGAAGCAGGGCCTCGGGCACACCGAGCAGCATGAGCTGGTCGTCGTTGCAGTGGGCGAAGAGCGACGCGGCTGCGCTGGCTGATGTTTGCGCCTTTGCTGCCTGTGGCGGCTGAGTTGGTGCTGGCCCCACCTGGGCCGCGGGGTTGTTGTTGGCCAGGGCCTCGCTCACGGCCGCCGCGATGGCATCGCCCACCGCGATTTCGGCTGCCTCCACATCCACCACCTGCAGGGCACCGGAGACCCGGTTCACATGGCAGGTGCGGCGCCGAGCCCACTGGTAAGCGTCGTCGTGTTTGTCGATCCAGAGGATCACATAGGTGTCGCCCTTGTCGGGGGCGCGCACGATGCAGCGGATGTCCTGATCCACCCGCAACGAGCGGATGTAGGGATCCTTGCCTCCCTCGATGTGCTCGTAGTTGAGCCCTGTGCCGCGGGGATTGGCGCGGAACTTGGAGATGAACGTGGCCACCTTGCCGCGAGCCTTCTCCGGCAAGCGTGCGAACGCCTTGAAGAAGTCGTTGGAGAGGGCAACGGTGAGGCGGGGCTCGCTCATGACTGGGGAGAGAAGGTGGAAACGGTCTCGGGCGAGAAAGTCGAGGGGGTTGGAGGCGAGACGGACGATTTGGCTGGCTGGGATCAGGAGGAAGCCAGCACCTGGCGAATGGCCGTGGCGGTGGTCTCTGGATGATCCTCCAACGACCAGCACTGCCAGCCCGCCTCCGCGAACGCCCGGGCATCGGCCGGATCCACCACAGCCAGCTGCTGATCGGGCCAGGCCAGCTCCGCCATGGCCAACACTTCGCCCCGTGAACCCTCCAGTTCGAAGCCGGGTTCGGGCATGGGGTGATCGCTGGCCTGCAGGGCGGTAGCCAGGGCCTTAAGCAGGGGTTTGGCCGGCTGGGGTGCAAGACGGATCAGCTCCGCCCACGCCTCTTGACGCTCGGCTGCGAGGCCAGCCTGATCGGCAACGTCTGGGGCGCCATCACCAGCAGATTCCCGCGGGATCCATACCTGAGGTGGATCGATGGCAGAAGGCTCCTGGGCCCCACTCCAGCCCGGGGTGGAGAGCAGGAGATGGGGCAGGAACTGAAAGAGATTGCCCTGGCGCAACCATTCACGCCAGGCGGCCTGCAGCTGCGGCTCCGTGAGGGAAGGATCGCTCTGAAAGTGGATGATGCGGAAGCTGGCGGCGGGATGGCGGCGCTCGGGTGCATGGCGATCGAGATCGACCAGATTGAGGATCTGCAGCCCGGGCGCGGGGGTGAGGTGCTGACCGATCCGGCGCGAGGGTTCTGAGGAAATCCACTCCTGCACATGGGAAGCCAGGTGGAGAGCGGCGCTGGCGGCGATGAGTTCAGGGGAATCAATGGCCAGCGGTGAGGCCTGGGCCAGGCAGAACTGCTGGGCCATGCCCTGCCAGATCGCCTCGGAAGGGTTGGCGAGATAGGCCATGAGCAGCTGGAAACTGCTCGCCAGCTGGGCTTCCCGGGGCATCAGCTGCGGCGGCCTGTGGGGCGGATCCAGGAGGGACTGGGGCCACCAGCGCTCGCTGAAGGACTCCGGTTTGCTGGCGAAGGCCGGCACCACACCCACCGCCAGGCCATTGGGCTCCAGGGGTTTCTGGGCTGTGGGGGTGACCTCCACCACGTCGTCCCAGCTGAGGGCCCAGAAGAGGTACTTGCCGCTGCGCTGCAGGGCCATGCGCTGCTCGGCATCGGTGGCGAGCCGACCGCGATGGAACTCCCAACCATCGGTGTAGATGGCGATCGGTTTGCCGCCTGCGGTGGGTGTGAGCAGGAAGTCCGCTCTGGAGAAGGCGCGAACCCCCTCGGCTTCCCCGATCGGCACCTGCTGCTCCACCTTCCAGCTCACCACGATTGGACTGCCATTGAGGCCCTGGTCGCTGCTGAAGGTGAGCAGGTAGCCCTTGTTCCCCTTGATGTAGTCATCGCGCAGGGTCACGTTCATGCCCGGCGGGGCGCCTTTGCCCTCGCGCAGCTTCTCGATGAAGCGCAGCTCCAGCTCGCTCTCGGCGCGGGTGTTGAGCACCACCTCCGAGAGGCTGCGCTCGGAAGGCTGCAGCTCCTGCCAGCGGCGCAGGATCAGCTGCAACTGCTCGATGGCGCGGCGCTTGCTGGTGCGCTGGCGATCGAAGCGCTGCCGGTACCTGTAGAGGCAGCGGTAGCAGCCATCGCTGCAGGAACAGGCCTGCAGTGCTTGGAGCGAACGATCGAACACTTCGCGCAGATCCTGGCCACCGGCCTCGATCAGTTGGCGCACGTAGCCAGTACCGCCGGGCACCGAGTCGTAGAGATAGAGGAAGGTTTTGCGCTGCTGGCTGCCGGGCTGGGGTTCTTCGCCGAGGGCCGATTGCAGGTGATCCACCTTGCCACCGAAGCGCTGGCGCAGGCCGAGGTGCAGAGCGCCCACAAAGGAGGGCTGGCCGGCCTCATCCCAGAAGCTGGCGCCGGGCAGCAGGAAGCGCAGGGCCTCGGAGCTGAACTCCCGATACATGAACAGCAGCTGGCGCAGCTGGGCGTCCTCGGGCTTGTCGCGGAACTTGCAGGCCCAGGTGTGGTTGCTGCCCTTGGGCTTGCCGCGCTGCACCTTGCCGCATTGGCGGCAGAGCTCGAAGCCCTTCACCTTGAGGGACTTGCCGGCGATCGCGTGGGTAGCGCCCACCATCGCCTGCTCGCCGAAGTTGATCTCGCGGAAGGTGGTGCTGGCCAGGTATTCGGCGCCGAAGGGAAACTCCTCATCGGCGATCGCCAGCGAGATCTCGCGGCGGCTGTGGTCCGGGAGGATCAGCAGCTCGCTGTGGAAGAAGAGCGGGTTGCGTTCCTCGCTGTCATCGCCGAAACGGCTGCGGGCGTCTTCCGTGGTGGCCTGCACCTGGCGCAGGCGGGCCATCTCCTTGATCTGGCCATGGTCCGCGTAACCGCTGTGGCCGCAGCGGGGGCATTCTCTGCGGCCGAAGTCGTCGTCGGTTTCGCGGCTGGCGTGGGAGCAGGAGGGGCAGAAGCGCCAGCGCTCGGGTTTGTTGAGGTTCGGGTCGACCTGATCAACCCGCACGCGCCGGCCCTGGGCATAGAACTGGCCATCGGGCACCAGTTCGCGGATGGCCACGTTGGCGGGGCGTTCGTAGCTCAGGGCCGGCAACTCCTCACTGCGGCGGCCATCGCCCGTGCGGCCTGGCAACTTGCGCCAGAGCACCGACTTGAGCGTCACACCCGCTTCCGGGAAGGCGTAGTTGGGCAGGAAGCCCTCATCGGTGAGCATCGCCAGCAGGGGGCGGCCATCAAGCTCCCTGCGCAGCTGGTTGTAGGCGCCCTGCTCGCGGCGAATCGAATCCTTGGCTTCCTTCTCCTCGAGGGTGAGGCTGTCCTCGGGCCGCTCGCAGAACTTGTTGTAGCGATCGCGCAACTTGCGGGCCTCAGCACCGAGGCGCTTTCGTTCGGCCACCAGATCCCGCAGACGGGCGAGAAGCTCTTCGGCAAAGGGAGCCTCAAAGGAGCCGGCACCGCCTGATTCGGCAGGAGTGAGCAGGAAGTGGCGCAGGTTGTCGCGGCTGGCGGGCTGCACCTCCTCCCCGAAGAGCGCCAGGAAACGCTCCAGCAGATCGATCTGATGGGCCTGCACCCACTCCAGCCAGGTGTAGGGAAACAGGGGCGGGACGGTGCCGCCAGCGGCCTGCTCCACCCCATCAAGCACCGGCTTGAGTTTGCGCGGTAAAGCCAGGTGATCCAGGCCACTGGCCACCCAGCGATCGAGGCTGTAGGCGAGCAACTGGCGGCGCAGGATGGCGGCGGCATCGAGATAACAGCCGGGCGGGTTCACCTGCCCCTGCAGCATCTCGCGTGGATCGGCGAAGAAGTAGAGGTCGTGGGCGGTGCCCGTGACCAGGGTGCCCACCAGGGCGTTGCCGTCGCGGCGACCGGCGCGACCGATGCGCTGCAGGTAGTTGGCGGGCTCCGGTGGCACGGAGGCGAGCAGCACGGTGGAGAGATCGCCGATGTTGATGCCCATCTCCAGGGTGGAGGTGGCCGAGAGCAGGTTGGGATCGCTGCGGTACTCGCCGCGGATGAACTGGGTTTCGAGCCGCTCGCGATCGGCCCGCTCCAGCAGACCGGTGTGCTCGCGGGCCACGATGCGGTGCACCTCGCCGCGGCTGTAGAGGCGGTGGTAGAGGGGCAGCCCACCGCGGGGATCGGGGCGATAGCTACCGGTGCAATGGCGTACCTGGCAGGGCAGGCCATCCCAGAGGCTGAGCTGCTCGGTGGGCACGCTGTGTTGATCACTGCAGTGCTCGCAGCGCACGGGATGGCCCTCACTGCTCACGGTGATGGCGGCGGGAGGAATGCCCCAGATGCGCTCACCCCGCCCGCCGTTGAACTGTTGCAGCAGGCCAGCTTCGGTGAGGGCGTTCACCACGGCGTTGAGGGCTTCTTTTTGCTGCTCGGCATCCAGGGTCGGTGGCGCGCCGCTGGCTGAGGCGGCGGAGAGTGTGCGCTGCAGCCAGTGCTGCGCCCAGGTGGGCCGGCCGCTCTCGCGCACCAGCTGCTCGAAGCCCCCCTTGCCGCGGAAGCTGGTGAGAAAGAGCGGCCGGATCGAGGCCCGCCCGAAGCCCGGTAGATAGGGGATCTGGTTAAAGGGATAGGTGTTGACGCCGCCGCTTTCCAGGTATTCCGACCCCTTGCCTTCTCGGCCGACGAGCTCGGGTAGCACCACTGCGCCGCGTTGGCGCAGGTGTTGCAACAGCCCCACCACCAGCTGCTGCAGCGGCCCGAGCCGCAGGCCCCGCAGGGGCTCGATCTCGTTCTGCAGACGGCTTAGCAGGGGCGGTAGCAGGCGGTTGACGGCGGCCGGATCCACGGCGGCGGCAAGCGCCCCGGCCTGCTCCACCGAGGCGCCAAGACGGGCGCGGTAGCCGAATTCGGCCGCCACTTCCCAGCGCAAGCGATCGGCCACGTAGCGCAGCAGCAGGCTGTTCGGATCCAGCGATGGGATGAGCTGCTGCTGCATGACATCCCAATCGCGCAGCCACTCGAGATCGTGGGGGATGAAGGTGGCCGCGAAGTCCACGGGGTTGGGGAGGCGCCGCTGCCAATCGCTGATCAGCTGCTCCTGGAGTTGATCGAGCCGCAGCGGCGGGCTGCCCTGCCGGTCGTGCTCCTGCACGGTGCGGGTGAGGGCGGTGCGGAAGGAGGTGCGGTAGGCGCGGGCAGCGATGAAGCCGGCGCGGTGGGCGGCATCCTGCACCGAATCGGAGAAGGCCAGCAGGCGCTTGTCGCTGTTGAAGGTGGAGGCATAGAGCGAGGCGCTCCAGGTGCTGGTGAGGTTGGCGGCCGAGGAACCGATCAGCAGCAGGCTGTCGGTGGCGTGGCAGTAGGGACAGTCGCGGCTGATGCGCGGATGGTTGTTCTCATCCACATAGGCGCAGTCCGGCATGTCGACGGGTAGCAGCTCCTTGCTCTGGCAGGCCTGGCAAACCGGCTGGTTGCCGGCGGCTGTGGCCTGCGCCAGGTCTTTGAAGGAGTGAAACGACAGGCAGCTGGCGCAGAGCTGATGGCTACAGGTAGCGGCGGCAGGGTCTGGCCCCTGGGGGAAGAGGTAGCGGAGCTCGGGTGCTCCGGAGAAGAAGGCCTTGTAGAAGGCCTGCAAGTTGGTGGCCCGATCGAGGCGGTTGGATCCGGAGGTGAGGGCGGTGGAGGTCCAGGCGGTGGCGCCGCAGTCGCGGCAGTGCACCACCGGCAGATGGGGGGTGGCGTCGCCGCCAGCGAGGTCGTCGGAATGGCGCAGCTCGGGCTCGGATTCCACCGAGGCCACCATGCGCTTGAGCTCCCGCAGCCAGAGCTGCACGCGCAGGGTGAGCCAGGGCACCACCACCTGTTCGCCATCGAGCTTGGTGGTGGTGCGGCGGGCATGGGCGATCAAGGCCAGCAAACTTTCGAGCAGCAGCACCCGGTAGGGGCGCGGATTGCGTTCGCCAAGGCCGAGCTGGCGGGAGAAGCGCTCCAGCAACTCCTCGATAGAGCAGGTGTCGGCCGCCTGGCGCACCAGGTTGTGCACCGCCGGCAGAGTGCCGAGCTGGCGGCCGAGCTCCAGTCGCCAGCCGGGGTCGTGAACGTTGCCCTGCGGGGGGAGCGGCAAGGTCTCGCCCAGCCAGAGGCTGGCCTGGGTGGCGAGGTAGTGATCGGCTGAAGTGGCTTGGTCAGGATCGAGCTGATCGGTCTGATCCGAGGCCGGCAGGGGCAGCATGCGCAGGCCTTCGTCTTTCCAGGCGCTGTTCTCGCGGAAGAACTCCTCCGCCTTCAGCCGCTCCTCCTCAATCAGCGAGGCAGGCTCGAAGTGGCTCGCGAAGATCTGACCGGCGTAGTCGAGCATCGCCTGGCGTGAATCCGGCCCACCGAGTGTGGCGGAGGTGCCCACGCACACCAGTTCCTCGCCGGGACACTGAAGGCGATCACGCAGGCGGCGGATGAGGCAGGCCAGATCGGTGCCCTGGGCGCCATCGAAGGTGTGGAACTCATCCACCACCAGATAGCGAAGGGTGCTGCGGCCATCGGCCAGGCGGCCGTTGTGAGCCCAGAGTCCCTGCACCTCGGGCTTCAGGAGCAGGTAATCGAGCTGCTTGTAGTTGGTGAGCAGGATGTCAGGTGGGGCCTTGTGCAACGCCGCTTTGTCGGTGATCACGCTGGTGGCGCTCATCGCCGCGGTGGGCGTGTCATCGGAGGCGCCGATGTAGAGCCCGGCCCGCAGACCGGCCAGCGTGGGGGTGGAGTGGATGAGCTGGGCGATGCGCCGGGCCTGATCGGTGGCCAGGGCATTCATCGGGTAGATGAGGATCGCCTTGATGCCCCGGCTGCCCTGGGCATGCTCCAGGCGGCAATGCTCGAGGAGCGGCAGCAGGAAGCACTCGGTTTTGCCGGATCCGGTGCCCGTGGCCACCAGGGTGTTGAGGGGGGAGGCCGAACTGAGGCGCAGAAAGGCCTTCTCCTGGTGGAAGTAGGGCGGGAAGGGCAGTGGGATCTGGGGAAACCAGTCGCGACCGGAACCCTGCTGGAAGGGCAGGGAGACCGAGACATAGGGCCCCTTCAGCAGCCGCTCGCGGTCGGCCAGGAAGCGATCGATCAGCCCCGCAAAGCCCGGCGTGGTGGGGTGGAAGGCCGTGCGGATGGCATCGGCGGCGACCTGCTCCAGCTCACTGGCTACAACGGAGGGGATCATTCGGCTCCAACTCGTTGAAGCCACAAAACAAAAGAAGACAAGGTAGAACTCTTCACTAGAAACCCCTGGTCAATGAGAGAGAGAATTGCTTTGTAAAGGCGGAGGTGATCTCTTGCTCGCTTGGAGTCCGGCTCGGGTCGGCAGCAACCAGTGAGCAAAGAGCGGCTATATATGCTTCGCCGAGAGCGGTAGTAATTGCTGCAGCAGTGGCGGCACCGATGGCGCCACCAGCGATACTTCCTGCGCCAGGTATGAGCTTTAGAAGATTGGTCACAATTGTGCGGCCTACCAACGCGCCACCACCTCCCCCAAGAACACTTACCACAAGGGAAGTGAGAAATCCCTTGGACAAGGGCAGCCCGAAGATCGCTGTAATAACAGCAATCATTGTCACTTGAATAGGGACAATGGCTGCTGCATCTGAGAAAGGAATTGGGACAGCCGCAATCCCGGCTGCAGATAAAGCCGCAGTAGCAACTGCTTGGTGAGCCTGCGTGGCCTTCAGTTCCATATCAACTTTCTGCGCTGCCGCCCAGGCCTGCTGGTGGGCCGCAGGAATCAGCTGCATGGAGTGCTGCATGAGCTCTGATAGTCCCATTGGTTCAAGCACATGTCCATCGTCAAGCTCCTCTTGTAAAGCACGCACCCGCATGACGTTGGTCAGGCTCGGCAACATTTCATGGACCTTTTGCCTGAATCCCTGGTCGGCTCTTGCTTTCGTAATAACGCCAACTACTTGGACGAATTCAGAGAGTTTATTGACAAGATCCTGCTCGGCCTCTTCCACCCTTCTGAGGTCTTCAGCAATGCAGATCCATGCCAGGTGGATGTGCTGACTCGGGTCTGTGTTGTTGCGACGTTCCGCAACAAACTTTCTAAGCTGTTCATCAGTTACCTTGTAATCGGCCATTTCCAGGCCTCTGGAATCAAAAATTGATAGAGGAATGCCATCTTTTTTGATTTCACGTGTTCCCTCGGTAACAGGCTTGCCGACGCCTGTTTTGGCAAAGTCACCTTGGAAGACGGAATTGATCAGAGTGCTTTTGCCTACGCCTGTTCGGCCAGCAATCAAAATATTGACGTGTCCGCGATCGTCCATGGCTTTCTTGTAAGCGTCTCTGATGATTTTGGCTAGATCAAGATCCATGGCGATACAGTTTATAGTGATGGTGAGGTTACTGCAGCTACAGCATCTGTGAAAACCTGCAGCCGCTCGCTGAGAAAGCGTTCATAGTCATCAGCCCACAGCCCGGATTCCGGCCCATGGGGAATCAGGTGACTGGACAGCACTTTCTCCATTGGGAAATTGCTCTCTTGACGCAGCTCTGTCATGTAGTCCGAAGGAGCCCGGCAGCTGATGCGCTGGTTGGTTTCCCTGTCGATCAGGCAGCGGTTGAGTACGCAGTCGCGTTGGCGTGAGTCGATGCCCTGCTTCTGAAGGAAGTTCGCTGGGAAGATGTGGTGATCGTCGATGCCACTGCTGGCAAGCAGTTTCTCGTTGAGCACGGCACAGCTGTGGAAGTCGAGTGGGTGATCGCCACTGGCGAGGATCAAGCAGATGGTGGCGCGATAGAGCGAGCGCTGGCGGGGGGTTACCTCACGCAGCTGTTCGGGGTTGAAGCGGAAGAAACGGACGTTCTCCGGCGGATTGGCCGCGGTTTTCTCCAACCAAGGAATCAATTCGGCCACATCCCGGCCGCTCTGGGTGTTGGGGGAACTTTCATAGGCTTGGCTGAACACGGAACACCAGAACCAACGACGGATCTTCTGCCGCTGGGAGCCGATGGCTACGCCTTTGCTGTCGCCGACTCGGGCCAAGGCTGCAGCCATCGGCACGAGCATGGTGTTGAACGGCAACCAGCGGGACTCAAGCACCCAGCAGTCGTCGTGGAGGATCGTGAGCGAGAGGGCAAGAGCATCGACGACCCGTTGCCACCACTGGTTCACAGTGTCGGTGGTGAGGTTGAGCACATCACCTCGCTTGCAGCTTGGGGTTTTGCCGCCAGCCAAGGCGATGGCCATCAGCACGTAGTAGGGATCGACTGCAAAGCGCTCAATCAAGTGATGGTCACTTCGTGCTTGCTCCCAGAGGTCGCGGAGGCGAAGGTTGTGACTCCAAAAACGTGCCGTAAGTAACTCGAAGACACTGAGCTTGACGCCAGTACGGTTTAGCGTTTCAAAGATTGTGCAGAGGGCTGCGGGTTCGGTATCGGCGGACAGGGTGATGACAGGAAAGTCATAGCGCTCGAAGGCATCGATCCAGTCGCCGCGAATCTTCAGGAGCTGCTGCTGCAGCTGCTCACGTTGGTCTTCGGGATGGGTAGCCACCACCTTGAGCATCCAGTCGAGGTAGGCTCCGGTACCGCCTTTCAAGACAGCCAGGGGCAGCAGAAGATGCTCGGCCTGGTAGCTGAGTTCTTCTCGCCGCTTGAAGGCTGACCGCGTGATGCGCAGATAGTTGATGGCGTCTTCGAAGTCCTCGCCATCGATCAACTTCTGAAGGCTCAGGTAGTAGCGGTGATCGCCCTTCCCGTAGAACGCCTGATAGAGGGAGGTGAGACGCTGCTGACCATCAAGCACCAAGAAGGTGTGATGTTCGCTGGCGGGCGGAGCTCCTTCGAATGCACGGGCTGCAAAGACGCGGTCCCGGTCCCGCACACGCAGGATGCTGCCGGCTGGATAGCTGTTGGCGATCGAGATGATCAGGGCCTGGGTGGCACTGGGCTCCCAGACGAAGTCGCGCTGGAAGTCAGGCAAGACCATGTCGCCTGCATTGACGAGAGCGAGCAGGTCGAGGAGTCGCTTGGGGTTGGTGTCTTCGTAGATGGTCATTCAGCTGCCCCCTGCTTCTCAAAGTAATCCCAAACCACCCGATAATCCCCAACCCGATCACACCGATCAAACGGCGCCTCATAGGTAATGGTGCGCTCCATCGGCCCCCCAGGCAGGGTGTCATCGATGATCGTGCGGGAGACGCTGCCGGTCTTCATGTCGGCGATGTCTTCCCAGCCGGTGGTCTTGTTGGGGCCTCGGCCGGTTCCTTTGCGGGGGAAGCCAACCCCTGTCAGGCCTTTGCTGGAGGTGAACACGATGCGGCCGTTCTGGTCGTACCAGGTGTCGCGTTCGTATTGCTGCATCACAGGGAACTGCACGCGGTAGATGGTGATCAGTTCATCGAGCGTGAGCTTGAGAGCCTGGGCCACCAGCACATCGATCTCCACCAGGGCCTGGCGGCGGGCGTAATCGGTGCGCAGGGCGCAATCGCGTTGCCAGGTGGGGGTGAGGTGGGTGAAGAAGCTGTAGGGGAGGCGGGGATCTTGTTTGGCCCAACGTTGGTGGCGGAAGGATTCGTCCCAGCACTCGCTCCAGAGGTCGGCGTAGTGGGTGGTGAGGCAGTTGAGGGCGAGGGTGCGCGAGACAAATAGGGCGTTTGGACTGATCGCAGGGAAAAGGCTCGCTAGTTCATCGCGAAAGTTACTCTTACCTGTTGTCTTGATGAAAAAGTCAAACGGGAGTGAGGCAAGGCAAGCCGAGAAACAACTAAGGCTGTCTGCTGAGCCGAAAGCGAGAGAGAAGCATCCGTCGATATGCCCTGCCTTGGATGGCTGAATTGAAGTGATGAGCGTTCGCTCACCAGCCTGACTCAGCATCTTGCGACTCACTAAGCGACAGAACTCCGTCACCGGCTTCTTCTCCCCCCACGGCACCCGGGCCGTTCGCGCCAGGTAGTCGGTGGGCGACACATCCGGGCGATAGTTAGTGCGGGGCAGGTAGTCGTCCGGCAGGGTGGTGAGATCGAGGCAGTCGTAGTGGCCCTTTTCCGTACAGATAGAGCGGGGCGTTTTGTACAGCGGTGTGCCTACATAAAAGTGGGGCCCAGAAAGCACCAGCTCTGTAGGATCCGCAGGAAAACTGGTATCGCGGCGGATCGTGCCGTCTTTCTTCACAGCATTGGTTTCGTCCCACATCACCGTGGCGTAGTACTCACCCTGAAGATCTCCAAGTCGCTTCGGGGCCGCCGCAAATTTCTCCAGTACACTCTGAAGTTGCTGGGAATGAAGTGCTGGCAAACGGGCCTGGCGGGCTGGCGTGCCCGGTTCGTCATAGAGCTGAGCAAACAAGCCAAGGGCCTTTTCTCCTACAGGAATCAGCCGCTGGCGATGGCCTGCCATGTTCCACTGGTTGTCGACAGTCTTGATGCCGCCAACCGCACCATTGCCGTCATGGGCAAAGCAAGCATCCACCGTTTTGGGGTGGAACAGATTGGCCAGATGAAAGAAGCTTGGTTGTCGATCTGGCCCATAGGTGTTGAGGCTGTATTTCACTCGATCTCCGATCGGGAACAAGATGAGCTGATTCTGGAACTGAAAATGGTTCCGCAGCCGCCCATAGAGCACTTCCCGTAACTCCCCACCCTTCGGATCGTCATAGACGCCCTCTGGATGTAGGAACCCTTGCACGCCCTCTGCTGACGCCACCCGCCAAGCCTGTGGCAGGAAGCACTTGTACAGATTCGTCTGGCTCCCCTTTAACAGCGGATAGTTGACCACCGCATTCAGAAATGCCTGGCTGCCGTTCTGCCCCTCAAACTCCTCCAGGTAAGCCGCCCGCAACTTGGGATGGGCCTCGAATGCTTCCTTGCGCCGATTCGCCAGCTCGCTGGCGCTCACCTTGCGGATCAGCACCATCGGGTCGGCGTCGCCGATCACCCCTTTCTCTTCCCACTCCACCTTCAGCCAGGGCGGATTACCCACGATCAGGTCGAAGCCTCCTCCTGCCAGCAGATCGGCAAATTCCAGATCCCAGTGCAGTGGGCGGATGCGGTCGTAAACCGCCTCCACGAGGCGCAGCCGTTCGAAATCTTCGCGCAGCTTGTGCACATTCACGAAGCCGTGTTGGTCGCTGAAGTCCACCGCCAGCTGCTTGGGTTGCGTATCGGCAAACATGTTCATTTGGCCCGGTTCAGCCGTGATCCCCTGCTCCAGGTCGCCCAGGATCATGCTGAGCTCAAACAGCCATTCGTCTCTGCCTGGGAGCATTCCCGCCTGGCGGATCGGCCAGAACCAAAGCGCCACCCAGTAGTCCATCGCCCACTTCAGACGCAGGCGGGCGTTGGTGTTGAGCACACCCTTGCCCAGCACCTCCTGGTCGTGAATGCGGTCCTTCAGGCGTAATGGCGTCCAGGCTGCTTCCTGGGTGCCGATCGGGTCCTCCCACACCGGTAGCGGGTCGGTGGTGCGCTGGCGTAGGGCGGTCATTTCGCGCGCCCACTCCTGCCAGAGTTCATCCACCAACTTGCTGAGCCGCAGCAGGTGGTCGATCTGCGCCTCCGTGAAAGCCTCGCCCACAAAGGCTTTGTTCCAGCGCTTGCAGCGCTCGATCGATTCGGGTTCCAGCTCCTTGATCACCTTGTCGGAATAGGCGGCCATGCCCGGATCGGGCAGCAGGAAGTGGAAGATCCCATCGGCCGGCAGTGCCGCATCCCAGGCCAGCTCCTCCGGGGCGTGGTCATGCCACAGGCGTGTGGGCTTGGCCTTGCGGCCGGTGCCTGTGGGCAGCTGGCTCACCCTGTAAATCTGCCGGCGCGCCCCGATCAGCGAATTGCCGTTCACCAATTGCTGGCTGAACCAGGGCACAAAGGCCCGCCCTTGCTCCGGCGCAAAGATGCTGTTGAGCCAGAGGCTCACCTCCGCCAGCTCCACCGCCACCGGGTTGAGGTCCACGCCGAACACGTTCTGATCGGCCAGGCGCATCTTCACCTTCTGCAGTTCGGTGTGATAGCGCTCATGCGGAATCGTTTTGCCCGTTTCCTGCTGGCGCCGCTCCAGATAGGCCTGGGCCAGCTGACTCACCAGCTCGTTGAGATAGGCGGCCGATCCCATCGCCATCTCCAGCAACTTCAGCTCCAGGATCTCGGCGGCGCTTCGGCCCACCAGCGCTTCTTTGAGCGTGTATTTGATCTGGCAACTGGTGAGCACCTCCGGCGTGTAATAGCTGGCGCTTTTCTGGCGGTTGCGGCCCGCCAGGCGATAGAGGAAGCTGCCCCTCTCGTATTTTTTCGCCTTGCCGGTGAGCGGATCGGGCACGATCTCCTCGGCCTTGTAGGCCTTGAGCTGCTCGGCGGTCACGAAGTGGCCCACATCCAGCTCGTCGTGGGCCTGGCCACTGGCCTTGCCGCCGCCTGCAGTGTCGTCGTCGGAGCTGTCGCCAGGGTCGTCGCCGCCGTCGAGGTCCGCATCGAGGTCTTCCTCTTCCGCTGAGGCACGGCCTTTCTTCGGGGCGGGTTGCACCTCGTAGAGATCCACCTCGGCGAAGAAGCCGGTGAAGCTGAGCAGCGCCTCATACACCGCCCCCAACTGGTTGATGCCCAGCTGGGAGTAGCTCACCCGGCCGCGCCTCTTGCCTTTGCCTTCCTTGGTGAGCGACATCATCTCGATCACCTGCCGCAGCACAACGTTGCGGAAGCGCACCTTCGGCCAGCGCTTGTCGCCCTTGTCGTCCTTGAGCAGGCCATTGATGATCGGCAGCCGCTCCGGATCAAACAGGTGCGAGCGCAGCGGCACGATCTGGAAGGTGTCGAACTCGGGCTTGGCCTCCGTGAGATCGGCCTGCACGGCCTCCTGGTCGCCTCGCTTCGGGTAGCCCTCCCAGATCATCTGGAACAGCCGATCCAGGGATTCGCTGATGTAGGTGCTCTCGCGGTCTTCTTCTGTGGCCAGCTCGGCGGTGTCGAGATCGCGCAGGCTCTCCAGGCTGTAGCCCAGCCGATACACATCGTTGCCCATCGGCGCGTAGCCCAACTCCTTCGGCCGGCTCTCGATGAAGAACAGGAACAGCAGCCGGTACATGAAGCGCAGCAGCTCCAGCGTCAGCTGCTCCGGATCCAGCCGCTCCTCGTAGACGCCTTTCTTCTGGGCCTTGATGAACGCCACCACCTCATTCCCCAGCAGCTCGATCGAGCGGCGCAGCGCGTACTTGAGGTCGCTGCTCACCTCATAGGCGTGCTTGTGGCTGTTCTCATCGAGCTCATCGAGCAGGGGCGTGCCGCCGCCGGTGGGGCAGGTGTGCTCGCGGTGCAGCAAGGTGGCCGCCGCCAACAGGGCATCGGGGTTGTTCTCCCCCAGGAGCGTGCCCAGCTCAAAGCGCAGCAAGCGGGAGGCGGCCCACTTCTGGCGGTCGATCAGCAGCAGCTGGTCGCGGCTCACCGCCAACACCCAGCGCGGCGGGATCTCCTGGCCGAACACCCGCTCGGAGATGAGCTCCTCCCAGGTTTCGCTGCGCTGGCCATCGCCATCGGTGAGCACCGTGCCCAGGGAAGGGTCGTCGATCTGGCAGCCCCAGCGGGTGGCGATCGTGAGCTCCAGCGGATCGGCCGGCTCATCGCTGGGGTTGAAACACTCCACCACCCACAGCCAGGGCTCGCCCTTGGCGTTGCTCACCTCTGCGAGCAGCGGAATCTGATAGGCCTCGCCGCCGATCAGCACTGGCTCCGCATGGGGGGCAAACGGATAGCCCAGGGCTTCCAGCAGCGGCTGGAAGAACAGCTCCCGTTGCAGCCGCAGCCGCTCCGCCGGCTCGTCCGTGATGCCGATCTCGGCTTCCCGGAGCTTTTGCCAGGGCTTGCGCAGCGCCTTGAACTGGGCCTCCGGCGTGGACACATCCCCCGTGGGATCCGCCTCCAGCTGCGCTTTGGCCTCCTCCGCCCAGCGCTCGCGCACCTTCTTGATATCCCCCGCCAGCACGCTCTCGAGGTAGTGGGCGGAATAGAACTCGTTGGCGTTGCTGATGCCGGGGAGGGCCATGGGTCAGGCCTCCCGGTGGAGCACCGCCACTAGCTTCAGGTAGGGGGCGGGATCGATCGTCATCACCTGGCTCACGAAGCGTTCGTGATCCAGGAAGCGCCCATCGATGGCCTTTTGCTTCTCCTGGCGGTGCTTGTCCTTGATCTGCTGCGGGCGCTGATTGCCCGCAAGGCTCAGCTCCAGCTGCTCCACCTGGCGGCCCCGCAGGCGCCGCAACCGCTCCCGCTGCGCCTCCAGCTCGGGCTCCACGCGGGCGCTCCACTGCTCGCCGCAGTCGCGCAGGTAGGTGTTGGCCTGCTCCACCGCAAAAGGAAGCTGCTTGGCCAGGTGCTTTGGAGGTTCCTCGCCGCTGATGTTGGCGAGATTCCGGCTGCCCAGCTGCAGGCGTGTGGCCACAGCTTCGAACGGCTCCACCGCCACCACCTTCAATCCCGTCCCGGCAAAGCGCACCGCCACCCATTCCTGCACCACCGGCACCCCTTTCTGGTTGGGGATCGTGCCCTGAAACACCATCACCACTGCGCCCGGATCGAGGCCATCGCTGAGCTGTAGCACCGGCGCGTGATGGCGCGGGAAGGTGATCTGGCCCCGGTCGGCCAGCCAATCCACCACCGGGTGCAGATCCCAGAGGTATTCCAGTTCTGGTCGGCTGTTGTCCTGCCGGCGGCTCTGCTCCAGGGCCCGCTGCAGGGCCGCCGGCTCGGTGGAGAGCGCCAGGCGTTGGCCGCGGGGCGGCTGCAGCTCGCGGGGATAACGGTCGTAGCGGCGCTGCAGATCGGATGGCGGCGTGATCTCCAGCCGTTGCTGTTCGGGGAAGACGCGCAGATCGAGCTTTTCGCCCCGGCGCTCCATCTGCTGCGCCACCGCGTCCAGGGCCGTGTCCACGTAACCCCAGAGGCTGGGGAACAGGCTGAAGGACTGGCGGGTGTGGGCTTCCACCACGGGGGTGGGAATCCCTGCTGGGGCGGGCCCATCGCCGCTGCCATCGCCACTGCCATTGCCGCCGCTTTCGGCGGTATCAGCGCTGATGCCGAACAGCTCCTCGAACAACTGGTCGCCGCTGCTCGCTTGGCGCTGCGGCTTGGCGTTGGCCTCCATCCGATCGTCCAGATCCTTCAAGGTGCCGGCCTCATAGGCCCTGCTGATTAGCTCCTCTTCCGCCGCCGCGTCATAGACGCCGAGAAACACGGCCGGATCGCCGATGTTCAGCTGTGCCTGCTTGTCTTTCTCCCGCAGCAGCCGCACCACCTTCTCGGCATCGCCCATGCCCTCACTGCGGGAGGAGCTGAGCAGATAGCGGATCAGGGGCTGCCGCGGCTGGCCGTAGCGGTCGATGCGGCCATTGCGCTGTTGCAGCGTCATCAACGACCAGGGGATGTCGACATGCACTAGCCGATGGCTCAGGTAATGCAGGTTCAGGCCTTCTGAGGCCACCTCCGTGGCCACCATGATCCTCACCGCTTCCTTCTCCTGGGCGAACTGCTCCACTACCCGCGTCTGGTCCACATCGGGCATGGCACCATCCAGACCCACCACCGCTCCTTTGGGCAGGCCCAGGTCGGCGCCGAGATGCCCGACCAGGAAGCGCTGGGTTTCACGACGGCCCGTGAACAGGACAATCCGATCGGTGGGGTCCTTGCCGTTCCAGCTCCAGTCGGCGCGGATCAACTGGAGCAGCCGCTGGTATTTGGAGAAATCCGCCGGGGTGATCGCGGCCAGCAGCGGCTCCAGGCTCTGCAGGGCGGCGCGGTCGGCGCTGGCTGGGGAATCCGGTGACGAGGCACTCGCCTCCAGGCGTTTTAGGCGGTTGCGCACCGTTTCCAGGGCCGCCATCGGGCTCGACAGCAGGCTCTTGGCGAGCGTGGTCTTGAACAGCTGGCCCGCTTTCGCCTTGCCATCACTGTCGGGCAGCTTGAGGTCCTTGAGCAGGGCAAACACTCGCTCCTCCCGCTCACTCGCCGCACACTCCACATCGGCGCTGTCGCGCTCCTTGACGCTGTTGCGCAAATCCGCGATCACGTCCTTGCGGAACCGCCGCACATAGAGATCGCGGATGTCGTCTTTGCTGTAGTTGCTCGGATCGGCAATCGCCGTGGGGTCGAGCATCATCATCAGGCTGGCGAAGCTCTCCGGCTTGCCGTCGTGCGGGGTGGCGGACAGCAGGATCAATGTTTCCGAGCGGGTTGCCAGCCGCTCGGCAAGGCGGGAGCGCTTGCTCCTCATCGCGCCGCTGGACCGTTCGGCCACGTTCTGGCATTCATCGATCACGATGATGTCCCAGCTGGCATTATCGAGATAGACGCGATACTCCCGGTCGTTCTTAAGCGTATCGACGGAGATGATCGTCTTGTCGAAATAGTGGAATGGGTTCTGGTTGCCTGGGATCTGCTCACGGATCCGCTGGATCCCCACCGAATCCAGCCGCACCAGCGGGATGGAGAAGCGCGTCCAGAACTCCTTCTGGAATTGCACCAGCATGCTTTTGCTCGTCACCACCAACAGCCGCCGCCCCCTGCCGCGGCGGATCAACTCGCTGCAGAGGATCCCGCATTCCAGCGTCTTGCCCAATCCCACCGCATCGGCGATCAGCAGACGCTGGCGTGGCATCGCCAAGGCCTTGGCAGCTGGCAGCAGCTGGTAGGGCAGCGCATCCATCGCCGCCCGGTGGCCCACCACCAGGGCGGCATCGGTGGGAACGGAGCGGCGCAGGTGGGCCTCGATGAACAGGAGACTGTCGCAGTAGCGGGGCGAGGGGTCGCACACCAGCTCCGTGTCTTCTGGCTGCAGCACCTTGAAGCTTCCGGCCGCCCGCTCCACCTCCACCAGGAAGCGGGCCTCCTTCTCCCGCAGGAAGGGCGACACCCCCACCACATCCACCACCTGCTGGTTATCGGAGGTGCGGCCAAGGCCGCGCACCAGCCATTCGGCGCTGCGGCACTCGATCCGGGCCCCGGGGGCGAGGACGGCTTCAGGCATCAGCGGCTGACCTCAGGGCAGTGAGGAGGGATCCGCGATGAAGCCAAGGTAGGCATGAATCGTATCTCGTCAGTCTGGGCTGTCCTGGGGCGTTTTGGAAGCGGTAGAGCAGCAGATTGCAGTCCTTGACTCGCCGCTATGCATAGAACGCATCAACCTGACCCCCGGCTAGCCCTCCGTGCGTTCGGGGCTGCGGGGTTGGGGGCCTGCGGGGCATCCAGGGCCGGGTGGCACCGCAGCTGCTCGGCGGTGTGCACGAGCACGGCCTGCTGCCGCCAGCCTTCCGGCACCACCAGCCAGAGCGGCACCCGTAGCGGTGTGGGCAAAGGAAATCGCCGCAGCGGCGCCCACCAATGCGCCGGCGCCAGCTCGGGCAGCGCCATCGCCAAGGCGGTGCTCTCCAGCCGCAGCAGCCACTGGGCCGGGCTCTGGCAGGTGTTGCCGGCGGTCTTCACCGTGAGCCCGCGCTCCTCCAGGGCTCGCTGCAGCCCCTTCGCCACCGTCCGGTTGGGTGTCAGCACGGCGGGGGTTGTGGGCTGGATGGCTGCTGCTCCGCCCCAGCCCGTGGCCAGGCCCAGCGGCAGCTCGCCCAGGGGCAGGAGTTCCAGCCCTTGGCCAGCGGGCGGGCCCTCGCCCTCAAACTCCAGGCCGGAGAGGAGCGCCCCATCGAGCACCCCCTGGCGCACCAGCTCCAGCCAGCCCTCCACCAGCCGAAACCGCGGCGGCGCCGGCAGCAGCCAGCCGCAGCCCGCCAGCAGCGGCTGCAGGATCACATCCGACCCCAGCCGTGCCACGCCCGCCATCAGCCGATGGGCACGGCAGCTCAGGCGCAGCAGCTGGATCGCGGGGTTGGTGCCATAGCAGCAGCCCACCAGCCGGCGCCGGTTGGGCACCAGGGAGAAGTCCTGCGCCACGGCACGGGTGCGGCGGCTCACGGTGGGCTGGCTGAGGCAAGCCATCCGCGCGGTTTCCTGGGTGGTGCCGCTGAGTTCCAACAGATCCAGTAGTCGGATGTCCTGCAGCAGGGTTGGCAGGCGGTAGCGGTGGGCCGGGCGGGGTACGGCTTCAATCGAGAGGACCAAGGGGATCTCCGGGGCGCTGCTGGAAGCCTCTGGTCCTTGGCGCCGGTTCTCGAAAGATCTCCTGCGAAAGAGCAATGGGCTTCGGCTGAACCTTGCCCCCATCTCGTTTGGCCTGTGCTTCTTCGCAGGAGGGGGTTGTCAGTGGCGATGGCGGCGTCCAGGCTGCCCGGATGCCCCGCTCCCGCGCCCCGCAGCCCCTGCGCTGCCACCTGCTGATCGGCCCGCCCGCCAGCGGCAAGACCACCCTCGCCGGCGTTCTTGCTGGCCTCACCGGTGCCGTGGTGCTCTCCACCGACGTGGTGCGCGGCGAGCTGTTCGGCGATGCGGCCGTGCAGGGCCCCTGGCGCGATATCGAGGCCCGGCTGCACCAGCGCATCCGTGACTGCGTGGCAGCCGGCACACCGGTGATCGTGGATGCCACCCACGCCCGCCGTCCCTGGCGGCTGGCGATCACCCAGGCCCTGAGCCTGCCGGCACCGGTGGAGTGGATCGGCTGGTGGCTCTACACACCGCTCGCCACCTGCCTGCAGTGGAACCAGACCCGCCAGCGCCTGGTACCCGAACCGGTGATCCGCGAGATGGCCGCCGCCCTGGCGGATCCGGATTTTGGCCCCTCCCGCTCAGAGGGTCTGGCGGCCCTGGTGGCGGTGGTGCCCACCCACCAGCGCGAGCTCGAACCCCTGCTCCGCGACGAGCTGGCCCGCCTCGATCACCGCATCCGCTCGGCCCGCAACCGCGAGCGGCGTTTTGAGCTCCACGGCTACTCGCGGCTGCTGGATCTGGAGCGGCTGCTCTATCTGCTGCGGCTGCTGATCACCTACCCCGAACTCTCCAGCGCCGATCCGGCCACCCGATCCGAGCTGGAGGCGATCGTGTCGCCGCTGCCGGAGGGCGACCTGGCCGATCAGGCCGCCGCGTACCTGCGCCGCCTTCACGGCGCCTGCTACGGCCACGGGGCGGCGATCCGTGCCGATCTGGCCTGGTTGGAGGCCAATGGCTTCTGCGCCGCTGAGCCCTCGCTGGCGCCGATCCAGCCACCACCGCCCCTCGCGGCGTCGCAACAGGGCCCGTGGCTGGGGGGCGTGCACGGCGGCCAGCCGCCCCTGGGGGATGGGCCCGTGTTCCAGCGGGTGTTCACCCTGCTGCGCCACCTGCTGCAGCAACCCTTCGATCGGGCGCCTGGCACCGCCCTTCCGGAGCATCTGATCGCCCAGATGGAGGCCATCCCCGGTGCCTACCTGCCCGGTGAGACGGCCACCCTGCGCAAGGACCTCGAGAAGCTGCTCACCCCCTACGGCTTCCGCCGCCGCAACGACAACGTGCGCCACGGCTATGCCCTTGGCACGGCGCTGCTCTCAGCCCACCGCCTGCGCGAGATCCATGGGGTGGTGAGCCAGGCCGCCGGCCGGCTGGCCGATCCCAGCGCCCAGGATCTGCTCAGCGAACTGGAGCAGCGGCTCAGCTGGGGCGGGATCGCCCTGGATGGTGCCCCGCCGGTGCGGGCCTTCGCGAATCGCTCGATCGTGAGCAGCGCCCTGGTGCGGCCCGATTCCCTGGCGGCCGAGCGCCAGGCGGAAGCGCTGGAAACGGCGATCGTGGAGCGGCGCCGCATCGAGCTGGAGCGCTACGTGTCGGTGGCGTCCTTCGCGGACAGCCCCAGCGGTGCGTTCCGGGTGTGGCCGCTGCAGCTGCTCTTCCACAACATCGGCTGGTACCTCGTGTTCGAGGAGGACGCGATCGGCACCGGCGTGGGCCTGATCCGCAGCGAACGCCTCGATCGCCTCGCCCTGCGACGAAGCGAACGCGGCAACCGCCGCACGGACGACGCCCACAGCCAGGCCCTGCGCCGCCTGGAGCTGCTGCTGCACCACAGCGGCGGCATCTACTTCGGGAACGATCTGGCGGCGCAGCTGCGCCTGGCCAGCCCCAACGCCCGTCAGCGCGCAAGGCAGCTGGTGACCCTGCGCTTCTGCTGCCAGGGCTGGGCCTTTGCCTTCATCCGCGAGGGCCTGCAGCGCTACCCGATCGAGCACACCCGCTTCTCCAAACCGCTACCTGGCGAGCACTGGTGGCATCACGCCAACGCCCCGCACGTGCTGGAGCCGGGCTCCGCCGCCGACACCCATCCCTACCCGGTGGAACTCGATCTGCCCGCCTGGACCGTGGAGCGCGACATCGACCTGCGCAACTGGCTGTTCGGCTTTGGCGCCGGCATTCGCATCGAGAGCCCTGCGGCCCTGCGGGAGGAGCACCGGCAGAAGCTGGAGGCCGCTCTGGGGGTGTATCAGGCGGTCTGAGGGGGCGCATTACAATGTCATGACAGCAGAGCGGTGGGCCATGGCACGCGATCAGGTGCTGCAGCTGCGGGCCTCGGCCGAGCAGCGCCAGCTGATTGATCAGGCCGCTGCAGCGGAAGGCATCAGCCGCACCGAATTCATCCTGCGCAGCTGCCAGGAGCGGGCGCGGGATGTGCTCCTGGATCGCACGCTGTTTTCCCTGACGCCGGAGCAGACCACGGCCCTGCTGGCTGATCTGGAGGATTCCGGCGCTGCCGCCCAGGATCAGGCCAGCATCGAGCGACTGCTCGCCATGCCGCAGCCCTGGCATGCGCCCGCCTGAGACCCTCAGCCCGCAGCATCAGCTGGAAGGTTTCGACTGCGGCAACGCCGCGTTGAACCGCTGGCTGCAGCAGCGGGCCCTGGCCAATGAGCGCCAAGGTGTATCGCGCACCGTGGTGCTCTGCCCAGACGAGGGCAGCGACGTGATCGCCTACGCCTGCCTCTCGGCCGGAGCGATTGTGCTGGCGGAGGTGCCTGGTGCCTTGCGACGCAACATGCCCGACCCGCTTCCCGTGGTGGTGCTGGGTCGCCTGGCGGTGGATCGTCGCCATCAGGGCCAGGGCCTTGGCCGCGCCCTGGTGGCTGACGCCCTGCGGCGCAGCCTTGCCGCTAGGCGCCTGATCGGCGCCAGAGCCCTGCTGGTGCACGCGATCGACGAGCCGGCGGCTGCGTTCTACCGCTCGCTCGGATTTCGCCCGTCGCCACTCAGCGCCTGGACGTTGATGCTGCAGCTATCCGACGCAGCAGGCTGACCCTGATGGGGCACCCGCCTCAGTTGAGCGAACGGGCCCGGCGCTGCTGGCGGGCGGTCTGCTCGATCGCTTTCAACGCCTCGGCCTCCTGCTGCAGCTCACCGGAGAGGGCCTCCAGCTCATCGGCGGCCTGAAGCAGCTGGCCGCTGAGCTTCAGCCCCTGATCAATTGAGGCGCCGTAGGCCGCTGCCGCCTGATCGATCTCGGCGAACAGCTCCCTGAACTCCTCTGGTGGGTTGCTGTCCCAGTCGGGATAGGCCGTTGCAGCCTGCTGCAGCACGTCCAGAGCGGAGCGCCAGCTGGCCTTGAGGCGGAAATCGAGATGGCGCAGGTCCACGTTGGTTCGCTTGAGCTCCTTGGTGCTGGCGACCTGGGCCAGGGCGAGGACCTGCCGTTTCAGGTCGGCCAGCGTTGGTTCCTGTTGCCGCTTGAGTCGGGCTTGACGCGCCATGGGGTTCACTCCGCGAGGCCGAGGCCCAGCTGCTCGCCGCCCCGCAGCTGTTGCAGTTCCTGCCGCAGCGCCTGGCTGGTCTGCTGTTCGATCCTGAGGGCCTCACGCAGCTCGTCGCGCTCGCGGCGGTAGCGGTTGCTGTGGGCAACGCGCCCACCGAGGCTCTGGTTGTTCCGGGCCAGTTGCTTGCGGCGCTCCACTTCAGCCTCAAAGGCGCGCTGCAAGGCTTCCAGCTCCTTCTGCACCTGCAGCTCCGCCTTGGATTGCTGCTGCTCGGAGCGGAGTGCCGCGTTCTCGGCTTCCAGGGCCTGAATGCGTTGGCTCAGGCGATCGACCTCCACCTGTTTGCCCCGGAGGGCTTCCTTCAGCTTCTGGAGGAGCGCACCAAGCCGTGAGCGTGCTTGCTTCTGGGCGAAGGCATTCTCTTCGCAGAGGCGGGCGAATTCCCTCAGCAGGCCGGTGCGCCGCTGCAGCGCCTTGGCGGTGCACTGATACTTGATGATCGTGATGACTCGGCAGCGCTCGAGTTCATCGAGCTCCTGAACCAGTGGCAGCTGCCTGAGTTGGTCGTAATTGGTGCACTCATGACGCAGCTCCTGGGTGGTGACGTGCTCCTGGGCGCCAATCCGCTTCAGGTTCCTGAGCTGAACACGGTCATACCAGTAGTCGAACAGTGCTTTCTGGTCTGCACCCCCGTTCATCCAGGTGGCCTCCAGTTCAGGTTCCACAGGTACACGATCCTAGGTAGCCCCATGGCCAACTCCCAACCCAGCCGCCAGGGCCGCAGGCGTGTGGTTGCCCTGGCAGGCTGGATAAGAGCCGACATCACCGGCCGGCCCGGCTCTCCAGCCTCAGGATCCGCTGGGCATGGAGATCCGTCTCGGCGCTCCAACCACGCTCCGCCTGATGCGGAGCTGGCATGGTCTTGCTGGGCCTCTCGACCGGACGACGAGGGTGATCCAGCGTGGCCACGATCAGCAGGGCAAGCACCAGCTCAGCCATCAGCAGGGGGTCGACCATCGGAGGAACCGCGGTGTGGCGGGGGAATCACTGCCCGCAGCCTGGGCCGATAGGACCGATGGTGTTCCAGATCTCCTGCGAAAGACCAGCAGAGCCCCCGGTGCTGTCGCTAAGGCTATGCGTTTATTGCATACCACCGGATGGCTCTGACAGGCCCAGCCAGGCCTGTCTGCAGGCAGGATTGACCCAGACGAACGAACGGCGTGGTCACTCTGCCGCCCACAACCGACTTTCCCCCGGATCCCAAGCCGCTGGATCGTGACACCCTGGAGAGCACCTACCTCGAACTGCGCAACTGCTACAAGAGCTTGATGCGCAGCCGCGGGCAGCACCGCAGTCTCGCCAACAAGGCCAAGGGAGAAACGGCTCAGCTCAGGCAGCGCCTGCTGGACCTTGCCGCCAGAGAGGCGTCCGTACGCAAGGACGTCTACGAAATGCTGGAGATCGTCACCGCCCTGGCCGGCGACATTGAGGACGCCGGCGATGACCTGGTGAATGAATTCGGCCGTTACAAGCTGGGGCGCAAGACTTATCAAGGCGGTTCGTTCATCGGGGGCCTGATTCAGGCGGTGATCAGGTTCATCAACCGCTGGACCCAGACCAAGGAACGGGTTGTGGAACTGGACCGCAAGCGCCAGGAGTTCCTGGAAAAGAGCCAGGAGTCTCCACCCTTCGCCCTGGGAGGCAATGGCCATCAGGGGCCTGTGCCCCTGCCAGCGGAGCCCGTTCAACAGCTCAGCCCCTCGGATCCGGCCCCACAGGACAGGGCGGAAGACGCGGTCAACCCAGCGGCAGCGGAGGCTGAGAATGGGCCAGATCGCTGACACGCTGCGGGCAACCTTGCGGGATCTGGCCCAGTCCGACGGCCGGCTTTATCGCGGTCTGCAGCAGGAACTGACTGACTCCACCCCCGAATCCACCCAGGCTGTGGCGTCTCTTGAGGGTGAGGTGCCTGCCAGCCGGCAGGAGCTGGAGACCCTGTCGATCAAGGCATTGTGGGAGCTGTGCAAGGCCAGGGGAGTCAAGGGCCTGAGCAGTGGACCAAAGAGCAGGCAGGTGGATGCCCTACTCAGCTGCCCAGGTGGACCACCCCTGCGCGGTTCCCTGCCGGCCAAAGCCCAGGGGAGCGCAAGAGCTGGCAGCGCCCTGGAGGCCCGGGCCCCACACCAACGCCCTGATCTAGTGGCTGTGGAGCAGCGACTCGATCGCCTCGAGCGCCTGGTGCTGCTCATCGCCCTTGAGGTGGGTGTCCCGCAGGAGGCGATCAAGGCGCTGCAGGAGCCTGGTGTCCTGCCACCGTGCTGAGCGGGTGGTGCTCCGGCTGGGGGTGGTGCGGTGCTGCTCCCCCGTCCAGCGACCAACGGGCATGCTGCCCAGAGGCATGGAACCCGTGCAGAATCTGCATCAAGAGCACTCAGATTCCCTCTGCTCCAAGGCCCTCGCGCACCTTCTGGGCCATGCGGCTGTATTCAGCCTCGCCGATAGCAGAGGCCTCGTCGCCCTCTGACTCCTTCTCCGCGCCCCGGGTCCGCTGCGCTGCCGCCCCCAAGCGCGGCGGAGAGGCTGAAAGCTCAGCCGCCTTGGGCCTCCACCCGCTCCAGATACCCCGCCGCCCACACCGCCGGAGCGATGCCGCGCGGCACCAGGCGCCGGTAGGCATCGCTGGCCAGGATCTCCTGCACCGCTTCCCCCAGCAGGGTGGTGGAGCGGCTCTGGGGGATGCGGTGGCTGAGGGTCTGGTGGATCCGCAGCAGATACCAGGCACTGCCCTCCAGCCCGGCGTTGAACCGCTCCCAGCTGGAGGGATCCCGGCGGGCGTCCAGTACTTGGTCGCGGGCGTTGTGGGCCTTGTCGGCCGCCGTCACCAGCAGGGATCCATCGGCCTTGTGCTCCAGGCTCGCCAGATAGCGGGTCTTGCGCAACAGCCAGGGTTCTTTCTCGGCTCCGGGTTCTGTGGGGCCCTGGGTGTCGGTGCAATCCACCACGATCTGGGCCACCTCCTCGCCGAAACGGGCAGCGATCGAGCCGTGGCTCTGGCCGGCGTCCTCGATCGCGTCGTGCAGCAGGCCGGCGATGGCCTGGTTCTCACTGCCGCCGTCCTCCCACACCAGCGCACTCACGGCGATCAGGTGGGAGATGTAGGGGGTGGGTTTGCCCTTGCGCCGCTGGCCCCGGTGCAGCTCAGCACTCCAGCCGAGGGCATCGATGTAGCGCTGGCTGTGGGCGAGATCAGGGGGTGTCATCGCAGGCGACCGCAATGGCCATCATCGCGGCATCTCGCCCTCAGGACCTGACGCAGACCTCAGCTCACTCCTCCTCGTCGCTGCCGCCTGCGGGGAGCAGACGGATCTGCTTCTTGCCCAGCTTGATCTCGAACTCATCGCCGGGCTTGAGGTCCAGCATGGCCGTGTAGGCCTTGCCCACCAGCAGGTTGCCGTTGAACTGCACCTTGGCCACATAGCTCAGGGAGCGGCCAGCTTTGCCCTTGCCTTTACCACCGGTTTCGCCGAGGCTGACGCCCTTGGCCTCCAGCAGCGCCTCGTAGAAGGCGGTGAAGTTGAGACGCTCGCTGCCGTCCTTCTTGGTGCTCACGTAGCCGGCGGCCCGCACCAGATCGGACTTGGAGGAATCGCCGAGCTCCTTGACCTTGGCCAGCAGATCGGGTCCAGTAAGGGCCATGGAGGTTATTTCGTCATCACACAAACCTAGCAGCCATGGTGCTGCCCGTGGGTCGCTCTGTGTTGTCTGATGGCGCCTGGATGGCGCGGACCGCCACACCAAAGGGGAGCGATGACCCGCTTCGGTCGTTTTGCAGCTGCCGCAGCAGATGCAGCCCTTGGGTTCTTCGCGCCCGGTGCGCACTGCTGGCGATGCGTTACCGCCGCCCCGCCACCGATGACCGATGGGACAGGGCCCACTGGAGGTCACGATGACCGATACCGCAGCCCATCAGTCGGCCGCCTGCAGCTCAACCCACCAGCCCGATCCCGGCCCCTCCACCATCCAGCGGCGTCCCCAGTTGCGCTCCGAGTAGCGCAGAGCCTTGCCGCTGCCGATGGCGGTGCTGACATAGCCGCCAGCGACGAGATCGGCCTCGCCGTTGGGGTCGTGCATCAGCAGCTGGTGTGCCGCCGGATCCCAGCCGATCACCAGGCTCCAGTGGCCGCCGCCGCTGGGAGCACTGACTGGGCCCTTGTGCAGCCAGCCGACGGGGCAAGGGAGGCCCCGCTGCAGCTGCGCCACCAGATCCGAGAGGCGGCCATCGTTGCGGAAGCGTGCACGGAGGCCCAGATCGGCCAGGGCCGCCAGCTGGGCCGGGGCCTCGGTGCTGTCGCCGTGGCGCTGCACCAGGGCCAGGAACTGGTCGTCGAGCTGACCGGGGCCGTGCAGGCAGCCGGGCCGCAGGAAGGCGGCGGCCATGGCGCAGCTGGAGGAGAAACACATGCGCGGCCCCTGGCCTGTGGCGCTGTCGTTCTGGGCGAGATAGGGGATCGCCAGCTGGATCAGGCCCTGGGTCGGTGCTGCTGGCTTGGCTGGTGTCTCGGGCTGGGCCACCGCTTGAGTCCATGCCTGCTGGCCCGCAGGGGCCGGGGCCTGCCGATACGCCCTGGCGAACTGTTCCAGCTGCTCGGCGCTGAGGGAGCGCTGCAGGGACTCCCAGGCCTGGCGCTGGTGGGGCAGATCCCGGTGGAAGGCCGCCGCATCGCGGAGCTGGATCGGTCGCTCATCCCCGGATGTCTGGTCCTGCGGCAATCCGTGTTTGCCCGATGGCAGCGGCGTGGTGGTGGCTCCCGTGCCTTCCAGGGCATGGGCCACCTCAGCGGCACGGCGCCGCTGCAGTCCCTCCAGCGGGCCGCTCTCGCCAAGGCACCAGCGGGGCAGTTCCTCGGCGATCACCCTTGCCGTGGGTTCCCCGGCCAGCAGCCGGCGACGCAGCGTTGAGCCCTCCAGTGCCCCGGCCCCCACGTTGAAGCAGAAGCTCACAAGCGCCTCGCGCTGTCGGGCGGTCAGGGCGCAGCCGGCCAGGAGCTGATCCACCGTGGCGGCCGCCTCGCCGGCGTCGATCTGGAGCCAGGCTTCCGCCTGCTGCTGGCTGATCACCAGGCCGGGCACCACCTCGGGGCCGGTGTGGCCGTAGCCGATGGTCCAGGGCTCGCCGCCACTGCCGGGATCGGGATAGGTCGCCAGACGGCAGCCCTCCCAGCGCTTGAGCAGTTGCCAGCCGTCAGGGGAGAGGGTCAAAGGGGAGCGTGCGCAGACCTGGAAGGGTTCCGGGTGGTGCAGCTCCACCGCCCATGCCTGGGCCCGCTGCGCCTGCGATCAAGGCACCCGTCGACTCAGCTGGCGGGCACCCAGTTGTCGAGCTGCAGGCCGGGCACCTTGGCGAACTCGCGGGTGTTGTTGGTGATCAAGGGCGCCTGCTGGCTCAGGGCATGGGCGGCGATCGTCGTGCCGAGCGGAATCACGGGTTGATGGCATCTCGTTGCTGCTGCTCTGGTTGCTCGCGCTCGAGGACAAAGCCCGGCTCGAAGGCGACCTGCCCGGCCTCAAGGGTCTGCCAGGGGTCACCGATCGGCAACAGCAGCATGCCATTGCCGAGGGGCTCCACGGCCACTCCGCTGCCGCTGAAGCCGTAGTCCTTGGGTAGCCGCACCGCCCGGCTGCGGCCCGACTGAAACAGGCGCGCGGTGTCCATCAGCCAACCCCGGGGTAGATACCAACGGTATCCACCGCTTCGGCTCCCGGGGCGGCATGGCGCGGGGTGGCGGCGCAGGCCCGGAACCCCCTGGGGTTGCCGCTGCCTCTCGCCATGGAATCCCGCCGGCTGGTGGTCTGGATCTCCACCGGAATCCTGGGGTTTCAGGGCCTGACCCTCTGCTTTGACCTGCTGAACTGCACGGCCCTCTCCTGGCTCTACGTGCGGCTGCACGGCTTTGACGCCGCCGTGCAGCGCTCGGTGGCCTCGGCGCCAGAGCCGGCGCTGCAGCGTCCCCGGGGTCGGGGCGGCGTCCTCGACCCCGATGCCCCAATACCGCATGTGGAGGGCTCAGCCCCGCCGTTGCCGGTGCACCCGCTGGCTCTGTTCTGTGCTAGGCCCCAGGGCCGCATCGATGACGCCGTCAGCCAGGGGCTGAGCATCCTGGCCGGGCTGGCGCTGGGGGGCTCGATGGGGAGCGATCGGGGGCAGGGGCAGCCGTGATGGACCCCGCAGCCTTGCCCCATCGGAGTGGTCCTGAGCAGGCTTTGACCGGCGGATTTCTGGCATACTCGTCTCACCCGTCGCAGTCGATTGTTTGGGGGAATGTTTGGGGGCCGTCAGGTCACCTCAGACAGCGCAATGGATTCCAGCGATCCCTTTCTGGCTTGTAACCGATTGGTCCTGAGTTCGAATCTCAGGCGACCCATACTGAATCTTGGCTTGCAATTACTGGGCTTTGGCCAGTATTTGCAGTCGATTTCACGGGATCAGAGGACCTTCTGTCCAGGCCGGTCTGAGATCGCGAACGGTCTGGGAATGACCCCATGGCACCAGCCAACAGCGCCCTGAGCGTTGTCAACAGTGTGTTGCGCGCCCTTCGCCTTCCCTGAGCACTGCCCTCGGGGCCGCCAAGGACCTCGATTCCTCTGGACGAAAGCGGTAGGGCTCATTGTTGGCACCCTATTTGAGGGTGTTCGTTAAGAACAAATCTAAAGAATCAAGTGGTTGGCGAGCTGATTGGTTAAGGAAGATTCGACTTCCAGCGTTTTGCAACATTCGGTCTTTTGCTGGTAGAAGCTGGGTAGCCTCCTCCCCTAGGTATCGCGAATTCACCCAGCATCCAGCGGCTGCCTGCAGCGGCTGCCTGCGTCGACCTAGTGCATGGCGACAGGTTGCTTGTGGCGGCCTGCCGATGGTTTCCCGCGCCGGCGCTAGTCGTGATGGCGTGATGCGTGCCTCCTGCTCCCCCTGCCTGTTTCCCATGAGCCTCCTCCGCGCTGCCCAACTCGGGATTGATCGCTACGCCAACGATCGGGATAAAGAGAGCTGGTCGACGGGGTCGCCGAGTGACAAGGACATGCTCATTCGTGCTGTCTATCAACAGTTACTGGGTCAGCAGTACCTGATGGCCAGTGAGCGCCTCGGCGGAGCTGAATCGCTCTTCCGCAACGGTTATCTGACGGTCCGTGAGCTTGTACGTACCGTCGCGAAAAGCAATCTCTACCGCAGCAAGTTCTTCGAGAACTGCAATGCCTATCGCTTTATTGAGCTGAACCACAAGCACCTGCTCGGTCGGGCTCCCCACAACCGGGAGGAGATGCTGCACCACTTCACGATCCTGCAGGAGCAGGGCTGTGACGCGGAGATCGATTCTTACGTCGACAGTGCCGAGTATGTGGATCGATTTGGCAATGATGTGGTGCCCTACATCCATGGCTGGGGATACTCGGTCGGTCATGAGGGTCGCCAGTTCTCCTGGCTGATGCAGCTGGCCCGTGGCGCGTCGGCTTCTGTGAAAGGCAGCGGCAGCGGTAACCAGTCGGCGCTCAATCGCTTCCTGCACCAGAACCGGGCGGTGTCCGTTCCCGGAGCCCTGCCTGCTGTCTCGGTGGGTTACGGCGGCGGCAGTGCCACAGACATCTATCGCTTCATCAGCACCGATGGACCGTTCCGCGCGGTGCTCTCCGAGCAGGAGGGTCTGTACGGCGATTTCCATGCGCCCGGCGCCCGCAACACCCCTGCCCAGACCCAGCGGGAATCGGCACGGCTGGGAAGCTCGGGCTATGGCGCTTCCGAGAGCCGCACCGCCACGATCACCGTGTCGGGCGTGGTGAATCAGCAGGTCGTCCGCAGCGGCGAGTACGTGATGCGCGTTCCCCTGGCACGGCTGAATCAAGCGCTGCAGCGTGCCAGCCGGCTGGGCCGCGTCACCAACGTGGTGGTGAGCTGAGCGGCCGCTGGCCTTCCAGCCTCAGCCCGGTGGCGGCGGAACAGTGACCCGGGCCGCAGCAACGGCGGCTAGGCACCACGGCTCAGGGGCTCCAGGCGGGGCCTTGCGGCTGTCAGCGGGGGTGGACAACACCGCCGGACCCTCGATCCTGAGGACAGGGGCGTCATCGATCGATGCAGCTGAGCAGCACGGCCTTTCCCAGCGGTGGCTGGATCCCCCGCCCCCACACCGGCGAGGGAGATGACCTGTCCCCGCCGCTGCAGTGGCAGGGAGCATCGGCAGACACGGTCTCCCTGGCTCTGATCCTCGATGACCCGGACGCCCCGGCGGGGCTGTGGATTCACTGGGTGCTGCTTGATCTGCCAGCCACGCTCAACTCCCTGCCGGAGGGTCTGGAGCGGAGCGTCGAACTGGCCAACGGGGCCCGCCATGGCTCCTGCTGGGGGGTGGATCAGTTCAGCCGGCGGGGCTACTACGGCCCCCAGCTGCCCCCGGGGCCGGTGCATCACGACCGCTTCCAGCTCAGCGCCCTGGATTGCCGGCTGGGATTGCCGGCCGGGTCCACGGCGGCGGAGGTGCGCCAGGCCATGGACGGTCATGTGCTCCGCCAGGCGGAGCTGATCGGGCTCTACCAGCACGGCCGCAGCGCCTGACGCGGTTGGCACCCAGGCGTTGAGCCGCTGCTCTCTGCCATCGAGGAGCGCCTGGCCCGCACCGGCGAGATCGCTACGGATGTCTGGGCGGCCAAGGAGGCCGATGTGGAGCGGGTGCAGGCCGCGATGGCTACTGAAGCCGTCCAAAGCCAGGGCTTGAGGCGAGGCGGGGAACGTTGCGCGAGTACCGTAATCACAGTAGCGTTAAGCCGCAATGCCTCACATGAGGTCGGGGATGAATGGAGACTGAAGCCCTCGGGCCATCCCATGCCGAGCGGCCCAAGGTCGGTGGAATGGCCAACAGTCTCCACGTGCAGTTGAAGGAGCTGCACGCCCGGATTCTGGCGATGGCACCCACGATCGATCACATTGCCTGCGTGCCCTACGGGCAAGCCACGGATTTGCTCAGGACGGTCGTCAGCAGTACCCGCAGTGGCAAAGCAGCCACCAGCGACAAAGTTAAACGACCTGAGGTCGGCGATTTGCATGCCTTGACTCGCCATTTGGGCATGTTCGGTCTCAGCGACATCGCCGTCACTGTCGAGGGTCCGTCCGAGCACTCCAGCTGGCTACAGCAGCATGGCTACCTCTCATCGCTGACCGTTCCGATGAGCGACAACGGCGTCTTTATCGGTTTGATTTTCTATGGCTCCCTGCAGGCCAACGCCTTCACGGCCAGCCTTCAACGCGATCTGGAGCTCTTTTCCAACCTGATCAACATCACGATCTCCAGCCTCTATGCCGCCGTGCGCTCCCTGAGAGCCTCCGCCGTGGTGGCCCAAGACTGCCTGCGCTTGCGCGACTACGAGACTGGCAACCACCTCGATCGCGTTGCGCATTATTCCCGCCTGATCGCCAAGAGCCTTGCCAGCCCCCTCGGGCTCAGCAACGCGTTTGTCGAGCAGCTGTTTCACTACACCCCCCTGCACGACATCGGCAAGCTGGGAATACCCGATGCCATTCTGCGCAAAACGGGCGAGCTCAGTTCCGACGAGCGCCAATTGATCCAGACCCACGTTGAGCTGGGACTGGGCATCCTCGAGACGGTGATCGGCATCCATGCCGTGGAAGACCTCCCAGATTTCACCCTGATGCGCAACATCGTGGGGGGGCACCATGAGCGCCTCGATGGCTCCGGCTATCCCAAAGGCCTGCGGGGAGAGGCGATTCCGCTGGAGGCGCGCATCGTGGCCGTGGCCGATGTGTTCGATGCCATCACCTGCCGCCGCCCCTATCGCGAGCCCCTGCCGATCGAAGAGGGTCTGCTGGAACTGGAGCGCCAGGTGGCTGCCGGCCACCTCGACCCCAGGGGCGTGGCGGCCCTGCGCCGCCATTCAGCAGAAGTCGTAGCGATCCGCCAGCGCTTTCAGGACACATGATCCGGATACCATCGACAGCTAGCGGTTCTCACGCCGTAGGTCCACTCCACTCCACTGCCGCGGTGGCCACGTCTTGGTTGCCCCTGGTCGTGGCCGCTCCTCGCCGCTGGGCCTAGACAAGGGGGGAGGTTCCACGACCGCAGCTCGATGTCGCAGGCGCAGCTCGATGCCTTCATTGCGGTGGTGCGTGCCGATCCCACCTGGCGGCAACGCCTCCTGGGGCTGGAGGCTGACCCTGTGCAACTGGCCGAGACTGTGCGGGGAGCCGGCTATGACCTCAGCGACCCGGAGATCCTCTGGCTGACCACCTGCCAGGACTGGATGTCGGAGGAGCCGCCGACCTCAGGCGCTGACCACCAGCCCCTGGGAATCTGGGGCTGATCCAGGCCGGGCACGATGTCTGGGCCGGTGTGGCCGTAGCCGAGGCGAGGGGCAGAGAGCGTGTGCGCAGACCTCGAACGATTCCGGGATCTCACGCAGGGCAGGACGGTGCCTGGAGCAGGATCAAGGGCATGACCATCAACCCTGGCGAGCTCAGCTCAGACGACTGGCAGCGCATCTGCGCCGCCCTGCGCTACCTCGGCCGCGACCTGCACCACCGCTCGTTTGCCGTCACCGACCAGCGCCGTGAACTGCTCTGGCAGGAGATGGATCAGTGCCTGGCGCTGGCCGATCGCCTGGCGGCCGCGTTCCCGGGTGAGCAGGACCCGGCGCTGGAGTGAGGCACCCCGGAACCCTCTGGGGTCGCCGCTGCCAAGCACCACTGTCCCCCGCCGGCTGGTGGTCTGGATCTCGACGGGAATCCTGGGCTTTCAGGGCTCACCCTCTGCTTTGACCTGCTCCACGGCACCACCCTCTCCTCGCCGATCACCTCGGCCACGGTGCGGCCATCGCGGTCAGTGGTCTGGGGGATCAGCCGCCCGCCGCTACCGCCTGCCCCCAGGCTCAGGCCCTTGTGGCACTTTTGAGCGGAACGGCCAGGATCGGCAGGCTATCCCCACTCTTCTTGCTCTGGTACATCGCCCGGTCGGCGGCCAGCATCAGGGCATCCGCATCGGCACCGTGCTCCGGCCAGCGCGCGATACCGATGCTCACCGAGATCCGCAGATCCACGGTGTGATGAATACCGTGGTAGGGCTTGCTCACGGCCGTACGGATGCGTTCAGCCAGGGTCATCAGGCTGTCGAGATCAGGAGCCTGGGGGAGCAGCAGCACGAATTCGTCGCCCCCCTGGCGGCAGAGGGTGTCCGTCTTGCGTAGAAAGTCCTGAAGGCGCTTGCTGACGGCAACGAGCAGATCGTCGCCGATGGCATGGCCGAAGTTATCGTTCACAGCCTTGAATCCATCAAGATCCATGAACATCACGCCAACCATGTACCCGTAGCGCTGGGCCATGGCCAGGGCCTGCTCCAGGCGATCCACCAGCAGAGTTCGATTGGCCAGGCCGGTCAGGGTGTCGTGGGTGGCCTGGTGGAGAATGTTCTGCTGTTCCTTGTATCTAGCCGTGATATCCTGATACATCGCCACGTAGTACAGCGCGCTCAGGTGCTTGTCGCGAACGGTCGTGATGCTGAGGTCGTGGAGTTGGATTGTTCCGTCTTTGCAGCGGTTCCAGATCTCATGGCGCCAGCTGCCATCGCGAAGCAACTGCTCCCAGAGATCCTGATAGAAACTGGAATCGTGGTTGCCTGAGCGCAGAATCCGCAGGGATTTGCCCCGTATGTCGAGATTGGTGTAACCGGTGAGCTGGGTGAAGCTCTGGTTCACGGAGATCACCTGTCCTTCCGGATTGGTGATCACGACCCCTTCCACGGTTCCCTCGAAGACGGCCGCTGAAATGGCCTGCTCTTCGGCCGCCTCGGAGACCTGGCGCAGAGCCTCCAGCGTCTGTCGATGGCTCACGACCAGTTCACGGCTCACCAGACTGGCCACAATGGAGAGCAGTCCACCCACCAGCAGGATCAGGGCCTGGCTCGGGTGCAGACCGTCCGGCCCCGGCAGGGCTCTCGTGAGCTGGACTCCCACCAGCCATTGGCGGCCACCAAAGGAAAGGCGTTGGTAGTTGGGATCGCTCAGCCTCGGGGTTCCATACACCCCCATGGGGTCATACAGGCGCCCCTCACCGCTGGGGCGAACTCCGTCGAACAGCAGGATTGTCGAGCCCTGGAGGTAGGGGTTGTTGATTCCCCTGAGGCTCTCCTGCATCAGCTCCTGAATGAGGATCGGGCAGCTGGCCCAGCCCCACGGCTCGGCTGACGGATTCAACGCAGAGGACGACGGGACGGATGGAGAGGTCCGGCGGATCAGGGAGTAGAGGATGACGGCAGGCAACTGCTCACCAGATCCAGTCTGCTGCAGCTCCAGTTTCCCGGTCACGACTGGGGTTCCGCTCTGCGCGGCCTGCAGCAGGGCCTGCCGACGGACGGGCTCACTCAGCAGGTCGAAGCCGATCGCCCTGCGGTTGGCTTGATCCATCGGCTCCAGCGCCGTGACCGGGGCATAGGCCGGCCGAAGTCCCGCGGGCCGGATCACGACGGCATCGCCGTGGAAGACCGACAGTTCGCGCTCGAAGCTGGCTTTGGTGGCCGGCGTCACGTAGCGGGCATAGCCCAGACCCAGGGCACCCTCGGGAAGTTGACCGGTCTGCCTCAGGGTCTGGGCGTAGCGGCTGAAGCCATCAGGCCTGAGCCCACCGCTGGCCTCGGCCATGGCGCTAAGGCTCACCACCGCTGAGGTGGCCGCCGATGTATGCATCCGAAGCGAATCGACCACATCATCGAGCAGGGCGCCCTCGGCCTGTTCGTGCAAGCGACGGTTGAACGCCACGTTCTGGATGGCGAATCCAGTGCTGATGAGCAGGCCTGCCGCCAGAACGACAACAGGCAACGCCTGGATGCGGCGCCGATACTGTGGCGGTCGCGGTGGTGATGACCCCTGCGGTGGTGACTGACCCATGGCGGCGATTCAGCTGAGGGTGCCGGCCGCCAGCTGAAGCAGGGAGACGAGGCTGGCGCACTCCGCCCGTGCCGCTGTGATCACCACCCTGGTGCGCAGCGGTTGGGCTGCCGCCTCCACGGCCCCCTTCAGAGCGCTGAGGCGCTGCTCAACCTCGGTCGCATCCGGCCAGAGCAGGCTGAATTCGCCGTGTCCGCTTCGGCCCAGTACCCCGGTGGCTCCCTGGTGGTCCCGACACACAGCGGCGACCTGCTGCAGGCAGCGGTCTGCAGTGGTCACCCCAGCCGGTTGGGCATTCAGCGGGCGCAGGCCCGTGAGGACAACGGTGACCAGCACCGGGCACCTCCCCTCCTGCCGGAACTGCTGCAACCGCTGTTCCCCCAGCTCCAGCAGGGCTACGCGCGTCAGGACCTCGGTCAGACCGCAGAGGCGGCTCCGTCGCAGGCTGGCGATCTCATGCATGGCCATGGCGCTGAGCTGGGCCAGCAGGTCTTCCTGGTAGGGGGTGAGCAGATGGGGCTGGCGGTCGATCACGCACAGGGTGCCCAGGCGCTGGCCGGAGTCGGTGATCAGCGGAGCGCCGGCATAGAAGCGGATCTTGGGATCGCCCTGCACCAGGGGGTTGCCCTGGAAGCGGGAGTCGTTGAGGGCATCGGCCACCACGAACACCCGGTCGGCGCGGATGGCGTGGTCGCAGAAGGCAATGTCCCTGGGGGTCTCCTGGGCCTCCAGGCCCTGGCGACTGAGAAACCACTGGCGATCACGGTCAACCAGGGAGATCAGGGCGATCGGCGTGCCGAGGATCTCGGCAGCCAGGGACACGATCCGATCCAGCTGGGCATTGCTGGGTTGATCCAGGACGCCATGGTCATGGAGCTCCCTGAGACGGCGCTCCTCACCCAGATCGTTGAAGCCCTGGCTACCCCGGTCAGTGTTCAAACAGCCACGAGTACGACGTCCACCACAACATAGGTCAGCTGCTGGATAAGCGTAGGCACTCCATCGGGACTGTATTCAGGCTGGAGGCCAGGATGCGTGCATCGATCACTGGAGTATCGGCTCGAGTATCGGCTCAAGAATCGACAACTTGCAGACCTAGCATGTACGAGCTGCATCCACGTCCACGCAAGGAATCAGCAGGGAGCTCGTCGATGCTCTGGGAGGCAGTCCGTCTGACAAGCCACCAGGTCTGATCGGGAAGGAGACGCGGGGGAGGGAGTCCGCTCTGCCAACAATTCGTGGTGGCCAGTTTGAACGGAGCTAGGGAACCGATTCTCTCCAAAGAGTTCTCTTGCCATCAGGAAGCGAGTGAATGATCTGAACGCCGACGAACGCCAGGTGGCAAGGACGTGATTGCACAGCCACAGTCACCTCGGCGTACAGCAGCAACCTGAACGGGGTCATCCTCTGGCCAAGGCGAATGATGGAGGTGCCGCCTGTTGCGCACAGTTTGAGGCGATCTGCACCTTGTCGCCACTACTCAGGAGTCCAGCAAGGCGTCAGCTGGGCCTGGTGCTAGGAGCCGATCTCTCGGCAGCGGTAGCGGCGCCCCACCGGTTGGGATGTTGGTGGCACCCGTGGGTGGAAGCGGGGTCGTGGTGGTCCAAGGGGCTTGCTTCTGGTTGCTGGATCCAGCGGTGTCCCCACCAAGCGGCTGGCGTGGTTCTCCTGCCCCGCCGGAAGTCCCCGGGGCGGGTGATGCCGCCTGGCACCTGTCACACCCCTAGCGCCGGCGGCAGGATTTCATTGACTTGTGTCGACCAGCCGGCGTCGTTCGTGAGCGCTGATAGCGTCAAAATCTCTGCCTCGGTGATCGTGCGCGCTCGCTATCGGATGGCCACAGGTTGTCTGGGACTGGTGCTCAGTGGATCGATCACGGGATCCATCGTCGGTTCCCTGAGTGCACCGGCCAGGGCCGAGGTGGGCAGCAAGCCGGTGAAGGTGGCCGCCGTTGATTTCATCCCTGCCTGGGGGGATCGCGAGGGCAACATCCGCCGCCTGGTGCAGGCGGCGGAACGCGTGGCGGCCCAGGGGGTGCAGTATGCGGTGTTCCCGGAAACGGCCATCAGCGGCTACGACTTCACCGATCCAGCCCAGTTGGCTCCCTTTGTGGACACCATCCCCGGGCGCGCCACCGATGCGTTGCAGCCGGTGCTCAAGCGCACCGGCATGATCGTGAGTGTTGGCATTGCCGAAAAGGATGCCAATACCGGCATCTTCTACAACACTGCCGTGTTGATGGGGCCCGATGGCATCATCGGCAAATATCGAAAGAATGGTCTCAATGGCCAGGACGTGCAACTCTTTGGCCCGGGTGATACCGGTGTCGGTGTGTTTGACACGCCGATCGGCCGCATTGCCCTGATCATCTGCTACGACGACACCTACTGGCAGTACGACCGCCTGGCCGCCCTGCGCGGAGCTCAGATCATCGGTTGGCATTCCGTGTCGGATCGGGTGATGCCCGGCACGCCGCCAGCCCAGGCCAGGGCCAATCACTCCACCGTGGCCAGCGTGCAGCACATGAGCGCACTCAACGGCGTGTGGGTGATCGGGGCGACCCGCAGCGGCATCGAGCGCAATCCGATCAATGGCAGCCAGCTCTATTACAACGGCGGCTCAAGCATCTGGTCGCCCGAGGGTCGCAAGCTTGTGCAAGCACCGGTTGTGCCTCCCGCCGTGCTGCCCCCCCGGGTTGAACGGTCTCATCGCCACCACGATCATCCCGGCCGAGGCCGATGCGGTGCGCGAGCGACGGTTGGCCTCCCGCCGGCCTGCGCTCTACAACCCTCTGCTGGCGCTGCGCCGTGCCCCCGTGGACACCACCGCCACCGCGACGCCGCGCCCGGTGCAGCTGGCAGCCGCCCAGTGGACGGGCGATCCATCACGGCTGACCCGCAGCCAGCCCCAGGCCCAGGAGCTGCTGGTGCTCCCCGAGCTCACCGGTTTGCCTCGCGGTCTGCAGGCGGCTGAGATCGCCCGCCGAGCTGAGCGGCGCGGTGGCTCCTTTGAGCAGCTGCTGGCCCAGCGGGCCAAGGCCGGCAACGGCTACCTGGTGGGGAGCTATCCCGAGCGCGAAGGCTCCAGGGTGTTCCACACCGTGGCGTTGGCGGGTCCTGGCGGCACCATCCTGGCGCGCTACCGCGCCACCCACCTCAGCGCCGCCGAGAAGGCCTGGGCCAGGGCGGGTGATGCCCCCACGCTGGTGAGCACGCCGCTGGGTCGCATCGGCCTGGCCACCGCCGCAGACCTGGCTGTGACGGAGGTGACAGGCCTCTACCAGAGCCTGCGGACGGACGTGCTGGCGGTCCCCTCCGGCGACCCTTCGGCCTTGAAGGTGGAGATCGATCGCAGGCTCTATGCGGTGAGCGATCCACCCACCGGCAGAGCCGATCTGCATCCCTACCTGGCCGCCAAGCTCGGTCAGTTCTGGGTGGTGAGTGGTGGGCGCCGCGTCGGTGACGCCACAGCCGCGGGCATCTACGGCCCTGAGCCCGTGGTGCAGACGCCCACACTCACGGCCGTGGCCGGCGCTGATTCAGTGCGCCACCGCACGGTGGTGCCGGCGCCGGGCACCTGGATCAACCAGCAGCAGTTGATCGACGGCCAGCGCAACGACCTGTTCAAGCCCCTGGTGCTGGATCCCGGCAACCCGTGCTTTCAGGCCTGGAGGACGGCCGGACACGGCACCGTGACCTGCCCTTGAGCTGGGTGAGGGCGGCGGCTGCCTGGCTGCCCGGTCTTCCTGGAGCCCTGCGGCACCAGGCCGCCACCCCGTGGGATGAGGTGCTGCTGCTGCTTTGTGGCGCGATCCGCAGGCGTACCTGGATGGGCTCGAGCCGGTCCCTCAGCGGTGAGGGCTGGCCATCCCCGCTGGCGAAGGGCCCCATCAGCCGGAATCGACCAATATGGAGTGGCGTGCACCGGATGCCATGGGCCAGGACCGGTTGCAACCAGCGCCAGGGGCTGCCAGGAACCGCAGCCGGATCGCGATCCTGCATCTGGCGATGGTCGGGCTCTTCCTGCTCGATCTGGCCCTGCCGCGCAACATCCCGCTGCTGCCCTACTACTTCCTAGTGGTGGTGCTCTCGGCGAGCATCGCGACGCCACGCCAGATGGTCCCCCTGATCGGTCAGGCCTATGGGCTGGCGATCGCGTCGGGGCTCTACTGGCGCTTCCTCCCTTCGATCGACTACCTCACCCGCCTGCTGGCGCTCAGTGGCGTGGCCGCTGTGGCGCTCTGGCTCTCCGCCCAGCGCTGCTGGGAAACGGCCCTGCGGCGCCGCAGCGAGCAGATTCTCAACCTCACGCTCGACAACGCCGCCGCAGGAGAGGTGCTGACGGATGCCAGCGGCCGGCTGGTCCGCGTGAATGCCGCCTTCTGCGCCATGCTCGGTCGCGATGCGGAGACCCTGCTCCAGCTCTCCTGGCCTGAGATCACCCATCCGGATGACCTCGCCCAGGAGCAGCCGCTGGTGGAGGAGGTGCTGGCGAACCGGCGCGACAGCTACAGACTCAGGAAGCGCTATCGGCGCGGCGATGGCGGCACCATCTGGGTGGACCTGAGCGTGGCCTGTGCGCGCGGCCCTGACGGGCGCCTCGAGTTCTTGATCGGCCAGGGCATCGACATCACCACCCAGATGACGGCCCAGAACGCCCTGGTCAGGTCCGAGGAGATGCTGGACCGCACCCTGGAACACTGCAGCGTTGGCCTGGGGTTGTGTGCGCCGGGTACGGGGGTGATCCTGCAGGCCAATCCTGAACTCTGCGCGGAGCTGGACCTCACCCCTGCGGAGCTGGTGGGCCGCAGCCTGGCGCAGGTTGTCGGCGCCCTGGAGCAGGTGTCGGCGGAGGCGGCAGACGTGCTCACCCCGATGGACCAGGCCGCACTGGAGTCCCTGCTGCTGGGTGAGATTGATGGTTACAGGGTGCGTGTGAGGCTGCTGCGGGCCGGCGTCCTGAGGGGCTGGGGTGACCTGCGGCTGAGCAACCTCCGCGATGCCAGCGGTGCCGCTGAGCATGTGCTGCTGGAGCTCGACGACATCACCGACCTGGTGGCCCAGACGGAGTACCTCCAGGCCGCTGCCGCCGCCGGGGTGGTGGGCATCTGGGACTGGGACGTGCCGGCCAACGTGCTCAGCTGGGATCCGGTGATGTATCAGCTCTACGGCCGCGATCCTGTCGACTTCGGCGGCGCCTACGAGGCCTGGGCCGATGCGGTGCATCCGGAGGACCGGGCCTATGCGGAGGGGGAGATCCAGGCGGCCCTGCGCGGCGAGCGGGAGTACGCCCCGCGCTTCCGGGTGATCTGGCCCGATGGCTCCGTGCACCACCTGCAGGCTGTCTCCCACACCACCTACGACCGGGAGGGCCAGCCCCTGCGCATGCTCGGGGTCAACTACGACGTGACGGAGCTGGTGCAGACCCAGGAGCGGCTGCAGCTCGAACAGGAACGGCTGAGCACCACCCTCGATGCCCTGATGGACCCCCACCTCATGCTTGGGCCCGTGTGCGATGACGCCGGCTCGGTCGTGGACCTGCTCATCCGGCGGGCCAACCCCGCCGCCGCCGCCTACAACCACATGGCGCAGGAGGCGTTTGTGGGGGCCAGGCTGCGGCAGTTCTGGCCCGATGGGGGCAATGGACTGCTCGATCGCTACCTGGAGGTGCTCAGCGGCGGCCAGCCGCTGGTGCTCGACAGCTTCCCGTTTCACCATCCCCAGCAGGGCAGCCTGCGCTATCTCGACATCCGCGCCGTGAAGGTGGGCGAGGAGCTGAGCATCACCTGGCGCGATGTGAGTGAGCGGATCGCCATGGAGCAGGCGCTGCATCAGCGGGCCGCCACCGACAGCCTTACCGCCCTGCTGAATCGCGAGGAGGTGTTGACGCAGATGAAACAGCTCCTGGCCGGCGACCAGCGCCGGGGCGGCGAACTGGCGGTGCTCTTCTGCGACCTCGACCACTTCAAGGATGTGAACGACCGCTATGGCCACCAGGCCGGCGATGCGGTGCTGCAGGCCATGGCGGATCGGATCCGCTCCTGCGTGCGGACCTCGGACCTGGCCGCGCGCATCGGCGGCGATGAGCTGATGGTGGTGCTGCCGGGGGTGCAGGACCTGGCCCATGCCGTGACCATCGCCGAGAAGGCGCGGCAGCTGGCCAGCGATCCGGTGCCGACGCCCGCCGGCGATGTTCACATCAGCCTGAGTGTGGGGGTGGCCCTGGCCTGTCCCGATGAATCGCTGGACGAGCTGATCGCCAGGGCTGACGCCGCCATGTATGCGGCCAAGCAGCAGGGCCGCAATCAGGTCGTGGCGATCGGGTGCGGGAGCCCACAGGCCGGGACGTCGATGAGCAGGCCCTGGTGAGGTCCGAACCCCTGATGATGGGGACGTCCTGATTCCGCCCCGCCCCGGTGCTGCGTCTGCTTCGTCCCCTGCTGCTCCTGTGGGTGCTGTCCGGCGCGGCCCAGGCGGCCCCCTTCAGCTACGACCCAGTGTCGTTCGCCGGTTTCGCCAACCAGACCTTCAAGACGAAGGGGCAGCCGATCTTTGTTCGCAACCTGGGCACCTGCCTGCGGGAGGGCAAGGACCGCACCGGTTTCCGCTGTCTCAGCGGTGAGCTGCTCCAGGACGTGCCGCAGAAGAAGGGCCGCAACTTCTGCAAGCTCGATGCCCTCTGGTACGTGCCCTTCAGCCGGACGGTTCAGTTCCGAACTGCGAGCTGTCAGTTCAAGAGCGATCAGCAGCGCGTGATCGAGGGCGGCCAGCTGCTGCTGCGCAAGGGGCTGGAGCAGCTGGAGAACACCAGCCCATAGGCCGGCGGGCCTGTCCCTCGGGCCCCACGCGCCAGGCCACACAATGGCAGAACATGTTCGTTGCCATCCATGTCCCGCCGCCACGTGGCAGCCCGGCTTGCCGCCGCCTGCCTGCCTGTGATCGCCACGTCAGCCGCGCTGGCCCAGCCCGTCGGCATCACCTACCCACGCCAGGGAACGGTCTGCGATTCGGTGGGCAGGGCCTGCTACGACAGCTATGGCCCTTCCGTTGCCATCACTGAGGAGGTTTTCGGACAGCGGGCGGCCAATCAGCTCAGCCGCAACCTCAGCCAGAGCAACAGCCGCGATTTCCGCCTGAGCAGCGGCCAGGCCTGCAGCGTGGCCCGTCGCACCTGCTGGAACGATGGCTGGAGTGCGACTCGCGTGGCAACGGGTCTGACGCAGCAACTGTTCGGCGGCACCGGTGCTGGGGGGATGCGCCCTGGCCAGGCCCAGGTGAGCCGCGACCGGGGGCTGTGCAGCCTCAGCCGCGCTGGACAGCGGGTGTTCGATGGCTCCTGCCAGCTCAAGCAGGTGATGCAGGGCGGCCTGAGTCGCTACGAGGTGCGGCTGGAGAACGGCAACCGCTACGTGTTCGAGCAGCAGGGCAGCGGTTTCCTGATCCGCGATGGCTTCGGGGGGAGCTGGCCGGTGACCTTCGTGGATCACGGCAATACCGGGATCTTCCGCTTCGGGGACTACAAGCTGGTGGCCACCCAGCAGAACGCCATGCGTCCCCCTGCCAACCGGGATGCGGCGCTGGGCAACGCCCTTGGCAACCTGCTCAACAGCCTGTTCCAGTGACCGCGTCCCGGGTCGGGGGGTGGATGGCCGTGGTGGCGTTCATCCTTCCCCTGCCCTTTCTGCGCCCCACGCCACGCACCGACACCGCCACCTGGCAGCAGGTGCTCGCCGCCTTTGAAGGCCGTGGTATCCGCGTGCTGAACCAGCATCCCCGCTGCCAGGAGCCCAATCTCGATGGCCTGGGCGACGGACCATGGCTCCCCGCCGAGCGGATCGAACGGCGATTGACCCGGCAGGACCGACTGGAACTGCAGGCGCTGGTGCAGCCCCAGCGCCGTCTGCGGGAAGCGGAGGCCAGGGCCATGGCCCAACTCCCGGCCAGGGAGTATCTCGCAGAACTGGATCGCGCCTGCACGGAACGCCTGCCCGTCCAGGCCGCGACTCCGGCGATCTGACGACGTCTCACCGCAGCGAGGGCCACGAACAACGCCCGTGCCAGCCATGGCCCCTGCCGATGGCGTCAGGGCGCGTGTCCCGGTCCGCGGCATTCGCGCTGCACCGATACCCAGTAGGTGTACCAGCCGTCGCTGTCTTCCAGGGGGGCGATGTCGATCTCCACCCAGAAGGTGGAGCCGTCCTTGCGGTAGTTCAGCAGCTTCTGCCGGGCCGGCTGCCAGTGCTGGATGGCCGCATGGAGACTTCGCAGGGCCGCGCGATCGGTGTCGGGCCCCTGGAAGATCCGCGGACTCCGCCCCAGCACCTCCCCCAGCCGATAGCCGGTCTGCCGCAGGGCGGCGGGGTTGGCGTAGACAATCACCGGGCCGGGGGTCGCCACCGGCTCGGCGGTGGTCACGATCACGGCATCGCGCACATGCTGCAGGATGCGCTGGTGCATCAGCAGCTGCTGGTGAGCGGCCCCGTGGGCGTCGCTGCGATCCGCCAGCAGCACGATTCCGATCCCGCAATCGGAGCGGAACAGGTGAAGCGTGCGCAGGCGATCCCCGCAGGTCAGCCGCGTCACCACCGGGCCTGAGCGGTCAGCCACGATCGCGTGTTCCTCCAGCACCTCCGCCAGCTCCGGCCAGATCTCCTCGAGCCCATCGCCGCAGCGGCACCCCGGTTCACGGCCCATCAGCTGACGGGCCCTGAGGTCGAAGTAGGTGATCACCCCATCGCCATTGGCGAGGATCAGGCCATCGCCGGGCAGCAGCAGGAAGTCCTCGCTGTGATCCCAGGTGCAGCGTGACGCGACGGCGGTGGTGTCTGCAGGCGTCATCCCTGCCTTGGTTCCTGCCCTTTCTTAGCCGCTGCCTGGCCCGGACGCAGCTGTGAAGCCCCCTTGCCGCCTCAGCCGTCCGCCCGGACCCGCTTGACGGCCAGGCCCGCCTCGGTGGCGGTGACGGCCGCCAGCGCCAGCAGGCCGATCAGGCCCACCAGCTGGTTCTGGGCTTCAGCGGCGGCATCGGCGTTCTGGGCGAGCACGGCACCGGCCACGAACCAGGCTGTGGCGAGGGCGGAGGTGATCCAGTAGGCCCTCCAGCGGCGCTGATAGAGGTAGCCGGCCCCCAGCCCGGGGACCACGTTGAGCACAACGGCCACCCAACCGGCCGAGGCGGCGAGGATCTGCTCACGGGTCGGCGTCATGGCGGCAAGGAAGATGGACGCACTCTGGCGGGCGGAGGCCGCTCGCTGCGGCTCAGAGCCATGGGCCCAGCGGCGCCTCAGGGCCAGGGCCCCGGAACCCGCTCCAGGGAGCAGCAGGATGGTGAGCGCCTGGCGGTTGGCGTCGGCCGCCGCCAGAGCGACCGACCGGCACTGCTTCCACACCCCTTCCACACCCCATCCACACCCGAGGTGATGACCTACACCATCCAGACCCATGACGCCTGGGGCATCGTCAAGGTTGGGGACTTCCAGTCGCTGGCGGAGGCACGACAGGCCTTTGCCACCCTCTGCGCCGATCCCTGGTATCGGAGTGATGGCACCGTCAGGGGCGTGGAGCTGGTGGACGCCAGCCAGGATGGAGCGAGCCAAAGGCTGGACTGGTTGGCCTTCCAGTAGGGAGCGGTGCGTCCTGCCCGTTCGCGACCCATCAGGCCGTCCCCCTGGCCCGACCCAGTCCAGCCGGCTCCCCGGTACGGTTTGAGCCCCTGGCTGCAGCCATGAAGGCCCCTGAACCGCTGCTGCAACGCCTGGCCCAGCGGCCGGCCCTGGACCCCGGGCGCCGGCGGCTGGTGCTGCTGCTGTCCCAGCTGGGGGACTTCGACAGCCTCGAATACGCCCAGGCCCTGGTGCCGCTGCTGCCCCGCCTCCAGGCCGCCGGCATCGAGGTCGTTGCCATCGGCATCGGCGACGAGGCCGGCCGCCAGCGCTTCTGCGGCTTCACAGGCTTTCCCGCCGAACGGCTGCAGGTGGAAGCCACCCCGGAGCTGCACCGGGCCCTGGGGCTCTACCCAGGGCCGACCACCCCCGGTGGCGCCTGGCCGGCGCTGCTGTTGATGTGTGCGGGCATCGGCTCGCCCGGCACCCTTGCCGAAGTGCTGCGTGGCTACACCGGCGACCGCCGCGCCCCCCAGCGCCTGGACTCACCCCTGTTTGCCCTGGCCGGCGGGGAGGGCTTCCAGCGACCGTTTGAGCTGGCCACGGTGCGGCTGCGCAACATGTTGGAGGTGCTCGGCAACTGGCGCACCTACGTGCCCCGCGACGACTTCATCACCCAGCGCGGCGGCACCTATCTGCTGGAGAGCGACGACACCGTGCTCTACAGCCACCGCGACCGCGGGATTCTCGGTTTCTCCGAGACGATGGCGCGGCCGTTGAGCTTTCTCGATCCCTTCCTGGAGACCTAGCGCCATGGATCGCCGTCACGTGGGCCTGCTGCTGGCGGCTCTGGCCTGCCTGGCTGGCCTTGGGCTCTGGATCGGGGAGATCGATCTGGGCATGGAGGAGTCGATCACCGCCCCTCAGCCCCCCGCTGCCCCGGCTACCCCCGCAACCGCCAAGCCATGACCGCGATTTAGAAGCGCGACATGGCTGCGATCTTGGCCAGTTTCTCGGCGTCCAGACCCGCCAATTCGTCGATCGTCAGCAGGTCGTCCTTCACCAGACTGGCGAACACGAACAGGATGCCATCGAGGCGGAAGTCGAAGCGGCCTTCCATCGTGTGCCGCTCGATACTGAGATAATCGTGCAGCTGCCACACACTCTCTGCTGAGTGCAGCCCTGCAGCCCTGCTCCGCAGCGCGTCTACCAGCCGCTCCACAGCGCGGCCATAGGCGCGCTCAAAAGCGTCCTTGGCGACGCTCTGCTCAGGGTCGGTCCACCCCTCCAGCTCTGTCCAGCCTTCGCGCATCGTTTCCACCATCGGTTGAGAGCTCCCAGCCCGCGACGCTAGTCGCGTCGTCAGGCCACCGCGAGCGGCCCTGCCGCCTGGGCCTGGAGGCTGCGCCGCCGTTCGGCGGGCAGCTGGAACCAGGCCAGAGCGGGCCTGTCGTGATGTTCCCGGTGATAGCCGAAATGGAAGCAGGCCAGCAACGACAGCCAGGGGGGCAGGTCCAGGCTGTCGGACTTGGCCCGAAGCAGCGGGGCGCGCTGGACCCGGTGCGGCAGATAGGTGCCGAAGACAAACAGCTGCAGCGAGCTCAGCAGCAGGGGCAGCGTGCAGACCAGCAGCACGTTCAGCCAGCCCGTGGGGTTGTGGTGGCAGGCCACCAGGGTCAGCAGTGCCCAGCTGCCCAGCAGCCGTGCCATCTGGCCTGCCGTCAGGTAGCCGGCCATGAACTGCCGATACCAGCCCAGCGCTCCGGCCCCGGGGTCGCTGCAGAAATCGGGATCCCTGGCCGTGGCCTGGAAGCGGTGGTGGCGCTGGTGATTGTGCCGGCACTGCCGATAGGGCAAGGCGGCATAGAGGGCGAGAACTAGGGCACCCAGGCGATCGTTCCAGCCCACCCGCTCGGGCAGCAGCACCCGGTGCATGGCGTCGTGGCCGACGATGAACAGGCCGGTCTGCAGCAGAGTCCGCCCCACCACCGCCGCCAGGATCACCAGCCCAGGACGTCTGGACAGATCAATGCTGAGCAGACCGATCAGGGAGACCAGCCAGCCCAGCAGGATCAGTGTGGCCAGGAGCAATCCCGTTCGGGTGGGATTGCTCAGGCGGGTGATGCCACTCAACGGGCGAACTTCAGCAGCTCCGCCGGCGAAGCGAGCAGATCGATGGCCACGAAGTAGATCTTGCCCTCGGGGTTGAGCAGGAAGCGCCAGGCCACGTTCATGCCGATGCCGGCACCGAACCAGGGGGTCTGCACCTTGCCGGTCACCTTGATCTGGGTGAAATCGCCTTCCGTGGGCTCGGCGTAGCCGCGCTCGGGCAGCAGACGCAGGTTCTGGCAGTCCTCCCGGAAGAAGCGCAGGATGGCCTCACGGCCCACGATCGGCTTCTGGAAGGGGGCCTGAAGGGCGCCGTCGGGGAGGAACAGCTCAATCAGACTGTCGAAATCGTTGGCATTGAGCAGATCCATGTAGTTGTTCACCGTGGGATTGATCACCCCTTCGATGAACACCTTCTTGCGCTGCTCCTCCGGCGTGGGTGCAGCCACGGGTTCCATCACCCGCTGGCCTTCACCCTTCTGGGGGTCATAGCCCATGTCCACCACGAAGTTGCGCAGCAGGGTGATCTGCTGGCCCTGATCCACCTCCTTCACGGAACTCAGCACGGCCGATGCGTTGGCGGACAGCTGATAGCCCTCGGGAATCGGTGCCACGAGCCCAGCAGCCATCCACTCACCCAGCTGATACCAGAAGCCCAGCTTGATGTTGACCGACCAGTAGGCATAGGTGCGGCCGATGGGGGTATCGGTGCGATTGGCGAGATCGCACATCACCTGGCTCTGCTCCGCGAAGGACATGGCCTTGATCTGGTTGAGCACCGGCTCGGCGAACTGCATCCGGGCGGCACCGGGGGCGGCCACGGTGATGGTGCTGCCCATCTCCAGATAGGCGTACCAGATCAGGGCGAGCTGGTCTTCGGCGCTGAGCAGGCGAAAACGTGCCGTGATGGCGGGCACGAGATCGGCGGACAGCGTTTCAGGAAAGATTTGTGTAGCCCTTTCAAGTGTGAACATCACGGTTCCCTCATTTGTCACATACTGTAGCAGCCCTGTTCTGAATGGAGCCCCTGGGTGGGTGGTCGGTTATCCCACCACCGTCTGTGTCGCCTGAAGCGGGGTTGATGTGCCTGTCAGTGATAGGCGCTGCAGCAGCCCGCAGCGGTGCACGGCATAGGTCGGCGCTGTTGCAAGCCTCGGCTCGCGCGCCAGGGCTGGGAGAGTGCGGCTGACGCGCCCCGTTGACGTTCTGGGTGTGAATCTGGGCCGCTTTGTGATGGTGGATGGCAGCCAATCCCCACGCTGCCCGTTGTCATTCTTCGTCTGAGGCGTCGTTCTGCTGGTTCCTCGCGGCGCCAACCCGCTGCACCGATCCCCAGCTCCTTGCCCCCCTCCCTGGTCATGGCCCTTGGGCATGCTGCTGCGGTGCCGTCCGCCCGCCCCCGTCCATGGTTCCGCAGCCGATCGTGATCCTCGGTGGCTTTCTGATCAGCCCGGAGGCCTACGCCCCGATGGCCGAGCGGCTGGAGCAGCTGGCCGGCCAGCCGGTGCGGGTGGTGGCGGTGAGCAAGCTCGACTGGCTGCTCACCGTTTTCGCCTTCGGCTGGGCGCGGATCTTGGATCGGGTCCAGCGGGCGGTGGTCGATCTGGCCCGCCAGTCGCCCACGGGGCGGGTGACGCTGATCGGCCACAGTTCCGGCGGCATCATGCTGCGGCTGTTTCTGGATGCAGCCCCGTTCCAGGGACGCCGCTACGACGGCAAGGCCCTGGCCAACACCCTGGTGATGCTGGGCAGCCCCCACACGGCCCTCAAGGCCACGGTGCTCCGCCAGATGGTGCAGGAGCGGCTACCGGGTGCGGCGTTTGGCGATCGGGTCCGCTACGTCTCGGTGGCGGGAGATCTGAGGCTGGAGGCGGCGACGCCCCTGGCCCAGCGCCTGGCGCCGACGGCCTACCGCAACAGCACCGGCGATGCCGACGACCGCGGCGATGGGCTGGTGCCGGTGGCCTCGGCCGTGCTGGAGGGGTCCAACCCCGTGGTGCTGCCGGGGGTGGCCCATGGCGGCGCCTTCGGTCCGACCTGGTATGGCACCCCGGAGGTGGTCGAGCGCTGGTGGCGCGAGGTCCAACCGTCCTGAAGGGGGATTCCGGAGCGGCGTGGACGTGGAGCGCTCAGTCGGCGAGGTCGGGTTGGAGCAGCGCTCCAAGGACCCAGGCGGCAAAGAGCAGCACGGCGACGGTGGCGATCATCGGGAGTTGGTGGTGGAGAGGTCGCTGGGCCGGCTGAGCACGTAGGCCACCATGCCGGTGAGCACCACGATCAGGCCGACGACGGCGCCGATGGCGGCGGTGTAGTTGGTTTCCATGGCGATCAGCCCAGACCGATCTGGGAGAGGATGCCCTGGCCGGTGAGCAGCTCGGTGCCCAGCCCGATCACGAAGCCGAGCATGGCGAGGCGGCCGTTCCAGGTTTCGGCGAAGGCCACGAAACCGAAGCGGGAAGAGGAGTCAGCCATGGGTCGTTACGAAGTGTTGCGCCCACTGTAATGGAGTGTGACGGGAGTGGGGCGGTGGGGTTCTCCGCCCTCCTCGGGGGCAGCTGGGCCACGCTCATGGGCGGTGCACTGCCGTTGTTCCTGGGCCATCTGGCTCTCTGGGGCCTGGTGATCGCGCTGGTCGCCACGGGCAACCGGGCCCCCTCCAACGGGGGCATGATCCTCGACACCGACCTGCTCACGCCGATCCTGGTGGCGGTGCTGCTGTGGCTGAGTCGCGCCGAGCGCACCCGCCTGAAGGGCTGAGCTTGCCCAGGCCTGAAGGGGGTGGATCCGGTCTCAGTCGTTGAGCAGATCAAAGATCGCTTTCTGCAGATCCTGCGACTGCTCCAGTTGATCGAACACCCAGGCCATGGCGGTGGCGGGATTCTGGAAACCCAGTTCCTTGCAGAGCCGCTGGATCACATCGGAGTGCTGCTCGTAGAGGGAGAGATCGGCCACGCTCTGCACCCGCAGATGGCGGCTGATCAGCTGGCTGGTGGCGAGATCTCCAGGCTCCATGGCAAGGCATCGCGTGGGTCGAACTGTAGGCGGCGCGTTGTGCGAGGGATCCTTCGGTGAGTCCCTCGGTGGGGTGAACTCCTGCTGCGAAGGATTGGTCAGCGGGGCAGGAGGCATTGCAGTTCCCGCAGGCGCTGCTCCAGGGCCTCGATGCGCTCCAGGTAGGTGAGGGCCAGGGCCATGCCGGGCGTGTTGAGGCCGAAGGTGTCGCGCAGCGTCGCGGCCCGCCGGGCCTGATGCACCACCCGGGCGTGGAAACTCCAGCCCGAGACGCTCCCCTTGGTTTCCAGCACCCCGAACTCCACCAGTTCCAGCACCTCCGCCTCGGCCAGACCCGACGCGGCCAGCAACTCGGCCAGGTCCACCGGGCTTTCCGCATCGGCCGGAATCAGCACGTCGTCAGTCATGGGTGGCACCGGCGAAGAAGGATTGGCGTGGATCGAAGCTGGAGGCGGAGGCCAGCTCAAGGTAGAGCTCCCGTTCGCGCTCGTTGATCTGCCTGGGGGTCACGATCTGCAGCACGCCGTAGAGATCGCCGGCGCCCTCCTGGCGCCTGGGAAGTCCTTTGCCGGCCAGCCGCAGTTTCTGGCCCGCCTGGGCCCCGGGCTGCACGGTCACGCGCACGCGGCCATCGAGGGTGGGCACCGCAACCTCTGCGCCGAGCACCGCCTCCCACGGGGTCAGGGGCAGCTGCAGGTAGAGGTCATGGCCCACGGCCTGGAACAGGCGATGGGGCCTGAGGCGGATGTCGAGGTAGACGTCCCCGGGCGGGCCACCGCCACTGCCCGGGCCGCCGCGGGCCGGGATGCGCAGCCGCTCGCCGTCGGTCACCCCCTTCGGGACTCGGATGCGCACGGTCTGGCTCTGGCGCTCGAGGCTGCCGTCGGGGCGCCGCTGCGGCACCGGGCGCTCCAGGGTCACGGTGGTGCCGTGCACCACCTCCTCGAGGCTCAGCTCGGCCACGGCCTCGATGTCCTGGCCGCGCATGGGGAAATCGGGCCGCGCCTGGCGCTGGGAGGCCCGGAAGCCCATCTGCTCGAACAGATCGGCCAGATCCACGTCGCCATGGGGCTGGCCCTGCCAGAAACGGGTGTCCCAGCCCGGTGGCGGCCGGAAGTCCTCGCCGGCGTGGTGGCGGCCCAGCTCGTCGTAGGCCTGGCGCTTCTCGGGATCGCTGAGGGTCCCGTAGGCCTCACTGATCGCCTTGAAGCGCTCCTCGGCTCCGGCTTCCTTGGAGATGTCGGGGTGAAACTGGCGGGCCAGCCGGCGGTAGGCCTTCTTGATCTCCTCCTCGCTGGCGTCGCGGCCAACGCCGAGGGTCTCGTAGTAGTCCTTGAACTTCATCGCCCCCCACCAGCGGCTGGGTCCAGGGGCGGGGGCATGGGCGGGGGCATGGGCGACGCCATGGCGGAGCGACCGACGCGGCATCGCCACCATCGCCACGCCGCAGAGGCTGCGTCAACGGTCGGGCGTTTCTAGCTTGCGCGCATCCACCGTCCGCCATGCGTCCGCCGATCGCTGCCGATCCGCCGGGGGGCCCGGGCTTCGACTACCGCCTGCTGCACCGGGTGCCTGCCACGTCAGTGGCCCAGTTCCTCGCCCTGGAGCGACGGCTGCAGGCGGCGGTTCAGGACGTCCCCGGTTATTTGGGCGAGAGCGGCCCCCGCTATGTGGGTCGGATCCAGGGCCAGCCGGCCCAGCGATCCGTGCATCTGTATGAATCGATCCTGCGCTTCGACGGCCTGCAGAGCTTCCTGGAGTGGATGGACAGCCCCATCCGTCGCGCCATCCTGGAACCGTCCGAACAGCAGGGCTACGCCTACGAGGGTTCCGCCGACTGGGAGGGGTATGCCCGTTGGCTCGCCCAGTCGGTGCGGGGCAGGGTGCCGCTCTGGAAGACCAACCTGCTGGTGCTGCTCGTTCTCTACCCCACGGTGATGGCGTTGACCATGGCCCTGCACGCTCTGCCGTGGGATTTCCCCGCCAAGCTGCTGCTCGGCAATGTCTGCAGCGTCGCCATCACCGGCTGGCTGCTGGTGCCCTGGGTCAGCCGCCTCTACGGCCCCTGGGCCGAGGGGCTGGGGTCCCGGGGGCAGCGGGCCCTGGCCCTGGCCTCGATGCTGGGTCTGCTGGCGGCCATGCTGCAGCTGTTCCGCAGCCTGCCCCCCACGCTCTGGTGAGGGGAGGGCTCAGCTGTCCCAGGCCCGCAGCAGGTTGCTGTAGCTGCGGCTGATCAGATCGAAGATCTCGTCCTTGCCGCTGCGCGCGAACAGGGCCCGCCGCGCCGAATCCAGTTCGAACAGCAGCTCCCGCTGCTCGGCCTGGCGGATCCGGCTTTCGATCCAGCCCACCGCCACCAGCCTCTGCCCGGCCGTCACCGGCTCCACCCGATGCAGCAGCGTGCTCGGATACACCAGCGCGTGGCCTGCCGGCAGCCGGAACGGCTCCTCACCGCTCGGCGATTCCAGCACCAGCGCTCCACCGCTGTAGGTGTCGGGCTCGCTTAGGAACACGGTGAAGGAGAGATCCGTGCGGCCGCCCGCCATCCAGGCGTTGTCGACATGGCGGCCATAGCCCTCCCCCACGCCGCTGCGGCTGAACAGGATGCCGTGGACGCCGCGGGGGAAGGCCGCCGCCTGCACCAGCGGATGGCGGAGCAGGTGATCCTGCAGCTCCGAGGCCAGCCGCTGGTGCAACGCGCTGCCGCGATCCAGCTGGTGGTTGTGCTTCACGCCGCGGGCATGCCAGCCGGCCGTCTCCGAGCCCAGGCGCCAGTCGCCGGTGGCGTTCTGCAGCGGCTCGGCCATCGCCTGCCACTGCTGCGGCTCGAGCAGCGGCTCCAGGGGGAAACGCATGGGTGTGACGCGTGTTACGGCGATGTGTGGGCTCTGCTGACGGGGCCCGCTGGTGGCTGTCCCATCCAGCAGGATCGAAGCACCGCGACGCCGATTCCGCCGCCATGAAACGCCACAGCATCGCCCTGTTCCTGAGCAGCCTGGCCCTGGCGGGCGGCACCGTGGCCTGCAGCCGTACCCCGGAAGCCGGCGAGCAGGGGGGCGATCAGGACCGTCAGGAGCAGCCCAGCCAGCCGGCCAAGCCCGCGCCCGCCAGCGACGCCGCCGGTGAGGGCGGAGAGGGCGGCGAAGGCGGCGAGGGCTGAGGCCAAACCGCGTGGGGGACCCCGATCCGTCCTGCAGCCGCCGCCAGCTCCTGCGGGCCGGGGGCCTGCTGCTGGGTGGTGGCAGCCTGCTGGCGCTGGGCCTGAACGGCCGGGCCCGGGCGATGGGGCGGCCCGCCCAGCCGCTGCCCTTTGATCCGCAGGAGTGCCTGCGCAGCTTCGAATCCGGCCGTGTGGTGCAGGAGAACGGCCGTCCGCTGCGGATCTTCGAGGTGGAGGCCCGCAGCATCACCCTGCCCCTGGGCGGACAGGTGCTGTTCAAGGCCTGGACCCTGAACGGCCGGGTGCCGGGCCCGACCCTGCGGGCCCGCGAGGGGGAGCGCATCCGCGTGCAGTTCCGCAACGGCGACAGCACCTCCCACAGCCTGCATTTCCACGGTGTGCATCCGGCGGCGATGGATGGCATCGAGCCGGTGCTGAAGGGGCGCACCGCCATCTACGAGTTCGACGTGGGCCCGGCGGGCCTCTATCCCTATCACTGCCATGTGGCGCCGGTGTCGCGGCATGTGGGCAAGGGGCTGTTCGGCCTGCTGGTGGTGGATCCCGTGGTCCCCCGGCCGCCGGCCGATGAGCTGGTGTTGGTGATGGGCGGCTACGACCTCAACAACGACGGCCGCAATGAGCTCTACGCCTTCAATGGCATTCCCGATGCCTACATGCACCAGCCGATCCGGATCCGTCAGAACGCTCTGGTTCGGCTCTATCTGCTCAACATGACGGAGCTGGAAGGGCCGCTGACCTTCCATCTGCACGCCAATGCGTTCCGGGTGATCCGTCCCGGCTGGAGTGAGAGCACCGATGTGATCACCCTGGGGGTGGCGGAGCGGCAGATCCTGGAGTTCCGCTATCCCTTCCCCGGTCGCTACATGGTCCACCCCCATCAGGATCAGATCGCGGAGCGGGGCTGCATGGGCTTCTTCGACGTGGTGCCGGTGTGAGGGCCTGCTGAAGGTCTGGGGTTGGGGCGGTGGATCGACGACTCCCAGGTGTGCCATCGGTCACAGGCGACCAGGCCCATTGGGGAGGCCGGCAGAGGCCTGAGTTCAGGAGGATGGGGTGACGACGCCCCTGATGGATGCAACCTGCCCGCAGAGCCCTGCAGATCTTCCTCAGCCTCGGCACGGGGGCCGGCCTCTGGACGGCTGGCCCCACAGCGGCGCCCCAGGCCTGGGCCCAGCCCCACCCCCACGCCAGCCATCAGCCATCCGAGGGCGGGGAAGGCGGCGAGGGGGGCGAGGCCGGCGAGACCGTGGCGATCAGCCGTGACATCGATCTGCTGGTGGTGCTGGCCCAGATGCAGGGCCATCTGCTGGTGGCCCAGGAGCTGCTCAGCCAGGGGCAGGTCGCGGCCGCCGAACCCCATGTGGGGCACCCCGTGGATGAGCTCTACGGCGCTGCGGAACCGGCCCTCAGGCAGCGCGGCATCCCGCCCTTTCTCTCCAGCCTGGAGGATCTGCGCCAGCAGGTGCGCCTCAATCCCCAGGACCCTGCCACCGCCCGCAAGCTGGCCCAGGCGCAACAGGCCGTGACGGCCGCGGCCCAGGCGCTGCCCCCGGCCGTGCGTGCCAACCCCGAGACCGTGGTCGCCGTGGTGCGCCAGCTGGCCGAGACGGCCGCCGAGGAATACGGTGCCGCCGTCGCCGAGGGCCGTGTGGTGGAGGTGATCGAGTATCAGGACGCCCGGGGCTTTCTGCGGGAGGCCCAGCGGCAGCTGAGCAGCGCCCTGGTGAACCAGCCCGCGGCCCGGCCCCAGCTGCTGGCCCTGCAGCAGGGCATCAGCGCCATGCTGCAGGCCTTCCCCACGGCGATGCCCCCCCAGAGGGCGGTGCTGAGTGCAGCCCAGCTCCAGGCGCTGCAACGCAAGCTCTGATCCCCAGCCAACCCCACTCCCGCTCAGCACTCCCGCGCGGCGGAATCGTGATCAAGCTGGAGGTGTTCCCCTGCGCAGGAGGTCGCCATGGCGATTGGGGAGATGCATCGCTGGAGCTGGGCGGCGGCCATCACCGCCGGGTTGCTGAGCAGTTCAGCCCTGATGCCGCCCGCTGCCTGGGCGGCTCCCGCACCGGCGCTGGGCCCGGGGCCGGGGGCGCTGGGCCTGCCGATGGGGATGGCCGATCAGCGCTTCATCGTGATGATGATTCCCCACCACGATGGGGCGATCGCGATGGCCGATCTGGCGCTCACCCGGGCCAAGCGGCCTGAGATCCAGGCCCTGGCCCAGCGGATCAAGGCCAGTCAGAGCGAGGAAAATGCCCAGATGCGCCGCTGGTACCGCCAGTGGTATGGCACCGCTGTGCCGGCGTGGACCCTGGGCGGGCCTGGATCAGCCATGGGGATGGGCATGGGGGCGGGTTCCGGCATGGGCTGGGGCATGGGCCGGGGCTCGGGCATGCCGGGCATGGCCACCAGCCTGGAGGCCCTGAAGGCCGCGCCCGATTTCGATCGCGCCTTCATCGAGCAGATGATTCCCCATCACCGCATGGGCGTGATGATGGCCTCCCACGCCCAGTGGAATACCCGGCATCCCGAGCTGCGCAGCCTGCAGGCCGCCATGGTGCGGGTGCAGAGCCAGGAGATGGAGCAGATGGAGCAGTGGTATCGCCAGTGGTACGGCTCCTGAACGACGTGCGGACCGGCCCCGCCACCCCTTGACTCTCCACCTACAGGAGGCTGCAGGGTAGGGCTGGTTTCTCCTCCACCTGTTCGCGATGCGTCCTGTCCTGGCGACTCTCGCCCTGGTGGGCCTGCTGGTGCCGATGGCCCGGGCCCAGGTTCAGGCCCCGTCCCCCGCGCACGACCCGCACCACCAGCACCACAGCCCGCCGTCCATGGCGCCGGCAACCGCAACGCCGCAGTCGGCCGCTGGATCGATGGATCACAGCGCCCATGGCCATGGGCTGGGCGCCGCCGGCACCACCTACGACCTGCGCTGGATCGACGCGATGGTGCAGCACCACACCGGTGCGCTGCGGATGAGCGAGGTGGTGTTCGACATCGGCCAGCCGGGGGTGGGGGCGCTGGCCAAGGCCATCTGGCGTGACCAGGCCCAGGAGATCAAGGCCATGGGGCAATGGCGCAGGGCCTGGTATCCGGAGGCGCCCGTCTATCCCGTGGCCCTGAAGCCCGGTGGGGATCCCAACAGCCTGGCCGGCCTGGAGCGCATGGGCCCCGCCCAGATCGCGGCCATGCGCATGACCGGCAGCACCCCCACCAGGGCCAACCGCGTCACCTGGTTCCTGGAGGGGATGCTCGCCCACCACGGTGGCGCCCTGGAGATGGCCCACGATGCGCTGCGGAACTCCACCAACACCACCATTCGGCGGCTGGCGCGGCAGATCATCGTGGCCCAGCGCCGCGAGATCCTCGAGCTGCGGCGCATGCTCCAGCGCGATGGTCTCAACAAGCCGGAGTACTACCGCTACGACGCCCTCTTTTCCTCCTGATGGCCGCCATGACGGGGATCCGAGCGGTGGACGAGCTGGCCAGACTGGTGCTGCTCACGCTGGTGGTGATCCTGTCGGGCATCGGCCTGCTGATCTCCAGCGGCCGGCCCCAGCAGGAAGGCCTGCGGCGTTAGCGCCATGGGATGGGGCCAGACCACGGGCTGGGGGAGACGTGGGGCAAACCGCCGTGCGAGGGGCGGGAATGGGACCGCTCCAGCCCCGTCCCAGACGTCAGAGACGCTTATCTTGAAGTTGAGGGAAGGCAGGCCCCCCAACTTCCCTCCAGTCCGTTGATGGGTCCCCGAGGTGATGCCCTTGGTGCAGGTCCAACTCCGTTCAGGAGTGGCGGGTGTGAGCGCCATCTCCTCCTTGTTCTCTCCCTGACGCCTGGTTCTCTACCGGGTGACGGTGCAGCCGTCGATTCGAATCCCCCGCAGTGCTCTCCTGCGGGGGATTGGCTTTGCAGGCTGCTGCAGCCGCAGGCCTTCGCCGCAAGGCCGGCGGCCCAGAGCCTCGGATCCCTCCTGGCTGAAGCCGCCCCGCAGCCGGTGGTTCACCTGGCGGGCCTGGCCATTGAGCCCGGCGCCGATGCCGAGCGGGTGGTGGCTCGCTGCGACCGCTGACAGTGTCGCCCGCTGGATGGAGGGGCGCGGCCCGAATCCGCGCCCGTCGCCCATCGTGACCTGGGGCAATCCGCCGGTAGCACCTCGACCCCAGTCCGTGGCCGCGGCTATCGCTGCGGCAGGGTCAGCTCCGATGCCCACGTCCGGGAACTCTGTCGCCAGGGCCATACCACCACCGGGGCTTAGGAGATGGCAGGGCCTGGGAAAGTCTGCCGCGCCGAGATGACCGCAAACCACACCTCTCGTGCTTGCGGTTGGCCGTTTCCTGTGTAGGTTGTGTCCACTTCCATTCCCACGCATGGCACTCACTGGATCTGATCTGCTGGCCAAGGTCAAGGAGCTCGGCGATGCCTCCAAGTCCGATCTGGTGCGGGCCGCCGGCTACGTGAGCACCAAGAAGGACGGCAGCGAGCGCCTGAACTTCACCGCCTTCTATGAGGCGCTGCTGGAGGCCAAGGGCGTCAGCCTTGGCGAGACCGGTGGTAAGGGCAAGGGCAAAGGGGGCCGCTCCCTGAGCTATGTGGCCAAGGTGCAGTTCAACGGCAACCTGCTGGTGGGCAAGGCCTACACCGCCCTGCTGGACCTCAAGCCCGGCGATGAATTCGAGATCAAGCTGGGCAAGAAGCAGATCCGCCTTGTCCCCGCCGGCGGCAGCGACGAGGAGGAGTGAGCTGACAGCCCCGCCGCGCCTGTTGGACGGCCCGGCCCAGGCGCCGGCCAGTGTGCTGCTGGCCCATGGCGCCGGGGCTCCGATGGACAGCCCGTTCATGGCGGCAATCGCCGGCGGGCTTGCCCAGCGGGGCTGGCGCGTGGTGCGCTTTGAATTTTCCTACATGGCCCGCAGCCGCGAGACGGGCCGCCAGCACGGGCCCGATCGGATGCCGGTGCTGCAGGAGGCGTTCCGCGAGCAGGTGCGGCTCGAGCGGGCCGCCTACCCCGAGCGCCCCCTGGTGATCGGAGGCAAGTCCATGGGTGGGCGGGTGGCCAGCCTGCTGGTGGATGCGCTGGCCGCCAGCGATGCCGTGCGGGGTTGCCTGTGCCTGGGCTACCCCTTCCACCCTCCCGGTCGGCCGCTGACTCTGCGCACCGAGCACCTGGCCGTCCTGCAGACCCAAACCCTGATCGTGCAGGGGGAGCGCGACAGCTTCGGCAAGCGGCCGGAGGTGGAGGCCTACAGCCTCTCGCCCCAGGTGCACCTGCAGTGGATCCCCTCCGGCGACCACAGCTTCAAGCCCACCCGCAGCTCCGGCCTCAGCGAGGAGCAGACCCTGGCCGCGGCGGTGGCCTGCAGCCATGGGTTCCTGAGCGAGCTGCTGAAGGCCTAAGGCCTGGCCTGCTGGCGTTGGAGGGTTCTGGGCGCAGGCCGCAGTGGCTTCGGGATCTGCAGCTGCTGCTCCGCCCAGTGGGCGGTGAGGGCGGCCAGGAGGCTGAGGCGATCGCCGTGGATGCGCACCATGGAGAGTCGGTGATGGCTGGCCACCAGCCTGGATCGGTCCGCTGATGGGCGGTGTTCACGGGCGACGGGGGGCCCGCATCGAATGGCACAGACCGGCCGATCCGCCGATACGTGCCGCTGAGACTCGCAGCCCGATGGCGTAGGCCTCGCCAGCGCTGTCTTGGCAGGTGCATGCCCCAGCCCTGGCCTCTCAGCCACCCAAGCGCAGGCCAACTTAAGGTCCTTCTCAATTACTGCGCCCTGAGCGCGTCTCCTCCTTGTCGCGACCCGCTTCCAGCCCCTGGTATGCCCTCAGCCCTGAGGACTGCCTTCAGCAGCTTCAGGCCAGCAGGGAAGGCCTCACCACGGCGGACTCTGCCCGTCGACTGGCGGACACGGGGCCCAACCGCATCGAACTGGCGGCAGGCCGCAGCAACCTGCAGATCCTCTGGGATCAGTTCAGCAATGTGATGCTGATCATGCTGCTGGCGGTCGCGGCCGTCTCGGCGGCGGTGTCCGTCCACCAGCAGGAATTCCCCAAGGATGCGATCGCGATCCTGGTGATCGTGGTGCTCAATGGCCTCCTCGGCTATCTGCAGGAAAGCAAGGCCCAGCAGGCCCTGCTCGCCCTGCGCAACATGGCCCAGCCCCTGGTGCAGGTGCGCCGCGACGGCACCTGGCAGCGCTTCAGCAGCGAACTGCTGGTGCCGGGTGACCTAATCCGCCTGGAGGCCGGCGACCGGGTGCCCGCGGATGCGCGTCTGCTGGAGGCGGCGGATCTGGGGGTGCGCGAGGCCGCCCTCACCGGCGAGACCGAGGCGGTGTTCAAGCGGCCGGAGCTCCTGCTGGAGCCTGCTACTCCCGTGATGGAGCGCCTGAACTGCCTGTTCCAGGGCACCGAGGTGGTGCGGGGCCGCGGTGTGGCCGTGGTGAGCGCCACCGGCATGGCCACCGAACTGGGTCAGATCGCCGAACTGATCAACACCGCCGGCGGCGAGAGCACCCCCCTGCAGGAGCGGCTTGACGGCCTGGCCAAGGTGCTGGTGGGCAGCGCCCTGGCTCTGGTGGCCCTGGTGGTGCTGCTGGGCTGGCTCCTGGGTCAGCCGCTGCTCAACCTGCTGGAGGTGTCGCTGTCGATGGCGGTGGCCATCGTTCCCGAGGGCCTGCCGGCGGTGATCACTGTGACCCTGGCGATCGGCACCCAGCGGATGGTGCGCCGCGCCGCCCTGATCCGGCGTCTGCCGGCGGTGGAGGGCCTGGGCTCGGTCACCGTGATCTGCTCCGACAAGACCGGCACCCTCACCCAGAACCGTCAGGTGGTGCAGGAGCTGCGGCTCGGCACCACCAGCGTGGCCGTGGGCGGCCAGGGCTATGTGCCCCACGGCTCCTTCAGTGCCAGCCCCCTCACGCCTCCTCCGGGGGCCACGGCGGGCAGCCCCGAGGGTCTGCAGCGCCTGCTGCTTCAGGCCGCCGTGCTCTGCAGCGACGCCGAACTGCGCCAGGACGCCGATGGCACCTGGGAGATCCTCGGGGATCCCACCGAGGGGGCCCTCTCGGTGGTGGCCGAGAAGGACGGCATCGACGATTTCGAACTGCGCAGCCATTTCCAACGGGCTGCCGAGATTCCCTTCAGCTCCGAACGCCAGCTGATGGCCGTGTGGATCGACGATCCCCACGGACAGCTCCAGACCCCCCTGGGCCCCACCGCGGCCGGATCCCAGCGGCTGCTGATCAGCAAAGGTGCGCCTGAAGTGATCATCGCCAGCTGCGACCGCTGGATCGACGGCTCAGGGGTGACGGCGCTCAGCTCCGAGCAGCGCCAGTGGTGGATCGAGCAGGCCCGACAGCTGGCCGCCAGCGGACTGCGCGTGTTGGCGTTCGCCTGCGCGCCCCACCATCCCAGCCCGGAGCGGGAGCTCGAGCAGCAGGTGCTGCTGGGCCTCATGGCCCAGCTGGATCCCGCCAGACCCGAGGTGACCGAGGCCGTGGCCACCTGCCGCGAGGCCGGCATCCGTCCGGTGATGATCACCGGCGATCACCCCCTCACCGCCCGCGCCATCGGCACCACCATCGGCCTCACCACCAGCGATGGCGAGGTGATCCTCGGCCGGGAGCTGGAAGCCATGGAGGAGCCGGCCCTGCGGGAGGCAGTGGCGCGCTGCAGCGTCTACGCCCGGGTGGCCCCCGAACAGAAGCTTCGCATCGTCAAGGCCCTGCAGGCCAATGGCCAGGTGGTGGCGATGACCGGCGACGGCGTCAACGACGCCCCGGCCCTGAAGCAGGCCCACATCGGCGTGGCCATGGGCATCACCGGCACCGAGGTGAGCAAGGAGGCCGCCGACATGGTGCTGCTCGACGACAACTTCGCCACGATCGTGAGCGCGGTGGAGGAGGGCCGGCTGGTGTATGCCAACATCCGCCGCTTCGTGAAGTACATCCTCGGCAGCAATGTGGGTGAGCTGATCACCATCGCCGCCGCTCCCCTGGTGGGACTGATGGGTGTGCCGCTCACGCCCCTGCAGATCCTCTGGATGAACCTGGTGACCGACGGGGTGCCGGCCCTGGCCCTGGCCCTGGAACCAGGGGAGGACGGCTTGATGCAACGCCCTCCGGCCCGCCCGGGTGAATCGATCTTTGCCCGTGGAATCGGCCGCTACATCCTGCGCGTTGGTGTGGTGTTCGCCGCGATCACGATCGTGATGATGCTCTACGCCGCCCGCACCGGCGCCCCCTGGCAGACCATGGTGTTCACCACCCTCTGCCTGGCCCAGATGGGACACGCTCTGTCCGCCCGCAGCGACAAGCCCCTGTTCCAGGTGCCCCCCTTCTCCAACCCCTGGCTGATCTGGGCTGTGGTGCTGACCAGCGGCCTCCAGATGCTGCTGCTCTACGTTCCAGCGCTCTCGACCTTCTTCGGCACCACCCCCCTGGCCCTCCATGATCTGCTGGTCTGCGTTGGGTTCAGCCTCGTGTTCTTCCTCTACCTCGAGCTGGACAAACTCTGGCGTCTCTGGCGCCGCCGGAACCAGGCCAATACCTGAGTGGCGCTCGAGGGTTTTGTCGACAGCCTGGTGCAGCAGATCTCGGCAGCCGTTGAGGTCAATCCCTGGCAGGCGTACGGGCTCATCGGCCTGGCCCTGCTCCTCGAAAACCTGATCCCGCCGATCCCGACGGAACTGGTGATGCCCCTGGCGGGCTTCCTGGTGCATCAGCAGAAGCTGGAGCTGGTGTTCGTGATCCTGGCTGGCTTGGCCGGCACGGTTCTCGGGGCGGTGTTCTGGTATGGCGTGGGCCGCCTCATCAATGAAGAGCGGCTTGAACACTGGCTGCGCCGCAGGGGGCGCTGGCTTGGCCTTCGGGCGGAGGATCTGGCCACGAGCCGCCGCTGGTTCGCCCGCCATGGGGCGGCAGTGGTGTTCTGGGGACGGATCGTGCCGGGGGTGCGTCCCTTCGTGTCCCTGCCGGCTGGCATTGAATTGATGCCGCTTGGCCCGTTCCTGTTCTGGACGAGTGCGGGCAGTCTGATCTGGGTGGTGGCGCTCACCCTGGCGGGATCGGCGCTGGGGGCCAACTACGCCGTGGTCATCGATGGACTCCTCTGGGTTGCCACGCTGGTGCGCGATGGCGTGCTGCTGATCGTGCTGGGTGCAGGGGCCTGGTTTGCGCTGCGTTGGTTCCGGAAGCGACAGGGTCGTGGCTGATGAGCCACCGCATCCACCACTGACTGCAGGTACCCGGGCCGGGTGGCGGCATAGGCCGCTGAGGCCGGCGAGTACCAGTGACGGCGCAGCTCCACGCTCCTGGCCGCATCGGTGGCCAGGCTCTCCGTGATGGCGGCCACTGGATCCATGGAGCCCCTCGCTCGAGCCACTCCACCCCAGGCTGGCCCTGCAACCATGCCGCCTCCGCCCAGATGGGGCACGGGATCGATCCTATCCATCCGCTCGAGGAAGGCCACTATTGCCGGAAAGTGCCTCCTTCCTCCGCCGTGTGGGCACATCCCCTGCGGTAACCATGGCCAGCTCCCGCCCGCCGGCGGCGTGCAGCTGCCTTGGGATCATTGGACGCCCTGGGACTGGTGCGGCAACCCTCCCCTTGGAGCCTTGACTCTCCACTCGACTGGAGGGTGCATGGTTGGGTTGTGGGCGGGGCTGAGGCCCCGCTCGCAATCCCCCAGACCATCCCCAACCAGGACAATCACCATGACCTGCACCTGTTCCACTCCCCTCACCCAGCCCGCCGCCTGCCCCTGCGGCTGCGGTTGCACCAACACCTGTGCCTGCACCAGCGGCGGTGCCTGCGACTGTGGTTGCAGCTGCGCCGCCGAGCGCAGCGACCGGCAGGGCTGACGGCCGCGAGAAGCCACCAAAAAGGGGGCCGCTGCAGCGGCCCCAGGAGTTTCGAGTCAGCCGCTGCTTCCATGGCCCTCCCCTCCGCTCCCTGCTGCGAGAGCCGCACCCTGGTGCTGCACGTCTATCCCGATGGCATCAAGGCCTATTGGGGTTCCCCCGATTCCGTTGACACCGATCAGGTGGTCACGGAGGGGAGTGTACGGGCTGCAATGAACTGCTGCTCGTAGCCGATCGGGCTGAGGTAGCCGATCGTTGAATGGCGCCTCTCGCGGTTGTAGTAGCCCTCGATCCAGAAGGCGAGATCGTGCTGGAGCTGTTGCGGACTGATCAGCTCCCTACGGTTGTCGTCGAGCTCCAGTTCCAGCTTCAGGGTGGAGAAGAAGCTCTCCACCACGGCGTTGTCCCCGCAGCAGCCCTTGGCCGACATGCTGCAGGACAACTGGTGCTGCCGGAGCAGATCGCGGTAGTCGGTCGCCCGGTACTGGCTCCCCTGGTCCGTGTGGAGAAGCAGCGTCTCAGGCCCCACCTGGCGATGCCCGAGCGCCCGGTTGAGGGCCTCGATCACCAGGGCGGCATCCATACGCCCATCGAGCTTCCAGCCGACTACGCGGCGGCTGAACAGATCGATCCAGACGGCCAGATACCGCCAGCCTGCCGACGTCCGGATGTAGGTGATGTCACCGGCCCAGCAACGGTTCGGGGCAGGCGGCTAGAAGTCCTGCTGCAACAGGTTCTCCACCACCCCAGCCGCCCCCTTGGTTGCCCTGGAGTAGAGCCTGAAAGGCCTGCGGCTCCTGGCCTTGAGCTGAGCCCGCTGCATGAGGCGGGCGACCCGGTGACGACCCACCGGATGGCCGGCAGCACGCAGCTCCTGGTGGATCCGCGGCGATCCGTAGAAGCCACGGTGTTGCTGGAAGACGGCCTGGATCTCAGCGGTCAGTCGGGCGTTCTCAGCCGCACGCTGTCCCGATGAATCCTGGCGCTGCCGCCAGGCGTTGTAGCCGCTTCGTGTCACCCCCAGCTGACGGCTCAGCCAGGACACCCCGTGCTGATCAGCGAGCTCCTCGATCAGGCGAAACCTCTCGGCGGCAGCTGCTCCTACCGCAAGCGGAAGCCCTTCGGGCTAGGGCAAAGTGCGCTGCCGCCAGCTTGAAAAAATCCTTCTCCCTCCGCAGCTCGCGGTTCTCCTTGCGGAGCCGGTTGAGCTCGGCGCGCTCCTCACTGGTGAGCAGGCCCTGGTCCCTGAGACCGGCCTGTCCGCGATCGTAGGCGCAGCCTTCTCCGAAGGAGTTGCGTGCCTGGCGCACCCAGCGCGCCAGGCTGCTGGAGGGAAGGCCCAGCTGCTCAGCGACGGCATTACAGGAGAGGCCCTCCTGCAGGCAGAGGTCAATCGCCTCCTGCTTCTGCTGGGCGGTGAACCGGCGGCGGCTCTTGGTCGGGTTCGTCATCGATGGACAGTCTGGTGGTCATGGCGTGACCCTTCCTGACCTGTCAACGGAATCGGGGGAACCCCAATTGAGGCCTGAGCCCAGTGTGGGGAAGCTGCATCCTTGGTCTTTTGGGGCGATCCTGTTGGTGCGGCTGGATGTGGGGCACCAGCTCAATCCTCCACAGTGAAGTCAGATAACGCGCTGGAAAGAGAGGAGGTCCATCCCCTGGTGCTCACCGGCCATAGGCCATGGGGCCAAATCTCGCGGCTCGTCACGGCCCATGCTGACGACCACCCGAGGGCCCACGGCGCCGAATGAACGTCCATACCTGCTGTGGCCAATGCTTGGGGAGGTCGCCGCTGCGTAGCTTCAAGGTCAACATCGAGCGAAGCAGGGGCCAGCCACCGTTGAGGCTGAGGACAATCAGATGCCCGACTACAGCGAGGGTGAGCACCACCCAGCTGGTGAGATGAAGGACGTACCAGAACTGATTGAGATCTCCGTCCGTCAGCCAGTCGTCTTCCATCGGCAGGCCACTGAGCACAGCAGCCGCCAAGCTCAGCAGGGCCGCTGTATTGGTCAGGCGCTGCCAGGCCGGCAGAGATCCCACCATCCGGCCCAGATCGGCCGGACGGAACAAACGGCGGACACCGAGGGTGAGTGAGTAAAGGGCAAATGGAACAAGCACCCACTGCAGAAGACCGCCTACATCACCGTGCAGGTCGATCACCTGCTCCGATCCCCCGAGTGGCAGGCGACCAAACCGGCCGTCGTAGTGGTTGTAAATGAGAAAGCCGGTGAACGAGGCTACCACGGCTACTGCAGCGGCCACGCCATGCAGCAGGCGGAGCAGAGAGGGCTGATAGGGAGTCGCCAACGTCACTCATCAACTCGCCACAGTATCGCCAACGTTGGGAATGGGAAGTCTCCGTTCATCTCAAAACGCCACAACCTCTGAGCCGCCAAGGTCCTCACGCGCGCAGTCACTTCGCGCTGACTGGTGGACACGAATAAGAGCGAAAAGGACACGCTCCAGGACCAGCTCCCTGCATGGATGATATACCACGCAACTTCACCGACAGGGGATCGGCTATGGCGTGGCAAATGGTGATTCTTCCTGTTCCTCATCCTTGCCCCAACCCAGGATCATGCCAGTCACGGGAATGGCCAGGAATACTCCAAGCAGACCCGCCAGACGCTCACCCACGAACAGTGCAAAGAACAGCACCACCGGCTGAATCTCAAGGGCCCGTCCCATCACCCGCGGATGGATCAGATTGTCCTGGATCTGCTGAAGAACTACCGAGGCGACCACCACCTGCAGGGCCAGCCACTGGCCCTGGGTAAGGAACACCAAGGTGGCAGCTACGATCACACCGAGGGTGGCACCGATACCTGGGATGGCATCCAGCACACCCACCACAATTGCCAGCACCAAGGAGAACTTAACACCCAGTACAGCGAAGACCAGGAGACTTGCCAGGCTCAGAAAGATCATCAGCGTGATCTGCCCACGCAGAAAGCCCAGCACGTTTTTCTGAACGCTTCGGTCAAAGCGGCCGCGCAGGTCATTCGGCAACAGGCGCAAGAGCTGGCGCCAAGTGGCTCCATTGTCGAGGAGCATGTAGACCACGATCACGACCAGAAAAACGCTGCCAAATACGCTGGCAAAGGCTCCCCCGACCATTCCCATGCCCTTACCGAGACTATCGCGCAAAAGCTCGATCAGCTGAGAGGGCCCAATCGTTTTCAGGAAACTGTGAAAGGGCAGATCTGGGCTCTGAAAGGCCAGAACCAGATCATTGAGCAGGCCGGTACATTGGTTGACCAACTGGAAGCCAAGCACCCTCACAAACAGGCTCACCACACCGATGGCTCCCAGCACGGTGAGCAGGATCGCCAGGCTTCTCCCGCAACCCAGGCGCACCAACCGGCGTACTGGGAAGTCCAGCAGCACTGCCAGCATCGCCGCTGTAATGAACAGGGTGAGCACCGCTTGGAAATAGTCGATTAGCTTCACCACACCCCAGCCACAGGCAAGCAGCAACAGGAAGCGCAGCAGGGCCGAGTGGCTCAGTCGCTGCCAGACCGGAGCGTTGTAGTCGTTCATGGAAGCTGCCGGTGAGCGGCGCTGGCGGCAGTCATGATCCTGAGCAGAGTCGGTGAATCACAACATTCACTTAGCCGAGACAACAGCGGCTCAAGAACTTGCGAATTGACATAAAAAGTCCCAGACCATTGAACCCATAGCTTCAGCCAGGCCTGGCTACATTGAGGGTTTCCGCCCGACAGCACCGCAGCCACCATCCCAGCTCGCCCTTGGCAAAGTTGAACCGCAGGGGACCCAGGCGGGCGGAGCGGCGGAAACGGAACCCCATGGCAATCAGTCGTCGGCCTTGGAGCCACCGCAGTCCTGCCAGCTGTTCAGCAGACGAGCCAGCTCATCCTTCATGGCGGCCAGCTCATCGATGCGCAGGTTGATGGAGTCCACCTTGGCCGCAATGCTGTCTTTCAGAACAGAGCAGTTGCAGACACCAGCTCGCCGCACCTCCAGGATCCTCACCAACTCGGGAATCGATACATCCATCGCCCGCAGGGAGCGAATGATCGTCAGCTCAGCGAGATTCTCTTCGTCAAACAATCTGTACCCAGATTCGGAGCGAGCCCTGGGCTGGAGCAATCCCTCATCGCAGTAATAGCGGATCGTCTTCACCGGCAGGCCAGTGCGCCTAGCCACCTCGCCAATGCGCAGGCTGGGAGCGGGTTTCGCTGACACAGATCCCTGGCGGGCCAAGGCAAGAACCCTCTACTGGGTGGAAACTTTCCAACACTAGACAGGCCAGGCCGCGAGTCGACCTCCCATCACTCTCCACCAGTCGTGCATGACTGGAGACATCCGTTAGGGTGGCCATCCAGCAGGCCCTATGCGCACGCCCCTTCCCATGTCGCTCCTCCCCCATCCCTGGGCAGCCCGGGCGGCAGCCACGATCGGCGCCAACATCCTGCTTTCCGCCGCTGGCCTGGCCGCTCCTGCCGCCGGTTCAGGTGGCGTTCCCGCTCTCTACCCGACCCAGGCAGAAGCGGAGAAGGCCGGCAAGCTGCACTTCAACTGCAGCGGCGCCCACAAGATGGGCGATCAGTGGATGCCGTGCGCCAAGCACGGTGATGGCCAAGGCTCCAAGCCCTCCCACTGAAGCCGAGCACTCCCATGGCCCATTGCGGCGACAAGCCCAAGCGGATCGCCTTCGGGGTGGCACCGCTCGGCATCATCTCGATCGGCATCGTGCCGATGGGGGTGGTGAGCATCGGCGTGGTGCCGATGGGGGTCATCAGCATCGGGGTGGTGGGCATGGGTGTGCTCAATGCCTGCGTGGTGGGGATGGGGGTGGTGGTGGCCGGTTTCCATGCCATGGGGATCTGGACAATCAGCCCAGGCAGCGGTCATCAACACCACAGCAACGGGGCTGCGCAGCAACAGCTACTGGCCTACCCGAGCCGGCAGATGGCCCTTCAGAAGGCCCGTGAGCTCGGCTGCGAAGGCGTGCACGCCATGGGCGATCTCTGGATGCCGTGCTCAGAGCATCCAACACAACAGTCCACACACCAACACTGATTTATGAAACCAACGCGCAACCTCAGCTTGGCCCTGATCTTTGCCCTCCTGGCATCCACGCCTGACGCCCTGGCCTGTGGCGGCGGCGGGTCAGGCAGCTATCGCAAACCAGCCCGGCCTGGCCAGCATCAACACAGGCCAGCAGCGCCATCTTCTGAGAATGGATCCACAGCTCCTCAGCGCGCTCCCCAGTAGGAGCGTTTCGGGAGCTGTGGATGGCACTCTGAACAAACGAGCTTCCGATCAGAAGCGGAAGCTCGTCTTCACCAGGCCACCGAACTGGCTGAAGCTTTCGCCTGAAGGTGTCACCTGGCCAAGGGGGCGGCTGAGATAGATCAGAGCCGGAGTGATCGAGATGTTGTCAGTCACCTGGAACTTGTACCACCACTCCCACACATAGTTGCCGTCGTTCGGCGTTGCGCCGCCGCTGAGCGCTGTGGCAAACACAGGTTGAGCCACAGCAAAGCCGAAGTCATTGCCCTTCTGGAAGACATCGGTCCACTGCAGACCCACCATCCAGGACTGACTGGTGCTGAGGCTGCCGCGAGGTTGGGGCGTGCTGTAGGTGGTGCTGTTGATTCCCCATCCCAGGCTCAGGGAAGGCAGCCAACCGCTGCGGAGCGGTTGCCAGAAGGCGCTCAGGCCCAAGGCACTGGTTGAGGCATTGATGTTGTGATCGATGGCGCTGTGCGTGAACGGGGTGGTACCAGGCACGAACTGGGTCTCTGGTTGCACGTAGGTCCAGATCGCAGCAAGACCCCATTGCTCCTGCTGATAGCCCAGCTGCACACTGCCGGTGGCGCCGGAATTCCTGTTGCCAAGACCACCGCCACCGTCCTTTGCCGAAACACTGGGATTGCCGCTGTCGCCATTGGCTGCCACGTAGTTGGCACTGAGGCTGAAGCCGTTGCTCTGCCACCACAACCCTGCACCAGCGCCGAGATTCTTGCTGTAGGCCGCCGGCGCACCATTCACCGTCATCACGTTGAGGATGGTGTCCGCCGGATACACGCTGGGCCACAGCGCCAGCATGTCTTCCTGCCCCACGCGGGCACCCAGGGTGGCCGTGAAGCCGCTGCCGATGGGCCATTGGTAGAAGAGCTTGTCAATAGCCACAACATCGGGGCCAGCATCCTCCTCAAAGGCAACTTCCAGAGTTGAAAGCGCCAGAGAATGGGGCTCACCGCCAAACACGCTGCGGCCGAAGTTGCCGGCCCGCAGGTTGGTGCGCAAGAGATCCTTGCCGTTAAAGCTCGTGTCGAAGGTCAGCTGCAGGTCGTAGTTGAAGGTTGTGGCATTCGGCAGAGGCACGGGCGTTCGTGGGAGACCGGTGAGTGCATTCGGCGCACGATTGACCGTGTTGGCTCCCTTGTTGACAGCCGAACCCGAGAAGGCATTAGCTCCCACCACAAAGGTCGCTTGCCCGCTGAGCTTGGTGGTGGTGGAAAAGCGGGTGGCCTCCAGTTCGCCCACCTTGGCCTCCAGGCCATCCACGCGGCCCTTCAGCACGGCGAGTTCCTTCTCGAACTCCTTCATCAGGCGCTTCAGCTCGTCGGTCACCTCGGTGATCCGATCGAGACAGGCGTTCAGCAGGGCGGCCGCTTCATAGCGGGTGAGTGCCTGCCGGCCCTTGAAGGTGCCGTTGGGGTAGCCGGCCACGCAGCCGTAGCGCTCGATCAGGTTGCTCAGAGCCTGGTAGGCCCAGTCGGTCGGCTGCACGTCCGAGAACTGGGTGATCGAGGTGACCTGCTCCTGGCTGGCGTATCGGCTCACACCCGCCATGTCGAGGTTCGCGGCGTGGGACGCCAGCGGAGCCGACAGACCGAGAACGATGAGCGTGGAACGCAGAGGAAGCATGGACCAGAGTCTCCAGAGCACCGCCGGGCCGGCGGCTTGCTCGAAATAATCACCCATGTCTCCACCAAGTCGCGAGCACTGGAGACCATGGTCATGGTTAGGACACCACAGCCAGGCCGTTGCCATGGTTCTCCGTGTCGCCCTGGTCCGAGCACCTTCCATTGGGGCATTCCTGTGACCCGGGCAGCCGATCCAGGATGAAACGCGATGTCCTCCCGCTGATGACGCGGATCCACTGGCGATCAACCGTTCTGGCCACAGCTGCAGCCGCCCTCACCCTGGCGCCAACCGCCGCCTGGGCCCATGCCGATGCCCAGCCCGGCGGCGGTTTCGTGGCCGGCTTCCTGCATCCGATCAGCGGCCTCGATCACGTGGTGGCGATGGTGGCCGTCGGCCTCTGGGGGGCGGTGCTCGGCATGCCGGCCCTGTGGGTGCTGCCGGTGGCCTTTCCGATCGTGATGGCCTTCGGGGGGATGCTCGGTCTGCTTGGCGTACCGATTCCGGGAGTGGAGATCGGCATCGCCGTCTCGGGACTGGTGATGGGCCTGATGGTGCTGCTGGAACTCCGGCCGCCGCTGTGGCTGGCGGCTCTAATCGTGGCGGCCTTCGCGGTATTCCACGGCCATGCCCATGGGACCGAGCTGCCCGCCGGCAGCAACGCCCTCCTCTACAGCCTCGCGTTTGTGATCGCCACGGGGCTGCTGCATCTGCTCGGGATCCTGGTGGGTGAAACGCGCCGCTGGCCCGGTGGCCGGCGCTTTGTGCAGGCGGCCGGCGGCTGCGTGGCGCTGGTGGGGCTCTGGTTTCTGGAGCAGGCCCTCACGTGAGTCTTCCCCTCGCGCATCTCACCGCCACCGGCCTGGGGCCCTGGGGGGATGGCATGGCGCGGCTGTTTCTGGAGCCCACCGATCTGCTGGTGGTGCTCAGCCTGGGGCTTCTGGCCGCCCAGTCCGGCCGGCCCGGCCTCGATCGCCTGCCCCTGCTGCTGCCGGTGGCCTGGCTGGCGGGGGGCCTGATCGGTCTGTGCCTGCCCTCTGAGCTGCTGCTGGCCCTCCCATCGGCGGCCCTGGTCGGGGCGATCGGTCTGCTGGTGGCCCTGGGGGTGCGGCTGCGGCCCCTGGTTCTGCTGTCCCTTGCCACTGCCCTGGCCCTGGTCTTCTCCCTGGTGGCGGGCTCAGCCCTGGCCGGCCATCCGGGGGCCCCAGCCGCCCTGCTGGGGGAGGCGGTGGCCATCGCCGTGCTCATCACGCTCCTGCTGCTGCCGCTGGAGCCGCCCCACCCCCGATGGCTGGTCATCGGCCTGCGGGTCGGTGGCAGCTGGATCACCGCTTCATCCCTGTTGATGCTCGGCTGGCTGCTGCGCCATCCCCAGTGATCCCACGCCAGAGCTCGCTCCCCAGACAGCCTCAGTAAACGGCGACCATCGTGGGAACAGTCGTTCCGGTGTGGCCGTGGCTGCCTTTCCGCTGCTGGTGATCGTGCATGCGCTTGCCGCCACGGTCTGGACCGGCGGCCATCTGGTGCTCGATCTGGGGGTGCTGCCGCGGGCCCAAAGGCAGCAGAGCGCGGCTCAGATCCGCGCCTTCGAGGAAGTCTTCGAGCCGCTGGGCCTGACGGCCCTAGGGATCCAGGTGCTCACGGGGCTGTGGATGGGCTGGATCTACTTGCCGGGCTTTGAGGGGCTCTTCAGCCCGGAGAACCCGATCGGGATGCTGGTGGGCGTGAAGCTGCTCCTGCTGACCGGCACGGCCGCGCTGGCGGTGCATGCCCGGCTGCGGCTGATCCCCCAGCTCACGGACGACACTCTCAGCAGCCTGGCCTGGCACATCCGCGCCATCACGGCCCTGGCGATCGCCTTCGTGGTGGTGGGGGCGCTGATCCGGCTGGGGGGCCTCGGTTGAGCTGGGCCTGAGGTCCCGTCCCGGCGTGGGGCAGTCCCGAGCCCTGGCTCAGACCAGCTACACCATCAAACGCCATGACATTGACTCTCCATACCGAATTTCAATAAAGATGCCTCGATGGTCAAGTCAGGTGTTTTGGCAGTCTCATTAGGGTTCGCCTAACCACATTGCCGCCGCCAGCTCTTGCGGCCTGAGTCCCTTGGATCATTCGAGCTGTCCTGCAACGGGCTCCGCTCCGGGGGATCCAGCAACTGAGGGGCTCCTCGCCGGTGAAGACCTGGGCCAGGGCCGGCTGTTCGAGCAGGCCATGCGCCACGCGGCGATCGGCATGGCCCTGGTGACGGCAGAAGGCCGCTTTCTGGAGGTGAATGCCGCCCTCTGCCAGATGCTCGGCCGCGATGAGGCCACGCTGCGCCAGCTGCAGCTGCGGGATGTCACCCACCCCGAAGACCTGGCCGAGAGCTTCCAGCTGGTGGAGGAGATGGTGGCGGGCCGGCGGGAGGCCTTTCAGCGCGAGAAGCGCTACATCCATGCCGATGGGCACCTGATCTGGGGTCAGGTGTCGGTGTCCTGCCTGCGCAGCGGCGGGCAGTGCCTGTTCATCGTGCAGATCCTCGATGTCAGTGAGGCCCGCCGCCAGCGGCTGGCGCTGGCCGAGCAGGAAGAGCACTACCGCCTGCTGGCCGAGAACGCCCTGGCGATCACCGAAGCCATTCCCGTGGGCACGTACACGATGGTGCTGCCGCCACAGGGCGGTATGGCCTCGTTTGCCTTCATGAGCGAGCGTTTCCTGCAGATCTGCGGCCTCGAGCGGGAGGAGGCCGCTGCCGATCCCCTCAGGGTCTTTGCCTGCGTGCACCCCGATGACCATGACGCCTGGGTGCAGCGCAATGCCGAGGCCTTTGCAAACAAGCAGCCCTTCGTCGGCGAGTGCCGGGTGGTGGTGGATGGCGAAGTGCGGTGGATCCGTGCAGAGTCGACTCCCCGTGACCTTCCCGATGGCAGCACGGTCTGGGAAGGGGTGCTGATCGACATCAGCGACCAGCACCGCGCCACGGAGCAACTGGCTGCCTCGGAACAGCACTTCCGGTTGCTGGCAGAAAACTCCAGTGATGTGGTGTTCCGGATAGACCGCGAGGGGCGGATCGTCTGGGTGTCGCCCTCACTCACCGCCGCCCTGGGGTGGCTACCGGAGGACTGGATCGGCCAGGTGGGCACCCAGTTCCTGCTCCATGGCGGCGAAGCCGAGCAATACCAGGCCAATCTCGATAGGCTGAAAATGGACGGCACCAGCGTGATCGCCCGCGATCAGATCTACGCCAAGGACGGCAGATTGCACTGGATTGAAACCCATGCAGGGCCCTGCGTCAATGGCGAGGGCGTCGTGGATGGAAACGTCGCCAGCTTCCATATCATCGATGAGATGGTGGCCGCAGAAGAAAAGCTCAAGCAGAGCGAACGGCGCCACCGGCGCCTGTCCGATCAGATGCTGGATGTGGTGTGGGCAATCAATCTGGAGGAGGGAAAGTTCACATACTTCAGCCCCTCGTTGCAGCGGGTGCGCGGCTTTACGCCCGAAGAGCTGATCGCCATGCCGCTGGAGCAGCAGTTCACGCCGGCGTCCTATGCCGTGGTGCTAGAGGGCGTGCGGCAGGCCCGGGAGGATGTGGCAGCCGGTCGACCCGTGATCTTCCAACAGGAGGTAGAGGAATATTGCAAGGATGGCAGCACGGTCTGGACCGATGTCAAAGCCACCAGCATCTACGACGAGGATGGCCAGTTTCTGGAGGTGGCCGGTGTCTCGCGCGACATCACCGTGCAGCGCAAACTTCAGGAGCAGCTGCGCATCAGCGAGGAGCGCCATCGCCGCCTGGCCGATCAGATGCTGGATGTGGTGTGGGCCATCAGTCTTGATGGGCAACTCACTTACCTCAGCCCATCAGTACAGCAGCTCCGTGGCTTTTCGCCCGAGGAGATCATGGATCTCCCTCTCAATCAAACCTTAACCCCGGATTCATACGCACTCGTCGCTGAGGGGCTGAGCAAGGCTCGCGACGACGTGGCCGCTGGCCGTCCTGTGGTCTTCCATGCGGAACTGGAAGAATATTGCAAGGATGGCAGTACGGTCTGGACGGATGCCAAGGCCACATCCATCTATGCCAAAGAGGGTAACTTCCTCGAAATTGTAGGGATCACGCGGGATATTACGATCCAGCGTCGGCTCCGGGAGGAGCTGCGCATCAGCGAGGAGCGTTACAGATTGCTGGCGGAGAACGCCCGCGATGTGATCTGGACCATGGAGCGCGATGGACGCATCAGTTATGTGAGCCCATCGATTCAGCTGCTGCGCGGATACACCCCTGAGGAGGCGATGCACCAACCCCTGGAGCAGACTCTCACCCCTGACTCGCAGCAGCGCTCCCGGGCCTATTTTCAGCAGATGCTTGAGGACCTCCAGGCGGGTCGGGTGCCGCAGCCGTTCCGTGGAGGGCTGGAGTACTACTGCCACGATGGCTCCACCATCTGGGCGGATGTGATCGCCCTGCCCACCTTCAAGGCGGAGGGTGAGTTTGACAAGCTACTGGGCGTTAGTCGGGATATCAGCGAGCGCAAGGCCTTTGAGCGTCAGCTGATTGCGGCGAACCAGCAGCTGCAGGAGCTGGCCACCACCGACACCCTCACGGGCATCTGGAACCGTCGCCAGATGGAAGCCACCATCGACGAGGCTATCGATCGCTCCGATCGCTATGGCGAACCGCTCACGCTGATCCTCTGCGATATTGATCACTTCAAGACGATCAATGATCACCTTGGGCATCCAGTTGGTGACCAGGTATTGATCGAGTTCTGCCGGCGCATCCGGGAGCAACTCCGCACCAGTGATGGCTTCGGGCGCTGGGGCGGAGAGGAGTTTCTGATCCTCCTGCCCCAGAGTGAGCCCGATGCTGCGTTAGCGCTGGCTGAAAAGCTGCGGCAGCTGATTGCCGCAACACCCTTCAGCCAGGCGGGCACCGTCACCGCCAGTTTCGGTGTGGCGCAGCGACGGGAGGGAGAATCCCTCACGGATTGGCTGCAGCGGCTTGATGGTCGCCTGTATGCATCCAAGGAAGCCGGCCGCAACTGCGTGGCTGGCGACTGATCTGTCAGGGCATGTCTGGGGCAGTGACCGTCATACTCGGCAGCTAGCGATCTGCTGCAGGCCCGATCTGATCCAACGCCTTCAGGCCCAAGCACAACAAAGCCCGGAGCGTTGGCCCCGGGCGTCTGTCTGCTCAGCCGTGGTGCCATCCCAAGGGGGTCGGGCGCAGCTGTGCGGTCGGTTGATCGTGTTCGGATCAAGTGTTTTCAGTTGTGGGCGGAGCTGCCGGTGCAGGCACCTGGGGCCAGGTGTCAATCGGGACGTTCCGTTGGGTCCGAGCCCCTGACGTGGACCCCGGGAATCGGTCCAGGGTGAATGAGAGTCCTCATCCGGCCAGACTGGGCCGGGGACTCGACCATGAAACGCACCAGGCACACAGCGGAGCAGATCATCCGCAAGCTCAAGACCGCCGAGCAGCTGATCGCCCAAGGCAAGACCGTTGCCGACGTCTGCCGCCTCATCGAGGTGACGCAGCCGACCTACCACCGGTGGCGGCAGCAGTACGGCGGCATGCAGGCCGAGGAGGCCAAACGGCTGACGCAGCTGGAGAAGGAGAACGCCCGCCTCAAAAAGCTGTTGGCGGAGGCGGAGCTGGAAAAGGCGATGCTCAAGGATCTCGCCGAGGGAAACTTCTGAGCCCGGAACGCCGGCGCAGGGCTGTCGTGGTCCTGCAGGAGCGCTACCGGGCTTCTGAACGCTTCATCTGCCGGGTGGTGGGGCAGCACCGCAGCACCCAGCGCCATGCCGGCAAGGTCCTCGCCATTGAGGAGGCAAAGCTCCGCCATCGTCTCCGCGAGATCGCGGCTGAGCACATCCGCTGGGGCCGGCGCATGGCCTACCGCCTGCTGCGGAGGGAGGGATGGACCGTCAATCACAAGCGGGTGCAACGGCTTTGGCGGGAGGAAGGCCTGCAGCGGCCCACTCCCAGGAAGCGAAAGCGGGCACGACCCGCAGACGGCTCGGTGAGGCGTCACCGTGCCGAGCGTCCCCACCAGGTGTGGGCCATGGACTTCCAGTTCGATGCCACAGCTGATGGCCGCAGGCTCAAGTTCCTGAACGTGATCGACGAGCACAGTCGCCTCTGCCTGGCGATCCGGGTGGGCAGGCGCTGCAAGGCCAAGGACGTGGTGGCCGTGCTGGAGGAACTCACCAGCCTCTACCCGGCGCCGGCGTTCATCCGCAGCGACAACGGCCCGGAGTTCAACTGCTTCTCTTCGAGAAGGCTTTGCCTACGCAGAAGCCCAAGGGCTACGCCGAGGCCCTACGGAACTGGTGTGAGGCCAGCCCCACCACCAGCACGGCCTACATCGCGCCGGGATCCCCATGGGAGAACGGATTCGCGGAATCCGATGAGCTCCGCTCGACTTCGTCTACAACGGCCGCTTCCGGGATGAGTTCCTCAACACTGAGTTGTTCACCACAGCTCCGGAGGCGCAGATCCTGGCCGACCGTTGGCGCTGGGAGTACAACGCAATCAGGCCGCACTCGGCCCTCCAGGGGCTGACGCCCCTGGAGGCAGCTCAAAAGGGAGCTGCAGCATGACCACAACCACCCACTCTCATAAGGCCTGGACCGACAAAGGGGGTCACGTCATCTGCACCAGGGGGATAACCCTGCGGCGTGGCTCCCTCTTCCCGTAGGAGTGATCGATCCGGAAGGGGGGAATCGGCTGGCTCTGGTGGCTGCGCAGGATCCAGAGCAGAGCGCTGTGGCACGACTGCACCAGGGCGACGGGATCCTCAGCGGTGAGCCGATCGAGGGTGGGGGACATGGGCGCAGGCGCCGTGGGGCGCAGCCCTTGCCCCCGACGGACACTGAGGCAGCCCGGCATGGCCCTTCAGCGGAACCAGGCCCAGATAGCGTCCGCCGTGCGGGAGGCACGCGGGTGTCTCTGCTGCAGATGGTGTCCTGCTCCATGCCAGCGGAACGGCGAAACCACATGCAGCGGAGCTCCTGGTGGCAGGTGTTCGTGCATGGAGCAACCCCTTAGCCTGGAGCTATGGCCCACAAGCGCATCACCCACAACCCGGATCAGTGCAGCGGCAAGCCCTGCATTCGGGGCATGAGGATCCGTGTGAGCGATGTGCTCGATCTCTATGCCGCTGGCTTAAGCAGCGAACAGATCCTGGTGGAGCTGCCGGATCTCGAACCTGCTGATCTCGTGGCAGCGCTCAGCTACGCCGCCCGGGAAGTGGACCACCCGGTTCTCGTGGCGTGATCCTCTGGCTCGACGCCCAGCTCTCTCCCCTGATGGCTCCCTGGCTGGAGGCGCAGTTCCCTGGCCTCATCGTGCGTGCCGTGAGGGACCTGAACCTCAGGGATGCGGATGATCGCGAGATCTTCCGCGCCGCCCGGGCTGCGGAGGCTGTGGTGATGACCAAGGATCGGGACTTCATCACGCTCCTGCAGGCTGATGGACCACCTCCCCAGGTGATCTGGCTGCGGCTGGGGAACAGCTCCAACCAGGCGCTCCAGAACGTGCTGGCACTGACTCTGCCGGCGGCGATCCAGGCCCTTGAGGCCGGTGAACCCTGGGTGGAGATTCGCGATTCTGCGGCGGCTGGCTGATGGCTGGGGTCATGGTGATCGGCGTGCGGGTGGATCCCGCAGTGGAACAGCGGCTTGATGCGGTGGCCCAGCACCTGGGCAAAAGCCGTAGTGCCTGCATCCGCGAAGCCATCGATCAATACCTGCTGCGCCATGGCGATGGCGACGAGGCCCGGCGCCAGTCGGAGCATCTCGCCCAGTTGGAGCAGCCCCACTGGAGTGAGCAGGTGCCCAACTGGAGCGACTGGACGGCATGACGATCCCGCCGCTCCGCCGGGGAACGGTGGTGACCGTGGCCAGCCCCGGGGTCTATTCCGGCCAGCCACGACCGGCCGTGGTGGTGCAGGCCGACCGCTGGTTGCAGGCCCATCCCAGCGTCACCCTCTGCCCGCTCACCAGCACCCTCACGCAGGCCCCGCTGGTGCGGATCGCCGTGGAGCCCTCGCCGCGCAATGGGCTGCGCAAGCCCTCGCAGCTGATGGTCGACAAGCTGTTCATGGTGTCCATCTAGGCCGTGGGGGAGGTGGTGGGTCAGCTGCAACCCCAGGCGTTGATCGAACTCGATCTGGCCCTGCGGGGCTGGCTGGAGCTCCCCTGACTGCTCCTGGCAGGGCTGAAGCCCTACCCCAGCAGACAGGCCACCAGTGGCGCCGGGATCGCCCAGCTCGGATGCTCCAGGTTCAGGATCGACTTGGTGGCCATCACACCGCGGCCGTAGCGCCCCTCCAGCACGAGCGCTTCCCGGCGCCACCCGTCACCCACCCACTTCGATTCGATCGGGGTTGTCAGGCCAGATCCCTCCTCGGTGGGCACCCGCACGGGGCTGAAGTCGATCTCATTGCCGGAGGTCGTACGGCTGTAGCCGATCGTGTCGTCCGCCACCCAGCGACCCTCTTCCAGACCATCCACCGCCCGCGCCAGGGCTACCGCGAGCGCCATTTCACTCAGACTCGGCATCGCGGGCCTGGCCAGATCGGGACTCAGGGCACTTGGCAGCCAGGCCAGCAGCGGATCGGTGAGATTGTCCGGCGACGATTAGATAGGCGGGACCGCGCAACTACATAGGCGGGTCTCAGGACGCGACAACAGGGCTCCAGTTCAGGTCTGGAGCCCCGCGATGCCCGCCCCTCTGTCGTTGCGGATCAAGGAGCGGTACATGGCCAGACGGGCCGCCGGGCTCAGCCAGCAGATCGCTGCTGATGCGGTGGGGATCTCGGTGCGCAGCGCCCAGCGGATCGATCGGGGCGACCTGCAGCCCCAGGATCAGCAACAGCGCGGCCGTCACTGGCGCACCCGCGCCGATCCGCTGGCGGCGGTGTGGGAGAGCGTGCTGGTGCCCATGCTCGAGAAGGCACCGCAGCTTGAACCCCAGACGCTGCTCCTGCACCTGGAGCAGACCTTCCCCGGCCAGGAGTGGTATCGGCGCAAGCGCACCCTGCAGCGCCGCGTCGAGCAGTGGAAGGCCCTGCATGGCCCTGCCCGCGACGTGATGTTTCTGCAGCACCACCAGCCCGGCGTCCTGGGCATCTCCGATTTCACCCTGCTCAAGGGTGAGCCCATCACCGTGGCCGGAGAGGTGCTGGAGCACCGGCTGTTCCACTTCCGCCTGCCCTATTCGGGCTGGTGTCATGTGGAGGTGATTCACGGCGGCGAGAGCTTTGTCGCCCTTTCAGAAGCCCTGCAGAACGCCCTCACGCTCTGCGGCGGTGTGCCGTCGGAGCACCGCACCGACAGCCTCAGCGCCTGCTTCCGCAACCGCGATGGCAGCTACGCCGGCGACTACACCAGCCGGTACCGCGAGCTCTGCTCCCACCTGGGCGTGATCGCCACCCGCAACAACCGCGGCGTGGCCCATGAGAACGGCGCGATCGAGGGCCCGCACCGGCACTGGAAGAGGCGGCTGGAGCAGCAGCTACTCCAGCGCGGCAGCCGTGATTTCGCCACCGAGGCCGAGTACCGGCAGCTGGTGGCACGCGTCACCGCCACCCTCAACGGCCGCCATGAGGTGGCTGGGAGGCTGGAGATCGAGCGGCTGCACCTGCAGCCGCTGCCGGTGGAGCGCTTTGCCGACTACGACCCCGTGGTGGTGCGGGTACGGAGCACCAGCACGATCGAGGTGCGGCAGGTCACCTACAGCGTCCCCTCACGGCTGATCGGTCAGCAGCTCACGGTGCATCTGCGCCATGACCGGCTGGACATCTACCTGCGCAGCCAGTTCGTCGAAACCCTGCCGCGGTTGCATCGGCGAGCAGGCGAGAGTGGCCCACTGCGGCGGATCGATTTCCGCCACGTGATCGAGAGCCTGCGCCGCAAGCCCCGGGCTCTGCTGCGCGCCCAGCTGCAGGCCGACCTGCTGCCTGGAGAAAGCTGGCGGCAGCTCTGGCGCCAGCTGCTGGTCGCCCTGCCGCCGGATCAGGCCGCCAAGGTCATGGTCGATGCCCTCCATGTCGCCGCTCGCACAGACGATCTCCCAGGTGTGGAGCGGTATCTGCGCCGGGCACTACGCAGCGGTGCCCTCAGCCTTACCGCCTTGCGCGATCACTACGGCCTGCGGCCGCCGCGGGGTCTTTCGGCCCTGCCCCAACTCCAGATCCCTGAACACCAACTGAGCAGCTATGACGAACTCCTGGGTGGAGCCCCCCAGCCGGCCGGCACTGGAGAGTGCCCTGCCGGCGCTCCTCAAACAGCTGAAACTAGCGCAGTTCCGCAGCCAGTGGCAGGCGGCCGAACAGCAGGCGGCAGCCGATGGCTGGAGCCCGGCCAGCTACCTCTATGTGCTGGCGGAGCAGGAGCACCAGCAGAGGCACCAGGCGCGGCTGCGGCGGCTGTTGCATGAGGCCCAACTGCCCTGGCCCAAGACCCTGGCGGATTACGACTGGGGCGCCATCCCCGATCTGGACCGCCCCCAGATCGAGCAGCTCGCCCATGACACCAGCTGGGTGGATCGTGCTGAAAACCTGCTGCTGTTTGGCCCCAGCGGCGTGGGCAAAACGCATCTGGCCTCCGGGATCTGCCGCAGCCTGATCAGCCTGGATCGCTCGGCTCGCTTCTTCTCCGGCACGGCCCTGGTGCAGCAGCTGCAGCAGGCCAAGGCCGATTACGCCCTGGCCAAGGCGCTCACCAAGCTGGATCGCTACGCCCTGCTGGTGATTGACGACATTGGCTACGTCCGCAAGGACGAGGCCGAGACCTCGGTGCTGTTCGAGCTGGTGATGCACCGCTACGAACGCCGCTCCCTGCTGGTGACCAGCAATCAGCCGTTCAGCGAGTGGGAGAACGTGTTCTCCACCAGCGCCATGACGGTGGCGGCGGTGGACCGGCTGGTAGACCACAGCACGATCATCCAGATCAACGGAGAGAGCTACCGCCGCAGACGGGCAGGCCGCGCCGGCAGCACTGCGGCCAGGTGATTCGGCGCCGTGACCGGGTGTCAATTACCCGCCAACCGCCCCCAAGCCCGGCGCGGCCCACCCCCTGCCATGGCAGGGGGTGGGGGCTCCTACCCGCCTACGTAATTGACGCGAGCCGCGCATTGCATCTTTAAAGCTGCTACCCGTCTAGGGTTGTTGCATCAAAAGTGGCGTCCTCTGATGGCATCAGCCCGGCAGGGCGAGCAAAACCTGAGGCCAGTCCGGGCGGGCTCTCTCAAGGAGGGAGAGCGAATTGCGTTGGCGATCAACGCGGCAGCCGCGCGTTACCGGAGCTTGAGCCGCACGGGGAAGCAGCTGCTTCTGAATGAGCTGCAGGCTCTCACCGGCTATCACCGCAAATCGCTGCTGCGCCGGTTGAACCAGCAGCCCGATCAGCGGCAGACCAGCCTCCGCGGCCAGCATCGCCGCCGCTACGGCCCCGAGGTGGTTGAGGCGCTGGTGCCGCTGTGGGAAGCCAGTGATCGGCTTTGCGGCAAGCGGCTCCATGCCCTGCTGCCGCAGCTGGTGGAGTCGCTTGAGCACCACGGCCACTTGCAGCTGGAGCCGTCCGTGCGGGCACGGGTGTTGACGATGAGCAGCGCCACGATTGATCGACTGCTGGCCTCTGTCCGCCAGAGCAGTGCGGGCAATGGGTGGCGGCGCCCTCCCCGGGCCCACAGCGGCGTACGGCGGCGCGTTCAGGTGCGCACGTATGGCCTCCGGCCGACTGGCGTCTACAAGGGCTGGGACGACCACAAGCAGCCCGGCTGGCTGGAGATCGACCTGGTGGCCCATTGCGGCGGCCGTCTGGAGGGCCGGTTCATCTGGACCCTGGTGGCCACCGACATCGCCACCGGCTGGAGCGAGAGCCTGCCCGTGATCACACGGGATGGGGCCTCGGTGTTGGCCGCCATCCAGCGGCTGCGGCAGCAACTGCCCTTCCCCCTGCGCGGGATCGATGCGGATAACGATCCAGCCTTCATGAACGCCCTGATGGAGCAGTGGTGCGATGCACCGGAGCAGGCGATCGAACTCACCCGCTCACGCGCC